>NZ_JBIDAQ010000001.1:0-634933 GCF_043202555.1 Streptomyces sp. NPDC048182 | reverse complement strand
AACAACGGCTCGATCACCGTCCACGCGACGTCAGATATCTCCCCATCCCTCACGACCAGACCAACGATCGGATGATCGGAAAGACACTCCCTAGTGAACGACGATCGCGACGGCGGTTCTCGGTCACGCGTCCGTGCTCTGCGGCGTCACGTGGACCCCTCAGGGCGGTCAGAATGGGCGCAAAGATCGTCTGCATGCAGAAGGTGCTCGCTCGTCCCGTGCTGTACGCCCATCGACTGAACGCCTCCGCGATCCTGTTATTGACTGACTACGCTCTGTGGATGGAAGTCGGGCTTAGGAACGTCCAGCGGTAATGTCCTCGCGTGGCAACTTTCGCGCTATTCAGCACCGACGATCTCTCCATTCCCCAGTCTCTGCAGGAGGCCGTGGAACACGGTGAGGTGTTCACGCGTGCCTGGGTGGTCGAGCTCATCCTGGACCTTCTCGGGTACACGGCGGAGAAGGACCTCTGTGATCTGAGACTCGTGGAGCCGGCCTGCGGCGGTGGCGCCTTCCTGGCCGTGATCGCATCCCGAATGAGCGCGGCATGCCATGCGCACCGGCGTCCTATCGCCGACGCGATCGACGCCGTCCGGGCCTTCGACCTGCTGGACCGGAACGTGGAGCAGAGCCGGACGCTGGTCACAGCAACGCTGCGAGAAGCGGGCTGGGACCAGAGGGATTCTGCAAGGGTTGCCAGAGCGTGGGTGAGGCAGGGTGACTACCTTCTGCAGCCGGACGCCGAGCACCGCGCCGACTACGTCGTTGGCAACCCGCCGTACATCCGGCTTGAAGAAGTCCCCGATGACCGGATGGCCGCTTACCGCCGTTCCTGCTCCACGATGGGTGGCCGAGCCGACATCTACATCGGCTTCTATGAGAAGGCCCTGCGCAGCCTCAACCGAGGCGGTCAGCTGGGATTCATCTGCGCCGACCGCTGGATGCGGAACCAGTACGGCCGGCGGCTGAGGGAATTGGTGACCAAGCACTTCAGCATGGACCTGGCCCTTGTGATGCACGACGTCGACGCCTTCGATGATCAGGTCTCGGCCTATCCGGCGATCACCCTCATCTCCAACAAGGCCCAGGGCGCAGCGGTCGCTGCGAACGCGAACCGAGCCTTCGAAGCGCGGCAGGCGCGGAATTTCACCGACTGGTACCAGCAGGGCGAGCCGCCGACGCTCGCCACCGCCTCCTGCGAGGCCGCGCGCATGCCTCACTGGTTCCCGGAGGAGGATTCGTGGCCGGCCGCCTCGCCGGCGAGGCTCGCGGTCCTCGAGGATCTCACCGAGCGGTTCCGGCTCCTCGAAGACACCGAGACGGGAACCAGAGTCGGTATCGGCATCGCCACCGGTGCGGACAAGATCTTTCTCACCCAGGACAAGGACCAGGTCGAGGAGGACCGGCTGCTCCCCATGGCCATGGTCCGTGACACCACCAGTGGCACGATCGCCTGGGACGGTACGTACCTGGTCAACCCCTGGACACCCAGCGGCGACCTGGTCGACCTCGATGCGTATCCGCGTCTCGCCTCCCACTTCGAGAGGCACGGTGAGGCACTGCGTAAGCGCTACGTGGCGGTCAAGCAGCCGCAGCGCTGGTACAAGACCATCGACAAGGTCGACCACCAGCTCACCAGTCGCCGGAAGCTGCTGTTTCCGGACATGAAGCTGAGGATCCATCCGGTCCTCGACGAAGGTGGCCTGTACCCTCACCACAACCTGTACTTCATCGTCTCGGACGTCTGGAACATGCGCGTACTCGGTGGCCTGCTGCTGTCGAAGGTCGCGGAAGCATTCGTGGAGGCGTACGCGGTCAAGATGCGAGGGGGCACCCTCCGCTTCCAGGCGCAGTACCTTCGGAAGATCCGCGTTCCAGATCCGGCGACGATCAGCGAGAGCGACCGGGTCGCTCTCGCCGCAGCCTTCGACAAGCGGGACGTGGAGGCCGCCACCGAGGCTGCTTTGCGTGTCTACGGGCTCGCCGGGTTGCCTGACTAGGAGGAACTGATCTTGACGGTCACCCGCCAGGACTTCGAGGACGCCATCGCGGCGTACTGGGGTGCCAAGGAGCTGCAGAGGGAGCAGTCGACGATCAAGGCCGCTGTCGGGGCGGGCACGGCGGGTTCGGTACGAGGCGGCAAGCACTTCGACGCCATTGCCGTCCTGTTGTCGAAGTTCTTTCTCGATGCCGGCTACCCGCCAGAGAGTATCCGCGTCACCAAGTCGCAGGGACTTGAACTGCCGGGCTACTACCGGCCCCAGAAGCAGTGGGACCTCGTGGTCGTCCACGAGAACGTCCTGGTGGCGGCGTTCGAGCTGAAGGCACTCGGCGGGCCGTCGTACGGCAACAACTACAACAACAGGGTTGAGGAGGCGCTGGGCAGCGCCGTGGACCTACGCCGAGCAGCCCTCGCTGAGCTGTACCCGAAGGAGAAGCCCTGGCTGGGCTACTTCTTCATCATGCAGGACGGTGCAGGATCCCGGAGGCCGGTGAAGACGGCCAAGGGCGCTCTCCCTTCGGATGGGATCTGGCACAACACCTCGTATCAGGACCGTTTCGGGATCTTCTGCGAGAGGCTCATGGGTGAACAGCTCTACGATGCCGTGTGCTACGTCACGTCCTCGGTTGAGAACCCGAAGCCGATCGAACTGGTCGAGAGCCTCGACTGGCGTCACTTCTCCGCTGCCATAAACGCCCGCCTCACGTACCTCAAGGACCTCGGCATCCCCAGGTGACTGCGGTGCCCGAGGGCGTGGGCGACGTGGGGCCGCTGGGCGCTCGGGTGAAGCATGGCTCGATGCCCTGCGCTGGTTCGGCGGAGTGAGGCAGGGGCGAAGGGGCCGGCGTCGCCGAGCGGCCAACCTGCTCGGCGCGTTCACGCTCGCCGTCGACTGTCTGATCTGCCACCGCCGCCGGCGATGGTCAGCTCCGTCCACGGGCGCCCTGAAAGGGCCGCGCGCATCTTCGAAGGCGTGACTAAGATCGAGGGCGACATCGCGTGTCGGTCACCGGCTGGGTGAGGCATGGAGGTGTCGGGGCATGCCTTCGGAGGCATTCCATGTCAGTCGAGTTGAACCACACGATCGTCCACGCCAAGGACAACCGGGAGTCCGCGGAGTTCTTCACCGGCCTACTGGGGCTGGAGATCACCAGCGAGTGGGGCCCGTTCATCGCGGTCGCCCTGAGCAACGGCGTCACGCTGGACTTCGCCACCATCCCCGCGGACCGCATCACCCTGCAGCACTACGCCTTCCTGGTCTCCGAGGAGGAGTTCGACGCGGCGTACGCGCAGATCAGGCAGCGCGGCATCGAGCACTACGCCGACCCCCACCAGAAGCACCCCGGCACCATCAACCACAACGACGGCGGCCGAGGCGTGTACTTCGTGGACCCGGCGGGCCACGCCATGGAACTGATCACCGTGCCGTACGGCGGCCGGCCCGAGTAACCCGACCATGTCCTCCGGTCTCAGCCCCGGTGCGTCGGGGGCCCTTCGCCGTTTCGCCGGGTGGCCCGCCCGGGGTTCGGTGGGCCACCCGACGCTCCGGGGGATCGACTACTGGGAGGAGCTGCGGGAGTCGCCCTCCCAGCTGGAGACCTGCGTCGCGATTTTCGCCAACGTCCTCGAACTGGACGACCACGGGGAACCGCTCAACGAGAATTACGCCGAGCGCAGGGCCGCCACCTGGCTCCACCGCTACTGCACCGGAGAGCTGCCCCCGGGCGAGCCGGACCTCGAGCCCTGGGAGTGCCGGCTTCACTGACCGGGCAATGGACTCACGCCGACCGTCTCCCCTACCGGCTGCCGGCAACGGCGTCGGGACGGAAGGCGAACGCGGTGAGCAGCGCGACCGCCACGAGAGATCCACTGGCCCAGAGCGGCCCGCGACCCCCCGCTTCGGTGCCGAGCGAGGTCGCGGCGATGACAGGGCCGACGGCGGCGCCGACGTTGAGGGCCACGGTCGCGTACGAGCCGGCCATGGTGGGCGCTCCCGCGGCCTCGTAGAGGACCCGCGTGATCAGCGTGCCGCCCAGTGCGAACGACAGCGCGCCCTGCACGAACACGAGGACGAACAGGGCGACCGGCTCGTCGGCCAGCACGGCCAGGGCCGGCCAGCCGGCGACGAGCAGCGGACCGCCGACGGCGACGACGAGGCCGGGACGCCGGTCGGACAGGCGGCCGGCGACCGTGACGCCCACGAAGGAACCCGTGCCGAAGAGCACCAGAGCGACGGAGATCCGCAGCTTTCCCAGCCCGGCGGTGTCGGTCACCACGGGGGCGAGAAAGGTGAGGCTTCCGAACGTCGCCGCGTTCACCAGCGCGCCGAGCAGCATCACCAGGATCAGCGGTGGCCTCGTCAGCCGCGCGAGTTCCGCTCGCATCTCCGGCCGGTCAGTCGCCCCGTCCGCCCCACGCCCTGCCGGAACAGCCCGCAGGACGCCGAGCGTTGCGGGCAGACAGAGCGCGGCAACGGCCCAGAACGCGGCCCGCCAGCCGAGCAGCGTGCCGAGGACCGACCCACCGGGGACACCGGAGACCATGGCGACCGTGGTGCCCGACAGCAGCACGGCCAGTGCGCGGCCCTTCCGGTCGGGGGAGACCAGGGCGGTGGCCGCCGTCAGAGCGACGGCGAGGAACCCCGCGTTCGCGAGAGCGGCGACGACGCGGGAAGCGAACATGACGGGGAAGCTCGCGGTCAGGGCGCCCACGACGTGAGCTGCGGCGAAAGCGAGGACGAACCCGAGGAGGCAGGAGCGCCTGGGCCAGTTGCGGGCGAGCGCGGCGACCACGGGGGCGCCGACGATCATGCCGATCGCGAAGGCCGAGGTCAGCACGCCCGCCGTCCCGACGGTGACGTCGAGATCCGAGGCGATGTCCGGCAGGAGACCGGCGAGCATGAACTCCGAGGTGCCCATGGCGAACACCGCCACGGCGAGCAGATACAACGGAAGAGGCATCGAGTGACTCCGAGGTGAGGAGAGAACGAGAAGGTCGTCTCGCCACCGCGGCCAACCCCGAGAGTGGGCTCAGTGATTCAAGTGATTCAGGGGGCTGACGGCGTGACCGAAAGCCCCCACTTCGTCCGACTCAGGATTCGACATGACCCGCACGCTACCCGACCGGAGCCGGCCGAAGCACCCTCAACCGTCCCGCCCGTACCGCCGGAACTCCGCCGTCTCCACCCGCCACGGCCCGAATGGCACCGAGTCCCCGAAGATGTACGGCTCCTTCCGGGCGTACCGCCCCCCGCACGGCTCGGAGTGCACCTCGATCGTGCCGGTGCGGGGGTCGACGATCAGGTAGTGGGGGATGCCCATCGCCGGATAGTCGGCCAGCTTCTCCGCGTAGTCGTTGCCCGGGTTCGAGGGCGAGACGATCTCCACAGCGGCCAAGACCTCCGTGGAGTCGACCGCGAGGCCCTCCTCGTCGAGTACTGCTTCGGGGATGACCACTGCGTCGGGGCGGCGCATGCGTCCGATCGCCGGATGCTCGATTTCGGGGCCGGTGGCACAGATGCAGCCGGGGTGGGTCGTGGGAAGCTGGGCGTTCAGCTGTCGGCTGATCCGCCAGACCGCTCCCTCGTGCCGCTTCGAGGGAGACATCATCGCCAGTATGGGACCGGACGGGCCGATCTCGACGCGCCAGGCTCCTTCGAGCCCCTCGGCATAGCTCCCGAGCTCTTCGGCGATGGCGCGCATCCTCGCGTAGTCCATGGCCCCGAGCGTACTGAGAATCGGCAGCCTCAGCCCTCCCGGCGGTGCACCGCGTCCAGGCGGGCGAGGTCCGCCTCGGTCAGTCGCAGGGCGCCCGCGGCGATGTTCGCCGTCAGGTGGGCGGGGTCGCCGGTGCCGGGGATGGCGAGGACGTGTCGGCCTCGGTGGAGGGTCCAGGCGATGCGGACCTGTGCGGGGGTGGCCCCGTGGGCCCGGGCCACGGCCGTGACGGCCGGGTGGTCGAGGGCACCGCTCGCCAGGCCGGCCTCCCGCCCCGCCGCGGCGATCGCGTAGAACGGCACGAACGCCACGCCCTGCTCGCCGCAGGCGTCGACGAACGCGTCCTGGTCGGGTCGCACCCCGAGCCCGTACATGTTCTGCACGCACACCACCGGCGCGATGGCCCGGGCCTCGGCGAGGTGGGCGGGGGTGACGTTGGACAGGCCCAGGTGCCGGATCAGTCCGGCCCGGCGCAGCTCGGCGAGGACGCCGAAGCGCTCGGCGACGGAGTCGGTCCCGACGATCCGCAGGTTGACGACGTCCAAGTGGTCGCGGCCGAGCTGGCGCAGGTTCTCCTCGACCAGTCCGCGCAGCTGGCCGGGCCCGGCGTGGGGGAGCCACGCGCCGGACGGGTCACGGGGCTGCCCGACCTTCGTGGCGATCACCAGGTCGTCCGGGTAGGGCGCCAAGGCCCGGTTGATCAGCTCGTTGGCGGAGCGCAGCGGGGAGAAGTAGAAGGCGGCGGTGTCGATGTGGTTGACGCCGAGCTCCACCGCCCGGCGCAGCACCCGGATCGCCTGGTCGCGGTCGCGGGGGACGGCGTCGGGGACGAGCGCCTCGCCGGTCTGGGGCAGCCGCATCGCGCCGAAGCCGATCCGGTTGACGGTGCGGTCGCCGCCGAGCTGCCAGGTGCCGGACGCCCCGGCGAAGGGGCTGGGGGGGTGTGAGGTCGAGGTCATGGCGGAAGCATCCGGGCCCGTTAGAGTGGCCGCCATCGATTCACGTATACGCGAATCCTCCGGGAGGTGGGCGGCACGGAGCTGGCCTTCTCGGCGAGCGATCTCGCCCAGACGCGCTTCGCCGTCTCCCCGATGTGGGAGGTCGGCGCCGGCTTCCGGCTGCTCCGCTCCGGCGCCGACGACCCCCTGCACCGGCGCTGGCTCGAGCAGGTGCGGCCACGCCTCGCGGCCTCGGGCCTCGACCGGGGCCTGCTCGCCCAGCTGATCTCCACCGCGTCCTACGTCCCCGACTTCCTCAACCCCGCCCCCACCGGCCCGGCCCCCACCCTCCCGGAGGAGCTGGCCGCCATCACGGCCACCCCGCCCGACCGCGTCCGCCTGGACCTGGACCGCCTGCGGAGCCACCTCGGCCGGCTGGGACCCCGTACGCGCTCCCTGTACGCCGACCCGGGGGCCCGCCTCCCGCGCCTCGCGCAGGAGATCGAGATTTACTGGGAGCTGGCGCTCGCCCCGTACTGGGCCCGCGTACGCGCCGTGCTGGACGCGGACGTCTTCCACCGGGCCCGGCAGGCCGCCGAACAGGGCGCCGGCCGCGTCCTCAACGACCTGCACCCCGGGGTCAGCTGGGACAGGGACGCCCTGCGCCTCGCCCGCAGACGCGCCCTGACCCGCGAGACCGCGGGCCCCGGCCTCCTGCTGATCCCCTCCGCCTTCAAGGGCCCGGGCCTCTCCACCCGCGTCTCCCCGCCCGACCCCCCGCAGCTCTCCTACCGGGCCCGAGGCGTCGGCACCCTCTGGGAACCCCGCCCGACCACCCGCACCGCCGCGGTCGCCGCCGTCCTCGGCCGCTCCCGCACCCTCCTGCTCACCGAGCTGGACTCCCCGGCGAACACCACCGAACTGGCCGCCCGCACGGGCCTGTCCATGGCCGGCGTCTCCCAGAGCCTCACGGCGCTGCGCGCGGCGGGCCTCGTCACCGCCCACCGCACCGGCCGCACCGTCCTGTACGCCCGCACGTCCCTGGCCGACTCCCTTCTCACCGCCGCCGGCTGACGCCAGGCGTAGGGTGCGGCAAAAGGCCAGAGGGCGAGAGCCAGAGGGCCAGAGGGTCGAAGGGGGAGGCGACGCATGTCCGTTGACGGGTTCAAGCTGCTGGCAGACGCACAGGAGCACCTGCTGGCCGCGGTGCGCGGGGTGCCCGAGGAGAAGTGGGGGGCCGCGACGCCGTGCAGCGAGTGGACGGTCCGGCAGGTCTTCCACCACGCCCGCCTCGACCAGCAGGCACTGACCATGCAGATCACCGAGGAGCCGCCCGAGGGCGACCCGTTCGAGCCTGCGGACGTCCTGGCCGACGGCGGCCGGGACGCGGCGACGCGGCTGAAGGCGACCCTGGACGCCGCGCTGAAGGCGTGGGAGTCGGAGCGCGAGGCGGAGAACGTGCCGACCCCGATGGGGCCGATGCCCGCGGAGGCCGGTGCCATGGTCGCCGCCCTCGACGCGGCCGTCCACGCCTGGGACATCGCCGCGGCGACCGGCCAGGACCTCCCGCTGACCGAGGACCTGGCCGAGCGGCTGGAGATCCCGGCCTCGCGGATGGTCGAGTTCGTCCGCCGGTCCTTCGGCAAGTTCGCGCCCGTGATCGAGGTCCCCGCCGACGCGAGCCGCGCCGACAAGCTCCTCGCGTTCACCGGCCGCGACCCGCACTGGTCCGCGCCGGTGCGCTGACCGACGCCCCCGCCGGCCGACCCCTGTCACCCCCCACCGATACCGTCCCCCCATGACCCACCCGCCGCCCCCTCCCCGCCTCGCCACCCTCGAAGGCGTCCTGGAGCGCGTCACCTACGCCAACGAGGAGAACGGCTACACCGTCGCCCGCGTCGACACCGGACGCGGCGCCGGCGACCTGCTCACCGTCGTCGGTGCGCTGCTCGGCGCGCAGGTGGGGGAGTCGTTGCGGATGGAGGGGCGGTGGGGGTCGCACCCCCAGTACGGCAAGCAGTTCCACGTCGAGAACTACACGACCGTCCTCCCCGCCACCGTCCAGGGCATCCGGCGCTACCTCGGTTCAGGGCTGGTCAAGGGCATCGGGCCGGTCTTCGCCGACCGGATCACCCAGCACTTCGGCGTCGACACCCTCAGCGTCATCGAGGAGGAGCCCAAGCGGCTCATCGAGGTGCCGGGGCTCGGGCCGAAGCGGACCAAGAAGATCGCCGACGCCTGGGAGGAGCAGAAGGCGATCAAGGAGGTGATGCTCTTCCTCCAGACCGTCGAGGTGTCCACCTCCATCGCCGTGCGGATCTACAAGAAGTACGGGGACAGCTCGATCTCCGTCGTCAAGAACCTGCCCTACCGCCTCGCCGCCGACGTCTGGGGCATCGGCTTCCTCACCGCCGACCGCATCGCCCAGTCCGTCGGCATCCCGCACGACAGCCCCGAACGGGTGAAGGCGGGCCTCCAGTACGCCCTCTCCCAGGCCACCGACCAGGGCCACTGCTACCTCCCCGAGGAACAGCTCATCGCCGACGCGGTCAAGCTGCTCCAGGTCGACACCGGCCTCGTCATCGAGTGCCTCGGCGAGCTGGCGGCCGAACCCGCGGAGGGCGAGGACCCCGGCGTCGTACGGGAGCGGATACCCGCCCCCGACGGAGGCGGCGACCCCGTCACCGCCGTCTACCTGGTCCCCTTCCACCGCGCCGAACTGGCCCTCTCCGCCCAGCTCCACCGCCTCCTGCGCACCGGCGAGGACCGCATGCCGGGCTTCCGGGGCGTCGACTGGGACAAGGCCCTCGGCTGGCTCAGGACGCGCACCGGCGTAGATCTGGCACCCGAGCAGGAGGCCGCCGTGAAGCTCGCGCTGACCGAGAAGGTCGCCGTGCTGACCGGCGGGCCGGGCTGCGGCAAGTCCTTCACCGTCCGCTCCGTCGTGGAGCTGGCCCGGGCCCGGCGCGCCAAGGTCGTCCTCGCCGCCCCCACCGGCCGCGCCGCGAAGCGCCTCGCCGAGCTGACCGGCGCCGAGGCGTCCACCGTCCACCGGCTGCTCGAACTGAAGCCGGGCGGGGACGCGGCGTACGACCGCGACCACCCCCTCGACGCCGACCTCGTCGTCGTGGACGAGGCGTCGATGCTGGACCTGCTCCTCGCCAACAAGCTGGTCAAAGCCGTGCCCCCCGGCGCTCACCTCCTCTTCGTCGGCGACGTCGACCAGCTCCCCAGCGTGGGGGCGGGGGAGGTGCTCCGGGACCTGCTCGCGCCCGGGAGCCCCGTCCCCGCCGTCCGGCTCACCCGCGTGTTCCGCCAGGCCCAGCAGTCCGGCGTCGTCACCAACGCCCACCGCATCAACCACGGGCAGCACCCCGTCACCGACGGCATGAAGGACTTCTTCCTCTTCGTCGAGGACGACACGGAGGAGGCCGGGCGGCTGACGGTGGACGTCGCCGCGCGGCGGATTCCGGCCAGGTTCGGGCTCGACCCGCGCCGGGACGTGCAGGTGCTGGCACCGATGCACCGGGGGCCCGCCGGGGCCGGCACGCTCAACGGGCTGCTCCAGCAGGCCGTCACCCCGGGCCGCCCCGACGTCCCCGAGAAGCGTTTCGGCGGTCGCGTCTTCCGCGTCGGCGACAAGGTCACCCAGATCCGGAACAACTACGAGAAGGGCGAGAACGGCGTCTTCAACGGCACCGTCGGCGTTGTCACCTCACTCGATCCGGTGGACCAGCGCCTCACCGTGCTGACGGACGAGGACGAGGAGGTTCCGTACGAATTCGACGAACTGGACGAACTGGCCCACGCGTACGCCGTGACCATCCACCGCAGCCAGGGCAGTGAGTACCCGGCCGTGGTGATCCCTGTGACGACCGGCGCCTGGATGATGCTCCAGCGCAACCTGCTCTACACGGCGGTCACGCGGGCGAAGCGGCTCGTCGTGCTCGTCGGGTCGCGCAAGGCGATCGGGCAGGCGGTCCGTACGGTGTCGGCGGGGCGGCGCCACACGGCGCTCGACTTCCGGCTCTCAGCTCCCGGCTCTCGGCTATCGGCCAAATGATCGATCAAACGAGTCGTAAAGGTCACAGTCCACTTCCGCAACCGGGGCTGAGGGGGCAGGATGGGCAAGTTGGCGGCACTCAGTGCCGCCGATAGGCCCGATGGTCGACCCCGAGTGCACTCTCCTGAGCCAAGTGGGGGATGGTAGAGACAGTCAGGGCACCTCGAAGATGAGGCACTACGTCGGTGAGGGAAGACGTGAGCGACAACTCTGTAGTACTGCGGTACGGCGATGACGAGTACACCTACCCGGTGATCGACAGCACCGTCGGCGACAAGGGCTTCGACATCGGGAAGCTCCGCGCCCAGACCGGCCTGGTGACGTTGGACAGCGGCTACGGCAACACCGCCGCCTATAAATCCGCCATCACGTATCTCGACGGCGAGGCCGGCATCCTCCGGTACCGCGGCTACCCGATCGAGCAGCTGGCCGAGCGCTCCTCCTTCGTGGAGGTCGCCTACCTGCTGATCAACGGCGAGCTGCCGACCGTCGACCAGCTCACCTCGTTCAAGGACGAGATCACGCAGCACACCCTGCTGCACGAGGACGTCAAGAACTTCTACCGGGGCTTCCCGCGCGACGCGCACCCGATGGCCATGCTGTCCTCGGTCGTCTCGGCGCTGTCCACCTTCTACCAGGACAGCCACAACCCCTTCGACGAGAAGCAGCGCAACCTCTCCACGATCCGCCTGCTCGCCAAGCTTCCGACGATCGCGGCGTACGCGTACAAGAAGTCGATCGGCCACCCGTTCGTCTACCCGCGCAACGACCTCGGCTACGTCGAGAACTTCCTGCGCATGACCTTCTCGGTCCCCGCCCAGGAGTACGAGCCGGACCCGACGGTCGTCGCGGCCCTGGACAAGCTGCTGATCCTGCACGCGGACCACGAGCAGAACTGCTCGACCTCCACGGTCCGCCTGGTCGGCTCGTCGCAGGCCAACATGTTCGCCTCGATCTCCGCCGGCATCAACGCGCTGTGGGGCCCGCTGCACGGCGGCGCCAACCAGTCGGTCCTGGAGATGCTGGAGGGCATCCGCGACTCCGGCGGCGACGTCGACACCTTCATCCGCAAGGTGAAGAACAAGGAGGACGGCGTCCGCCTGATGGGCTTCGGCCACCGGGTCTACAAGAACTTCGACCCGCGCGCCAAGATCATCAAGGCCGCCGCGCACGACGTGCTCTCCGCGCTCGGCAAGTCCGACGAGCTGCTGGACATCGCCCTCAAGCTGGAGGAGCACGCGCTCTCGGACGACTACTTCACCGAGCGCAAGCTGTACCCGAACGTCGACTTCTACACCGGCCTGATCTACCGGGCCATGGGCTTCCCGACCGAGATGTTCACGGTCCTCTTCGCCCTGGGCCGCCTGCCGGGCTGGATCGCCCAGTGGCACGAGATGATCAAGGAGCCGGGGTCCCGCATCGGCCGCCCGCGCCAGATCTACACGGGCGTCGTCGAGCGCGACTTCGTGCCGGTCGAGGAGCGCTAGGCGGTACGTGTCAGGGGCCCCGTGTCCGACCTCACCGGTCGGGTGCGGGGCCCCTGTCTCGTACGGAGAGGGAACGGCGGAAGGCGCCCCGGTGCGTCAGTCCCCCCACGGGCCGACGACCAGGGCGCCTTCCCATGTCCCGGTGCGGATTCCCCCCACGGGATCCGGCCGGGCGTATGTGAGGACAGCGCCTGAATTCGCTGTACATCTCGTATGCGGTTGTCGTGCGTTGTCGTGCCTGTCCATCGAGGGTGTCGCGGTTGCGGTCTGCCGGGACAGCGCACATCCGGGAGGGCCGCTCAAAGCTTCCCGGTGCACGTGTCCCGGCAACGCAGCTCTGGGTACGTCCCCCAAGACATCCCCAGATGTCATTCGGCGCCCCCCATAGACGCTTCCTGACATCGCCAACTTAGACCTTCGAACCCCTTCGATGGTTGGGTTCGCCGCACTGTGATCTGCGTCTCTCCTGGACGCGGATCCCCTTGCGGTGAACAGGACCCAGCGTAAGGAACATGCGTGAGCCTTGTGAAGAGCTTATGCCGTCCATCTCGGCTGTCGGCTCACCGGAACGCACGCAGCCTGAGGCTGTTGGTCACCACGAAGACCGACGAGAAGGCCATCGCCGCCCCCGCGATCATCGGGTTGAGCAGCCCCGCGGCAGCCAGCGGCAGCGCGGCCACGTTGTAGCCGAAGGCCCACACCAGGTTGCCCTTGATCGTGCCGAGGGTGCGCCGGGAGAGCCGGATCGCGTCCCCGGCCACCCGCAGGTCCCCGCGCACCAGCGTCAGGTCGCCCGCCTCGATCGCCGCGTCCGTGCCCGTGCCCATCGCCAGGCCCAGGTCGGCGGTGGCCAGCGCGGCGGCGTCGTTGACCCCGTCCCCGACCATCGCGACCGTACGGCCCTGGCCGCGCAGCCGCTCGACCACCGCGACCTTCTCCTCCGGCAGCACCTCGGCGATCACCTCGTCGATGCCGACGGCTCGCGCGACGGACTCCGCGACCCGCCGGTTGTCGCCGGTCAGCAGCACCGGCGTGAGCCCGAGGCGCCGCAATCCGGCCACCGCCTCCGCGCTGGTCTCCTTCACGGCGTCCGCCACCGCGAGGACCCCGCGCGGCTCCCCGTCCCAGCCGGCCACCACGGCCGTACGGCCGTCCCGCTCGGCCTCGTCGCGGGCGCGGGCCAGGGCGGGCGGCAGGTCGTCGTAGAAGCGGCCCACGGCCACCGCACGGCCGGCCACGCGCGCGCGTACGCCCCGCCCGGGGACGTTCTCGAACTCCTCGACGCCGGGCAGCGCGCCCACCCGCTCCTCGGCGCCCGCCGCGATCGCGCGGGCCACCGGGTGCTCCGAGGCGTGCTCGACGGCGCCCGCGAGGCGCAGCAGCTCCGCCTCGTCGGTGCCCTCGGCCGCGTGCGTCTCGTGCAGGGTCATGTGCCCGGTGGTGACCGTGCCGGTCTTGTCCAGGACGACCGTGTCGACCCGCCGGGTGGACTCCAGCACCTCCGGGCCCTTGATCAGGATGCCCAGCTGCGCGCCCCGCCCGGTGCCGACGAGCAGCGCGGTCGGCGTGGCCAGGCCCAGGGCGCACGGGCAGGCGATGATCAGTACGGCGACGGCGGCGGTGAACGCCGCGACCGTGTCGCCGGTGGCGCCGAGCCAGCCGCCGAAGGTGGCCACCGCGATCAGCAGCACCACCGGCACGAAGACCGCCGAGACCCGGTCGGCCAGGCGCTGCACCTGCGCCTTGCCGCTCTGCGCGTCCTCCACCAGCTGCGCCATCCGCGCCAGCCGGGTGTCCGCGCCGACCCGGGTCGCCTCGACCACGAGGCGGCCCCCGGCGTTGACCGTGGCCCCGGTGACCGCGTCGCCCGGGCCCACGTCCTCCGGCACCGACTCGCCGGTCAGCAGGGAGGCGTCGACCGCCGAGCGGCCCTCGACGACCGTGCCGTCGGTGGCGACCTTCTCGCCGGGCCGCACCACGAACCGGTCCCCGACGGCCAGCCGGTCCACCGGCACCCGCTCCTCCCGCCCGTCCCGCAGCACCGCCACGTCCTTGGCGCCCAGGTCCATCAGCGCCCGCAGCGCGGACCCGGCGCGGCGCTTGGCGTGCGCCTCCAGCCAGCGGCCCAGGAGCAGGAAGGCGGTGACGCCGGCCGCGGCCTCCAGGTAGATCTGGGAGGCGCCCTCGCCGCGGGAGACGGTGAGGTCGAAGCCGTGCCGCATGCCGGGCATCCCGGCGTCCCCGAAGAACAGCGCCCACAGCGACCAGCCGAACGCCGCGAGCGTGCCCACCGAGACCAGCGTGTCCATGCTGGCCGCGCCGTGCCGGGCGTTGGCCCAGGCGGCCCGGTGGAAGGGCAGCCCGCCCCACACCACCACCGGCGCGGCCAGGGTCAGCGACAGCCACTGCCAGTTGTCGAACTGGAGCGCCGGCACCATCGCCATGAGGACGACGGGCACGGCGAGCAGCGCGGAGACGACGAGGCGCGTGCGCAGGGCGGCCGCCTCGGGGTCTTCGGCGACCTCCGGGGCCTCCTCCTCGCGCGGCGCGGGCTCCTCGGCGGTGTACCCGGTCCGCTCCACCGTGGCGATGAGGTCGGCGACCTCCGTGCCCTCGGGGTAGCTGACCCGGGCCTTCTCCGTGGCGAAGTTGACCGTGGCGCGCACGCTGTCCATGCGGTTGAGCTTCTTCTCGACGCGGGCCGCGCACGACGCGCAGGTCATCCCGCCGATGAGCAGCTCGACCTGGGCCTGCTGCTCATCGGCGGCGGAGGTGGACGTGGTCATGGTCGGCTCGCTCAGACCGTGCCGACCAGCTCGTACCCCGCCTCGTCCACGGCGGCGCGTACGGCCTCCTCGTCCAGCGGGGTCTCGGAGACCACGGTGACCTCGCCGCTGGCGGCCACCGCCGCCACCGAGCCGACGCCGGCGATCTCGGAGATCTCCTCGGAGACGGCTCCCTCGCAGTGCGCGCAGGTCATCCCGGTCACCTTGTAGACGGTGGTGACGGGACCCTGGGTGTCGGACTGGGCGCTCATGTCGTTACTCCTTCGGGGAACGCGGGATCGGGTACCCGTGATCCGCTGCCGGACCACACGTCCCACTGTACCCCTAGGGGGTATCTATCCGAAGAGGGGCCGGCAGCGGGGCCCACTCCCGGTCCAGGACGGCCATCAGCACCTCGTCCACCCACGCCCCGTCCCGCCACGCCGCCTCGCGCCGCACGCCCTCGACGACGAAGCCGACCTTCTCGTAGACCCGCAGCGCCCGGGCGTTGTTCCCGTACGCCTCCAGCTCGACCCGGTGCAGCCCGAGGTGCTCGAAGGCGTACCCGACGATCAGCCGGGTCGCCTCGGTGCCGACGCCCCGGCCCCGGCCGCGCGGGCCGATCAGGGTGCGGAAGGTGCAGGAGCGCCGGTGCGGGTCCCAGTCGTGGAGCACCACCTCGCCGAGCACCTCGCCGCTCTCCGGGTCGGTGACGGCGAGGTCGAGCCGGTCGGGCCGGGTGGCGCGCGAGCCGTACCAGGTGCGCAGGCGCTCCGGGGTCAGGTCCCCGTCGGGTTCGAAGGTGAAGCGGAGCACCTCGGGGTCGTTGACGATCTCCCACATGGACCCCGCGTCGGCCTCGGTGAAGGGGCGCAGGACGGTGCGGTCGCCGCGCAGGACGGGCTTGGCCGAGAAGCCGGGGGACGGGTCGGTGCCTATGGGGCCCACGGTGTTCATGGCGCCCACTGTGCCAGCCGCGTCAGCTCCTCCTCGCTCAATTCCAGCTCCGCCGCCCCCGCCGAGTCCCGGATCGACGCCGGCCGGCTCGCGCCCGGCACCGGGACCACCACGGGGGAGCGGGCCAGCAGCCAGGCCAGCGCGACCCGCTGCGGGCTCACGCCGCGCTCGGCGGCGACCCGGTGGAAGGGGGTGCCCGCGGAGGAGGGGCCCGAGGGGCCGTCCAGCGCGCTGCGGGAGATGCCGCCGAGCGGGCTCCACGGCAGGAAGGCCAGGCCCAGCTCCGCGCAGAGCCGCAGCTCGGGCTCGCTGTCGCGGACCGCGGGGGAGTACCGGTTCTGCACGGAGACCAGGCCGGCCCCGAGGATCGCGCGGGCCTCGCGGATCTGGCCGGTGGTGACGTTGGAGAGGCCGGCGGCCCGGATCGTGCCCGCGTCGAGCAGCTCCCGCAGCGTCCCGACGGACTCCGCCCACGGCACCTCCGGGTCCGGTTTGTGCAGCTGGTAGAGGCCGAGCGCGCTCACACCCAGCCGCTTCACGGAGGCTTCGGCCGCCCGCTTGAGGTGCTCCGGGGTGCCGGTGACGGTCCAGCTGCCGTCGCCGGGCCGGCCGCGGCCGCCCTTGGTGGCGACCAGGACGTGCGAGGTGTCGCCGCTGTACCGGGCCAGGGCGCGGGCGACGAGCAGCTCGTTGTGGCCCCGCTCGTCCGCGTGCCAGTGGTAGCTGTCGGCGGTGTCGATGAGCGTGACCCCGGCGTCCAGTGCGGCGTGGACGGTGGCGAGCGCCCGCGCCTCGTCGGGGCGGTGCTCGATGGACAGCGGCATGGCGCCGAGACCGACGGCGCTCACGGGGCGGCCGGCGAGGGTGCGGTGACGCATGGGATCCCCTTCTCAGCTCGCGGCGGTGCGCGTCGCGGCCACGGCCTCCGCCACCGCGCCCGGCAGCCAGTCGGACGTACGGGAGAGGGCGAAGCCCAGCTGCCGCGCGCGGGCGTTGCTCATCGGGTAGGAGCGGTCGAAGGAGTACGGCGAGGCGGGCTCGCCCGGCGCGACCTCCCGGAAGCGGGGCGCGCGGCCCACCTCCGCCGCGACCGCCGCCACCAGCTCCCGCACGTCGAGCGGCCCGTCGGAGCAGGCGTTGAGCGGGCCTTCCACGTCGCTCTCGGCCGCCGCCCAGGACAGCAACCGGGCCAGCTCCTCGTGGTGGACGAAGACGGTGGGCCGCGGTGCCGCGTGCACGGCGATCTCCGCGCCGGCCCGCACCCGCTCGACGTAGTGGGCCAGCCGGCCGGTGAAGTCCCGGGCCCCGCCGCCGAGCACGTGCGCGCCGCGTACGGCGGCGAAGGCGAAGGCGCCGTGCCGCGCGAGGACCGCCTCGGCCTGGCGCTTGCCCTCGGCGTAGTGGGCCTCCAGGTACCCGGCGTCGTGCCAGGGCAGGCCGGCGCGCACCGGCCAGGCGGCCGGGTCCACCGCCTCCTCGGACACGAGGGCGCCGGGCGCTGCCTCGGACAGGGCGGCGGATGGCGGGGCGCTCCCCGGGTCGTAGACCTCGATGGTGGACGTCATGACGTAGCGCCGGGTGCGCCCGGTGAAGGCGCGGGCGGCGGTCGCGGCCTGCACCGGGGTGTAGCAGACCTGGTCGACGACCGTGTCGAAGGCGCGGGAGCCGAGCGCGGCGGTGAGGGCCGCCTCGTCGTCGCGATCGGCGACGAGGTGCCCGACCCCCGGGGGCGGCGCGGCCGAGCCGCGGTTGAGGACGGTGACCCGGTGCCCGGCGTCCCGCAGCCGCCGCACCAGGGACTCGCCGAAGTACCGGCTGCCGCCGATGACGCAGATCCTTTGCATGACCTCATCCTTGAGGCCCCGGGACTTCAGCAGAAGTGCCCGCCTCATGGATGCGTGTTAAGGAGAACTGTTGACCGTCAGGGAGAACCGATGATCGACGTGCAGCGGCTCCGGGTGCTGCGGGCGGTGGCGGACCACGGCAGCTTCAACCGGGCGGCCGCCGCCCTGCGCCTGACCCCCTCGGCCGTGTCCCAGCAGGTCGCCGCCCTCGAACGCAGCCTCGGCGCCCCGGTGGTGGCCCGCAGCACGCGCGGGGTCACCCTCACCCAGGCCGGGCTGATCATGGTCGGGGCCGCCGAGTCGGTGGCGGCGGAGCTGGCGCACGCCCGGCGGCAGGTCGACCGGCTCGGCACCGGCCGCGGCCGGCTCACCGTGGCCACCTTCACCAGCGGCGGCCGGCTCCTGCTGCCCGGCGCCCTGGCCCGCTTCACCGCCGCCCATCCCGGCACCGTCGTGCACGTCCGCGAGTGCGAGCCCGAGACCGCCCTGCCGCTGGTCCGCCGGGGCGACGCCGACCTCGCGCTCGCCTACCACTTCGACGGCCCGCTGCCCGGCCGGCCCGGCAGCCCGGACGCCGGCCTGGCCTGGACCCCGCTGCTGGCCGACCCGCTGCACGTCGTCCTGCCCCGCGCCCATCCGCTGGCCGGCCGGGAGGCGCTGGACATCGCCGAGCTGGCGGCCGAGCCGTGGGTGCTCGGCTGCACGAAGACCGAGTCCTACCTGCGCCGGCACGCCGAACGCGTCGGCTTCACGCCCGAGGTGCGGGGCACCACGACCGACTACTTCTTCGCGCGCTCGCTGGTCGCCGCCGGGCTCGGCGTCTCCCTGATCCCGTCCATCGCGCTGACGCCCGAGGAGCCGGCGGTGCGGGTCGTCCCGCTCGTCCCGCCGGCGCCGGCCCGGCACCTGGGCGTGGCCAGGATCGGGCGCCGCGCGGACGCCGACACGGAGACGCTGGTCGGTGCCCTGCGGGAGGAGGCGGCACGGGTCAGCGGTTCCGGTTGCGCGGGCGGGACGCCACCCACGCCCTGATCGTGTCGGCGTACCAGTACGGCTTGCCGTTCTCCACGTGGTCCGGCGGCGGCAGCAGGCCGTGCTTGCGGTAGGAGCGGACGGTGTCCGGCTGGACGCGGATGTGGGCCGCGATGTCCTTGTAGGACCAGAGCCGACGGTCGGTCACGAGTCGCACCTCCCCGCGCGCGCCGCGGTCGCGGCCGGGGACGGCCGCCGGGGGGTGCCGGGCGCTGCGCTGGCGATCACCAAGCCTGTGCCGGGTGAACGACGCGGCGCCGGGCCCGCAGGTGGTTCGTTCCCGCGTGTGACGGAAGACCCGCGTACGCGAGACATGTGTGACGGGAAGGGGGCCTTTGTGACACAGGTGCCGCAAAGGCGTACGCCGGTGCACCGGCGCGGCGCGTTGACGCCCGGCCGTTCTCGGGCCGGCGTCCGCCACCGGAGGGCATCTCATCCGAATGTCCGGACAAAGCATTGACACCTCGGTCCGGGCCCCGCTAGAAACCGGAGAGGAACCCCTCCGCGCGGGAGGCCGCTCCGCCCTGGCAGGAGCGGGGTCGCGGGCGTCGACTCCCCGCCCGTCCGGCCCCCCGCCGGAGGCCCCGCCCGGCCGGCCGGCGCCGACCCCCTCACCTGTCTACGCGGACGCCCAAACCGCAGACACAGTGTCGGGCGCGTGCGCGGCGCCCGGCTGGTGGGATGGGCATGAGGCCGTGAGCGCGACCGACCCGTCGCCGCCCCACGGTCCCTGAGCTGCACGAACGGCACGTCTCGACCCGTCGCCGCCACTTGTGAAGGAGTTCTCGGTCATGACGAAGATCGTCAACCACTGGATCGGCGGCAAGACCGCCGAAGGCGCCTCGGGCACGTACGGACCGGTGACCGACCCGGCGACCGGCGAGGTCACCACCAAGGTCGCCTTCGCCTCCGTCGAGGAGGTGGACGCCGCCGTCGCCGCCGCCCAGGAGGCGTTCGCGACCTGGGGCCAGTCCTCGCTGGCCCAGCGCACCACCATCCTGTTCCGCTTCCGCGCCCTGCTGGACGCGCACCGCGACGAGATCGCCGCGCTGATCACCGCCGAGCACGGCAAGGTGCACTCCGACGCGCTCGGCGAGGTCGCCCGCGGCCTGGAGATCGTCGACCTGGCCTGCGGCATCAACGTCCAGCTCAAGGGCGAGCTGTCCACCCAGGTCGCCAGCCGCGTCGACGTGGCCTCGATCCGCCAGCCGCTCGGCGTGGTCGCCGGCATCACGCCGTTCAACTTCCCGGCGATGGTCCCGATGTGGATGTTCCCGCTGGCCATCGCCACCGGCAACACCTTCGTGCTCAAGCCCAGCGAGAAGGACCCCTCGGCGTCCATGCGCATCGCCGAGCTGCTCACCGAGGCCGGGCTGCCCGACGGCGTCTTCAACGTCCTGCACGGCGACAAGGTGGCCGTGGACCGGCTCCTGGAGCACCCCGACGTCAAGGCGGTCTCCTTCGTCGGCTCCACCCCCATCGCCCGCCACATCCACACCACCGCCTCCGCCAACGGCAAGCGCGTGCAGGCCCTGGGCGGCGCCAAGAACCACATGCTGGTCCTCCCGGACGCCGACCTGGACGCGGCGGCCGACGCGGCCGTCTCCGCCGCCTACGGCTCCGCGGGCGAGCGCTGCATGGCCATCTCCGCGGTCGTCGCCGTCGGCTCCATCGGCGACGAGCTGGTGGACAAGATCCGCGAGCGCGCCGAGAAGATCAAGATCGGCCCCGGCAACGATCCGACCAGCGAGATGGGCCCGCTGATCACCAAGGTCCACCGCGACAAGGTCGCCTCCTACGTGGAGGGCGCCGCCGCCGAGGGCGCCGAGGTCGTGCTCGACGGCACCGGCTTCACCGTCGACGGCTTCGAGGACGGCCACTGGATCGGCCTTTCGCTGCTCGACCGCGTGCCGACCAGCGCGAAGGCGTACCAGGACGAGATCTTCGGCCCGGTCCTGTGCGTGCTGCGCGCCGAGACCTACGAGGAGGGCCTGGCCCTCATCAACGCCTCCCCCTTCGGCAACGGCACCGCCATCTTCACCCGGGACGGCGGCGCGGCCCGCCGCTTCCAGCTGGAGGTCGAGGCCGGCATGGTCGGCGTCAACGTGCCGATCCCGGTCCCCGTCGGCTACCACTCCTTCGGCGGCTGGAAGGACTCGCTCTTCGGCGACCACCACATCTACGGCAACGACGGCACGCACTTCTACACCCGCGGCAAGGTCGTCACCACCCGCTGGCCCGACCCGTCCGACGCCCCGGCCGGCGTCGACCTGGGCTTCCCGCGCAACCACTGAGCGTCACCGCTCGTCTTCCCTCCGAGGGCCGTCCGCAACGCGGACGGCCCTCTTTCTTCGTCTCCCGCCCTGCGGTTACCGCAGTCCGGAACGGTGCGTCAGTCATGGCCCAGTTGTGCCTTGATGGCCCCTAGAACCCTTTCGAGACGACGAATTCCGAAGGCGGCGACCCATTGACGCCACGGTTTCGGCGGTGTTCGATGCAGCGCAACCGGGAGCGGACAACGCGAGAACACGACATGGACCGCCGGAGGCGATAGCGCTCCCGATCGTCACCCTCAGTCGCACGAGTCGATCGGATCCCTTGCCGCATGACCGACACGCTCCGCCCCGCCGACCCGACCCTCGACCCGGCCTCGGCCGCGGGCACCGCCACCCCGAGGGCCCTCAAGCGCTCCATCGGCGTCGTCGGCGGCACCCTGCTCACCCTCTCGTGCGTCACTCCCGCCTCGACCCTCTTCGTGGTCGTCCCCGACCTGTTCGGCTCGCTCGGCACCGCCACCGCGCTCACCATCGCCATCGGCTCGCTGCTCTGCATCGCCGTGGCGTTCTGCTACTCGGAGCTGGGCACCCTCATCCCCAGCGCGGGCGGCGAGTACGCCATGGTCTCCACCCTCGCGGGACGCCTCGCCGGCTGGCTGGTCTTCGTCCTTTCGCTCCTTGTCGTCATGATCGTGCCGCCGGTCATCGCGATGGGCACCGCCGACTACCTCGCCCCGGTCATCCACCTCGACCCGTCGATCGCCGGCGCCGGCGTGATGCTGCTCGCCACCCTGGCAGGACTGCTCGACCTGCGCGCCAACGCCTGGATCACCGGCGTCTTCCTGGTCCTGGAGGTCATCGCGGCCGGCGTCGTCGCGGTGCTCGGCTTCTCCCACGGCGAGCGCGGCCTCGGCAGCCTCACCTCCATGCAGGTGGCCGGCGCCGACGGCCACGCCGACACGGTGACCGGCATGCTGGTCATCTCCGGCCTCGCGATCGCCCTCTTCATCACGCAGGGCTTCTCCACCGCCGTCTACCTCTCCGAGGAGCTGGAGAACCCGCGCCGCAACGTCGCCCGCACGGTGCTGGCCACCCTTGCCATCTCCTCGGTCGTCATCCTGGTCCCGGTCGCCGCCATCACCGTCGGCGCGCCCGACCTCGCCGCCCTCACCGGCGGCGACATCAGCACCATGGTCACCGCCTGGTCCAACTCCGCGGTCGGCACCTTCGTCAGCCTCTGCGTGGCCCTGGCGATCATCAACGCCGGCATCGTGATGGTCATCCAGAACTCGCGCGTCCTGTTCGCCTCCGCCCGCGACAAGGCGTGGCCCGAGCCGGTCAACGCCCTGTTCTCCAAGCTCGGCCGGTTCGGCTCACCGTGGGTGTCCACGCTCGCCGTCGGCGTCCCCGGCGCGCTGCTCTGCTTCGTCAACCTGGACACCCTGTACGGCGTCACCGGCGTCTCGGTCACCGGCATGTACCTGCTGGTCGCCGTCGCCGCGCTGCTCTGCCGCCGGGGTGACCACCGGCACGCGTCGGCGTGGCGGATGCCCCTGTGGCCGGTCGTCCCGGCCGTCCTGATCGCGGTCCTGGCCTACATCCTGACCCAGCAGGAGACCTCGTACCTGCTGTGGACCGGCGGCATCACGGCCGCCGCCACCCTCTACTGGGCGCTGTACCTGCGCCCGCACCGCGACACCCGCTGGCTGGTCTCCCTCCCGGAGGACACGCGGGAGCGGTAGGGGATACCGCCCTCGCAGTACGACGCCCTCGGCCCGGGGGCCGACCCGGATGTCCGACCCGGCCCGTACCGTTGACGCATGGATCTTCGACTGCCCCGAGTGCGCGGCCCGCTGCGGCGGCCGAGGCGGCTGCTCGCCGCCGCGGCCGCCGTCGCCGTGCTCGCGGGCGCCGGGACGTGGACGGTGGCCGCAGCCTCCGACGACCCGCCCACCGTGCACCGTGCCGACCGGGAGCTGGCGGTGGGCGGCGGAGTGCGCCTGGACACCTCGTACTTCACGGCCGGCCCCGGCGACGAACGGCGCCCCGCCGTCCTGCTCGCGCACGGCTTCGGCGGCAGCAAGGCCGACACCCGCGAGCAGGCCGAGAGTCTCGCCCGGGACGGATACGCGGTGCTGACCTGGTCGGCGCGCGGCTTCGGCCGCTCCACCGGCCGCATCGGGCTCAACGACACCAAGGGCGAGGTCGCCGACGTCTCCAAGCTGATCGACTGGCTGGCCCGGCAGCCCCAGGTCCGCCTCGACAAGGCCGGCGACCCGCGCGTCGGCATCGCCGGCGGCTCCTACGGCGGCGCGGTCGCCCTCCTCGCCGCCGGGCACGACACGCGCGTGGACGCCATCGCCCCGGCGATCACGTACTGGAACCTGGCGGACGCCCTCTTCCCGAACGGCGTCTTCAAGAAGCTCTGGGCCGGCGTCTTCGTCGAGACCGGCGGCGGCTGCGCCCGCTTCGAGCCGGCCCTGTGCCGGATGTACCAGCGGGTCGCCCAGGCCGGCGCGCCCGACGCGGACGCGATCAAGATCCTCAAGGAGCGCAGCCCCGAGGCCGTAGGCGACCGCATCCGGGTGCCCACCCTGCTCACCCAGGGCCAGACCGACTCGCTCTTCCCGCTCGGCCAGGCCGACGCCGCCGCGAGGGCTATCCGCGCCAACGGCGCCCCGGTGGACGTCGACTGGATCTCCGGCGGCCATGACGGCGGCGACCGGGAGACCGGGCGCGTCGAGTCCCGGGTGCGCGGCTGGTTCGATCGGTACCTGAAGGGCGACAAGGGCGCGGACACCGGCCCCGCCTTCCGCGTCACCCGCACCGGAGGCGTCGACTCCACCGACGGCCGGGCCCAGTTGCGCGGCGCGAGCGCCGACCGCTACCCGGGGCTGACCGGGGGCGTCCGCCCGGTGCCCCTGCGCGGACCCGAGCAGCGCTTCGAGAACCCGGCCGGCGGCAACCCGCCCGCCGTCTCGGCCATCCCCGGCATCGGCGGCGCGGGCGGCGGCCTCTCCCAGCTGTCCTCCCTCGGCGTCGGCGTCTCCCTGGACCTCCCGGGGCAGCACGCCACCTTCGACTCCGCCCCGCTCACCCAGGACCTGCGCGTCACCGGCTCCCCGCAGGCCACCGTCCACGTCCGCTCCAGCAGCGCGGACGCCGTCCTCTTCGGCAAGGTCTACGACGTCGGCCCCGGCGGCGCGAGGCCCGTGCTGCCCGGCCAACTGGTCGCGCCGGTGCGCGTCCAGGGCACCAAGGCCGGCAAGGACGTCACCCTCACCCTCCCGGCGATCGACCACGAGGTGCAGAAGGGCCACCGGCTGCGCCTGGTCCTGGCCTCCACCGACCTCGGCTACGCCTCCCCGGCCGCCCCGGCGACGTACACCGTCTCCCTCAAGGGCGACCTGAGCGTCCCCACCGCGCCCGGCGTGCACACCGCCGCCGCCCCGCTGCCGTCCTGGGTGTGGTGGCTGCCGCTGGCCGGCGCCGTCGCCGCCCTCGCCCTGCTCGCCACCGGCCGCCGCCGCACGAACGCCCCCGCGCCCGACCCGGCCGCCGCCGACGTGCCGCTGCGCATCACCGGCCTGAGCAAGCGCTACGCCCGCTCCGCCGACCGGTACGCGGTCCGCGAGCTGTCCTTCACCGTCGAGAAGGGCCAGGTCCTCGGCCTGCTCGGGCCGAACGGCGCCGGCAAGACGACGACCCTGCGCATGCTGATGGGCCTGATCACCCCGGACGAGGGCGAGATCCGCGTCTTCGGCCACGCCATCCGCCCCGGCGCCGCGGTGCTCTCCCGCGTCGGCGCCTTCGTGGAGGGCGCCGGCTTCCTGCCGCACCTGTCGGGGCGGGAGAACCTGGAGCTGTACTGGAAGGCCACCGGCCGCCCGCCCGAGGACGCCCACCTGGAGGAGGCGCTGGAGATCGCCGGCCTCGGCGACGCGCTCGCCCGCGCCGTGCGCACGTACTCCCAGGGCATGCGCCAGCGCCTGGCCATCGCCCAGGCCATGCTCGGCCTGCCCGACCTGCTGATCCTGGACGAGCCGACCAACGGCCTCGACCCGCCGCAGATCCGCGAGATGCGCGAGGTGATGATCCGCTACGCCGCCGCCGGGCGCACGGTGATCGTCTCCAGCCACCTGCTCGCCGAGGTCGAGCAGTCCTGCACCCACCTGGTCGTCATGGACCGGGGCAGGCTCGTCCAGGCCGGCCCGGTCGCCGAGATCGTCGGCTCCGGGGACACCCTCCTGGTCGGCACCGACGCGCCCGTGGAGGAGCCGGTGGTCGAGAAGGTGGCCGCGCTGCCCGACGTCGCCTCGGTGGTGCGCACCGACGACGGGCTCCTGGTCCGGCTCGGCGCCGGCGGCACCGCGCCCCGCCTCGTCGCCGACCTGGTCCGCCTGGACGTGCCGGTGGCCTCGGTCGGCCCGCACCGCCGCCTGGAGGACGCCTTCCTGACCCTGATCGGAGGTTCCGCGTGATGAGCACCCTCAGCGAGCCGGCCGCCGCCCCCGAGACCGCCGCCGGCTACCGGGCGGGCCGCACCCTGCCGCTGCGCGTGGAGCTGGTCCGCCAGCTCAAGCGCCGCCGCACCCTGGTCATGGGCGCGATCCTCGCCGTGCTGCCCTTCGTGCTGCTGATCGCCTTCGCCGTCGGCGGCGACCCGGACGCCGCCGACGGCCGGGTCACCCTGATGGACACGGCGACCTCCTCGGGCGCCAACTTCGCCGCCGTCAGCCTCTTCGTCTCGGCCGGCTTCCTGCTGGTCGTGCCGGTCGCCCTGTTCTGCGGGGACACCGTCGCCTCCGAGGCGAGCTGGTCCTCGCTGCGCTACCTCCTCGCCGCCCCGGTGCCGCGCGCCCGGCTGCTCGCCGCCAAGCTGGGCGTCGGCCTGCTGCTGAGCCTGGCCGCCATGGTGCTGCTGCCGCTGGTGGCGCTCGCGGTGGGCACGGTCGCCTACGGGTGGGGCCCGCTGGCGGTGCCGACCGGAGGTGCGCTGCCGGCGGGGACGGCGGCCGGGCGCCTGGTCGTGGTGGTGGCGTACGTCTTCGTCTCCCAGCTGGTCACCGCCGCCCTCGCGTTCTGGCTCTCCACCCGCACCGACGCCCCCCTGGGCGCGGTCGGCGGCGCGGTCGGGCTGACCATCGTCGGCAACGTCCTCGACGCGGTGACGGCCCTCGGCCACTGGCGGGACTTCCTGCCCGCGCACTGGCAGTTCGCCTGGGCGGACGCGGTCCAGCCGCACGTGGAGTGGTCCGGCATGCTCCAGGGCGCCGCCGTCTCGGTCTCCTACGCGCTGGTGCTGTTCGCGCTGGCCTTCCGCGGCTTCTCCCGCAAGGACATCGTGTCCTGAGGCCCACGGACGAAGGTCCGACCCATTGACTTCCTTACTCCACCGTAAGTTTACTCCCGGGTAAGTAGCGGGCGCGGCACACGAGTCCGCACCGCGACCCGGGAGCCGTCATGGGCGTACGCAAGGACCTGAAACGGGCGAGGCGGCGCGGCACCCTCGCCGACCGCACCCGCACCGAGACCGTCCGGGACGCCGACGGCACGGTCCGCGAGGCCCGCACCGCGCCCCTCGTCCCCCGCCCCGCCACCGGCAGCGCCGCCGACCTGCCCTTCACCAACGCCGCCGAGGCCCCGGACACCGTCGCCCTGCGCCGCGCGACGGCGGACGGCGGCTGGCGCCCGGTCACCTCGGCGGCCTTCGCCGCCGAGGTCACGGCCGCCGCCAAGGGGCTGATCGCCCTCGGGGTCGAGCCCGGCGGCCGGGTCGCCGTGATGTCCCGCACCCGCTACGAATGGACGGTCCTGGACTTCGCGATCTGGGCGGCCGGCGGCCAGACCGTCCCCGTCTACGCCACCTCCTCCGCCGAGCAGGTCGAGTGGATCGTCCGCGACTCCGGCGCCCGGCACGTCCTCACCGAGACCGCCGCCAACACCGCCACCGTCCGCGAGGCCACCGCCGCCCACCCCGAGCCCCCCGCCGTCCTGGAACTGGACGCCGGCGCCCTCGCCGACCTCACCGCGCTCGGCCGCGAGGTGCCCGACGAGGAGGTCACGAAGCGCCGCGCCGCCCTCACCCCGGACACGGTGGCGACCCTCTGCTACACCTCCGGCACCACCGGCCGCCCCAAGGGCTGCGTCCTCACCCACGCCAACCTGCACGCCGAGGCCGCCAACACCGTCGAGCTGCTGCACCCGATCTTCCGCGAGGTCACCGGCGAGACCGCCTCGACCCTGCTCTTCCTGCCCCTCGCCCACATCCTCGGCCGCACCCTCCAGCTCGCCTGCCTGCTGGCCCGCATCGAGATCGGCCACTGCCCGGGCATCAAGCCCGCCGAACTCCGCCCCGCGCTGAAGTCCTTCCGCCCGACCTTCCTGGTCGGCGTCCCCTACCTCTTCGAGAAGATCCACGACACCGGCCGCGCCACCGCCGAGAAGATCGGCCGCGGCGCCTCCTTCGAGCGCGCCCACCGCCTCGCCGTCCGCTTCGCCGCCGCCCACCTGGACCGCTTCCTCGGCCGCGGCAAGGGCCCGGGGCCCGCCCTGTGGGCCGGCTGGGCGCTGTACGACCTGCTGGTCTACCGCCGGGTCCGCGCCGAGCTGGGCGGCCGGCTGCGCTACGCCATCAGCGGCGGCTCCCCGCTCGACCGCGACCTGAACCTCTTCTTCTACGCGGCCGGCGTCGTCGTCTACGAGGGCTACGGCCTGACCGAGACCAGCGCCGCCGCCACCATCGTCCCCCCGCTCGGCCTGCGCCCCGGCACGGTCGGCCCGCCGGTCCCGGGCGCGGCGGTGCGCATCGCGGCCGACGGCGAGGTCCTGGTCAGCGGCGGCATCGTCTTCGGTTCGTACTGGAACAACCCCGAGGCCACCGCCGCCGCCCTCACCGACGGCTGGTTCGCCACCGGCGACCTCGGCTCCCTCGACGCCGACGGCTACCTCACCATCACCGGCCGCAAGAAGGACCTCCTGGTCACCTCCGGCGGCAAGAACGTCTCCCCGGCCGTCCTGGAGGACCGCCTGCGCAGCCGCCCGCCGGTCGGCCAGTGCCTCGTCGTCGGCGACAACCGCCCCTACGTCGCCGCCCTGATCACCCTCGACCCGGACGCCGTCGCCCACTGGCTGGCCGTGCGCGGGCTGCCCGCCGACACCCCGCTGCCCGAGCTGACCGGCGACGAACGGCTGCGCGCCGACGTCCAGCGGGCCGTGGACCACGCCAACGCGGCCGTCTCCCGCGCCGAGTCGATCCGCGCCTTCCGCCTCGTCGAGGGCGAGTTCACCGAGGAGAACGGGCTGCTGACGCCCTCCCTGAAGGTGCGGCGGCACGCGGCGGTGGCGGCGTACGCGGAGGAGATCGAGGCGCTGTACACGACGGGCCGCTGACGCCGGGGCCCCGGCATGCGGAAGGGGCGGGCCGCCGGTGTACCGGCGACCCGCCCCTCGGCGCGGGTGTCAGCTCTCGCCGTTGGCGGAGAGGATCGACACGTCCTCCAGCAGGTGCGCCAGCGCGCCGTCGCGCTTGGCCTGCGTGGAGTTCTCGGTGCACTGCTGGTTCAGGTCGTCCGAGAGGACGTTGAGGTCCTGGACCGGGACGAGACCGATGACGCTCACCGGAATGTCGCTCACCGCGATGCAGGGCTTGTTGAAGGAGCCCTGGATGAGCGCCATCTGCGGGCTCATGTTCCCGCTGGTCGCCGAGTTGCCGAAGTACTGCGCCGCCCCGTTGCCGTTGGCGGTGACGGGGCCGCTGTCGTCGCCGATCGCCATGGCCTGCGGGGCCGCGACGGCCGAGGCGCCGATGACGGAGGCGGTGATAGCCGCGTAGGCGACAACCTTCTTGATCACTGGCCAGTCCTTTCTGAGGAAACCCCGGCCATCCGGAGCGCTCTGGTCAACTCCGTGAGAGCGGTCGGGTTTCTCCCGTTCACTCCTCCGGCGTACACCGGTAAATATGCCTGGTTTGGCGCTCGGCCCGGAGTTCCGGGGATTCCGGCGTCCTCCCGTGATCCCGTGCGGGCCAACCGGGTGAACGCCCGCAACCAATCCCTCCGCACCGGGTTGATGAGGCCGTAGGACAGTGCGTCGCTACGAGGAAAGGAACGCGAAGTGCTCAAGAAGGCAATGGTCGCCGCGGCGGCCGCCGCATCTGTGATCGGCATGTCGGCGGCAGCGGCTCCCCAGGCTCTTGCCATCGGGGACGACAACGGGCCGGCCGTGGCCAACGGCAACGGTGCCTCCTCATCGTTCGGCAACTCGGCCACCAAGGGCGACATGAGCCCGCAGCTGTCCCTGGTCGAGGGCACGCTGAACAAGCCGTGCGTCGGCCTCGAGGACGTCAACGTCGCCGTCGTCAACCTGGTCCCGGTCCAGGACGTCAACGTCCTGGCGGACGACCTGAACCAGCAGTGCGACGACAACTCCACCCAGGCCAAGCGGGACGGCGCCGTGTCGCACGTCCTGGAGGACCTGTCGGTGCTGTCGGCGAACGGCGAGGGTCGCTGACCCATCCCGTCCGGCCGGGGTGGCTCGCTGACTTCCCCGCGGGCCGCCCGGCCGTACGCGCAGGTATGTCCGCCGGGTGAGAGCGGAAAGTGAGACATTCGAGTGAATTTCACCGTGCCCCACGTTCCGTAGTTTCTTCGGCCGTCAATTCCTCGTTTGCAGGCTGTAGGTCAGTGACCACAGAGAAGGGAAATCTTATGAAGAAGAGCGCTGCTGTCGTCGCGGGCGCGATCATGGCCCTGGGCATGGCTGCCCCGGCCTTCGCCGACGCGGGTGCCGAGGGTGCCGCTGTCGGTTCCCCGGGCGTCCTGTCCGGCAACGTCGTGCAGATCCCCGTCCACGTTCCCGTCAACGTGTGCGGCAACACCATCGACGTGATCGGTCTGCTGAACCCGGCGTTCGGCAACAAGTGCGAGAACGACTGACCTCGTTCCGCACCAGCCGTCCGGCTGTGTCAGGGCCGGCCTTGGCCAACTCGCTTGGTCCAGGGCCGGCTCTTCCCCTTTCGAGCAGCCGTCTCTCTCGAGCAGGAAGACCACCAGAGTGCGACAGACCCTGAGCAGGGGAATGTTCGCGGCCGCCGCCGCGACGAGTGTGCTGTCCCTGTGCGGCAGTCCGGCCCTCGCCGACTCCTTTGCGGACGGCGCCGCCACGAACGCGCCCAGCGCGGTGCCCGACGCCGCCCTCCACGACGCTCAAGGTCACGGCCACGGCCGCGGCGACCAGGGCGTCGAGGACGGGCTCGACGGCACCTCCGACCTGTCCACCGGCGCCGTCGCGGACGGCGCCGCCGTCGGCTCGCCCGGGGTCGGCTCCGGCAACACGGCGCAGGTCCCGGTCGAGGTGCCGCTGAACCTGTGCGGCAACACGGTCGACGTCGTCGCCGCGCTCAACCCCGCCTTCGGCAACTCCTGCGCCCGCCAGGACCCGCCCGGCGGCGGCTACGGCGAGGACGACACGCCGCCTCCCACGACGCCGCCCCCCGCCACGCCGCCGCCGACCACGCCCCCGGGCGAGGAGACCCCGCCCCCGCCCACGGACGACGAGACCCCACCGCCGCCCACCGGCGAGGAGACCCCGCCGCCCCCCGGCGTCGAGCACCCGCCCGTCATGGCCGAGACCGGCGCCGGCACCAACACCCTGGGTGCCGCGGCGGCCGGCCTGGCCCTGATCGCGGGCGGCTCGATCCTCTACCGCAGGGGAAAGGCCGCAGCCGTCCGTCCCTGACGGCCCGCACCCCCAGCACCGCCGACGCCCCCGGCCTTCCGGCCGGGGGCGTCGTGCTGTCCGGCCCTCAGTGGATGCCGGCCCGTTCGTCGTCCTGGGTGGGGGCGGTGGCCTGGCGGACCACGCGGGCGGGGCCGGCGGCGGCCGGGGCGGGGGAGCGGCGGGCGCGGTCGCGGAGGCGGCCGGCCGCGTGCCGGGACCACAGGCGCCACAGGGCGCGGCCCGGGGCCCGGTCGTCGCGGGCGTGCCAGGCCAGTTCCCGGCCGCCGGGGGCCGGGCCGAGGGCGCTGAAGGGGGCGTAGTTCTCCACGACGAAGGTCCGCCCGGGCCGCGCCGCCCCGTCCACGGGGAGCGGGCGGCCGGTCAGGTCCAGGTGCAGGGCGCGGACCACGTCGAGGCCGGCCGTGTCGGTGAACAGGCGGAACTGGGCGCCGGGGCGGGGGTTGAAGTCCAGCAGGTGGTAGTCGCCGGTCGTGCCGCAGCGCCGGAAGTCCAGGTCGAAGATGCCCCGGTAGCCCAGCTCCGCGGTGATCCGCTCGGCGAGCGTGCGCACCCGCGGGTTGGGGGTCCAGCGGCCCACCGCCGTCAGTCCGGCGCCGCGCGGCCGGGACCGGGTCTTGCGGCCGGGGCCGCCGGCCCGCACCGCGCCCGCCCGGTCGGCGTAGCCGTGGAAGAACCAGTCGCGGTCGGGGCCCGGCGGCAGGAACGCCTGGAGCAGCAGCCGGCTGCCCGCCTCCTCGGCCCGCAGGTACAGCTCCCGCGCCTCCTGCGCCGAACGCAGCACGACGGTGCTGCGCAGCCCGCTGCCCGCCGGCAACCGCCAGGGCCGGCTCCACTTGGCCACCACCGGCAGCCCGAGGCGCCACGCGGCCCGCGCGGCCTCACCGGGCCCGTCCGGGACCAGCGTCTCGGGGTGCGGCACCTCCAACGCCCGGCACAGCGCCGCCAGTTCCGCCTTGTCCGCGACCTGCTCGGCCAGCGCGTCCGGCATGTCGGGCAGCAGGTAGGCCGGCGCCAGTTCCGCCCGCAGCCGCGCCGCCGCGAGCGCGCAGGCGTCGTCCATCGGGATGAGTACGGCGGGGCGCCCCACCCGCGCGGCGACGCGGCGCAGCACGGCCGCGACCTCGTCGGCGGACGCGCCGGGCGGCGGCGGGCTGTGCGGGGCGCTCACGTAACGGGAGGCGCCCACCGGGCTGTCCGCGCACTCGGCGACCACGTGCACCTCCACCCCCGCCCGGCCGAGCGAGCGCACCGCGCCCAGCGTGCCGTGGTGAAAGGGGTTCCGGTCGGTCCGCAGCAGGACGGCGGGGACGCGGGTGTCGAACAGCGACACGGTTTCTTCCTTCTGTTTCGTCACAGGTCACCGGTGCGGGCGATCGACGCACTCGAAAGCCGTAACCGAGCTGGCGTGATGGCTACTCATATGACTGGCTGTCATTTACGGACAAGGCGTCAGGAAGCGGGAGAGGTGTCGGCATGACCCCACAGCAGCCACGGACCCGGGCCAGACGGCTGGCATGCGCCGCGGCGGCGGTCGCCGTGTCGGCCGCCTTGGCCGCGGCCGGCCCCGGCTTCGCCGCCGACGAGCCCCCGGCGCCCACCCCGACACCGACGCCCGCCGCGACAGCGACACCATCCGCGGCAGCGACACCGTCCGCGACCGCCACACCCGCCCCGACACCGACGCCCGCCGCGAAGCCCGCCCCCGCCTTCGGCGCGTACCTCGACTACGGCCCGCGCGGCGTGGCCCGCATGGCCGAGCTGAGCCACTGGCTCGGCGACGCCGAACTGCGGGTCGGCCACACCTATCTGCCCGGCGACCGCTGGAGCAACATCGAGGGCGCCCCCGGCTTCCTCGACGTCTGGGCGGACTGGCGGACCCGCCGGGCCGACCGGATGCTCGTCCTCAACGTGCCGATGATGGAGCGCAACGAGGCGGGCGTCGACGACGACGACGTGCGCGCGCTGCTGCGCCGGGGCGCGGCCGGCGAGTTCGACCGCCACTACCGGGCGCTGGCCGAGCGGCTCGTCTCGCTGAAGGTGCCGGACACGGTCCTGGTGCTCGGCTGGGAGATGAACGGCACCACCTACACCCACCGCTGCGGCCCCGACCCCGAGGCGTGGAAGGCGTACTGGAACCGGATCGTCACCACCATGCGCGCGGTCCCGGGGCAGAAGTTCCGCTTCGACTTCGCGCCCAGCCGCGGCCGGGACGCCGTGCCCTGGACGGCCTGCTACCCCGGTGACGACACCGTCGACATCATCGGCATGGACTCCTACGACCAGCCGCGCGGCATGGCCTTCGAGGAGCAGGTGAAGGAGCCGTACGGACTCCAGGCGCACGTCGACTTCGCCAAGGCGCACGGCAAGCCGATCTCGTACCCGGAGTGGGGCCTGTTCCGCAACGGCGACAACGCGGCCTACATGCGCTCCATGCTGGCCTGGATGGACCAGCACGCGCCGCTGTACAACACGCTCACGGACTACTGCCCGCACGGCGTGTGGCAGTGCGACGACAACCCGCGCTCCACGGCCGTCTACCGCTCGGTGCTCTTCGGCCGCACCGATCAGACCCCGGCGCCGACCCCGACCCCGACCCCGACTCCGACCCCGGAGCCGAGCGGGTCCGCCCAGCCGACCGCGCCGCCCACGCCGGCGCCCACCGAGCCGGCCGTTCCGAAGCTCCCCGAGGAGTGCACGCCGCTGGACCTCGGCACGTGGGTCGAGAACGTGCTCGGCGGCAAGCTCTGCATGCGCCTCGGCTGGCACACGCGCGGCCTGTAGCCGCCCCCGGTGGCGGCGGGCCGGCTCAGCTCCCGCCGCCACCGTCGCGCTCCCTCCGCTCCGCGCGGCGGCGCAGCAGCTCCTTGCCGCCCCGCCGCGCCCGCGCGTCGCACAGCGCCGCCGCGAGCAGCGGGGCGGTGTGCCGCCGGGCCAGCAGCAGCCGCTGGTTGGCCACCGGTTCGGGGCGCCAGTGCCGCTTGTACGGCTCGTTGCCGCGCAGTAGGCTCAGCGTGCCGCGCCCCTCGGCGTGCCCGGCGCAGGCGTCGAGGAGCATCACCGCCACGTCCGCCTTCAGCTCCCGCAGCCGGGGGTGGGCGCCGTACAGATAGCCGCCGGCCAGCCGCTCGGCAAGGAAGGTCACGTCCACGGCGACCACCTCGTCGGCCGCGCGGAACTCGGTGACCACCGCGTCCCCGGAGCCCACCAGTGCCCGCACCGACCGCGTCAGGTGCTCCCCGAACCGGGGCCGCAGGTGCTCGCCGGTCACCTTGCGGTCCTGCCACTGCCGCCGGTGCAGGTCGAGCAGGTGCCGAAGCGCCGCGTCGGTCTCCTCCGGCAGCACCGCCCGGCTCTTGACGCCCAGCGTGTCCAGGCGGCGCAGCTTGGCCCGCACCCGCTGCTGGGCCTTGGCCGACGGCAGCCGCGCGGTCAGCTCGGCCAGCGGCAGCGCGGGCAGCTCCAGGCAGAGCGAGTCCGCGAGGCGGCGCCGGGGGCCGGGCCAGCTCGCGTAGACCCGCTCGGCGGCGGCGCCGGGCCGCACCTCGCGCAGGTCGACCAGCGCGGTGCGGGCCGCCCGGGACAGGCCCGCGGTGAGCGCGGCCACCGCGTCAGCGCCGCGCGAGTCGTCCAGGAGGACGTCCCCGTAGTCGGAGATCGCGCCGCCCAGCGGGACCAGTGCCGGCACCGGGCGCCGCACGCGCATCAGCGGTGCGGCGCCGACGAGTTCGCCGCCGGCGCGGGCCAGCAGCACGCGGAGCGCGCCCCGGCCGCCGTAGGAGAGCCACCAGGAGTGCAGCCAGGCGTGGCTCTGGAACGGCGTCGCGGTGGCGCAGCTCCGGTACAGGCGCTGCCAGTCGGGGGCCAGCGCGGCGAACTCGGCCTCCTCGGTGACCAGTTCCGTGCTGAACGGCGTCACGGGCGGTGGCGTCCGTCGGCGGCGCGGCCGGGGCCCGGCACCGGGGCGCCCGGATGGCCTGGTTCCCGGTCGGACCGGCGCGGCCGGACCAGGAGCGCGAGGCCGCCGAGCAGCCCGCCCGCGCTCGCGCCGACCAGACCGGTCACCCCGGCCGACGGCGAGGACGCCTCGGTGGGCGGCACGGCCCGGGCGAACTGCCGCAGCTCGACGTGGGTGTCCTTCTCGGCCGTCGCCGCGTGCCGGGTCAGCGCCCGGGAGACCGCGTTGGCCATGTCGGCGGCCCGGTCGGGGCGGTCGGAGACGGCCGACACGGACACCATCGGGGCGTCCGGCGAGGTGGCCGCCGTGACGCTGTCCCGCAGCGTCGACACCGGCACGCCCGCCCACACCTGGGCGTCCCCGAGCACCGCGAGCTGCGTGGCGACCCGGCCGTACGCCTGCGCGAAGCCCAGCGCGGACGCCGGTTCCGCCTTGGTGCCGGGGACGGCGACGACGTAGCTGGTGGCGGTGTACTGCGGGGTGCTGAGCAGCCCGTACGCGCCGCCGAGCACGCCGCCGGCCAGGACGCCGGCCGCCAGCGGCGTCCAGGGCGGCAGGGCGCGCAGGCGGCGCAGCGCGCCGGGGCGCCGGCGGGGGCGTGGGGCGGTGCGCGGGGGGCGGGCGGCGGCCTCGGCGGGCGCGGGCTCGGTCAGGTGCTCGGTCATGCGGTGCGGACTCCCTCGGGGGCCGGGGACGACGACGGGTGCGCGAGGACGCGGGCGTACACGTCCATCAGGCGGGCGGCGCTGCGGGTGACGCAGTAGTGGCGGGCGGCCTCGGGGGCGGTGCGGGGCCCGGGGCCGGCTCGCCGGGTCTCGGCGAGGGCGTGCGCGAACTCCCGTGCGTCACAGCGGACTTTGCGGGCGTCGGGTGCGGCCTCAGGGGGCAGGTCCTCGACAGCCGGGCAGGAGGCGTAGCGCACCGGGAGCCCGGCGGCCAGCGCCTCCAGGGCCGCCAGGCCGAAGGCCTCCTCCGGGGAGGGCGAGGCCAGCACGTCCATCGCGGCGAGCAGGGAGGGCAGGTCGGGGCCTTCCGTGCCGTCCGGGGCCGCGGGGCGTTCGCCGGTGAGCAGCACGCGGCCCGCGACCCCGGCCGCCTCGGCGGCGCGGCGCAGGGCCGGTTCCTCGGGGCCGCCGCCGACCAGCAGCAGCCGGCAGTCGCCGGGCAGCAGGGCCAGGGCGTCCACCAGTACGTCGAAGCGCTTGCCCGGGGCCAGCCGGCCGACGCCGCCGACCACGTAGGCGTCCTCGGGCAGGCCGAGCAGGCGCCGGGTCGCCGCGCGGCGCTCCGGGTCGAAGCGGAGGCGGGCCAGGTCGATGCCGTTCGGGACGACCTCGACGCGGGGCGCGGGCACGCCCCAGCGGTGCAGCCGGCCGGCGACGGTGGGGGAGACGGCGACCGTGGCGCGGCCGAGGCGCTCGCCGGCCAGGTACAGGGCGCGCACCCCGCCGGTGAGGGGGCGGCCCTCCATCTGGCTGTCGCCCAGGGAGTGTTCGGTGGCGACCACGGCCCGGACGCCGGCGAGGCGGGCGGCGAGCCGGCCGTAGAGGCAGGCGCGGTACAGGTGGGTGTGGACCAGGTCGTAGCCCCCGGCCCGGACGAGCCGCACCAGCCTCGGCAGCGCGGCCAGGTCGCGGTTGCCGGCCATGCCGAGGTGCGTGACCCGCACCCCGTCCGCCCGCAGTCCGGCGGCCACCGGTCCCGGGTTGGTCAGCGTCACCACATCGCACTCGACCGGCAAGTGCCGCAGCAGCAGCCGCAGTTGCTGCTCCGCGCCGCCCACGCCGAGGCCGGTGATGATGTGCAGGGCCCGCACCTCAGACCCCCGCGACGGGCCGCCGGCGCAGCCGGTGCAGCCGCGTCTTCAGCAGCAGGCGGACGCCCGTGTCGCCCTGCCCGACGTGTACGCGGGGCAGCGCGTGCGGGCCGGTCAGCGGGCCGGGGTCGATGCCGCAGCCGTAGGCGTACCCGGCGGCCCGCACCGCGTCCACCGCGCGCCGGTCCAGGGTGCCGTACGGGTAGCAGAAGCCGGCCGGCGCGGTGCCGGTCAGCTCGGCGAGCAGGTCGCGGCTGGCGGCGGTCTCGGCGTGCAGGGTGGCGTCGTCGGCCCCGGTCAGATCGACGTGGGTCAGGCCGTGCGAGCCGATCTCCACGCCCTCGGCGGCGGCCTCTCGGATGCCCTCGGCGGTCAGCAGGGGCTTGCGGGGGCCCAGCGGGTCCCAGGCGTTGACGCCGCCCAGCCGGCCGGGCAGCACGAACAGCGTGGCGCCGCAGCCCCAGCGGCGCAGGGCGGGCAGCGCGTGCTCGGTGAAGTCGGCGTACCCGTCGTCGAAGGTCAGCCCGACCAGGCCGCGGCCCTCGCCGCGGGCCCTCGCCGCGAGCAGCTCGGCCACGGACACCCCGCGCAGCCCGCGCCGGCGCAGCCAGCGCAGCTGGGCCTCGAGGCGGGCCGGGGTGACGGTGACGCGGTACGGGTCGTCGGTGACGTCACCGACGGAGTGGTACATCGCCACCCACGGGACGGTCGTCGCCGGGCGGGCGGTGGTCCGGGCGGGTGCGGTGAGCGTCCCCTTCGGGCCCCTGGACCTCTCGGGCCCTTCGGGAACGGACGCGGACGGGGAGGCGGATGCCGATGCGGCCATGCGGGAGCCTTCGTGAGATGCGGGGGTGCCGGACGAGGGAGCGGGCCGCGCGCAGGGCGGGGGCGACGCCCGCGACCCCCAGGACGAGGCCGGTGAGCGTGAAGACGGCGGCGACCGTGGCGATGCCGGTGACCAGGCCGAGCAGGGGGGAGCCGGTGGCCGCGCCGGTGCGGTCGGCGGCGAGCGCGCCCAGTGCCGTCGCGCAGGCCGCGGCCGGTACCGCCCTGGCCAGCCCGGCCAGTACGCGCCGGACGCGGACGGGGACGCTGCGCGGGCCCATCCCGGCCAGGAGCAGGGCGGCGGTCAGGGTGATGCCGGCGGCATTGGCGGCGGCGATGCCGGTCACGCCCCACGGGCCGACGGCCGCGGCGCCGACGGCGGCCGTGGCGGCGATGCCGACGGCCATCGCGCCCAGCGGGTACCAACTGGGCCTGCTGGCCGAGAAGTAGCAGCGGGACAGGGCGCCCACCACGGTCTGGCCGAGCAGTCCGAGGGCGTACACGCGCATGACGCCGGCGGTGGCGGCCGTGTCGGCGGCGGTGAAGGCGCCGCGCTGGAAGAGGAGTTGGACGAGCTGGGGGGCGCAGGCGATGACGACGGCCGCGCCGAGCAGGACGACGCAGGCGGCCACCGTCACGTCCCGCTCGACCCGTTGCCGGGCCCGCTCGGTGTCCCCGTCGGCCATCGCGCGCGCGACCACCGGGAAGGTGACCGTGCACAGTATCAGCGACAGGGTCATCGGGAGCTGCGCCACCTTCTGCGCGTAGTTGAGGTGCGAGATGGCGCCGGCGGGCAGGCCCGAGGCGAGGAAGCGCTCGATGAGCACCTGGGACTGTCGGCACAGGGCGAAGAGGAGGACGGTGGCGAAGAGGGCGAGGGCGAGGGGTTGTGCGGTCGCCTCGGTGGGCGTGCTCGTCGGCTCGGTGTCCTTGCGCCGCAACTGCCGCAGCAGCGAGGGGGCTTGAGCCGCCACCATCAGGCAGCCGCCCGCCGCGACGCCCAGGGCCGCCGAACGGACCCCCCACCGGCCGCCCAGCAGGAGCATCGCGGTGATGATGGCGGTGTTGTAGGCGACGTAGATCGCGGCGGGCGCCAGGTAGCGGCGGTGGGCGCGCAGGGCGGCGCTGCAGTAGCCGGCCAGGCCGAAGCTGACCGCCGAGGTCGCGGTGAGGCGCGTGCAGTCCACCGCGAGGGCCTGGTCGGGCAGGCCGGGCGCCAGCAGCCGGACCAGCGCGGGCGCGGTGAGCACGACCAGGGCGCCGACGGCGGCGAAGGCGGGCAGCAGCCGGGGCAGGGTCGTGCCGACCAGGGCGCGGACCGGGTCGCCGGGGGCGCCCTGCGCGCGGCGGGCCAGCGCGAGACTGAACATCGGGACCAGCGCGAAGGCGAGGCCGTCCTCGATGAGCAGCGTCGCCGCGAACTCCGGCACCGTCCAGGCCACCAGGAAGGCGTCCGTCTCCCCGCCGGCCCCGAACAGCCGGGCCAGCGCCTGGTCCCGGGCCAGACCGAGCACCGACCCGGCGACGGAGAGGACGGCGGTGATCAGGGCGGCGCGGGCGAGGAAGCGGCGGGAGGAGGGGTCGGGGGTGGCGGGGGCGGCGGAGGTGCCGGGGGCAGCGGGGGTGGCGTCCGGCGGGGTGGTGCGGGCCGGGGGGACGGCGGGGGCTGAGGGGGCGGCGGGGGCCGCGTCGGCGTTCCGGGGGCCTGTCTCGGCGGTTCCCGTGCCGGGGCCCGCGTGGGCCGGCGCCGCGACGGGCGGCGCGTCCTGGCCCGCCGCCGGGCCCGCCGCCCGCGTCCCTTCGGCAGAAGTCGGGTTCACGCTCACGGACCCTGCACCTCCCGCGCGGCAGCGCCGAGCGCCCACCACGCCGCGATGCCCAGGCACACCGCCGTCAGCACCGTCGACGGGCCGCCGATGTCGGCGTAGGCGAAGTCGGTGAGCTGCCAGGTCAGCAGGCCCAGGGCGGCGAGGCCGCAGTCGAGGACGGCGGGGTCGGTGCGCCGGGCGGTGGCCAGGCGGCGCAGGCCCAGGGTCAGCAGCGCCAGCCAGCTCCCCGCCAGCGCCGTCAGGCCGATGAGGCCCTGCTCGGCCAGGACCAGGAGGTACATGTTGTGCGGGGAGAGCAGGGGTTGCCGGACGTAGCCCGCGCCGGCGCCGTCGGTCTCGCTGCCCGAGGACAGCGCCAGCGACGCGTGCGAGTCGCGGTGGTCCGGGAAGCCCTTGAGGCCGACGCCGGTCAGCGGGTGCTCGCGCCACATGCCCGACGCCGCCGCCCACATCGAGTACCGGTCGATGACCGACTGGTCGGGCGCGTCCGCGACCTGCGTGATGCTGCCCAGGCGCTCCTGGAGCATCGCCGAGCCGAGTCCGAGGCCGCCGACCAGCACCACGGCCGCCGCGAGCACCGCCGCCCCGACGGTGAGCGCCCGCCGCCACCCGGCGAGCACCAGCTGGGCCACGAGGGCCACCGCGGTGGCGATCCAGGCGCCCCGGCTGAAGGACACCGCGAGCGGCACCAGCAGGGCGACGGCGCAGCCGGCGGCGGCCACCCGCTGCCGGACCGGCGCCCGCCCGAGGGCCAGACCGGCCGCGCAGACCAGCCCCAGGGACACCACCGTCGCCATCCCCATCACGTCCTGCGCCCCGAAGGTGCCGACCGCCCGGATCCGCTCGCCCTGGTAGGAGGCGCCGGTCCCGGTGAGGAACTGGTGCGTGCCGAGCGCCCCCTGCCACAGCGCGAGCCCGACGAGGGACCAGGCCAGCAGCCGTACGTCGTCCCGCCCCCGGACGAGCAGCAGCACGGCGCACGGGACGAGCACGAACACCTGGAGGTAGCGGCCGAGTCCGGCGAGTCCCGCGCCCGGCGAGGCCGCCCCGGCCGCGGCGACGGCCAGCCCGACGACCGGCAGGCCGAGCACCACCGCCGTGGTCGCCGACAGCGGCCGGTGCCGGTCGCGGACCAGGCGCAGGGCGCAGTACAGCACGACGAGCGCGGACACCGCGTCGGCCGGGTGCGCGCCCTGCGCGCCGCCGTCGGCGGACGGCGCGACCGGCAGCGCGAGCAGCGCGACGACGGCGACGAAGCCGGCCACCGGCGGCAGCCGCCGTACCCGGGCCGCCGACCACAGCGGCAGTGCCTGGCTCACCCGGTCAGCTCCCCGTCGGACGCAGCAGCGCGGCGGCCGTGCGCAGCAGGATGCAGACGTCCTGCCACAGCGACCAGTCGTCGATGTACGCGTTGTCGAAGCGGGCCCGGTCCTCGATGGAGGTGTCCCCGCGCAGCCCGTTGATCTGGGCGAGCCCGGTGATCCCGGCGGGCACCCGGTGGCGGGCCGCGTAACCGGGGTAGGCGCTGCTGAACTGGGCCACGAAGTACGGGCGTTCGGGGCGTGGGCCGACCAGGCTCATGTCGCCGCGGAAGACGTTCCAGAGCTGGAGCAGCTCGTCCACGGAGGTGCGGCGCAGGAAGCGGCAGAACCACGGCATCCGGCGCTCGTCCGCCACGCTCCACCGGGTCGCCGACTCGCGCTCGTCCACCGGGCGGTACGTGCGGAACTTCAGCAGCGTGAAGGGCCGGCCGTCCTTGCCGATCCGCTCCTGCCGGAACACCACGCCCGGCCCCTCGCTGACCCGCAGCGCCAGCGCGCAGGCCGCGAGCACCGGGCTGAGCAGCAGCAGGAGTACGCCGGACACGGCCACGTCAAGGGCCCGCTTGCCCGCGCTGCCCGGCCGCCGCGCCCCCGGCTCCAGGCGCCGGCAGGCGAACCCGGCGAGCCGGTCACGGCCCGCGTGCGAGGGGGCGTCCGCGTCGACCTCCCAGACCGCGCACCCCGACTCGGCCAGCGCCCGCAGCAGGGGGCCCTGCTGGGTGCGTACCGACGGGTGGACGGCGAGGACCACCCGCACGCCGTTCTGCACGACCGCCCGCTGCACCTCCTCGCCGGTGGTCAGCACCGGCAGCCCGGCCGCGCCGTCCGGCTCGCCGGCCACGACACCCACCGGCCGCACCCCGCTGCGCGGATGCCGCAGCACCGCCGACGCCACCCGCTGCGCGGTCGCGGCCGGGCCGACGACGAGCGCCGGGTGCGGGTGGTCGAGCAGCGCCCTGCGCCGCTGGTGGTGAGCGAGGCCCCGGGCCGCGCAGCCCGTCGCCGCGTGCAGCAGGAAGCCGAGCAGCAGGGTGCGGGCGGACAGCGCGTGCGGCGGGGCGTACGCGGCCACCAGCGCCGCCAGCGCCAGCCAGATCACGGCGACCCGGGCGCACACGGCGGGCAGTTCGTCCAGGACGCCGGGCAGCCGCCGGGGCGGGCGGAACGGGCGCAGCAGCAGCGCGGCGCTGACCAGCAGGGCGGCTAGCAGCGGCTGGTGCGGGGTGCCGGCCAGGGCGAGGGTGCCCGGCAGGGCCGCCGTGCCGTCCGCGACGAGCAGGGGCAGTGCGGGCAGCGGCCCCGGGGCCGGGCGCCGGGCGGGGAACCGGTAGCCCGGGGTGGCGGTGCGCGGCGGCAGCACCGAGACGGCCGGGGACGACGACCCGGCGTCCCGGGGCTGTCCGGCGGGGACGGGGACGGTGCTTTCCGCGGTCACTGGTGGCTGCACTTCCTGTACTCGGCGGGCACGAAGGAGTGCGCGGCGGGCCGCGCGTCGGGGAGGGCGGCGGTGGTGTCGGGGGTCGCCTCGGAGGTCGCTGCGGGGATCGCTTCGGGGGTGCGCCCGTACGGCAGGTCGGGTTGGTGCGGGTCCTCGCGCAGCACCGCCCGGTACACCGCCGCGACCGCCGCCGCCGTGTGCCGTACGTCGTGCACGGCCCGCACGTGGGCCCGGCCCGCGCGGCCCAGCGACCCGCGCAGGGGGGTGTCGGCCAGCAGGGCGGTGAGGGCGGCGGCCAGGGCGGGCGGGTCCTCCGGCGGGACGAGGCAGTGCGGGGCGAGGGCGGCCGGGAGGCTCTCGCGGGCGCCGTCCACGTCGGTGACCAGCACCGGTCGCCCGCAGGCCATCGCCTCCAGCGGTGCCAGTGCCATGCCCTCCCAGCGCGAGGGCAGGACGACCACGTCGGCGGCCCGGTACCAGGGCACGGGGTCGGCGACCGCGCCGGTGAAGCGGACGGACGCGGGGGCGCGGACCGTGAGGCGGGGGCGGTCGGGGCCGTCGCCGACCAGGGCGAGGCGGGCTCCCGGGACGCGGGCGCGCACGGTGTCCCAGGCGTCGAGCAGCACGTCCTGGCCCTTCTGGCGGCAGAGCCGGCCGACGCAGACCACGAGGGGGCCGTCGGCTTCCTGGCCGGGGGCCTCTTCGGGGAGGTGCCGGTCCGGGTCGGGGGCGTACCGGTCCGGGTCGATGCCGTTCGGGACGACCGACCACCGCCCGCCGATTCCGGCCCGCTCCCCGCGCAGCCGCTCCGCCTCGCTCACGCACACCGTGCGCGCCGTCCAGCGCGCCGCCCACCGCTCCCAGCGCAGCGCGCCCGCCGCCGCGGCGCCGCCGACCGCCTCGAACGACCAGGCGTGCGGCTGGAACACGGTCGGGATCCGGCCCCGTACGGCGAGCCGCCCCGCCAGGCCGGCCTTCGCGCTGTGCGCGTGCACCAGGTCGGGGCGCACCTCGCCGACCACCCGCGCGAGCCGCCGCGCCTCCGCCGCCACCGCCGGCCCCGGCGCGCGGGTCGCCGGCCAGTGCCGCACGTCCGCGCCCAGCGAGCGCAGCCCGGCGGCCAGCGGGCCGTCCGGACAGGCGACCGAGACCCGCAGCCCGGCGGCGAGCTGAGCCCGCGCCAGATCCGCCACCACCCGGGCCACCCCGCCGTCCACCGGCTGGGTGACGTGCAGGACCCGCGGTGGGGGGCCGGTCGGTGACAGCTGCATGCGCGTTTCCTCGCTCACGGAAGATGCTCAGACGGGCGGGAACGCGTCTGATCCCCGGGGCGCCGGCCGCGACGCGGCGCCCGCCGGCGCACGCCGCGTCGTGCTGGGCAACGAGCCAGGGGGCCGGCTGGTCACCGCCGAGGCCGCACTCCCTTACGACTGGCTGCTCCACGTGGCTGCGTGGGACGGCGGGGACGGTGTGGGACTCTAGCCGTCATCGGGGCGAAAGGGGCAAAACATGGAATGTGTGTCGGGACGGTGAACACCCGTCCGGCGCGAGATCACCCCTTTGGCGGCACAACCCGCCTGCGCGCAGCGCGTTGACACTGCGCCGGGCAGCCGCCCGGATGTTTGTGTCAACCCCAAGGAGCACCTCTCCATGTCGCGTATTGCGAAGGGCCTGGCCCTGACCTCCGTCGCCGCCGCCGCGGTGGCGGGCACCGCCGGTGTCGCCGCTGCCGACAGCGGCGCGCAGGCCGCCGCCGCCCACTCCCCGGGCGTCCTGTCCGGCAACGTCCTCCAGGTCCCGGTCCACATCCCGGTGAACGTCTGCGGCAACACCATCGACGTCATCGGCCTGCTGAACCCGGCCTTCGGCAACGAGTGCGAGAACGACTGACCTCGGCTCGCATCCCCGCACCGGCCGTCCGCACCGCGGTTCCTCCGCGAACAGGGCGGCCGGTCCGCGTTCGCGCCCGGACGGCGGTGAGCGGTTGCGACGCGCCACGGGCCCTTCCACGGTGGGCAGAGGATCCGCGCACCACCGAAAGGAACCCCCCATGCGTCTGCCCGCCCGTCTGCCCGCACGGCGAATCGCCGCCACCGCGCTCTGCGCCGGACTGCTGACCGGCGTCACCGGTCCGGCGGCCATGGCGGCCGACGGCGCGGCGTCCCGGCACGGCACCCCGGCGGCCACCGCCCAGGCGCCCGCCTCCGACGAGGACGACCTGCTGGGTCAGCTCGGCGACCCGGCCGGCCTCGGCGACCTGCTCGCCCCGGTCACCGACATGCTCGACGCCGTCCTCCAGGCCGACGGTGGCGCCCTCACCGACGAGCAGGCGGACCAGCTCGCCGACGCCGTGCAGGAGGCTCTCGCGCAGGCCGGCGCCACGGGCGCGGACCAGGCCGCGGCCGAGACCCCGGCCCCGGCGACCGACCTCGCCCCCGCCGCCGACCCGGCCCCCGCCGCGGCGACCGACCCGGACGCGGACGCGGTGAACGCCCCCGCCGCCGACCCGGCCGCGACCCCCGCCGCGCCCTCCGCCCCCGCCTCGACCCCCGCCCCCGCCGACCAGCCCGCCGTGGCCGCGCCGGACGCCGACGGGCCTGTCACCCTGCCGGCGCCCGTGGAGACGGCCACCGCCGACCCGGCCGCCGACGCGCTCGCCGCCCTGCAGAAGCAGGTCGACGCCCTGGTCGCCGCCACCACCTCCGGCTCCGCCGACCAGGTGGGCCCGGCCGTCCAGGACGTCATGAACGGCGTCGTCGCCGTCGTCTCCGCCACCCTGGCCGGCAACGGCACGCCGGCGGACGCTTCCTGAGGCCCGTTTCCAGGCCGCCGCGCCGCCCCCCTGGGGGCGGACGCGGCGGCCTCTCGCGTTCCGTGAATCTCATATGCCTTCGGATCTCATATGTCTTCTGGTGGCGGGGTTTCCGCCACCGGCGCAGATCGTTAGGCACGGCGCACGAATCGCCGAAGAGTCGCCGACGAAGAGGAACACGATGAAGTCCCTGAAGGCCGCCGCTGTCGTTGCCGGATCCCTGGTCGCCGCCGGCGCCGCCGCGCCCGCGTTCGCCTACGACACCGCCGACCTCACGCCCACCAGCCTCAACGGCGCGTTCAACTCCCTCACCAGGGGCCCCATCGACGTGATGCCGATCAAGCACCAGGGGGACCAGTCGAACGTGCTGGACACCGAGAACAAGGACTCCGTCCTGCACTCGGTCAAGGGCGCGACGAGCGACCTGAACTCCGGCAACGGCCTCCTCGGCGGCCTCCCCCTCGGCGGCTGACCCGCACCCCCGACCCCCACCTCGAAGGGACCGTGTCCGCCATGAAGCCGCTGAAGCCGCTGAAGCCGATCACCAGAGGAACCCTCGCCGCCGTCGTCACCGGCATCGCCGCCGCCGTGGGCGCCACCGCGACCCCGGCCGCCGCCGTCCCCGTGCCCGTCCCGCTGGGCGGTGCCGAGACCGCGCTCGGCATGGAGCTGCCCGAGGTGGCCGGCGAGCTGCCCGTGCCGGTGCCGGGCGCCCCCGACGGCCCGCGGTACGTGGCGGGCCGGCTGCTGCCCGACCGCACGCTGCCCCAACTGCCGGTCGACGGCGGGCTGCCCGGCGCCGACGTGCGTCAGCCGCTGCCGCGCGTCCTCGGCGACCAGTTCGACCACGCCGCGCTCGACGCCCCCGCCACCGAGGTGCGGACCCTGGCGCCCGGCCTCTCCCTGGACGCCCCGCTCAGCGCCCCCGACCCCGACGGCTTCGGCCTGCCGACCACCCGGCTGCCCGAGGCGGCCGTCCTGACCCCGCTCGTGCAGACGGTGCCGACAGCCGACCTCGGGGTCGGACCGGGGCTGTAGCCGTGGCGGCAGACGTTTCCCCGGGCGGGACCCGGCGGCAGCTGATGCGGGGCCTGCTGGCCCCGGCCGCCGCCGTGGCCCTGGCCCCGCTGGTCGCCGCGTCCCGGTCCGCCGCGCACCCCGAGCCGGACGCCGGCGTCTTCGACGAGACGTACGGGGGCCGCCGCATCCAGGGCCTCAGGTCGGCCGCCGGCCCCTGGCAGGTCACCGTGGACGGCCGCCCGCTGCACCTGATGCGCCGCGCCGACGGCACCTGGCTGACGATGGTCGACCACTACCGGCCGTATCCCACCCCCCTGGCCGCGGCCCGGGGCGCCGTGGACGAGCTGGGTCCGGGCACGCACCTGCGCGACCTGCGGGCCGACGGCGGCCACGACCACACGGGGGGCGGCCGGCATGGCGTACACGCGTAAGGACGTCGCCACCCTCACCCGCGACGAGAAGCGGCGCTTCGTCGCGGCGCTGCTCGAGGTCAAGCGGCGCGGCGAGTACGACGAGTTCGTGCGCACGCACATCGAGTACTACGTCCCCGACGGCGAGGACGGCCTGCGCACCGCCCACATGGCGCCGTCCTTCCTGCCTTGGCACCGCCGCTTCCTCCTCGACCTGGAGGCGGCCCTGCGCCGCGTCGACGCGTCGGTGACCCTGCCGTACTGGGACTGGACGAAGCGCCGCTCCGCCACCGGCGGCCCCTGGACCGCCGACCTGCTCGGCGGCACCGGGCGGCGCGCCGACCACCGCGTGACGACCGGGCCGTTCGCCTACGCCGAGGGGAACTGGCGCCTCAAGGTGAACGTCACGGACACCAAGTTCCTCACCCGGGACCTCGGGCGGCCCGACGCCCCCATCGAACTGCCGGTCGCGAGCGACGTGGAGTGGGCGCTGCGGGACGCGTCGTACGACACCGCGCCCTACGACTCCACGGTCCGCACCGGCTTCCGCAACAAGCTGGAGGGCTGGGGCACCGGGCGCGGCAGCGTCTCGTGGCGCAACCACAACCGGGTGCACCGCTGGGTCGGCGGCGCGATGGTCGGCGCGGCCTCCGTCAACGACCCGGTGTTCTGGCTGCACCACGCCTTCGTCGACCTGCTCTGGACCCGCTGGCAGGCGAGGCACCGCGGCGCCCGCTACCTGCCCGCGCAGCCGCCGGGTCGGGGCGACGCCCAGCGCGGCCGGGTCGTGGCCCGGCACGAGCCGCTGCCGCCGTGGGACGTCACGCCGGACGAGCTGGAGGACGTCAGCCGGATCTACCGCTACGCCTGATCTCCTCTGACGCGTAGAGAGCCTGGCGCGTGAAGAGCCCGACGCGTGAAAAGCCCCGGCGGGCTGCCCGCCGGGGCTCTTCACGGTCGTACGGGGGGCTCAGCTGCCGTAGCCGTAGCCGCCGTCCTCGTCGTGGCCGTCGTTGGAGCAGGCGTTGCCGAAGGCCGGGTTGAGCAGGCCGATCACATTGATGGTGTTGCCGCACAGGTTGACCGGCACGTTGAGCGGGACCTGGACGACGTTGCCGGACGCGACACCGGGCGAGCCGACGGCCGCGCCCTCGGCGCCCGCGTCCGCCATGGCCAGACCGGTGCCGCTGAGGACCACGGCACCGGCGCCGAGCGCGACGCCGGCGACCTTCGCGATGCGAGACATCACGTTCTCCTTATGAACTCGGGGAGCGCGGCGGCAGGACACGCCGTCGCACTGCCGGTTCAACGGGCCGGGTGGAAGCGGGTAACGGGGGGAGGGGCGTGATCACCCATTCTGAACAGGCCACCGCGAAAACCGGTGCGCCGCGGGCGGGGGGTTCCACTAGCCTGCCCGGCATGTCTGACGCCGACCGACCCGTCCCGCCCTCCGCCGCCGACCTGCTGGGCCTCTTCGCCGAGGAGAGCCGGGCGCGCGCGTTCGCCGCCGTGGCCCTGGGCGCGTCCGACGCCGCCGAGGTCGCCGCGGCGGCCGGCCTCTCCGCGCGGGACGCGGCGAGCGCGCTGGAACGGCTGCGGCGGCACGGGGTGGTGGCGCCCGGCGACGACGGCGCGCTCACCGTGGCCTACGACCGCTTCCGCGAGCCCCTGCGCACGCCCCGCCCCGCTCCCGACACCCAGGACGACCCGGCGACCGGCGACGACGCCGCCGACCTGATCGTGCGGACCTTCGTCCGGGACGGCCGGCTGGTGCGGCTGCCGGCGCGGTGGACCCGCAAGAAGGTCGTCCTGCGCCACATCGCCGACCGGACCTTCGAGCCCGGCGTGGACTACCCGGAGCGCACGGTCGACGCCAAGCTGCGCGGCTGGTGCGAGGACGGCGACGTCGACCATGTGACGCTCCGGCGCCACCTGGTGGACCTGGGCCACCTGCGCCGGAGCGACGGGATCTACCGGCGTCCGGTCGAGTCGGGTCGGTCGGAGACGGCCTGAGACCGCCGAGGGCCGGCGTCAGGCCGCCAGCAGCCGCAGCTCCGCCTCGGCGCGCTCGGTGACCAGGGCGAGGACGCGGCCGGCCGCCGCCAGGTCCGCGGCGGGAATGCCGTCCCAGACGCGGGCGGCGTGGGGAGCGACCTCCGCGCCGACGGCGGCGAGCAGTTCGCGCCCGGCGTCCGTGGGACGCAGGTGCGGCCCGTCGGCGACGAGCAGCCGCTCGGCCACCAGCCGGTCGAGGTCGGCGCGGACGGCGTCCGGGCCGGACTTGAGGGCGCCCCGGGCCCGGGTGGCCAACTCGTCCGGCGTCAGTGGGGCTTCGGCGGTGACGGCGACGCGGAGGGCGACCTGCCGCTCGAAGGTGAGGCCGTGCGCGGCCAGGAAGTGCTCCAGGAGACCGCGGGCGGCGTAGTGGGCGAGACCGAGCGCGCGGGCGTCGGCGACGGGTGCGGTGGTGGTCATGGTGGTGTCCCCTTGCTGTTCTCGTGGTCCGACGGGGTGAGGGGTACATCGAGAGGTACGTCGAGCAGGGTCGTCAGCTCGTGGGTGAAGGCGCGGGTGCGTTCGGCGCCGAGGCCGCCGAGCGGTTCGAGGAGCCGCTCCAGCAGCTCCTGCACCACCCCGATGGCCCGACGCGTGACGGCCTGCCCCTCCTCGGTCAGCGCGAGTTGCACGGCACGCGGGTCGCGGGGGTCGCGGGCGCGCTCGACCAGCCCGGCGGCCTCCAGGGCACGCGCCAGCTTGGAGACGTACAGCGCCTCCAGGCCGGTGTGGTCGGCGAGCCGCCGCTGACTGGGCCGCTCCCCGGTGCGCTGCATGCCGTACAGGGACGCGACCAGCGAGTACTGCGCGTGGGTGAGACCCGAGGGGGCCAGCGCACGGTCGACCGCGACACGCCATCTGTTGGCGAGCCGCCACACCAGGAAGCCGGGGGTGGGGCCCGGGGAACCCTTGCTCATGGCAAAAACAGTACATGGCTATGGTAGCCATGGCTACTATAAATCTGGTTCAGTGTCGTCACCGGGGCCGGTCCTGTTCGGGGATGGGGAGTTCGGGGGCGTCGGGGAAGAACTTCCGGGACGAGGCGTACATGCCGTACCAGCCGGGTTCACGTCAGGCCCCGCCCACCCGGCTTCCCAGGTGTGCCGCGAGGTGGCTCAAGGTGGTCCATGCCGCGGTGTCGGTGCCGTCGCCGAGCGGGTAGTGGAGGGACGGGGCGTCGGGTGTGCCGAGCTGTGCCGGTCTGATCGCGAGCGGGGGGCGGCGGGCGTGGGTGAGACCTGCCTCGCGTACGTCCCGGGGTCCGAGTGTGAAGGCCACCGGTACGGGTGGGGGACCGAGGCGGGCGGGCAGGGTGAGGTCGGCGCGGGCCGCGCGGAGTGTGGTCAGCATGGTCGTCAGGCCGTGCGCGTCGACGAGTTCGGCGGCCAGCGGCTCGATCGCCTTCAGCGGGGCCTGCTCTCCCGCCGCGTAGCCGATCGCGAGCGTGACGTCCTCGGCCACGCCTGCCGCGGTGCGGGTGGTGCGGTGGGTGGCGATGGCCGGGCGGGCGGGGATGCCGATGGCGAGGGTGTGGGTGGGGGCCGGGGCGCGGTCGCGGGCCAGGGTGGTCAACTGGCGAGGCGACCAGGGGAGGTTGACGGGTTCGGCGGTGCCCCAGCCGGCGGGGTCGGTGCCGGTGAGGTGGCGCCAGGCGGTTTGCAGGGAGGTGCCGAGCAGCAGGTCCGCGTCGGGGGCGTGGAGCGTGCGGAACGCCACGGTCAGCTGGTGCTCGCCGGTGGGTGCGGCCGTTGCCGTGAAGGCGTCGGCGACCCTGCCGTCGCCGGCGGGGGCGAAGGTGCCGTTGCGCCAGACGAGTACGGCTCCGGACAGGCCGTCGTAGTAGCCGCCGGCCGGGTCCTGGACGACCCAGCGGTTGGGTGCCCCGCCCAGTGCCACGCGCAGGGGGAGGGTGAGGCGGACATGGGGCGGGGTGACGAGGTGCAGGGCCCGGTCGGCCGCCGTGGTGATGCGCAGGATGTCGGCCAGCCAGGTGGTGAGGCCCAGCACCGGGCGGTCGGCGAGGACGACCGCCGTGGAGTCGGTCAGGACGTCGACGACGGGCAGGGCCCCGGGCGAGGCGGCTATCGCCTCGTGGTCCTGCGCCGCGTCCACCACCGCCGTGCTGCCGGGCTCCCGGCGCGGCCACAGGGTGCCGCCGAGCAGCGTCGTCAGGCGCCCGCCGACCGACGCGGCCAGGGCCTCGGCCCCGGGGCCGGCGGTGGAGGCGCGTATCTCGGTCCACCAGTACGACGTCCCGGCCGGGCTGAGGTCGGGGCCGAGGAGCCGTTCGGCCTCGCCCGCCGTGTGGATGAGGAGCGGGGCCTCGATGGAGACCAGGGGACGGCCGTCCGCGGTGCACAGGTGGACGACCGCGTCGTCGTCGGTGGTGGTCAGGGTCAGGTCGGGGCCGCCCGCGTGCAGGGCCGCGAGGAGGGCCGCCGCGTCGGGTGCCTTCGGGGTGAGGGCGATGAAGTCCTGGGTCACCGCGGCGCCTCCTCGGCCGCGGGGTCGGCCGTGAGGGCGGTCTGCACGAGCTGGTGGCGGCGGCCTCGGCGGACCAGGGTGCCGCGCCCCGGCGGCTGGGCGGAGGCGTACAGGCCGGGCAGGAGCTGGCCCTCGCTGCGGTCGCCGGTCATCACGAGGGAGGCGGCGCCGGACTCGCGCAGGGCGGTGAGGAACGGCTCGTACAGCGCGCGGGAGGAGCCGGCGACGCGGCGGGCGACCACGAAGTGCAGGCCGATGTCCTGGGCCGAGGAGACATAGGGCAGGAACGGGTCCAAGGGCCGCTGGCCGGCGGTGGTGAGGATGTCGTGGTCGTCGACGAGGATCACGATGCGCGGGCCGGTGAAGGAGGGCTCCTCGCCGAGGGCGTCCGGGTCGGCCGTCTCGGGCAGGCGCTTGTCCAGCTCGGCCGCGATGCCGGTGGCCAGCGCGCCCGCGAGCTTGGCGTTGTGGGCGTAACCGCCGCGGTAGGGCTCGGGGATCACTCCGCGCAGACCGCGGCGCGGGTCGAAGATGCCGAAGACCAGCTCGTCCGCGCTGTGCCGGGCCACCAGGGAACGGGAGATGTGCGCCAGGAGGTTGGTCTTGCCGCACTCGTTGTCGCCCAGGACGAGCAGGTGCTGGTCGGCGCCGAACAGGTCGAGGAGGGCGGGGGCGAGGCCGTCCTGGTCGATGCCGATCGGCACCGTCCGGGGCTCCGCCTGGGGCGAGGGCAGCCGCTGCGCGGGGAGGCGGGTGGGCAACACCCGTACGGGCGGCGCCGGTTCACCGTGCCAGGTGGCGCGCAGGACGCGGGCGCCGTCGGCCAGGGCCGCTCCGAGATCCTCGGCGGTGGCCCGGGCGTCGACACGGGGCAGCGCCGCGTGGGCGAAGAGCTTGCCGGGCGTGAGGGCCCGGCCGGGGGTGTCGGCGGCGAGGGTCTCGGAGAGCCTGCGGTCGATGGTGGAGTCGGCCGGGTCGTTGAGGCGCAGCTCGACCCGGCTGCCGAACATGGACTGGGTGGCGATGCGGACGTCGTTCCAGCGGAGCATGCCGGCGACGAGGTGGATGCCGTAGCCGCCGCCGCGCTTGAGGAGGTCGGCCACGTCGTCGTCGAGGTGGGCGAACTCCTCGCGGAGAGCGCCGAATCCGTCGATGAGCAGGATCACGTCGGTGGCGCCGAGCCGCGGCAGCTCGCCCCGTGCGCGCAGGGCGCGGAGCTGGTCGACGGAGTCGATGCCCCGTTCGCGGAAGACCTCCTCGCGTGCGGTGAGCATCGCGCGGACCTCGGCGACGGTGCGGGCCGCGCGTTCGTGGTCGGCGCGGGTGGCGATGCCGCCGACGTGGGGGAGGTCGGCCAGGGCGGACAGGCCGCCGCCGGCCAGGTCGAGGCCGTAGAGGGCGACGTCGTGCGGGGTGTGGGTGAGGGCGAGGGACAGGGCGAGTGTGCGCAGCAGGGTGGTCTTGCCCGACTGGGGGCCGCCGATGACGGCGGTGTGCCCGCCGGCCGTGTCGAGATCGTGGATCCAGGGGCCCTGCCACTGCCGCGCCGGATCGTCCAGGACGCCGAGCGGCACCCGCAACGGGCCTTCCGCCACGCCGAGTCGCAGGCCGTCGGCCGTGGCGTGCACCGGGCCCGCGGCCTCGTCGAGCGAGAGCGCCCGCGGCAGGGGCGGCAGCCAGATGCGGCGCACCGGGTCGGCGGCCGTGGTGAGTTGGCCGACCGTGGTGGACAGCGCGGTCGGCCCGCTCTCGCGGACGGCCGGGGCCGCCTCGTCCGCGACGGCGGCCCCCGTGGTGGTGGGGGAGTTGTAGGCCGGGTAGGGCCAGGCGAGCGGCTCGTCGTCGGCCGGGCCGCCGTCCGGCGCGGGGCCGCGGTAAGCGCCGGAGACGTAACCCGCCTTGAACCGGGTGTAGGTGGAGGTGTCGACCTTGAGGTAGCCGAAGCCGGGCAGCGGCGGCAGGTGGAACGCGTCCGTGGTGTCCAGGACCGTACGGGACTCGTCGGCGGAGAAGGTGCGCAGCCCGAGCCGGTAGGACAGGTACGTCTCCAGGCCCTTGAGCCGGCCGCCCTCGATGCGCTGGCTGGACAGCAGCAGGTGCACGCCGATCGAGCGGCCGATCCGGCCGATGGACAGGAACAGGTCGATGAAGTCCGGCTTGGCGGTGATCAGTTCGCCGAACTCGTCGATGACGACGAAGAGGTGGGGGAGGGGTTCGAGGTCGGGGCGCTCGCCGTCGCGCAGGGCGCGGTAGTGGCCGATGTCGGCGATGTCGCCCGCGTCCTTGAGCACCTGCTGGCGGCGGGTGATCTCCCCGGCGAGCGAGGTGTGGACGCGTTCGACGAGTCCGGCCTGGTTCTCCAGGTTGGTGATGACCCCGGCGACGTGCGGCAGGGCGGTGAACGGCGCGAAGGTGGCGCCGCCCTTGTAGTCGACCAGCACCATCGCCAGGTCCTCCGGCGGGTGCGTGGTGACCAGGGCGAGGACGAGGGTGCGCAGCAGTTCGCTCTTGCCGGAGCCGGTCGCGCCGACGCACAGCCCGTGCGGGCCCATGCCGAACTCGGCGGACTCCTTCAGGTCGAGCAGCACCGGCCGGTGGCGGTCGTCCACACCGATCGGCACGCGCAGGAAGTCGCGCTCGCCGCGCGGCGCCCACAGGCGGGGCAGGTCGAGCGCGGCCAGGTCCTCGACGCCCAGGAGGTGGGGGAAGTCGACCGGGCCCGAGACGGGGCTGCCCTCGGTGGCGGACTCGGCGGACAGCCGCAGCGGCGCCAGTTCCCTGGCCAGCCCCTCGGCGCCGGCGAGCGGCACGTCGTCGGCGACGCCGTCGGTCCGTACGGCCTGCTCCCCGCGCAGGTCCTCCACGGTCACCCGGTCGCCGTCCACGGTGACGCGTACGGAGACGTGGTCGGGCTCCTGGATCCGCTCGGCCAGCAGGTGCAGCACGGTGACGCCCATGGCGTCCAGGGAGACGGCGGTGTCGGGGCGCGGCAGGTCGACGGCGTCGGCGCCGTACGCGTCGCTGACCACCAGGAGCCGGTCGGTGAGCCGCAGGGCCCGGTCGTCGGCGAGTCCGCGGCGGACCTCGGCGGCGTAGGAGGCGCGCCGCTTGAGGTCGGTGCCGATCACCTGGGCGAGCTGGGCGAGGTCGGGCGCGACGCGGCGCGCGGCCACCGGGCCGTCCTGCGCCTGCGGCTCCAGCACGTGGGGCAGCCACTTGGCCCACTCCCACGCCTCGATCCGGTCGCCGGGCACCGCGAGGGCGATCGCCACGTCGTCCGGGGCGTGCGTCACGGACGTCTGCACCAGCAGGGCGCGGGCGACGCGCAGCACCCCGTCGCGGTCGCCGACGACGCTGACGTTCCCGGCCCGGTCCAGCGGCACGGGCAGCGGATGGGCGGCGGCGGTCGCGAACCGGGCCTGGAGCGCACGGGCCTCGTTCAGCATGAACGGGTCGGGCGGGGTGAGCACGCCGGAAGTGGTGTTCTGCCCGACGGCCAGCTCCTGGACGGGAACGTCACCGACGCCTACGCGGACCTGGAGGAAGTCGGCGTCGGTGCGCCGCCGCTCCCACAGCCGGGCCGGATCGCGCAGGAGGTCGAACAGGGCGGCCGGGGCGGGGTGCAGGAGGCGGGCGGCTTGGCGGCGGGCGCGCTCCGTCTCGTTCAACTCCGCGCGTAGGGTCTCCAGATACTCCAGATAGCGCTCGCGCTGCACGCGCCGCTGGCGCTGGGCCTTGCCGCGCTGGGACAGGAACAGGGCGACCGCGCCGAGCAGCGCGATGACCAGGACCACGGCCCCGAGCCCGGCGAACTGGCTGGAGCGGATCACGGTCATCATCACCACCGAGCCGGCCACACCGGCCATCGGCAGCAGCGCGGTGGCGGGGCTGCCCGTCTTGCCCTCGGGCAGGTTCGGCGGCGGCTCGATGGTGCGGGCCTCGACCGGAGGCAGGGGGCGGGTGGTGCGGGCCGGGCGGTGGACGTGGCGTCGGGTCACCGGACGCGCACCGCCCGCGCCATGGCGGCGGCGGCCAGTTCGGTGGCCGCACGGCGGGTGCTCTCGCCGAGCCGGTCGGTGTGGATCGGGCCGCCGCCGGCCAGATGCCGGTCGTAGGGCAGCGGCACCACGGTGACGCCGGTCTCGCGCAGGTGCGCCATGGCCGCCTTCAGCTCCAGGATCGGGTCGTCGCTGGTCGTGGTGAGCGCCACGACCGTGGAGGCGAGCGCCGCGTGCGGGAGCCGGCCCAGCCAGTCGAGGACGGTGCGGGTCCCGCCGACGCCCTCGGCGGTCCGCGGGGCGACCACGACCCGGGCGTGGCAGGTGTCCATCGCCGTACGCGCCACCTCGCCGGGCAGCGACTCGCAGTCCACCACCGAGACCGCGAAGTAGCGGCGCAGGGCGAGCGTGACCTTGCGGTAGCCGGTGATGTCCAGCGGGGCGCTCAACCGCCCGTTGCCCGCGGGCAGCAGCCAGCCGCCGTCCGCGGTGGGCACCAGGTAGCCGGTGACGTCGGTCAGCCGCATCGACGGGGTGAGGATCCGCGCGAGGTCGGTGCACGACCAGCGCACCGACTGCGCGCCCAGGCGCACCGGCAGGGTCCCAAGCGCGGAGTCCGCCTCCAGCGCCAGCACCGGGTCGTGCCGGTAGTGGTTCAGGGTGCGGGCCAGCAGGGCCGCGGTGGTGGTCTTGCCGACCCCGCCGCGGATCGACGTCACCGCGATCACCCGGCCGGTGGTCACCGGCTGTTGCAGCGCCTGGGCGAGGCGGGTCTCCTCGGCGACGTCGTGCGCCGCGGAGGAGGCCAGCTTGCGGAGGGAGCGGGCGGTGCGGCGGGCCACCGAGTCGCCGTGCTGGGGGGCGCCGAGGGCCAGGGCGAGGCGGGGGTCGAGGGTGGGGGCGGATTCGGGGGTGGGCGCGGATTCGGGGGCTGGGGTAGGGGAGACGGCCGTACGGGAGACGTCCGTACGGGAAGGGGCCGTACTGGTGGAGCCCGTACGGGACGGGTCCGTACGCTGCTCAGCGGCCGAGGCGGCGGTGCGGGGCCTGCCCGGGTGCGGGCGCTCCTCGTCCGGCCGACGCACCGGCAGCGGTTGCCGAGGACCGGTCGGCGCCGCCTGCCTCTCCTCGTCCTCGGGCGCGTGCAGATCGCGCAGTACGTCGTCCTGCCAGCGGCCGGAACTCGTCATGACCCTCACCTCACGCGAAGGTGTCGAGCAGCCGCCCGTACACCCCGAACACCCCGAGCACCAGCGGGAACAGGGCGATCACCCCGACCGACTCCAGTACGTCACCGACCTTGCGCAGCCGGACCCGCACATGCTCGGCGGGCTCCACGGCCAGCACTCCCAGCGCGACCAGGGCCAGCAGCACCAGCACGCCCAGCGGCCCCGCCGCACCGCCGTGCTCCAGCCACAGCCAGGCCAGCCGCACCGTCACCGCGCCCGACGCGGCCAGCAGGGCCACGATCTCCACCGTCAGCGGGTAGGCGCGGGCCCGCAGCGCCAGTACGAGCGCGACGACCACGGCCGACCACACCGTCCACGTGGACACCGACCGCACCACCAGCACCCCGGCCACGGCGCCGGACAGGGCCATGACCGCGGTCGCGAGCGCCATGCCCCGGTGGGTCGCGGCCAGCGCGGTCGCCACCTGGAACCGGCTCACCGAGGCGCCCGCCGAACGCCGGTCGTCGAGACCGGACAGCCCCGAGCCCATCAGCGCGAGCCGCGGCAGCACTCCGAGCAGGACCACGGACACGACTGCGAGGAGCGCCCCCGTACGCGCGGAGTCCACCGGTGCGGTTCCGCCGGACTGCGTGGCGAGCGCGGCCTCCCAGCACACCCCGGCGCCGGTCAGCGCGACCGCCCCGACCAGCGCGCCGCGCCCCATCGGCGAGAGCCAGCCCAGCAGCGACAACGCCACCACCAGCACCCCGGCCACGGCCGCCAAGCGCACCGCGCCGGACCACTCCTGGGCGTCCGCGAGCGACCACGCCCCCTGCACGCCGACGACGGCACCCGAGACGATCAACGCCGCCGCGAGGCCCTTGTGCCCGCCCCGCCCCAGCAGCGCCCCCGCCACCGCGGCCAGCGCCCCGGCCACCAGCAGCGCGGCACCGGCCCCCTGCGCCTCGAACCCGGCCCGCGCCAGCACGGAGCAGGCCAGCGCCCACCCCACGCACGCGCCGGCCGCCACGACCCGCCGCGCCCGCGCGTCCCAGCGCCAGGCCCGTACGTTCGGGTCGTCGGCCGCCTCGTCGCTCACGTCGTGCACGACCGGAGCGGACGGCGCGTCCTCGACGCGCACCAGCCGCAGCACCGCGCCGTCGGGCACGCCGGCGGACTCGAGCGTCGCGTCCGGCTCCAGCACACTGCCGTCGGCGGTCACCAGGTGACGGCTCTGCGGTCGCTCACCCACCCGGTCCCCGAGCAGCCGCATCACCTCGGGAAGCAGCAGGCCCACCAGCTCCCGGGACGGCAACACCAGGTCCACCCGCCGCCGTTCACCGACCAGGGTCACCCGGGTCAGCGCCGTGGCGGCACGGCTCACAGTCTCCTGGGATATCACGCGCTCGAACTTATCATCGGGTCGAATCCGCGCTCGGTGACGATACGGAAGGCGTCGACGCGGGCACCGATGTCCCGTACCCGGTCTTCCCGATCACCCGATGCGAAATGAACGACCACCCCACGCACCCGGCACACAGGACGGCCGCGATCACCACCCCGGCGAATGCCTTCCCCAACCGCTCGTCCACCGTGCGCCGCTGACGCCGCGCCCCGAACAACACGGCATCCCGCAGCCGCCGCCGACGCACCGCCACCGACTCCAGAAGCTGACTGTCGTAATCCTGGGCCGCCATCAGGTCTTCTTTCGACGCGATCGGATTGGAGGAGAAGGCGAGGGAGACTTACTCGAAGACGTGACCCATAGCCTCGAACTCGCCCACCCACTCGCGGTCGAGGAGGCGCCTCGAACCCCCTCTGGCCTGTCGAGCCCTGGATCTCCCCAACTGGAGGTCATTGCGCGGATTTCGTGCCCTGAAGTCTGGCGAAAATCGTGTCGATGTGGTGCGCCGCCTCGATTTCGGAGATCTCGGTGTGGTCCACGTCGTTGTGTCCCAGCTCGTACAGGCGCAGATATTCGGTCGGCTCCCAGCGGAGGTTACGCGTAAAAGCTTCATCGTATGAAGTGTCGTCGCGACCGACGAGGCGACGGCGCAGAATACCCGACGGGCGCTCGCGTGGGTATCCTTCCCGAATCTTTGCGAAGTAGGTGATGCGGCCTTCGGCGCCAGAGTCCAATGCGTCCAAAGTGGCGCCTGAAGTAACGTTGAAGGGCTCGGCTCCAAGAGATGCCTCGGCATCCCACACAGGAAGGCTTACGCCATTGAGATCAATCAACTGCTCCACCGAGAAACCGCCCCCGCGCTCATACATACGCAGGAGTGGGGCGTAAGGATCCGGGAGCTCGGGCAGGTCGACGCACCCCAGGTCACGCAGGGCCGCGAGATGGACTGCGCCACGCAGAGTGCGCTTCACGGAGCCGGGATTCACCATTGAGTCAAGCAGCGACTCAATGGCCTCACGAATCTCGGCATCAAAAGGGGCGGCTGAATCGATGCTTTCGGTGATGTCGAAGAAAGGCCACCTGTCGGGTACGCCGTACAGGCGAGTCCACTGAGCGGCGCGGCGGAGATACTCGCGCATCAACAGCGCGCGTGACCGCGAGTGATCAAACGCTGCGCCCCAGTCGTCCCAGTCGATGGCGCGGATGCGGTCGAGCACTGTAAGCGCTGAGTCTTCGGTCACTTGAGTTCTATGCCCTTCGCGCGCAACTCCTGGAACGCAGCTTTCACCACGTCATGGATGTTTGACAAGTTATCAGCCAGCGGCACGGAGGGCGGAGTCAGCCCCCAACCTCTTGACCAGTGAAGGAACCCGCCTCGGGTGGCGTTCGGAGCGAGTTCGTGTGCGCCCGCATCACGTAGATCACGGGGGAAGTCGCGCTGGTACCCCGTGGGAACGCCGTTGTCGATGGTGGGTGAGTACAAGTGGTCATGGGCATGGGCATATGGAAGGCCAGCCTTCATGAACTGACTCTCCATGTACTCATGAGCCATGAGGTGGCTGAACTCCCGGAGCTCGGCTTCCGACAACGTGCCGTTGCGCGCACCGACCCACAAATCGGCAACGTCATCGCGAGGCTCGAAGAGACCGCGACCTACCTTGCCAGGGCCAAGGGGAACATCGTGCTGGGCGCGAAAGAGATGCGACTTGACCTCGCGCAGGACGGGCTCGCCGATGCCGGTGTTCCGACTGACTTCCGGGAGGTCGACCCTGTTAGGCGTGGCTCGGATTTGCTCATACATTCGGCCCGCATACTCTGAGGGTTCAGTAACCCATTGAGCACCGCCGGCGTGCGGCCCGGCACCACTGTTCGGTGGGCCGGCGTGGTCGGCTGCGTCATCGAGTAGGTCAGGAGCATGCGCGTGAGGGCTCAGGTGAACCTCGCTCGCGCCGTGCGGGACCGGAAACTTACCGAAGAGGTCGTGCTGTTCGGCTCTTATGGTCTTGAGGTTCTCTGCAGAAACGCCGGGAAGGCGCTCTTTTTCATAGAGAATGTGGCCGTCCATCTTGGCCGTGAAGCTTTCCGGTGTATGGAACTGCACTTCAAAGATTCGGCCGCTGGCCGGATCCCGCCAAGTGGAATTGATTCCCTTGTAGCCGTTGGACTCCCAGGTGTTCTTGAACGTGACGTTCTCGAACCCGCGTGCTTGGAGCGTGTCAACAGCCTGTTGAACCCCGCGCGTGTATCCGCTGCTCGGTATTTCCACTGTGTATCGTACAGAGTCTTTGACTCCGGTCAGTGCGTCCTCAGCTCGCAAATCAAAATCGTCGAGCAACTCCGTCGCCAATTTGCGCTTGAGCGATTCCTCGCCCTTGAGTCGGTACTCGAGGCCGATCAGGCGTCCGTCGTCGACGCGATGTGTGATCTGCTGCAGCGTGTCCGTGATGCGCGGCTCGGCCGCCGCTGACTCCCGGAGGAAACCCTCCGCGGCGTGGTTCGCCTCCGGAGACAGGTGCAGTCCGCCCTCGCCTGTCCAGGAGCCGTCCGGAAGATTACCCCGCGGTCTCTCTGGATAGCTGCCGGAGGGGGGCAGTTCATGGCTGCCGGTGGGAGGCATACCGCCGTCTTCGCCCGTGGATCCGGCGCCAGGGTGATCCGTGGGGTGCCCAGCCGCGGTGGCAGCATCGTGGCCTGCGGCGTCAGCGCCGGGGAGGCCTCCCTCCTGACCGGTCGCATGGCCCTGTGCAGGAGCCTCGTGGCCGGCGGGGGGCTCATGTGTGAGACCGCCCGGCGTGTCCCCCGGCAGGTGCGTTGCCACGCCTCTGGGTGTATGGCCAGCGCCACCCACCAATTGAGGCGCGTGCCCAGGATTCTGGGCCGCGTCGATCCGTGCCCGGTCCGCCGCCGAGACCTCGCCGGGTGCCTGGTCGGCGTGTTGGTGGAGGGTGCCGTCGGGGTTGAGGAGGTGGCCTTCGTCGGTGAGGTAGACGACCTTGCCGGTGGCGTTGTCGAGGTAGGGGATCGCCGTGTCCGGGATGGCCGGGGAGCGGGTGGCGTCGGCCTGGCGGAGGAGGTCCAGGGTGGCGCCCGTTCTGAGGTTCTTCAGGGTGGTGAAGGTGTCGCCGATCTTGAGGTAGGCGAGTTTGCCGGCCTTGCCGACATACGTCATCGGGTCGACGATCCTGCCGACCTTGCCCGCCACCGACAGGGTGCGCGCGACCGCGCCGGCCTTGCCCGCGCCGGAGGCGGCGCTGCCGGTACCGCCGGTGAAGATGGCGGTGACCGCGTTGAAGGTGACCTGGCCGGCCGCGCGGGAGGGGTTGGTCTTCCAGGTGTCCCAGGCGACCAGGGCCTTGCCGGTCTCCTTCATCGTGGTGCGCGACTCGCGCAGCCAGGAGGGCAGCTTGTCCTCGGGCATCTGCCAGTAGACGTCGCCGACGACGGGGATCGCGCTGATGGCCAGGCCGGTGCCGAGCTGGGCCAGGTGCTTCCACGCCTGCCCGGCCGCGTCCCAGCCGTCGGTGCCGACCAGGGTGCCCAGCCCTTTGACGGTGCCCCATACGCCGTCGACGATGAAGCCGTCCCAGACGTAGGACTTGATCTGGTGCCCCAGCCAGGCCAGGCCCTCGTACTCGCGCTCGGCCGACGAGCCCCACGGGGTCTCCTCGGCGTGGTCGAGGTCGTCGGCCTTGAAGCCGTACATGTTCGTGCCGTGGCTGCCGTCGTCGGTGGTCAGCGCGGTGCCGCCGATCAACGCCATGATCTTGTTGTAGGCGGTGCGCTCCGCGCTCTGGAACGCGGCGACGGTGTGGTTGACGTCGTGCCACAAGTCGTTGTTGTGATCGACCTTGTCCTGGTCGGTGCGCCAGTCGTCGTCACCGGCAACGGAGTCGACGAACGCGGTCGCGTCCGCCTTCAGGGTCTCCAGCCTCGTCACCAGCGGCTGCACCTCGGTGCTGTAGTCCGACAGCGCGGTGGAGACCTTCTCCAGGTCCCCGGCGAACGCGTCCGACTTGGTCTGCACCGGCAGCGTCGTGGCGAACAACTGCTCCGCCTCCGGAGCCTCGTAGCACGCGGACAGGCCCTGGAACTCGGTGTGCACGTCCGAGCCCGCCGTGCGGAACTCACCCGCGTGCGTGGTCAGGTTGGCGGCGTCGGTGTCCAGCGTGGCCAGATCGCCGATGAAGTGCGGAATGCCCGACGGATCGATCAGCTTCTCGCCCACCGCTACCGCCCCCGCGCGTCCTGGCCGGCCCCGTCCGCGCCCGGCATGTCGATCTTCGGCTCCTTCGACGCCTCCGCCTGCGCGTTGGCCGCCTGCTCACGCGAGCCCTGCACATACGCCGTCGTCGCGTCGGCCGCCCCGTTCAGCGACTTCTCCGTGCGCCGGGCGATGTAGACCAGGTCCTTCGACCAGTGCTGCGCGAACTGCGCCAGCGCCGAGCCGACCAGCCCCGCCGTACTGCTGTAAGGGCCGTACTGGCTGGTCAGCGTGCCCGCGGCCGAGGACGCGGACTCCAGGTCCTTCTGCATCGCCCCGCCGGCCTTCGACATGCCCTGCGCAGCTGTCCCCGACTTCGACAGCACCCCCGACACCCCGGCCGCATCGATGTCCCACCCCGTCACACCACACCCCACATCCCCGTACCGGCCGGTGTGTCAGCCGATGTTGTCGACGGCCGCCTTCGCCCGGGCCAGCGTGGCCTGCGCCGTGTGGTCGTTCTTCTCCAGCGTCGTGCGCACCAGCTGGATGATGTTGCGCACCTCGTTCGCGGCGTGGTTCCAGCGGACTTCCTTGCCGTGGTACTCGTCCGAGACCCCGTCGGCCTGATAGTCCGCCATCGCCGTCTTCACCGCCCGGTCGCGCTCGCCCAGCACACTCTCCAGCCGGCCGATGATCCCCTGCAGCCCGCCCTGCACCTCACCCGAGGCACCCGTGTCGTACGAACGCCGGTCCTGCGTCGCCATGATGATCAAACCCCCGGTCGATGGTCAGCCGCTGAAACGTGCCGCGTCGAAGTTCGCGACACCCATGTTCTGCCGCGCGTTGTCGGACTGCTCCTGGTCACCCGTCCCGAACGCCGTGTCCATACCCGACTGACCGCCCAGGATCGAGGTCAGCGAACCGTTCAACGCCGCGGTGATCTCATCCGCGTGCAACTTGAACGAGTCGAACATCGCTTTCCCCTCACCGTTGAACTTCCCCTCCAACGGCTCCGCGGCGGCGATCAACTGCTGGATCAGCGTCCCCAGATCCTCACTCGACCCGCCAGTGGCCTTGGTCAGCGACGCCAGCGTCGTCGACCCCATGTCGAACTTCATCGCTCCCCCATCACCACGCGCCCCACAATTCCTCGAACATCCTCTCCCATACCCCGTTGCACCGGCAACGCGCTGTGGAAACAGGGGCAAGGATCAGGCCAATCGAGGGGTTGAGGGAGGGGCTCGGGCGGCGTTGGAGTGCCGGATTCCCGGCTCCGCCGCGCGGTGCGCCGCAGCGGCAGGAGTGTTTGAAAATGCAACGGGTCGGTGCGGGATGCCTCGGTCGCAGGTGTGCGGGGGTGTCATGCGTACCGGACTCGGCGCGCGCCCGGCCCGGGCGAGGCCACAAGGGAGGCGGCCGGGGGCCGGGAGGGGGGCTCTGGCCGGCCATGTGCCGCGGCGCCCCCGGCAGGACTCGAACCTGCGGCCAAGCGCTTAGAAGGCGCCTGCTCTATCCACTGAGCTACGGGGGCCTGGGTGTGACGGTGCCGGGGACAAGGATAGGGCTCCCGCCCCCGTGCCCCTGTTGGCTCGCCGCTGCCTCGCCTCCGTGGCTCGATGTGGAGGTTCGGTGAAGCGGTCCTGATAATCGCAGGCAGGTACGAATCGTGCAGCGCTTTTGGCCTCTGGCGCACCGGGTGTTGTGCACTCGTTATGCCTGCGCCGCGCAGACATGCCCATATGCTTCAGAATGCCCCCGAAATTGGGCATTCTTCCCATGTGGTGACCTTGGACGTACGGCCTCAGCTGCTCGACGCACTCTCCGCGCTGCGCGACCGCGTCGCGGCCGCACGCTTCCCCCTGCCGCTGCCGGGAGCCCCGCGCGCGCGTGCCAACCGTGACGAGCTGCTCGCCCAGCTCGACGACTACCTGGTGCCCCGGCTGCGCGATCCCGAGGCGCCGCTGCTCACCGTCGTGGGCGGCTCCACCGGCGCCGGCAAGTCCACCTTGGTGAACTCCCTGGTGGGGCGGCGGATCAGCGAGGCGGGTGTGCTGCGGCCCACCACCCGGACGCCGGTGCTGGTGTGCCACCCGGAGGACCATCACTGGTTCAGCGGCATGCGGGTGCTGCCCGACCTCACGCGCGTGTGGGTGCCCCACCAGGAGCCCGGCGACGATCTGCTGCTGCCCGGCGAGGACCCCGCGCGTGTGCTGCGCCTGGAGACCGCCGACAGCCTCCCGCCCGGACTCGCCCTCCTGGACGCGCCCGACATCGACGCCCTCATCGCCGACAACCGCAAACTGGCCGCCGAGCTGATCTGCGCCGCCGACATCTGGATCATGGTCACCACCGCCGCCCGCTACGCCGACGCCGTCCCGTGGCACCTGCTGCGCACCGCCAAGGAGTACGACGCCACGCTGGTCACCGTCCTCGACCGGGTGCCCCACCAGGTGGTGTCCGAGGTGTCCCGGCAGTACGCGGCCCTGCTCACCAAGGCAGGCCTCGGCGAGGTCCCCCGGTTCACCGTGCCCGAGCTGCCCGAGTCCGCCTGGGGCGGCGGGCTGCTGCCGGCCAGCGCCGTGGCGCCGCTGCGCTCCTGGCTCGTGCACCGCGCCGAGGACCTCGGCGCCCGGCACGACGCCATGGCCCGCACGGCGTACGGGATCCTCGACTCCCTGAAGTCCCGCATGCCCGAGCTGGCCGGCGCCACCGCCGCTCAGTACGCCGCGGCGCTGCGCCTGACGGCCGCCGTCGAGGGCGCCTACGACGGGGAGCACGCACGCGTGAGCGGGCGCCTCGACGCGGGCGCGGTGCTCGCCGGCGACGCGCTCAAGCGGTGGCGGGCCTTCCCTCTCGACTGCACCCCGGACGAACTGCTCGACTCGCTGGTGGAGAGCCTGAGCGCGCTGCTGCTGTGCTCGGTCACCGCCGCCGACGAGCGCGTCCATGAGGCGTGGCGGCGCGAACCGGCGGCCGCGCTGCCGGAGCTGACGGCACGTGGCGGACACGCCGGAAACACCGAGAGTGCCGGAAACACCGAGAGCGCCGGGAGCACTGAAAGCGCCGAGCACCGCATCGGCATGGCCGTGCGGCGGTGGCGGCGCGAGCTGGAGGAGTACGCCGAGGAGGAGGTCCGCGAGCTGGACCGGAGCCTGGCGCCCGACCCCCAGGTGGTCGCGGCCCTCGTCGCCACGGTGCTGCTCGGTGGCCGGCGGGCGCGCAGCGCGGGGGAGGGGCTCGCCGAGCGGATCGGGGCCCGCGGCGCGCTGCGGCTGCGCGAACGGGGCGGGCGGCTGCTCACCGCGCACGTGGACCGGGTGCTCGACGCCGAACGCGAGCGCCGGCTCGCACCGCTGGACGGGCTGGACGTCCAGCCCGAACCGCAGGCGGAGCTGATCGCCGCGCTGTCCGTACTACAGAAGGAGAGGTGACCGGTGACCGCCGTCACGGACCAGGACCCCGCCGAAGGGGCGAGCCCCCAGCGGGCGGGTGTGGACGACGCCGGTGGCACGGAGGCGGCGGCCGTCGAGCGCGCCGGCTCCGGGCCGGAGGGGCCGCCGGAGGAGGCGGCGGGGATGCGCAAGGGCATCAAGAGCCTCAGGGACCTCAAGGGTGCCAAGGAGGTGTCCCGGGAGGGTCGGGTACGGGCCAGGGACGCCGACGAACCGCCCCCCGGCGTCCAGGAGGCGGAGGACCCCTGGGGCGACGGGCTGATCGCGCGGCGGGTGGACGAGACCGCCGGGTCCGAGCACCGTGCCGAGCGGTACGCCGTCGCGACGGGCCGGCCCGCCAACCCCGCGGCGGCCCTGATGCCGCTGGCCTACGACGGCCCGCTCCGGGCCCGACTGGACGCGCTGCGCGAGCTGGTCGGCCTCTCCCGCACCCGCTTGGACGGCGGGACGCTGGCCGAGGCAGGCCGGGTCCTGGACGAGGCCGCCGCCCGGCGCAGGCTCTCCGGGCAGCACACCGTCGTCGCGATCGCGGGGGCGACCGGCAGCGGTAAGTCGCAGCTGTTCAACACGCTGGCCGGGGTGACCATCTCCGAGACGGGCGTCCGCCGGCCGACCACCGCGGCGCCCATCGCGTGCAGCTGGAGCGACGGCGCGGCCAGCCTCCTGGACCGGCTCGGCATCCCGGGCCGGCTCCGGCGGCGCCCCGTCCAGCCCCCCGACTCCGACTCGGAGCTGCGCGGGCTCGTCCTGATCGACCTGCCCGACCACGACTCGGCGGCCGTGCAGCACCGCGAGCAGGTGGACCGCATCCTGGCGCTCGTGGACGCCGTCATCTGGGTGGTCGACCCGGAGAAGTACGCCGACGCCGTCCTGCACGAGCGCTACCTGCGGCCGATGGCCGGCCACGCGGAGGTCACCTTCGTCGTCCTCAACCAGGTCGACCGGCTGCCCGGCGAGGCCGCCGAGCAGGTCCTGGACGACCTGCGGCGGCTCCTGGACGAGGACGGCATCGCGCTCGGCGAGTACGGCGAGCCGGGCGCGACGGTCCTCGCGCTGTCCGCGCTGAGCGGGGACGGAGTCGGCGAACTGCGCGAGTGTCTCGGCCAGTTCGTCGCCGAACGGCAGGCGCCGGCCCGCCGGATCGCGGCCGACGTGGACGCCGCCGCCTGGCGGCTGCGGTCGGTGTACGTCACCGGGCGGCGCACCGGGCTCAGCGAGGAGGCGCGCGAGGAGTTCGCCGACCGGCTCGCCGACGCGGTGGGTGCGGTCGCGGCGGGCGAGGCGGCCGAACGCGCCTGGCTGCGCAACGCCAACCGGGCCTGCGGCACGCCCTGGCTGCGGCTGTGGCGCTGGTACCACGAGCGGCGTGAGCCGAGCACCGGCCGGCTGCCCGCGCGCGGCCAGGCCGACGAGGAGGCGACGGCACGCCAGCGGGTGGAGCAGGCGGTGCGCACGGTGTCCGACCGGGCCTCGGCCGGGTTGCCGGCGCCGTGGGCGCAGGCGATGCGGGAGGCCGCCCTGCGCGGCGCGGCGGGGCTGCCGGAGGCGCTGGACGAGCTGGCCGAGCGGACCGGGGTGGAGCCCGGGCGTCCGCCGCGCCCGGGGTGGTGGCCGGTGGCGGTCCTCGCGCAGGCGGCGATGACGCTGCTCCAGATCGTCGGCGGGCTGTGGCTGCTCGGCCAGATCATCGGTTTCCTGCCGCCCGACCTGGGCGTGCCGGTGCTGCTGATGCTGTCGGGCATCGTCGGCGGCCCGCTCATCGAGTGGGGCTGCCGGATGGCGGCGCGGGGGCCGGCCCGGCGGTACGGGCAGGAGGCGGAACGCGGACTGCGGGAGGCGGCGGCGGGGTGCGGACGGGCCCGGGTCCTTGATCCGCTGGCGGCGGAGCTGTTGCGGTACCGGGAGGTGCGGGAGCAGTACGGGCGGGTCACGGGGGTGGGGGTGCGGTAGGACCGGGCGGGCGCGCTCGTCACTCGTGTGGGTGGCGGGGATATCCACAGGCCGGGGGGCGGTCCACAGGGCCCAGCGGGCTCGGCCGGATCACGGCACTCTGGCTGTGCGGCGGGCGATCACGGTCGCCGCACAGCCGTACGGGACCGACCCGTACGCGGGAGGGACAGGGGACCCGTGATGAACGAGACGATGATCTGCGCCGTCGGCAACGTGGCCACGCAGCCGGTCTTCCGGGAGCTGGCGAACGGCGCGTCGGCGCGCTTCCGGCTGGCGGCCACCGCGCGCTACTGGGACCGCGAGAAGAACACCTGGACGGACGGGCACACCAGCTTCTTCACGGTGTGGGCCAACCGCCAGCTCGCCCGGAACGCGGCGGCCTCGCTCGCGGTCGGCGAACCGGTGATCGTGCAGGGCCGGTTGAAGGTGCGCACGGACGTGCGCGAGGGACAGAGCTGGACGTCGGCGGACATCGACGCGGTCGCCATCGGACACGATCTGTCCCGGGGCACTGCGGCGTTCCGCCGCGTCAACAGGGCGGATACGGCAGGGGAATCGGCGTCACCACCGCAGCCGGAGCCCGACTGGGAGACCCCGGCGTCCGAGGCCGCGGAGCCGGCGCCGGTGGCCTGAACGGGGGCCGGTTGAGGCCGATTTGTCGATAAGCCCAGCTCACAGCCGCGTCCGGCGATAACGATTCCGATTCGGATCACCGTTCGGACCACCCTCACCGGGAAGCCCGGCGGGACACATCCTTAGGATGCCGAACGAGCCTTGTGGGGCTGCTGATGGCTGTTGAGGGCCTTCCGATAGCTGCTGATGGGGAGTTTGGTCTTGTCGACGCTCGCTGTGCCGTCCCTTCCCGGCCGGAAGGCGGTACGTCTCGCCGCCGGGGCGCTGGCCTCCGCCCTGCTGGCCGCCGGTGTGCTGGCCGGCGCCGGGCCGGCCGCCGCCGAGGGATCGGCACCGGGCCACGGCGGCGCGACGGCGACGATAGGCGGCCTCAAGACGTACGGCGCCGCGGTCATACACGACAAGGCCGGTGACAGGTCCGGCGACAAGTCGGGCGACCAGAAGGTGTCGGCCGGCCTGTTCGAGATGTCCGTCGAGGGCGGCGGCACGCTCCAGACGTACTGCGTCGACATCCAGAACCCCACGCAGAAGGATGCCAAGTACCACGAGACGCCGTGGAGCGGGACCTCGCTCGGCGCCAACAAGGACGCCGGCCGCATCCGCTGGATCCTCCAGAACTCCTACCCCCAGGTCAACGATCTGGCCGCGCTCGCGAAGAAGGCGGGCGTACGGGGCGGACTCACCGAGCGGGAGGCCGCGGCCGGCACCCAGGTGGCCATCTGGCGCTACTCCGACGGCGCGGACGTCGAGGCCGTCGGCGCGCGCGCCGAGCGCCTCGCGGACTACCTGGAGAAGCACGCCCGCGACCTGCCCGAGCCGACCCCGTCCCTGACCCTCGACCCGCCCGCGGTCTCGGGCCGCGCAGGTGGCCGCCTCGGTCCGGTCACCGTCCGCACCAACGCCCGCGGCGCGACGGTGGCGCCGCCGGCGGACGCCGCGAGCGGGGTGCGGGTCGTCGACGCCAAGGGCAAGCCGGTCACGTCGGTCACCTCCGGCGCCCGGCTCTTCCTCGACGTACCGGCCGGGGCGACGGCCGGCGCCGCCGAGCTGTCCGTCCAGGCGTCGACCACCGTGCCCGTCGGCCGCGCCTTCGCCTCCGACAGCCGCAGCCAGACCCAGATCCTGGCCGGCTCCAGCGAGTCGACGGTCGCGGCGGCGACCCACGCGACGTGGGCGGCCGGCGGCCCGATACCGGCACTGTCGGCGACGGAGGACTGCGCGAAGTCCGGCCTGGACGTGAAGGCGACGAACAAGGGCGACCGCCCCTTCACCTTCGACCTCCTCTCCATTACCTACACCGTCGCCCCGGGTGCCACCCGCACCGTCACCGTCCCCCTCCCCGAGGACCAGCCCTACGACTTCACCCTGCACGGCCCCACCGGCCTGGAACAGCGCTTCACCGGCGTCCTGGACTGCCGCACCCAGGCGAACACCCCGCCCGACGAGCCCGTCCACACCCTCGGCGGCCCGCCGCAGAAGGCGGTCATCGACACCACCCCCGCCCCCGACCTCGCCGAGACCGGCACCCCCGACGTCACCCCGTGGATAGGCGGCTCGGCCATCGCCCTGGTGGCGATGGGCGGCACGATCCTGATCGTCCTCCGCCGGCGGACGGACCCGCACGGAAGCTGACCCCTACGCCGCTCCCTCCACGGCCCGGGCCACGGCTTCCGGCGTCTATGACCCGCGCGGCCAGCGCCCCGAAAAAGAGGAGGTGGGCGGTGGGGTGCAGCCCCGTGGTGTCGTACGGGCCTTTGCTCCGGAACTTGCCACCGACGGTGACCCTCATCCCCAGCATGATCCGCCCCCACGGAATCAGCTCACCTCCCGATCCGGGCGCGCACTGCGACAGCCCGTCCTTCCGGAACTCCACCCAGTGCCCGCCTTTACCGGCGTCCCCCACCACCCATCGACCGCCGGACAGCTCCAACGGCCTCCTGGAGGTCCTTGGTCGGGCCCGGGGTGGGCGGTGGCGACCCCGAGGTGGTCCATGGCGCCGATCTCGTCGTCGACCTAGACGAAGGGCCAGGTCAGGCGGTCCGGGGGCGACGCGTTTCCGCGCAGGGGTGGCGGTGCGGCAAGATGGGGTGTATCTGACCACTGCCTGATTTCAAGCTGCCGGACGGTTTCTCTTGGCTGAGTTCATTTACACCATGCGCAAGGCGCGCAAGGCGCACGGCGACAAGGTGATCCTCGATGACGTCACCCTGAACTTCCTGCCCGGCGCGAAGATCGGTGTGGTCGGCCCGAACGGGGCCGGCAAGTCCACCGTGCTGAAGATCATGGCGGGCCTGGAGCAGCCGTCGAACGGGGACGCGTACCTGTCGCCGGGCTACACCGTCGGGATCCTGCTGCAGGAGCCGCCGCTCAGCGAGGACAAGACGGTCCTGGAGAACGTCCAGGAGGGTGTCGCCGAGGTCAAGGGCAAGCTGGACCGGTTCAACGAGATCGCCGAGCTGATGGCGACCGACTACTCCGACGCGCTCCTCGAGGAGATGGGCAAGCTCCAGGAGGACCTGGACCACTCCAACGCGTGGGACCTCGACGCGCAGCTGGAGCAGGCCATGGACGCGCTCGGGTGCCCGCCCGGGGACTGGCCGGTCAGCAACCTCTCCGGTGGTGAGAAGCGCCGCGTCGCGCTCTGCAAGCTGCTGCTCGAGGCCCCCGACCTGCTGCTGCTCGACGAGCCCACCAACCACCTGGACGCCGAGTCGGTGAACTGGCTGGAGCAGCACCTCGCCAAGTACGAGGGCACCGTCGTCGCGGTCACCCACGACCGGTACTTCCTGGACAACGTGGCCGGCTGGATCTGCGAGGTCGACCGCGGCCGGCTGCACGGCTACGAGGGCAACTACTCCAAGTACCTGGAGACCAAGGCCGCCCGCCTCAAGGTCGAGGGCGCCAAGGACGCCAAGCGGCAGAAGCGCCTCAAGGACGAGCTGGAGTGGGTCCGCTCCAACGCCAAGGGCCGCCAGGCCAAGTCCAAGGCCCGCCTCGCCCGGTACGAGGAGATGGCCGCCGAGGCCGACAAGATGCGGAAGCTGGACTTCGAGGAGATCCAGATCCCGCCGGGCCCCCGCCTGGGCAACGTCGTCGTCGAGGTCAGCAAGCTCAGCAAGGCGTTCGGCGAGAAGGTGCTGATCGAGGATCTCTCGTTCACGCTGCCGCGGAACGGGATCGTCGGCATCATCGGGCCCAACGGCGCCGGCAAGACCACCCTCTTCAAGATGATCCAGGGACTCGAGAAGCCGGACTCCGGCGACATCAAGGTCGGCGACACCGTCAAGATCTCCTACGTCGACCAGACCCGCGCCAACATCGACCCCAAGAAGACGCTGTGGGCCGTCGTCTCGGACGAGCTGGACTACATCAACGTCGGCCAGGTCGAGATGCCGAGCCGGGCCTACGTGTCCGCGTTCGGCTTCAAGGGCCCGGACCAGCAGAAGCCGGCCGGCGTGCTCTCCGGCGGTGAGCGCAACCGGCTGAACCTCGCCCTCACCCTCAAGCAGGGCGGCAACCTGCTGCTCCTCGACGAGCCCACCAACGACCTCGACGTCGAGACCCTCAGCAGCCTGGAGAACGCCCTCCTCGAGTTCCCCGGCTGCGCCGTGGTCGTCTCCCACGACCGGTGGTTCCTCGACAGGGTCGCCACCCACATCCTCGCCTACGAGGGCGACTCCAAGTGGTTCTGGTTCGAGGGCAACTTCGAGTCGTACGAGAAGAACAAGATCGAGCGGCTCGGCCCGGACGCCGCGCGCCCGCACCGCGCCTCCCACAAGAAGCTGACCCGGGGCTGATCTTGCGGCACCTCTACCGCTGCCCGCTGCGCTGGGCGGACATGGACGCGTACGGCCACGTCAACAACGTGGTCTTCCTCCGCTACCTGGAGGAGGCCCGTATCGACTTCCTGTTCCGCCCGGACAAGGAGTTCCAGCAGGGGTCGGTGGTGGCGCGCCACGAGATCGACTACAAGCGGCAGCTCGTCCACCGGCACACGCCCGTGGACATCGAGCTGTGGGTCACCGAGATCCGCGCCGCCTCCTTCACCCTCACCTACGAGGTGAAGGACGGCGAGCAGGTCTACGTGCGCGCCTCGACGGTGATCGTGCCGTTCGACTTCGCGGCGCAGCGGCCCCGCCGGATCACCGCGGAGGAGCGGGAGTTCCTCCAGGAGTACACGGACGTCCCCGGTGAGCCCGCGGGCTCCGCGGAGAAGGCCGTCGCCGCATGACGGTGCTCCACCTGGCCGACGAGGGGGAGGCCGCCGACCTGGCGGCCTTCCTCTCCCGGCTGCTGCACTACGACCGTTCCGCGGCGGTGCGGCTCCAGGCGGCCGGCACCGCGCTCGCCGTCTTCGGCCGGCCGCCGTCCTTCGAGGTCCTCGCGGTCCGCGCGGTGCGGCTGGCCAAACCGTACGAGGACGGCCTCGACGCCACCCTGGACGCGACCGTGTCCGCGGGTGAGCTGCTCGAGTCGGTGGACGAACGGGCCGCCACCGCCGGCGTCCCCGGCGCGGTGACCGGGCCCCCGTGGGCCGGGGTGCTGCCCCCGCGCGGCGGCTGGCGGCCCGAGCCGGGTCTGCCCGCGCCGGACGCCCTGCACGCCCTTGTCGCGGCGGCCGTGGCCGAGTTCCGGGCCCGGACCGGGGAGCTGGCGCCCGAGGAGCGCACCCGTGCCGTGCTGGACCGGATCGGCCGGGACATCTGGTCCCGGACGGTCGGGGAGACCGGGCTGCCGGTGCGCGCCGTGCACGCCGCGCAGTCGCTCGGCTTCCTGCGGCCGGCCGCCGCCGGAAGCCCCGCCGAGGGCCGGCCCCGCCTGGTGTCCAGCGGCACCTGGCTGCGGCTGCGCACGCCGTACGGCTCCGTCGCGCTGCGGCGCGCGGGCGCCGCCGGCGGGCTCGGCCTCAGCGTCCGCTGAGCCCCGTCAAACGGAGCGCCCGCCCGCCCCCGGCCGGTCGCCGGGGCTCACCCCTGGGTGTTGATCATGGAGGCGGCGGCGTACGTCAGATACCGCCACAGCGTCTCCTCGTGCTCCGCGGACAGGCCCAGCTCGTCCACGGCGACCCGCATGTGCTTCAGCCACGCGTCGTGCGCGGCCCGGTCGACGGCGAAGGGCGCGTGGCGCATCCGCAGCCGGGGGTGGCCGCGGTTGTCGCTGTACGTCGTCGGGCCGCCCCAGTACTGCATGAGGAACAGCGCGAAGCGCTCCTCGGCCGGGCCGAGGTCCTCCTCGGGGTACATCGGCCGCAGGACCGGGTCCTCGGCCACCCCCTGGTAGAAGCGGTGGACGAGCCGGCGGAAGGTCTCCTCCCCGCCGACCTGCTCGTAGAAGGTCTGCTCCTGAAGCGTGCCGCGCCGGATCTCATTCACGCCCTCCATGCTCTCAGACCGCCGCGCGTGCTCATCGGGCCTCACCGCTCGGGGCCCCCGCGGCCAGGGCCGCGACGAAGTCCTCCACCGGGGTCGGCGGCCCGTCCCGGCGGTGCCGGGTCGCGGCGTACACCCGGCGGAGCGGCGGCTCGGTCAGCGGACGGACGGCCAGGTCGGGGCGGAGCGCCGGGACGAGCAGCCGGGGGGCCAGCGCCACGCCGTGGCCGGCCGCGACGAACGCCTGCTTGCCGAGCCAGCTCCCGCACTCGATGTCGATCCGCGGGGTGAAGCCCGCCCGGGCGCAGGCCAGGGCGAGCACGGAGGCGGCGCCCGCGTGGTCCTCCACCCAGCTCTCCCCGCTCAGCTCGGCCAGCGCCAGCCGGTCCCGGGCGGCCAGCGGGTGCGCCGCAGGCAGCACGCACACCAACGGGTCGTCCAGCAGGTGGGTGAGGGCGAGGTCGGCGCGGGCGGGGATGCCGGGCGGGTAGTCGGTGACGACGGCGGCGTCCAGCTCCCCGTCGAGGAGCTGGGGGAGCAGCGCGGCGGTGAGGCCCTCGGCGAAGGTGACGCGCGCGTGCGGTGCTCCGTCCCGGAAGAGGCCGAGGGCGCGGGGCACCAGGGTCGCGGCGGCGCTGGGGACCGCCCCGACCCGCAGCCGGAGCACCGGGCCGTCCGTCGCGGCGGCCACGTCCCGCTCGGCCTGCTCCGCGCGCCGCAGGATCACCGCGGCGTGCCCGAGCAGGGTCTCGCCGGCCGGGGTGAGCCGGACCCCGCGGGCGTGCCGCTCAAGCAGCGGCGCCCCGAACCGGGCCTCCAGCGCGGCGATCTGCCGGGAGACCGCGGACTGGGTGTAGCCGAGCACCTGGGCGGCGGCGCTGATCGAGCCCTGACGGTGCACCTCGCGGAAGGAGCGCAGGGCGGTGACGTCCATGGCGGTCAGCCTACGTCGCCGATATGCGCTGACCGCATGGCAGCTCTGCGATGTATGCGCTGGTGGTCTGGGTGCCGCGCGGTCAGCATGGCGGCATGAACGCCACCCACCTCACCCTCCACACCGCCCCGGACGGGGTCGCCCCCGGCACCGGCTACACGCACGTCGTCACCGGCGCCGGCCGGCTGGTCGCCGTCTCCGGCCAGGTCGCTCTGGACGCGGACGGCGACCTCGTCGGGGCCGGTGACCCCGCCGCGCAGGCCCGGCAGGTCTTCGAGAACCTGCGCCGCTGCCTGGCCGCCGCCGGAGCCGCCTTCACCGACGTCGTCAAGCTCACCTACTACGTCACCGACACCGCCCACCTCCCCGCGATCCGGGCCGCGCGCGACGCCCGCGTGGACGTCACCCGCCCGCCCGCCAGCACCGCCGTGCAGGTGGCCGCGCTCTTCCGGCCCGACCTGCTCCTGGAGGTCGAGGCGTGGGCGCTGGTCGGCGGGGAGGCGCGATGAGGGTGGCGGTGTGCGGCCTGGGCCGGATGGGCGCCGCCTTCGCGGCGGCGCTGGCGGCGCGGGGGCACGCGGTGACGGCGTGGAACCGGACACCCCGGGAGGCCCGGGGCGACCTGACCGGCGTCCGGCTGGCCGGCAACCCCGCCGAGGCCGCGCGGGACGCCGAGGCGGTCGTCGTCGCGGTCTTCGACGGCCCGGCCGCCGCGTCGGTGCTGCTCGGTCCGGACGGGATCGCCGCCGGGGCCGCCCCCGGCACGCTGGTCGTCAACGCGACCACCCTCGCCCCGGAGGAGTCGCGCGTCCTCGCGGCGGAGGCGGTCGCCGCCGGGCTGCGGTACCTGGAGGCGCCGGTACTCGGCTCGGTGCCGGCCGTCCGGGCGGGCACGCTGCGGGTGCTGACCGGCGGCGCCGAGCAGGACGCGCGGGAGGCCGAACCCGTCCTGCGGGCCTGGACGCACGCCGGCAGCCGCCGCCACACGGGGCCGGTCGGCAGCGCCACCGCCCTCAAGCTGGTCGCCAACCTCGGCCTCGGGCTCGCGGTGGCCGCGCTGCACGACTCGGTCCGCCTCGGTGAGGCACTCGGACTGGCCCGCGCGGACGTGCTGGACGCGCTGGAGGGCGGGGCGTTCGGGGGCCTGGTCGCCCGCAAGCGGTCGCGGCTGAGGGAGGACGCCTACGGCGAGGCGGACTTCACCGTCGCCGCCCTGGCGAAGGACCTGGCGCTGGCCACGGCCGCGTACTCCTCGGCCCTCGGGGACGCGGCCACCGGGCTCCTCACCCGGGCCGCCCGCACCGACGGCTCCCTGGACGTCGCCGCGCTGGGCCGCAGCGGTTGAGGCGGGGGACCGGGGCCGTACCGTGGAGGCATGGGCGGGTACGAGGACGTCGCGGACCTCGCCGCCGCCGCGCGGGCGGAGCTGGTCCGGGAGATCGAGCTGAGCGGCGCGTGGGCGGCCGACCCGGTGTGGCGGGAGTCCTTCCGGGCGGTGCCGCGCCACCTGTTCGTGCCGTACTACTACGTCGGCGTCGTCGGCGGCTACGAGCGCCGCTGGGGCGAGCAACCCGACCCCGCCGCCCGCGCCCGCTGGGTGCGCGGGGCGTACGCCGACGCCCCGCTGGCCACCCGGCTGCGCGACGGGGAGCTGCTCTCCTCCAGCAGCCAGCCCTCGCTGATGGCGATGATGCTGGTCGAGCTGGGTGTCGCGGACGGCGACCGGGTCCTGGAGATCGGCGCCGGCACCGGCTACAACGCCGCCCTGCTCGCGCACCGGCTCGGCGACGACGGCCTGGTCACCACGGTCGACCTGGACCCGGAGATCACCGAGTCCGCCGCCCGGCACCTGGCCGCCGCCGGGTACCGTCCGGTGGTCGTCACCGGTGACGGGGCGCGCGGGGTGCCCGAGCGCGCCCCCTTCGACCGGATCATCGCGACCTGCGCGCTGCCGGAGGTGCCGCGCGCCTGGCTCGCCCAGTGCCGGCCGGGCGGCCGGATCCTGACGCCGCTCGCCACCGGCCTGGCCGTCCTCACCGTCCGCGACGCCGGGCACGCGGAGGGGCGGTTCCTGCACACGCCGGCGTACTTCGTGCCGCTGCGGGGCGGGGGGCGCGGCACGCCGGAGCTGCCGGGCCTCGGCGGGGTGCCGCGCCGGGCCCGGGAGAACGACCTCTTCCGCTTCCTGCTGACCCTCTCCCAGGGCACCCTCGACCCCCAGGAGGCGTACGCCCTCTGGCAACGCGAGTCCGCCCCGCCCCGCGAGCGCTACGGCGTCACGGTGCGGGGCGAACGGGCCTGGGCGTGGCTGGACGACCCGGAGGGGCCGTACGCGTGGGCGTTTCCGGCTAACTCCGGCGGACCGTGATCGTCGTCCAGGCGCCGACGTGCACCCGGTCGCCGTCCTGGAGCGGGACCGGTACGAAGGGCTGGATCGGCTCCTCGCCTCCGTTGACCGTCGTGCCGTTGGTCGAGTTCTGGTCCACGACCGCCCAGCCGCCGTCCGGCTGCTCCACCAGCATGGCGTGCTGGTGCGAGACGCCCGGGTCCTCCGGCGGCACCGCCAGGTCGATGTCCGGGGTGTCGCCGGTGGAGTGCCGCCGCCGGCCGATGGTGATCTGGCCGCCGGTCAGCGTGCGCTGCTGCTCGGGCGAGTACGCCGGCAGGTTCAGACCCGCGGCCTCCGGGCCCGACCGGTGCATCATCGCCATGAAGTACTCGCGGTCGGGGCCGATCGTCGCCGTCCAGGTGGCGGGCTGCTGGGCCTGCGGCGGGAAGCCGTAGCCACCGCCGGGGGCCTGGGTGCCGCCGGGCTGGGGGTAGCCGTAGCCGCCGGCCGGGGGCGGCGGGGCCTGCGTACCGCCGGGCTGCGGGTAGCCGTAACCGCCCGCCGGACCGCCGGGGTCGGCGGACGACGGCGGGGAGATCACCCAGTCGTCGTCACCGCCCCCGAAGCCGCCCGGCTGCCGGCCGGTCTCCTGGGGGAACCCGGGCGGGGCCGACGCCCCGGCCGACTGCCGGTACCCCTGTGGACCGGGCGGCGGCGGCACGGGATCGCCCCCGAAGGAGGGCGGCGCCGGCGGACCGGAGGGCCCGCCGAACCCGCGCGGGTCACCGGGACCGGAGGGGCCGTTCGGACCGCCGGGGCCACCAGGGCCCCCGGGGCCGGCGAAGTTGTCCGGGCGGCCGGGGCCACCGGGTCCGCCGAAGCCGTCCGGTCCGCCGGGTCCGCCGGGTCCGCCGAAGCCTCCCGGGCCGCCGGGGCCCGAGGGACCGTTGGGGCCGCCGGCGCCGGACGGGCCACCAGGCCCACCTGGACCGTTCAGGCCACTCGGAGCGGCGGGCCCGCCGGGACCGCCGTAGCCACCCTGCCCGCCGGGGCCGGAGGGGCCGTTGGGGCTACCGGGCCCGGACGGGCCACCAGGCCCACCAGGGCCGCCGAAGCCGCCTGAGCCACCAGGGCGCCCGGAGTCGTCGAAGCCGCCAGGCCCACCGGTCCCGCCAGGTCGACCGGAACCGTCGAAGCCACCGGGGCCACCGGGGTCGGCAGGTCTGCCCGGACCACCGGGCCTACCGAAGTCGCCTTGCCCACCAGGTCCGGAGAAGGTGTCAGGGCCGCCCGTGCCCGACGGACCACCGGGGCCGCCGAAGCCGCCCGGGCCGCCAGGAGCGGAGGTGCCGCCAGGACCACCGGGGCCGGGGAAGCCACCCCGCCCGCCGGGTCCCGAGGGCCCGTTGGGACCGCCGGGCCCGTCGCCGCCGCCGAAGCCACCCGGGCCGCCGAAGTTGCCCGGCCCGCCGGGGCCGGGACCGCCGTGAGTGCCCGGTCCACCAGGGCCTGACGGGGCACCGGGACCGGAGCCACCGGGCCCGCCCGGACCACCGGGACCGCCGAAACCGCCCGGTCCCGAGGGCCCGTCGGGGCCACCCGGTCCGCCGGGTCCGCCGAAGGCGCCGGGTCCGCCAGGACCACCGCGCCCACCCGGCCCCGAGGGCCCGTTGGGACCGCCAGGGCCACCCGGTCCGCTGGATCCACCGAAGGCACCGGGGCCGCCGGGCGCACCAGGACCACCCGGGCCGCCGGGCCCACCGAAGGCACCCTGACCACCAGGCCCACCGGCCGCGCCAGGAGCCCCCGGACCGCCGGAGCCACCGGGACCGCCGGGACCCGCAGAACCCCTCGGCCCGCCGGGGCCACCCGGGCCCCCAGGTCCGCCGAAGCCCCCCGGCCCACCGCCGCCAGGCCCCGCGCCCTGCGGGTCGCCGAACGGCGGGATCGGTTCCGCGGGCCGGTTGACCTGGGACGGGCGGGAGCCCTGGTACTCGTACGTGTCACCCTGCGGGAACCGCGGCGCCGGCGGGCGCGGTGCGGCCGGGGTGTACGACGTCGCCGTGTTGGTCAGGAAGTTCCACCGGCACTCCTCGCAGAACGGCGCACCGCCCTCGCGGGGCGTGCGGCACTGCGGGCAGAGCTGGGGCTCGCCGGCGGGGCCGCCCGGCGGCGGGAAGCCGTAGCCGCCGCCCGGGGCCGGCGGGGGCGGCGGAGGAGGAGGCACGGCACCGGCCATGCGGTGACCGCAGACCTCGCACCAGTCGTCGGAACCCGACTGGTGTCCGTTCGGGCAGGTCGGCATGTCGGAGCTTCCCCCTCTTGCGGAAGTGTCACTTCTTCACACGAACGGTCTTGGTGGACCGGGTTTCGAGAGTCATCTCGTCCGCCTCCGCGACCTTCGCCTTCAGTCGCACAGTACCTTCCGCCGCGTCGACCACGTCCACCACCTTCGCAAGCAGTTTCGCAGTATCCGCGTTCCCCGAAGCGCCCGCGAGTTGCACCGCCCGGCCCAGTTTGGCCGTCGCTCCGTCGAAATCGCCCGCTTTGCGGAGGTCGAGCCCCTGCTGGATGACCTGCGCCAGTTCGGCCTGCCCGGTGTAGTGGGCGACCTGGGGGTTGATGGAGGTGGAGGCGACCATGTCGTCGGTCCAGACCGCCTTCACCAGGCCCGAGGGCCCCAGATTGCGCGTGCCGCCGTCGGGCTCGGGCACGACGAGCGTGACCCGGGCCGCCAGCATCTCCCGCCCCAGGTCAGCGGCCGGGACCTGCACGCACACGTGGTAGTCGCGGGACTCGTCGCCCCAGGACCCGGTCGGGTAGTCCCCGGCACGCGGGCCCGCCTCGGTGCGCCGGCCGGTCAGCTCCTCGACGGTCGGCGCGACCTGCTTGACGAACTTCACCGTGGTGCCCACCGGAGTCCACAGCCGCAGCGCGACGTCCGCGACCTCCTTGCCCATGGCCGTCTCCATCATCCGCGTGAAGTCCGCGGCCAGCCCCAAGGGGTCGGCGACGATGTCGGCGGTGCCGAGCAGAGCGGAGGCGATCCCTGTGACCTCTTTCACCTCCCAGTCGGTGCCCACGCCCCGGGCGTCGCAGGTGAACCGGCCGGCGCAGGAGTCGAGCGCCGCCGTCAGCTCCTCCGCCGACTCGTGCTCGTTGCGGCCGTCGGTGAGCAGGATGCCGTGCCGGATGGCGACGTCCGCGCTGGACAGCAGCCGGTCGGCGAGGCGCAGCCAGGTGCCGATCGCCGTGCCGCCGCCCGCGCTCAGCCGGCGCAGCGCCTGCTTGGCCTGCTCCCGGGTGGTGGCGTCGGCGACCGCGAGCCGCCCGTCGCCCGGGTAGACCTCCTTGGCCACATGGGTGCCGGCGATCACCGCGAAGCGCACGCCGTCGCGCAGGGTGTCGACGGCGGCGGCCGTCGCGTCCCGGGCGTTGCGCATCTTGGTGGGCGGGTAGTCCATCGAGCCCGAGCAGTCGACCATCAGCGCCACCGCCGCGGACGGCGCCCGCCCGGCGGTGTACAGGTGGGGCGCGGTGACCGCGCTCCCCAGGGTGCCGCCGCCGGTCGCGGTGACCGTCACGATGGCGTTCACCTCGCGCCCGCCCTCCGGCAGGTACTCGTTCTGGTAGACGTCCACCGAGAACTGCGGCACGTTCGGCTTCGAGAAATTGGCCATGCCGGATCGCATCCCCCTCCACGACCCCACCGCGGTGGGGGTACGGCTGCTGTGCCGGACCGCCCCCGCGGTCCGCGACGCCTCAGGACATCGACGCCTCAGGCCGATCCTGCCCCCTGCGGCGCCGCCGGGAACGGCAGGAGCGCCACTGTTACGTTGTCGTGGCCCCCGCCGTCCAGCGCGTGGCCGACCAGGACCTGGGCGCCGTGCAGCGGACGCGCGGCGGCGTCCTCGGGGACGACGGCGGCCATCTCGGCCGCGGACTCGGCGTAGTTCCAGAGGCCGTCGGTGCAGACCACGACCACGCCGGGGCGGTCCGGCTTGAACGAGGCGGTGTGCGGCTCCAGTTCGTACGCGTCGGCGCCGAGCCAGCCGGTGATCGCGTGGGCGCGCTCGTCGGCGTACGCCTCAGCCTCGCCCATCAGCCCGGCGGCGACCATCTGCGCGGCCCAGGAGTCGTCCTCGGTCAGCCGGGCCGGGGGAGCGGCGCGGTCCAGCGGCACCCAGTAGACCCGGCTGTCGCCGACCCAGCCGACGACCAGCAGGTCCCCGGTGACCACGGCGCTCACCAGCGTGCAGGCCGGGGCGTTCTGGTGGGCGGCGTGCTCGCGGGCGGTGGCCGGCTCCTCGGCCAGCGCGTTGACGGCCTGCGCGGCGGCGACGATCGCCTCGTGCATGGCCTGCTGCGGGTGCGTGCCGCGCGGCAGGGCCGCGAGCAGCGTGGCGCCGGCCGCGCGGGACGCGGCGAGCGAGGCGTCGTCGGGGCGGGTCGCGGAGGACACGCCGTCGCAGACGACGGCCAGCGTGACGGGGGCGCCGTCGGGCAGCGCGGTGCAGGCGACGGAGAAGGCGTCCTCGTTGCGGTGGTGGCGCAGCCCGCGGTCGCTGATCGCGGCGACCGGGCCCACCTCCCGCTCCATGTGGTCGCGTTCGCGGGGCTGGGCGTGCCCGCAGTTCTCGCAGTAGCCGTCGTCGTCGACCCGGCCGGCCCGGCAGGCCACGCACACCGGGCCGTCCGAGGCGGGCTCCTGCGACACCGGTGCCTGGCGCGGGTCGGGTGCCTGGAGGGCGTAGTCCCCGGCCTGCGGCGCCCGGTCGAAGCGCACACCCGAGTCCGCGGCCTCCCGCGGCGCGGCGGGCAGCGGCGAGCCGCCCGAGTCCGTGCCCGGCACCTCGGCCGGCGTGTGCGCCGGGACGGGACGGCCGGCGCCGTCGGAGTCACGGGCCGCCGGCCAGTCCACCCCCTCCTCCTGCCGCGGAGGAGCCGGCGCGGCGGTCACGGCCGACAGGTCGTACCCGCACGCGCCGCAGAAGCGGTCGCCCGACTCGAGGGGCTCCGCGCAGCTCGGGCACTGGGACACGGCTGCCTGCTGGGGCATCTGCGACATCAACTACACCCACGTTCGGGGGCGGTAACGATTGGCACGTTCCACCAGGTCGATCCTCTCCTCGCCGCCCCGCGCGAGGCGGGCCAGCGTGCGGTACGAACGCTCCAGGCCGAGGCGCAGGTCGCGTTCGTCCAGGCCGCTGCCGAGCAGCGTCCGTCCTCCGGCGGCGGGAGGGACGGAACCCCGGCCCCCGGAGAGTACCCAGTCCAGGGCGCACCCGAGGACCTCGGCCGACAACTGCTCCCGGCGCGCCGGATCAAGGCCGTACCCGTCGAGCGCCTCGACCTGCCGCGAGGCGGCCGTCAGGTCCTCCAGGAAGGCCAGGTCACCGGCGGCGGCGGTGCGCTGCCGCAGCCGCGCCCGTACGGCGGCCACCCGGGCGGCCGTGCAGTGCACCGACGCCTCCGGCACCGACTCGAGCGTGCGTACGGCACCCGCCCGGTCCCCACCCGCCAGCTGCACCCGGGCGAGCCCGAACGCGGCGCTGACATGGCTCGGGTCGGCCGACCACACCAGCCGGTAGTACTCGCCGGCGTTGTCGAGCTGGCCGAGCACCTCCGCGCACAGCCCGAGCGCCAGCTTGGGCGCGATCTCGCCCGGGAAGGCGTCGTAGACGGCGTCGAAGGCGAGGGCCGCGCCCTCGTGGTCGCCGGTCACCAGGGCGGCCAGGCCCCGGTACCAGACCACCCGCCAGTCCTCGGGCCGCTCGGCCTCCAGACGGCCGAGGGCCTCCAACGCGCCCGCCGCGTCGCCCAGTTCGAGCCGCGCCCGGAACTGCCGCAGCCGCGTCTCCGCCGACGGCACCGGCGCGGCGTCCAGGGCGGCGAGCAGCTCACCCGGCGCGGAGGCCACCAGGCCCGCGAGGAACCCGGCGTTGGGGTCGGCCGGGTCGACCCGGGGCACGGGCAGCGCGAGGGCGCCGGCCGGCGCGTCGGCGGCCTTGACCAGGCCCAGGCCCCCGCCCGCCAGGACACCCCCGGCGAAGGCGGCACCCGGCCCGGGCGCGACGCCCCCGGTCACCGCGCCGCCGGGCGGCAGGGCGACGGGAGCGGGACCGCCCGGCGCCACGGCCTGTGCCGGCACCGGAACCCCCCGCCGGCCCCGGCGCACCGCGCGCACCCCGAGCCGGGAGACCTCCCCGTCGAGCCGCGGGAACAGCTCCGTGTCCGTGACCCGCACCTCCGGGCCGAACAGCGTGGACAGCGCGGGCCTGGCCCGCCCTGTCTGCAGCGAGACCACCTCGCGCAGCACGCCGGTCAGCTGCTCCGCCATCTCCTGCGCGGAGCCGAACCGGCGGTCCGGGTCGGGGTCGGTGGCCCGGACGAGGAGCCGGTAGAAGGACTCGTACTGCCGGAACACCTCTATGGTGTCCGGGTCGGGCAGCGAGTCGGCGTAGACGGTGGTGTAGCCCTGGAAGTCGAAGGTGAGCACGGCAAGGGTGCGGCCGACCGTGTACAGGTCGGAGGCGACCGACGGGCCGGCCTCGGCGACCTCGGGCGCCTGGTAGCCCACCGTGCCGTAGATGGCCGACTCCTCGTCGTCCATCCGCCGCACCGCGCCCATGTCGATGAGCTTGAGCTGGTCCTCGGTCTGGATGGCGTTGTCGACCTTGAAGTCGCAGTACAGCAGCTTGCGGCTGTGCAGGTGCCCGAGCGCCTCCAGGGCCTCGATGCCGTAGGCGCACGCCTGCTCCACCGGCAGCGGGTCGCGCCGGCCCTCCCGGGTGCGGCGGGCGTTGGCGATCTCCTTCAGGGACTTGCCGCCGACGTACTCCATGACGATGTAGCCGTCCAGGGAGCCGGTGCGCCGGTCCAGGTGCTCCACGAAGTTGTAGATCCGCACGATGCCCGCGTGCTCGATCTCCGCCAGGAAGCGCCGCTCGGAGATGGCCGCCGCCATCGCGTCCTGGTCGCCGGTGTCGAGCAGCCCCTTGAGGACCACCCAGCGCCCGGAGACCGGCCGGTCTATGGCGAGGTAGATCCAGCCGAGCCCGCCGTGCGCCAGGCAGCCCACCACCTCGTACTGCCCGTACACCACGTCCCCGGCCTTCAGCTTCGGCACGAAGGAGTACGGGTGGCCGCACTTGGTGCAGAAGCCCTCCGTGCGGCCCGGCCGCTCCCCGCGCGCCCGGCCGACCGGCGCCCCGCAGTCCGAGCGGGAGCAGAACCGCTTGCGCTCGGGCACCTCGGGGTTGTCCAGGACCATCGCGCGCGGGTCGGGGCGCGGGATCGCCGGCACCTCGACCAGGCCGGCCCCGAGCCGCCCGCGCGCCGAGGCGCCGGCCGACGTGCCCGAGCTGCGCACCGACACCGAGCGGCTGGTGGCGCGCCCCGACACCGAGCGCGACAGCCGGCCCGACACCGAGCGCCGGGACTTCGACGACTGCGAGGACGTACGCGAACTGCGCCCCGAGCGGGCGCTGGTGCCGCTGCCGCCGGAGCCGTGCGAACCCCGTGATCCGCGCGAGCCCCGCCCGCCGCGGGTGACCCCGGTCGGCTCCGAGCCCACCGCGCCCGACTGCGACACGACCGGCGCCAGGCCGCAGGTGTCGCAGTACAGCTCCCCGCCGCCCATGTCCTCGTACGTGCCGTCGCAGCCGGGACGCTGGCACGTCCGCTCCGCCTCGCTCATGCCGCTTCCCCGTCCTCGTTCACGCCCCCGGCCCCCTCCGGTCCGCCGGACCGCCGGGTCCGGAGCCGAGCAGGTCGGCCGCCGCGTGCTGGTAGCGCAGCACCGCCTGCTCCGCGACGCGCAGGTCGCAGGGGGCGCTCCACAGCATGCGGCGGGCCTTCTCGTACTTCTCGGTCAGCTCCGGGTCCTCCGCGTACCCGAGCCGGGCCACCTTCGCCTTGTACGCGTCGAGCCGGCCGCGCAGCTCGGCGCGGACCGCGAGCGGCGCGGTGACCGCGCTCAGCGACTCGCGGGCCCGCAGCAGCTCGTCCTCGGCCTTCTCCTCCAGCGACTCCAGGAGCGGCGAGAGCCGGTGCCACTGGGCGTGCCTGCGGTACTCGGCGGCGGCCGCGAGCTGCTCCTGGAGCGCGGTCGGCGGGCCGCTGACCTTCGGCACCTCCGTCGCGGCGATCTTCGCGAGCACCTCGCCGCGCGCCGTGCGGGCCTCGGCCAGGGTGCGGTCGGCGCGCGAGAGCACGTCGCGGAGGCGCACGATGCGCTGCTCGGCGTCCTGGCGCACCGCGAGGACCGCGTCGATCTCGCGCCGCACCTCCTCCAGGGCCCGCGCCTCCCGGTCGTAGACGGCGGTGTCGGGCCGGCCTCCGCCCGGCGCCGAACTGCCCTCCGCGGGCAGCCAGAAGGCCAGCGGGTCGGAGACCACCCGCTCGCGCAGCTCGGTCAGGGACCGGGTGATGCCCTCCAGGTCGTCGCCGGAAGGGTGCTCGCCGGGGCGGACGCCCACGGAGTGCGCGAGGCGCCGGGTGCGGTGCAGTTCGGCGGCGAGCAGGTCTATCCGGGCGGGCAGCGCCGACCAGACCGCGTCGGCGGCGACCACCATGTCGAGCGAGCCGGCGTACAGCTCGTTCATCCGCTCCACCAGCGCCGCCAGCGAGTACGTCTCGCTGAGCCGGCCGCCCTCGCCGGGCAGGGTGACCGCCTCGCCGCGCAGCAGCTCGGTCAGCTCGGCCAGGTCCTCGCGGCTGGACCAGCGGCGCCGGGACCGGATCTCCCGGGCCGAGCGGAGCGCGTCCGCGTAGGCGTCGAAGCAGGTCCACAGCTGCGTGATCGACGCCTCGGTGACGCCCCAGCGTCCGGCGGTGACACCGGTCAGCTCGGCGCCTTCGAGGAGCCGGCGGCCCGCGTGGTCCTGGAGGGCGAGCAGCGAGGTCTCGATGGCCTCGTGCTCCGCGCCGAGCCGCGCCAGCGCACGGTCCACCTCGTCCCGGTCAAGGACCGGCCCGGCGGGTCCCGGGTCGCCCATCGATCACCTCTCGCGTCAGCGGACTTCGGTCAACTCGTGCGGTGTACTTGTGCGGTGTACTCGTGCGGTCAGCTCTTGCGCAGGTACTCCGGGGCCGGTGGGCGCGACGGCGCGGCGTCCGCGCCCAGGGTGGCGGACAGCCAGCGGTCGTACGACGCCTGCCAGCCGTCGGAGCGGTCGGCGCGGTACGCCACCAGGATCTTGTTGACCCGGCGGACCAGGTCGCCGGCGTCCTTCTTCATCGCGACGCCGTAGTACTCGGTGGTGAAGGGGTCGCCCTTCAGCTGCACCGTGGGGTCCTGCGCGGCCTGGCTGGCGGCCAGCGCGCCGTCGGTGACCACCGCGTCCACCTCCCCGAGCTGGAGCCGCACCAGGCAGTCCAGCTGGTTGGGCACGGTGGTGCGCAGGTCGGTGGTGGCGGGCAGCTTGCCGTCCGCGCGGTCCTGCTCCAGGGTGCTGAAGGCGGTGGAGCCGGTGGCCGTGCAGATCCGGCGTCCGGCGAGGGTGCCGTCGTACCCCGTGACCGGGGAGTCCTTCGGCGCCAGCACCTGCTGCCCGGTGCGGAAGTAGGGCGCGGAGAAGGCGACGTCGGCGAGCCGGTCGCAGTTGATGGTCATGGTGCGCACCACCATGTCGACCCGGCCGTCCTGGACGGCCGGGATGCGCTGGTCGGTGGGGATCGCCTTGAACTGCACGGCGTCCGGGTCGCCGAGGAGGTCGTCGGCGATCCGGTGCACCAGGTCGATGTCGAAGCCCTCCAGCTCGGCGGCGCCGGCGCTGTTGGGGTCGCGGTAGCCCCAGCGGTAGCTGTTCTGGTCGACGCCGACGACCAGCTTGCGCTTCTCGCCCTGGCGGGCGCGGATCGCCTCGATGGTGGGCCCGTTGCCGGCGGAGGGAGCCAGGGTCTGCTTCTCCGGGTCCCGGCACTCCTCGTCGGCGCGGACCTGGCTGCCGTGCGCGAGCGCGGTCCCCGCCGTGGCGGCGCCGTCCGCGCCGTGCGACCGGAGCGCCGGCAGGAGCAGGGCGAACAGCACCGCGAGCGCGCAGGCGACCGCCATCGCGCCGACCCCGCCCCAGCCGCGCAGGCCGGCCCGGGGCCCCCGGGCCCGCATCCGCACGCCTCGTCCCGCCACGGCGGTTCCTTCCCGTCCCGACTCCCGCGCTCTGGGCGCCTGTTGCCCGCTCACCGGTACTCCGACAGCCGGCGGCCGACGCCGAGCAGCGCGGCGGCGGCGCCGAGGACGGCGAGGACGGCGGCGCCCGCCGGCAGGCCGTCCATCGCGTCCTTGCCGTCGCCCGCCGCCTGCTCGAACTCGGCCTCTTCATGCTTCAGGGCGGTGGCCAGGGAGGCGTCGACGTTGTCGAAGCACTCCTCGGTGGCGCCCTTGCCGCCGATCACCATCTGCAGCGCCTGCTGGTAGTTGCCGTTCTCGTCCTGCGCACGGGCGGAGGTGTGGCGCCTCTTCCACTCCGCCATGCCGTCCCCGGCCTTCGCGACCGGCGCCCGCCCGGCGTCGTCGTCGGCGAGTTCCCGCGCCTGGGCGAGTCCGGCGTTGAGGGCCCCCATGTTCTTCCCGAAGTCGAAGTCGTAGGCGTCGTACGTCTCTTCGCCCACCTTCTTCGTCTCCGCGCCGCGGGCCACCAGGGTGAGGTTCTCGTTGCCGCGGGCCTTGAGGGAGGCGATACGGGCCTCGTGCAGCGCGTTCAGGGAGCGTACGCCGTGGTCGTAGGAGTCGCCCAGCCCGGAGCGCGCGAGGGTGTGGCCGACGACGAGCCAGAGCAGTACGACGAGGGTGGCGGCGCTCGCGCCGACCAGGCCGTGGTTGAGGACGCGGTGGGTGCGCCGGTAGGTGCGGACCTGCGCCCAGCCGAGGGCGGCGAGCGCGAGGAGGCCGAGGACGAGGGCGGCCCAGGGGTAGGGCTCGGCGTCGCCGTAGTCGTCGTCGAGGCGCCGGTTCTCCCGCTGGTACAGGTCCTCGGCGGCCGGGAGCATCTCCTGCTGCATCTTCTCGTTGGCGTAGCGCAGGTAGGCGCCGCCGACCGGGAAGCCCTGGCGGTTGTAGGTGCGGGCGCGCTCGATGAGGCCCTTGTACTCCGGGAGCAGCCGGGACAGTTCGGTCACGGTCGCCTGGGACGGCGAGTCCGGGTCGGAGTTGGCGGCGGCGGTCACCAGCCCCTCGGCGGCGGTGCGGATCCCCTTCTCGTACCGCGTCCGCGACGCCTCCGTCTCCTGCCCGCCGGCCAGGAACCCGCTGGAGGCGGCGGTGTTGGCGTCGGCGAGGGAGCGGTAGATGTCGGCGGCGTCGGAGCTGAGGGGCTGGCTGCGGGTCAGCACGTCGTCGGCCGCGGCGGCGCGTTCGCTCATCTGCCAGGCGGTGACGGCGCCGAACGCGACGACGAGGAGGGCGAGCAGGGCGCCGATGACGCGCAGTCGGCCGGGTTCGGTGGTGGCGGCGGCCCGCAGCCGGTCGACGCCCTCGGCGAAGGCGGTGCGGCGGTGTTGGGCGGGGGGTGGTGCCGGTTCGCGCTGCTCGCCCGTGCGCTGGGCGGGCAGCGTCGTCGGCGGCGCCGGCGCCGTGCCGCTCCTCGGCGGTTGAGCCACTGCCGACCTCCCCCTGGTCATCCGTCGCGCCCAGTATCCCTGCCGGAGCCCACGCCCGCACCGCCCTTGCCCGATCTTGATCCACCCCTGCCCATGAACACGTCCCGCGGGGCGGGCCGGTTCCCTTCCGGCGAGGGGGCGGGTGCACGCACCCAAGGGGTACGGGGCGGTGTCGATCACAACTGGCGTGACTGCACGCCCTCGGGGGCGCGGGGCGGTGTCGCTGACAACTGGCGTGACTGCACGCCCTCAGGGGCGCGGGGCGGTGTCGATGACAGTTGGCGTGACTGCACGCCCTTAGGGGCGCGGGGAACTGCGCGACCAGCCACGACGCGCCCGCACCCGGCATCATGGCGCAACCCGGCACTACGGGGGGCGTGGCGCAGCCCGGCGCTGCGGGGTGCCGCTGCGCCCACCCGTGCCGCCCCAGCGGCACGACTGCCCGCAGCTACGCGGGAGGGGTGGGCGGGTGCGGCGCGGCTGCCCGCAGCTAGGCGGGCGGGGCTGCAACACGCCTCAGGGGCGCGGGGAACTGCGCGGTCGGCCACGACGGGCCGTCGGTCGAGTGCGGGCCCTACTTCGTCGTGCTCGGCCCCGTGGCCGGCGGTAGCAGGGGCGAGGCCGCCACCGACTGGGGAGACGCGCTGTTCGCGTACGCGGACGGCGCCGCCACCCCCGCCGCCGGGTCGGGGGCCGGCGTCTCGTCGAGCGGGATCGTCGCACCCCCGACGATCGGGATGTCCGCCGCGACGAACGCCCGCTTGATCCGCCACCGCAGCTCCCGCTCCACGGTCAGCGACTTCCCCGGCATCGTCTTCGCCGAGACCCGCACCACCATCGAGTCGAGCAGCACCGAATCCAGCCCGAGCACCTCGATCGGACCCCACAGCATCTCGTTCCACGGCTCTTCCTTGCTGAGCCGCTCGGAGACCGCGTCCAGCGTCTCCTTCACCTTGTCCAGGTCCTCGTCCGCCCGCACGGTCACGTCCACCCCGGCCGTCGACCAGCCCTGCGAGAGGTTCCCGATCCGCTTGACCTCGCCGTTGCGGACGTACCAGATCTCCCCGCTGTCCCCGCGCAGCTTCGTCACCCGCAGCCCGACCTCGATGACCTCGCCCGAGGCCACCCCCGCGTCGATGCTGTCCCCGACCCCGTACTGGTCCTCCAGGATCATGAACACCCCGGACAGGAAGTCGGTGACCAGGTTCCGGGCCCCGAAGCCGATCGCCACGCCCGCCACCCCCGCGGACGCCAGCAGCGGGGCGAGGTTGATCTGGAAGGTGCCCAGCACCATCAGGGCCCCGGTCCCGAGGATCAGGAAGCTGGCCACCGACCGCAGCACGGACCCGATGGCCTGCGAACGCTGCCGCCGGCGCTCCGCGTTGACGAGCAGCCCGCCCAGCGCCGTGCCGTCCACGGCCCCGCCGGTACGGCTCATCCGGTCGATCAGCTTGGTGATCGCCCGCCGCACCAGCACCCGCAGCACCGCCGCTATGAGCAGGATCAGCACCACGCGCAGCCCGATGGCCAGCCACGTCGACCAGTTCTGCTCCACCCAGCTCGCCGCGTTGGTCGCGTGCTCCTGGGCGTCCTGGAGCGAGGGCACCGCGGGACCCGTCGGGGACGGCGACGGCGACGGCACGGGACCGGCGGACGCGGGTGCGGCGGCGGACGGGGACGACACGGCGGATACCTCCAGGTGCGGCGGCCCGTCCCCACGCGCGGCGCGACGGCCGGGGGGTCACGGGACGCGGGCGTCGCCGGACGGGCGGAACCACCACACTAACGGGGCACCCGCACCCGATCGGCGCGAACGCCGCGCCCGGGCCCCCGCCACCCGCGCCGCGACTGGTCAGCGTCGGGCACGGGCGGCCGATGTGGTCGAAAACACTCCCGGCCCGTTACGCGGACATGGTGGCGCTTCCTCGGGCCATGAGGGGAGACTGAGGACGGATCGTCCCGGCGCGAGCCACGCGCCGCCGGCGTACAAGGAGGCCTCCGTGCCGCATGTCCTGGTCCTCAACGCGTCGTACGAGCCGCTCGGCGTCGTACCGCTCCGCCGCGCGCTGGTCCTCGTCCTCGAGAACAAGGCCGTCTGCCTCGAGGAGACCGGTGCCCTACTGCACAGCGCGACCGTCACCGTGCCCGCACCCAGCGTGGTCCGGCTCAAGCGATTCGTGCGGGTGCCGTACCGCGGCCCCGTCCCCCTGACCCGGCGGGCGCTCTTCGCCCGCGACGGCGGCCGCTGCATGTACTGCGGCGGGGTCGCCACCAGCGTCGACCACGTCGTGCCGCGCAGCCGCGGCGGCCAGCACGTCTGGGACAACGTGGTCGCCTCCTGCCGCCGCTGCAACCACGTCAAGGCCGACCGCCACCTCGGCGAGATCGGCTGGCGCCTGCGCCACAAGCCGGCCCCGCCCACCGGCCTCGCCTGGCGGATCATCGGCACCGGCCACCGCGACCCGCGGTGGCTGCCCTACCTCCAGCCGTACGGCGCCCAGGACGCGCTGGAGCGGATCGACGGGGTGTCGGCCTGACCGCCGCGCCGGCCGGCGCCCGGTGTGAACAGGGCCACGTAATCCCGCCCGACGCGTCTGTCCGCGCGCCGACTGGGTAGGGCTGCCGTGACGCGTCGAGCGCGCGTCGCCCGCACGCCCTACCGAAGGAGGCACCCGTGGCCATGACGGCACCCCTGCTGCTGCCCGCCCAGTCCAAACGTCCGGCGGACCCGTCCGGACCCCGGGCGGCGGTGTCCGCCGTACCCGAGACCCCGCACTACATCGTCTTCAAGGCCGGCGGCGCGACCGCCGAGGCCCCGCTCACCAGCGAGCCGCCGCTGCCCGACACCGAGCCGCTGACCAGCGAGTCCCCGTTCGCCGACGCCGTGCCGCTGACCAGCGAGTCCTCGCCCGAGCTGACGGCCGACGTGCCCGAGCAGGGCGGCCCCTCCTTCGCCGTACCCGACCCGGAACCGACGAGGTAGGTCGTAGATGACCGCAGCCCGGCCGGCCGAGCCGCCCACCGAGGCACTGCCCGAGGACCTGACCCGGCTCGCCGCCCTGCACGGCGTCGCCACCGCCTACCGCCCCTCCCCGGACCGGCAGGTCCCCGCCTCGGCCACCGCCGTGGTCCGCGCCCTGGCCGCCCTCGGCGTCGACGCGGGCGACCCGGAGGCCGTACGGAGCGCCCTGGCCGCCCGCGAGGCCGAGCTGCGCGCCCGTCTGCTGCCGCCCACGGTCGTCCAGTGGAGCGGCGGCGACCCGCCGGCCGCCCTGGCCGCGCTGCCCGTCGGCACCCGGCTGACGATCGAGACCGAGCAGGGCGAGACCCGGTCCGCCCCCGAAGGCCTCCCGCCCGGCGTGCACCGGCTCACCGCCACCGCGCCCGACGGCCGCGCCGCCGAGGCCCACCTCGTGGTCGCCCCGCGCCGGCTGCCCACCCCCGCCGCCCGCTCCTACGGCCTCCTCGTCCAGCTCTACTCCCTGCTCTCCCGCCGCTCCTGGGGCATGGGCGACCTCGGCGACCTCGGTGAGCTGGCCGACTGGGCGGGCCGCACGCTCGGCGCCGGGTTCGTGCAGGTCAACCCGTTGCACGCGGCCGTGCCCGGCACCCCGACCGACCCCTCCCCGTACCGCCCCTCCTCGCGCCGCTTCCCCGACCCCGTGCACCTGCGGATCGAGGACGTGCCCGAGTACGCCTACACCCAGGACCGCGAGCGCCTCGCGCCCCTCCTGGAGCGGGGCGCGCGGCTGCGCGCCGACGTCCTGGAGCGGGACGCGCTGATCGACCGGGACGCCGTCTGGGAGGCCAAGCGCGCGGCCCTGGAGGTGCTGCACGAACTGCCCCTCCAGCCCGGCCGCGCCGCCGCCTACCGCGACTACCTCGCCGAGCAGGGCGCCCCCCTCACCGACCACGCCACCTGGTGCGCGCTCGCCGAGGTGCACGGCTCCGACTGGCGGCTGTGGCCCGAGGGCCTGCGCGACCCCCGCTCCGCCGAGACCGCCCGGGCCCGCGCCGAGCTGGCCGCGCGGATCGACTTCCACGCCCGGCTCGCCTGGCTCACCGACACCCAGCTCGCCGCCGCCCAGCGCGCCGCGCGCGCCGCCGGCATGCCGGTCGGCCTGGTGCACGACCTCGCGGTGGGCGTGCACCCGCAGGGCGCCGACGCCTGGGCGCAGCAGGAGTACTTCGCCGCCGGCATCTCGGTGGGCGCGCCCCCCGACGCCTTCAACGCCCTCGGCCAGGACTGGGGCCTGCCGCCCTGGCGCCCGGACCGCCTCGCCGAGTCGGGGTACGCGCCCTTCCGGCGGCTGCTGCGCGCCCTCTTCCACTACGCCGGGGCGCTGCGCATCGACCACGTCATGGGCCTGTTCCGGCTCTGGTGGGTCCCCGAGGGCCATCCGCCCACCGAGGGCACCTACGTCCACTACGACGCCGACGCGATGCTCGCGGTCCTCGTCCTGGAGGCGTCCCGGGCCGGCGCCCTGGTGATCGGCGAGGACCTCGGCACCGTCGAGCCCGGCGTGCGCGAGGCGCTGCGCGAGCGCGGGGTGCTCGGCACCTCGGTGCTGTGGTTCGAACGGGACTGGACCGGCGACGGCGCCCCGCTGCCGCCCGAGCGCTGGCGCGCCGACTGCCTGGCCACCGCCACCACCCACGACCTGCCCTCCACCGCGGCCCGCCTCACCGGCGAGCACGTCACCCTGCGGGACAGCCTCGGGCTGCTCACCCGCCCGCTGGACGTCGAGCGGGCGGAGGCGGCGGCGGACACGAAGGAGTGGCTGGCGTTCCTGGACCGCCTCGGCCTGCTCGCGGCACCGGACCACCCCGCCGGCACCGCCGAGCAGGCGGAGGAGGCCGAGATCCAGGCCGTCCACCGCTTCCTGCTGCGCACCCCCGCCCGGCTGACCGGCATCTGGCTCCCCGACACCGTCGGCGACCGCCGCCCGCAGAACCTCCCCGGCACCTGGGACCAGTACCCGAACTGGCGCCTGCCCATCGCCGACGCCCGGGGCCGGCCCGTCACCCTGGAGGAGCTGGCCGCCGCACCCCGGGTGCGGGCCCTGATCGACGCCGTGCGCACCGGCCCGCCGGCCTGACCGGCGCCCGCCCGGGGTCCCGTACGGCACCCCGGGCGCGCGCCCGCTCCGGGCGTTCGCTAACTTGGCACCGTGGACAAGAAGAACGCCCTGCGCGCCGGCGCCCTGGCAGCCGGTACGACGCTGATGATGCTGCTCATGACGTCCCCGGCGCTCGCGCTGACCCGCGACGACGGCGACGACCCCGGCACGGGCCTGAGCGTCGTCCAGACGCTGGGCCTCTACGTCCTCATCCCGCTCGCCGCCTTCGCGGCCATCGCGGGCCTGGTCCTGGTCCTGGACCGCTCCCAGGAGAAGCACCGGGTGACCTCCCGCAACGTGAACGTCAAGCCCGAGGCCGACGCCAAGGTCTGACGGCACCTCCGCCCAGCGCTCCACCCGAGGGCGCCGGCTCCCGCACCCGTACGGTGCGGGAGCCGGCGCCCTCGTCGTGTTTCTCAGGGGTGTGGCGCGGTGAGGTAGCGCTGGAGCGTGGGTGCGAGCCAGGCCACGATCTCCTCGCGGGGGAGCGACACGGCCGGTGGGAAGCCGATGACGTACCGGGTGAGCGCCAGCCCCAGGAGCTGGGTGGCGGCGAGCGCCGCCCGGGTGGCGGACTGCTCCGGATCGGGGCACACCTGCCGGGCGATCGGCAGCAGTTGGTCGCGGAAGACGCCCCGCATCCGCTCGGCCCCGGCCTGGCCGGTGACCCCGACCCGGAGCAGGGCCGTCAGCGCCTCGTTCCCCTCCCACAGGGAGAGGAAGTGCGTCACCACGGCCCGCCCGATGTCGTCGCGCGGCAGGGCGGAGAGGTCGGGCAGCGCCAGGTCCACGGCGACGGCCGCCGCGAAGAGGCCCTCCTTCGAGCCGAAGTACCGCATCACCATCGACGGGTCGATGGCGGCGTCCCGGGCGACGGCGCGGATGGTGGCGCGGTCGTACCCGTCGGCGGCGAACCGCTCGCGGGCGGCGCGGAGGATCGCGGCGCGGGTGGCGTCGGAGCGGCGGGGGCCGTCCTGGTGTCGTGCTGGCATGCCTACAAGTGTAGGCCAACACCCGTTGACTCCGTGCGCGGGCGCGCTCTACTCTGACAACGGACGTTGGCAAACAACCGTTGGCATCGCCAGGAGGCCATGATGAGCGCCACCAAGAACGCCACCCCCGCTCCCGTGATCGTCGTCGGCTCCGGCCCCACCGGCCTCCTCCTGGCCGGCGATCTCGCCGCCGCGGGCGTCCCGGTCACCGTGGTCGAGAAGCGCCCGCACCGCATCAGCAACCTCTCCCGCGCCTTCGTCCTGCACGCCCGCGCCCTGGAGCAGCTCGACGCGCGCGGCCTGGCCGACGGCCTGGAGGAGGTCGGCCGCCCCCTGGACCGCCTCCGCCTCTTCGGCCGGCTCACGCTGGACCTCGGCGGACTGCCCTCGCGCTTCCCGCACGTCCTCGTCATCCCGCAGTACGAGGTCGAGAAGGCGCTGGAGCGGCGCGCGGTCGACGCCGGGGTGGTCTTCCGCCACGAGACCGAGGTGACCGGCCTGACCCAGGACGCGGACGGGGTGACCGTCGACGTCCGCGGCGCCGACGGGGCCCCGGAGTCGCTGCGGGCCTCGTACGTCGTCGGCGCGGACGGGATGTGCAGCGTCGTCCGCGGGGCGATCGGCCTGCCGTTCCCCGGCCGCTCCGTCATCCGCTCGGTCGTCCTCGCCGACGTACGCCTCGCCGAGGAGCCGGAGACGCTGCTCACGGTCAACGCCGCGGGGGACGCGTTCGCCTTCCTGGCACCCTTCGGCGACGGCTACCACCGGGTGATCGGCTGGCACCAGGACCGGGACGTCCCCGACACCGCGCCCCTGGACCTGGAGGAGGTCAAGGAGATCACCCGCCGCGCCCTGGGCCGCGACTTCGGCATGCACGACGCCCGCTGGATGTCCCGCTTCCACAGCGACGAGCGCCAGGCGCCCGCCTACCGCGTGGGGCGGGTCTTCCTCGCCGGCGACGCCGCCCACGTGCACACCCCGGCCGGCGGCCAGGGCATGAACACCGGCCTCCAGGACGCGGCCAACCTCGGCTGGAAGCTGGCCGCCGTCCTGCACGGCACGGCCGACGCCGGCCTCCTCGACAGCTACCAGGCCGAGCGGCACCCGGTCGGCAGGTCGGTGCTGCGCAGCAGCGGCGGCATCGTGCGGCTCGCGATGGCGCGGCGCCCCTGGACGCTGGCGCTGCGGGCGGTGGCCACCACGCTCCTCAGCCACGTCGGCCCCGCCCGGCGGCGGGCGGTCGGCCAGGTCACCGGCGTCGGCTACCGCTACCCCGCGCCCCGGGGCAGCCACCGGCTGACCGGCACCCGCGTGCCCGACGTGGCCTTCGCGGACGGCGGCCGGCTCTACGAGGCGCTGCGCGGCGGCCGGTTCGTGCTGGTCACGCCGCGGCCCGCGGGCGAGGCGCCGGCCGGGACGCCGGCCGCGTCGGACGGTCCGGACCGCCTGGCCCGGCGGTACTGGGCGGACGGGCGGCGGACGACCGTGCTGGTCCGGCCCGACGGGTACGTCGCCTGGGCGGCGGACGGCGCGGAGGCGGGGACCGTCCGGGAGGCGATCGCGGCACACGTGGGCGGCACGGGGGCCGACCGGGCGGACCGGGCCGACGAGACCGACCGGACCGACGAGGCCGACCGGGCTGCCCTCTGAACCGAGGCCCGCGCTAGGGGGCGCCCTGCTCGCGCCCCGTCCCGGCGAGCAGCTCGCGCAGCAGCCCGGCCAGGGCCTCCGCGCGGTCGCGGTCGAGCGAGGACAGCGCCGCCGTCTGCTCGGCGAGCCCCGCGCCGACCGCCTCGTCGATCAGCTCGCGCCCCCGGTCGGTGAGGGTGACCTGGAGGCCCCGGCGGTCGTGCGGGTCGGGGGAGCGGCGCAGCAGTCCGGCCCGCTCCAGCTTGTCCAGGCGGCCGGTCATGCCGCCGGTGGTGAGCATCAGCGTGCCCGAGAGCTGCCGGGGGGAGAGGGTGTACGGCTCCCCGGCCCGGCGCAGGGTGGCCAGTACGTCGAACTCGCCGCGTGAGACGCCGTAGCGCGCGTACGCCCGCTCCATCCGGTCGCCCATGGCCCGCGAGAGCCGGAAGATCCGGCCGAAGACCTCCATGGCGGCGGTGTCGAGGTCGGGCCGGACCGCGGCCCACTGGCCGATGATCGCGTCGACCGGGTCGGCCGGGGCCGGGGCGGGGGCGGGCGGGCTCGCTGCGGGGCGCTCAGTCATGGCACGAGTATCGGCCGGGCATCGGTCGGCCGCAAGAAAGTAGCTTGACGGCATCTTGCTTAGCGCTAAGCTACTCACAAGCGAGCCACTCCGCTCGCGCCGACCCCGGAAGGGTGCCGACCATGGCCATGGCCACCAACCGCCCCGCCCTCATCGCCCTGACCGCCCTCGCCCCGGTCTCCTGGGGCACGACCTACGCGGTCACCACCGAGTTCCTCCCGCCCGACCGCCCGCTGTTCACCGGCCTGATGCGGGCACTGCCCGCCGGGCTGGTGCTGCTGGCGATGGCGCGGGTGCTGCCGCGCGGCGCGTGGTGGTGGAAGGCGACGGTGCTCGGCGCGCTGAACATCGGCGCCTTCTTCCCCCTCCTCTTCCTCGCCGCGTACCGCCTGCCCGGCGGCATGGCGGCGGTGTTCGGCTCGGTCGGCCCGCTCCTGGTCGTCGGCCTCTCGGCGCTGCTGCTGGGCCGGCGGCCTGCGGCCCGGTCGGTGCTCACCGGCGTCGTCGCCGCCTTCGGCGTCAGCCTGGTCGTGCTGAAGGCGGCCGGGGCGCTGGACGCGCTCGGCGTCGTCGCGGCCTTCGCCTCCACCGCGTCGATGTCCGCCGGGGTCGTGCTCACCAAGCACTGGGGACGTCCCGAGGGCGTCGGCCCGCTGGCCCTGACCGGCTGGCAGCTCACCGCCGGCGGCCTGCTCATCGCCCCGCTCGCCCTGCTGGTCGAGGGCGCGCCGCCCGCGCTCGACGCCCCGGCGATCGGCGGCTACCTCTACCTGGCACTGGCCAACACGGCGGTGGCGTACTGGCTCTGGTTCCGCGGCATCGGCCGCCTCTCCGCCACCCAGGTCACCTTCCTCGGCCCGCTCTCGCCGCTGACGGCGGCCGTGGTCGGCTGGGCGGCGCTCGGCGAGGCGCTGACGCCGGTGCAGGTGGCGGGGATGGCGCTGGCGTTCGGGGCGACGGTGGCGGGGCAGCTCGGGGTGGCGCCCCGGCGGCCCGCTCCGGCTGTTCTGCCGATCGCATCGTTCAGCTCTGCTGAACAAACTGATCGAAAGGTTTCGATGGACCTGACGGAAGCGGCGGTGCGACGGTAGGCGCGGGCCCGACCCACGGGCCCGCCTCCGCCGAAAGGACCTCAGTGCCCGCAGCCGCCGACGGCCACTCCACGACGCGCCCCACCACCCGCACGAGCCCGGTCCCAAGGGCGACGACGAGGCCGACGGCCCCCGTCGCCCTCGGCATCGGGCTCGCCATCCTCGCCACCCTCGTGTGGTCCGGCAGCTTCGTCACCTCCCGCGCCCTCGGCGACAGCGTCCCGCCGGTGCAGCACGCGTTCTGGCGCTGGGTGATCGCCCTCGCGGTGGTCACCCCCTTCGGCGCCCGCCCGGCCTGGCGGCAACGGGCGCTGGTCCGCCACCACCTCCCGTACGTCCTGCTGGCCTCCCTCCTCGGCGTCACCGTCTACAACACCCTGGTCAACCAGGCCGGGGTCACCACCCCCGCCGCCAACATGGGCATGATCATGGCGGCGTCGCCGGTCCTGATGGCGCTCTACGAGCGGGCGTCCGGCGTCCGGCTCGGCGCCCGCCGGGTCACCGGCCTGCTGACGGCCTGCGCGGGCGTGGTGCTGCTGGTGGGGCTGGTCGGCGGGGGAGCGTCCTTCTCCTCCGGCGACCTGTGGATGATCGCGGCGGCCTGCTCCTTCGGCTCGTACAGCGCGCTGCTGCGCCGCCGTCCCGAGGGCCTGGAGGGGGTGTCCTTCCTCTTCACGACCTTCCTCCTCGGCACGGTGCTGCTGCTCCCCGTCCAGCTGGTCAGTCTCGGCGCCCAGGGCGGCTTCACCCCGACCCCCGGCACGGTCCTGCCTCTCCTCTACGTCGGCATCGCGTCGTCCGCCGTGGCCTTCTTCGCCTGGAACAAGGCGATAGGGCTGATCGGCCCGAGCCGCGCGGGCGTCGTCTACTACCTCCAGCCGGTCTGCGTCGCCCTGCTCTCCTGGACCCTGCTCGGCGAGCCGACGGGCTGGGCGCAGGCCGGGTGCATGGCGCTGATCCTGGGCGGGGTCGTGCTGGGCGCGGGTGCAGGCCGCGGTTAGGTTGGCCGGCATGGCCGACTGGGACATCCGCAAGCTGCACATCCTGCGCACGCTGCGGGAGCGGGGCACGGTGACGGCGACGGCCGAGGCGCTGCGCATGACACCGTCGGCGGTCTCCCAGCAGCTGACGAACCTCTCCCGCCAACTGGGCGTGGAGCTGCTGGCCGCCCAGGGCAGAGGGGTCCGCCTCACCGACGCGGCCCGGCTGGTCCTGCGGCACGCGGAGGCGGTCTTCGAGCAGCTGGAACGGGCGGACGCGGAGCTGGCGGCCTACGCCCGGGGCGAGGCCGGCGAGGTCCGGGTCGCCGCCTTCTCCACCGCCGTACCCGCCCTGGTCGTCCCGGCCATACGCACCCTGCGGGCGTCCCACCCCCAGGTCACCGTGCGCGTCCGCGAGACGGAGGCGGCCGAGGCGTACGACCTCCTGGCGGCCGGCGAGGCCGACCTGGCCCTCTCCCTGGCCGCCGAGGCCCCCACGGCGACGGACCCCCGCTTCACCCGCGTCCCGCTGCTGGCCGACCCCCTGGACGTCGCCCTCCCCCCTGCCCACCCCCTGGCGTCCGCCCCGACCCTGCACCTCACCGACCTGGCCGCCGAACCCTGGATCTTCGGCGGCAGCGACCCCTGGTCCGACATCACCCGCCGCGCCTGCGAGGCGGCCGGCTTCACCCCCGACCAGGCCCACAGCGCGGCCGGCTGGACGGCGATCCTGTCGATGGTGGCGGCGGGCCTGGGCGTCGCCCTGATCCCCCGCATGGCGGCGCCCCACCACGAGGGCGTGACCCTGCGCGAACTCCCCGCCGCACAACGCCCGGTACGCCACGTCGTCGCGGCGCTGCGCAGGGGCTCGGAGGAGGCGCCCGCGCTGGGGCGGTTCCTGGGGGTGCTGCGGGGGGTGGTGCTCGGGGCGGGGGCGGGCGGGGCCCTCAGGCCGCCGTCAGCGACGCCAGGGCGCGGTCCATCGCGGCGTTGAACTCCTCCGGCGCCAGCGGCAGCCGGGACTTGACGTCCCGACTCCACTGGTCGGCGAGGACCTCGGCCGAGCCCGCCTCGACCCCGTCGAGCGCCGCGTCGGCCAGGTCCGACGGCGTGATCTTGTCCACGGGCCAGCCCGCGGCCATGTCGGTGTCGGCCAGGCCGAGATGCACCGCCGTCACGAGTGTGCCCTGCTCGGCGAGGTCCAGGCGGACGCCGTTGGTCATGGCCCAGGCGGCGGCCTTGGCCAGGTGGTAGGCGCCCGCGCCCCGGCCCGGGAACCAGGACATGGCGGAGAGGACGTTGACGATGGCACCCCCGCCGTTCCCGGCGAGGGCCGGCGCGAACGCCCTGACCATCCCCAGGTGGCCGAAGAGATTGGTCTCCAGTTCCTGCCGTACCGCGTCCAGCGAACCCGTCACCAGGTCGGTCCCCGTCTGGATCCCGGCGTTGTTGACCAGCAGCGAGACGTCCGGTGCGGCCTCGGCCGCGGCCCGCACGGACACGGGATCGGTGATGTCGAGGGGGAGCACCTCGACGCCGGGCAGGTCCACGGTCTCCGGCCGTCGGGCGGTCGCGTAGACCTTGCGGGCGCCCCGTTCGAGCAGGCGCTGGGCGAAGGCGCGGCCCAGGCCGCGGTTGGCTCCGGTGACGAGGGCGACCGAGTTGTCGATATCCATGCCCGGTACGCTAAAACCTGACGTCAACGTCAGGGGCAAGCGCCGGTCGTCCCGGCCGGAGTGAGAGGGATCACCATGGCCGTCGCAGAGGCCGGGGCCGAGCGGCTGATCCGCATCGGCGAGGTGGCACGGGGTGCCGGCGTCTCGGTGCGCGCCGTGCGCTACTACGAGCAGCAGGGGCTGCTCGTCGCGGAGCGCAGCCCGTCCGGCCAGCGCCTCTACCGGCAGGACGCCGTCGCCCTGGTCCGCTTCTTCCAGCAGATGTTCGCCGCCGGGCTGACCAGCCGGAGGATCGCGGAACTGCTCCCGTGCTGGGACTCCGGGCACACCGACGCCGAGCAGCGAGCCATGCTGCACGCCGAGCGCGACCGCATCCAGGCCAAGGCCGACGTCCTGCGCGCCGCCCTGGACCGCCTCGACGAGATCATCGCCGTCACGGACGCGCACCCGTAGGCGCGGCCCCTGTTCATGGCCGGCGCCCCCCGGCCCGCCCCGGCGCGGCGGCGAGCGCCGACCGGACCAGGCGGAGCCCCTCCACCCTCCAGCGCTCCCGGTCGGGCAGCCGGTCGTCGCGACGCCAGCGCCAGGCCGAGAACAGGGCCCAGTTGAGGGCGCGGCACCGTTGCAGCAGCGCGTGGTCGATGCCCGGGTAGTGCGCGGCCACCTCCTCCGGCGCATGAGCGAGGTCGAACTCGACCGGTCCGCGGCAGCAGGTGGGCAGGTCGGTGAGGAGCGGCCCGCCTGCCGTGTGGAGGAGGTTGCCCGGATGCGGCTCCCCGTGCAGCAGCTGCTCGGCGCCTCCCACCGGGCCGCGCATGCCGCCGAGCACGTCGAGGAGCAGCCGCCGGTCGGGCGCGGCCAGCTCCGGCGACCGCTTCACCTCCCTGGACGCCGCGGCGACCCGGTCGGTGAAGTGCGGGGCGTCGAGTGCGATGCGGCGCAGGGCGGTGTGGTGCCGCCGCAGTACGTCCGCGTAGTCGGCCGGCGCGACCTCCGCCGCCACCGACTCGTAGTGGACCCAGAGCGAGACGCCGAAGCCGTCCCGCCGGTACATACGTGCCTCGACTCGACCGTCCAGCACGGCCACCGGAGCGCCGACCTCGGCGAGACGCCGAGCGACCTCCACCTCGAACCCGGCGTCGGCGAGCTGCCCCGGCGGCGACACCCGGGCCACGACGTCGCAGGGGAGGAGCCGCAGCACGACCCGATCCGAGTCGTGGAGGACGACCACCTCATCGACCCGCAGCCCCAGCCCCGACACGGTGCTCCGCCCCGCGGCGACCGCACGACGAAGCTGCGACGACTCCATGTCCTGGTATCCCTCCGGGTCAGGGGCGCAAGGTGACGCCGAACCGGGTCCCCATCCGCCGCAGCTCCCACAGCGAGACGGCGGTCACCGGCGGCGGGCCTGACGGACCGCCGGGTGGTGGACCGTAGGGGCACCACCCCAACCCCCGTGCCCGCCCGCCCCGTTGCCGCCAGGCAGCGCCCGCCGAGCACCTCTACAGGCTGTCCAGGATCCTCGCCCGCCGGTCCCGGTGCTCCTCGTCCGTGATCGCGTCGGCCGCCCGCAACTCGTCCAGCGTCCGCAGCCGCGACGCGACGTCCCGCGCCGAGCCCGCGTCCGGGGCATCGGCCGGCGGCTCGCCCGTCCGCGCGACGCGCTGCCGCAACTGGTCGGCCAGGGCCTTGCCCTGGTCCTTCGGCACCTGCCGGATCTCGGCCCGGTTGCCCGAGGTGAACACCGTCAGCGTGCCCATCAGCATCCCGGCCGTCCACTGCACCGAGCTGATCCGGCCAGGCGGTCGGAACGAACTCCAGGGGGCGCCCCGCGCGAGGGCGCCCCCTGGTGGATCGTCGGACGGTGTTACGCCGTCGCGTCCGCCGACTGCGCCCGCAGCGCCCGTTCGATGCCCGCGCGGGACTCCGAGACCAGGCGGCGCAGGGCCGCGTTCGGGGAGGACGAGGTGAGCCAGGTGTCCGTCTGGGAGAGGGTCTGCTCCGAGACCTGGATCGCCGGGTAGAGGCCGACCGCGATCTGCTGGGCCATCTCGTGGGAGCGGGAGTTCCAGACCGACTGGAGAGCCTCGAAGTAGCGCTCCGTGTACGGCGCCAGCAGCTCGCGCTGGTCGGTCTGGACGAAGCCGGCGATGACCGCCTCCTGCACGGCGTTCGGCAGCTTGTCGGACTCCACGACCGACGCCCACGCCTCCGCCTTGGCGGACTCCGTCGGGCGGGCGGCGCGGGCCGTGGCGGCGTGGCGCTCGCCGGCGGCCGTGCGGTCGCGCTCGTACTCGGCGTCGATCTCCGCGCCCCCGAACCGGCCGACCGCCGCGAGGCGCTGCACGAAGGCCCAGCGCAGCTCCGTGTCGACGGCCAGGCCCTCGATGGTCTGCGCGCCGTCGAGCAGGGCCTCCAGGAGGTCCAGCTGCTCCGGCGTGCGGGCCGTCGCCGCGAAGGCGCGGGCCCAGGCCAGCTGGTGGTCGCTGCCGGCCGGGGAGGAGCGCAGGTGGGCCAGGGTGGCCTCGGTCCAGCGGGTGAGGAGGGTCTCGCGGGCGTTCGGGTCGGCGTACTGGTCGATGGCCAGCTTCACCTGCCGGTGCAGCGACTGCACCACGCCGATGTCGGACTCCTTGCCGATGCCCGAGAGGACCAGGGAGAGGTAGTCCCGGGTGGGCAGTTCGGCGTCGCGGGTCATGTCCCACGCCGACGCCCAGCACAGGGCGCGGGGGAGCGAGGCGGTGAAGTCGCCGAGGTGGTCGGTGACGACCGCCAGGGACTGCTCGTCCAGGCGGACCTTCGCGTAGGAGAGGTCGTCGTCGTTGAGGAGGACGACCGCCGGGCGGGCCTTGCCGACCAGCTGCGGGACCTCCGTGTACGGGCCGTCCACGTCCAGCTCCACGCGCTCGCCGCGCACCAGCTTGCCCGACTCGTCCAGGTCGTAGCCGCCGATCGCGATGCGGTGCGGGCGCAGCGTCGGCTCGCCCTTCGCGCCCGGCGGGAGGGCCGGGGCCTCCTGGCGGATGGCGAAGGAGGTGATCACGCCGTCGGGGGAGGTCTCGATCTCGGGGCGGAGGACGTTGATGCCCGCCGTCTCCAGCCACGCCTTCGACCAGGACTTCAGGTCCCGGCCCGAGGTCTCCTCCAGCGCGCCGAGCAGGTCGGACAGGCGGGTGTTGCCGAACGCGTGCCGCTTGAAGTACGCCTGCACGCCCCGGAAGAACTCGTCCTCACCGACGTACGCGACGAGCTGCTTCAGCACCGACGCGCCCTTGGCGTACGTGATGCCGTCGAAGTTGACCAGCACGTCGTCCAGGTCGCTGATGTCGGCCATGATCGGGTGCGTGGAGGGGAGCTGGTCCTGGCGGTAGGCCCAGGTCTTCATGGAGTTGGCGAAGGTCGTCCAGGAGTGCGGCCAGCGCGACTCCGGCGCGTCCGCCTGGCAGGCGGCCTCCGCGTACGTGGCGAACGACTCGTTCAGCCACAGGTCGTTCCACCACTCCATGGTGACCAGGTCGCCGAACCACATGTGCGCCAGCTCGTGCAGGATCGTCGCCGCCCGCACCTCGTACGCCGCGTCCGTCACCTTGGAGCGGAAGACGTACTGGTCGCGGATGGTCACCGCGCCCGCGTTCTCCATCGCGCCCGCGTTGAACTCCGGCACGAAGAGCTGGTCGTACTTGGCGAACGGGTAGGCGTAGTCGAACTTCTCCTGGAACCAGGAGAAGCCCTGCCGGGTGACCTCGAAGATCGCGTCGGAGTCGAGGTGCTCGGCGAGCGAGGGGCGGCAGTAGATGCCCAGCGGCACCGCCTGGCCGTCCTTCTCGTACACGCTGTGCACCGAGTGGTACGGGCCGACGATCAGCGCCGTGACGTACGTCGAGATGCGCGGGGTCGGCTCGAAGGTCCAGACGTCGTCCTGCGGTTCGGGCGTCGGCGAGTTGGAGATGACCGTCCAGCCCTCGGGGGCCCGCACGGTGAACTGGAACGTCGCCTTCAGGTCCGGCTGCTCGAAGCTCGCGAAGACCCGCCGGGCGTCCGGCACCTCGAACTGGGTGTACAGGTACGCCTGGTCGTCCACCGGGTCGACGAACCGGTGCAGGCCCTCGCCGGTGTTGGTGTAGGCGCAGTCGGCGGCGACCCGCAGGATGTTGCGGCCCGGGAGCAGCCCGGGCAGGGCGATGCGGGAGTCCTGGAAGACCTCGGCGGGGTCCAGGGCGTCGCCGTTCAGCGTCACCTCGTGGACGGCCGGGGCGACCAGGTCGATGAACGAGTCGCCGCCGGTGTCCGCGACGTCCTCCGCGACATCGAAGCGCACCGTGGTCACGGACCGGTAGGTGCCGCCCTCCTGCGCGCCGGTAAGGTCGAGATCGATCTCGTACGAGTCGACGCTCAGCAGCTGCGCCCGCTGCCGCGCCTCTTCGCGAGTCAGGTTTGTGCCAGGCACGCGGTCATCTCCTCGTGGTGTATCGGATCACGCCATCCTTCCACGGGACCCGCACGCAACGCGATGTCCGATTCCCGCCGGTGCGCACCCCTGCCGGGCGGGAGGCTCGACCCATGACAACCACGATCACGCACACCGCGCTCCCCATCGCGCCCGCCGTCCTCGACGAACTGCGCCGCACCGACGACGCCGGCCGCCCGATGGCGCCCTTCACCGACGCCGAGGGCGGCGACCCGCTGCGCTGCTGCCTGCGCCGCAGCCGCGCCGGAGAACGGGTCGCCCTGGTCTCGTACGCCCCGCTGCGCCGGTGGGCCGCCGAGACCGGGGCCGAGCCGGGCGCCTACGACGAGCAGGGCGCCGTCTTCATCCACGCCGAGCCGTGCGCGGGACCGGAGGACCACGAGCTGCCCTTCACCAACGCCCACCGCGTCCTGCGGCGCTACTCCGCGGCCGGCCGCATCCTCGGCGGCGCGCTGGTCGACGGCCCGGACGGCTTCGCGCCGGCCCTGGCGGACGCGTTCGCGGATCCGGCGGTGGCGCTGGTCCACGTCCGGGCCGTCGAGTACGGCTGCTTCCTCTACGAGGTGCGCCGCTGATCCACCACGGCAGCCGCGGCCCCGTCGTAGGCCGCCCTGCTCGACTGGATGTCGCCGTTGTGCTCGACGGCCCACCCCGCGAGGGCCAGGGCGGGGGCGATCAGGCTGCGGCCCAGGCCGGTGAGGGCGTACTCCACCCGCGGGGGGACCTCGGCGTAGGCGGTGCGGGAGGCCAGGCCGTCGCGTTCGAGGTGGCGCAGGGTGAGGGTCAGCATGCGCTGGGAGACGCCGGGGATGCGGCGCCGCAGCTCGGAGAAGCGCAGCGGCCCGTCCTCCAGCGTGGCCACCACGAGCAGCGTCCACTTGTCGCAGATCCGGTCGAGGACGGCGCGGACCGTCCGGCCGCCGTCGCCGCGGATCATGCAGGCGTGCTGGTACTTCGAGTGCTCCGACATGTCGGCTCCCGCTCCCCGGTCACATCCGTGTGCCTTCCCCCTGGCCCTGGTGAAGGCCGTCGGGCTCCTGGAGGTGCTCGGGGCGCTCGGTCTGGTGCTGCCGCCGCTGACCGGCGTCGCCGTCGGTCTGGCGGTGGCCGCGGCGGTCGGGCTCGTGCTGCTCCAGGTGGGCGCCATGGCGCTGCACCTGTCCCGGGGCGAGGTCGAGGAGACCGGCCTCAACGTCGTGCTGCTGGTGCTCGCGGCGGTGGCGGCATGGCTGGGGGCGGCGGCCACGCTCTGACCACCGCCCCCGTCCGTGCCCGGACGTGTCAGCCGCGGTCGCGCAGCTCCGCCGCCACCAGCTCCGCGATCTGCACCGCGTTCAGGGCCGCGCCCTTGCGCAGGTTGTCGTTGGAGACGAACAGGGCGAGGCCGTTCTCCACCGTCTCGTCGCGGCGGATGCGGCCGACGAAGGACGGGTCCTGGCCGGCGGCCTGGAGCGGGGTCGGCACCTCGGCGATGGCCACGCCGGGGGCGCCGGCCAGCAGCTCCTTGGCGCGCTCGACGGTGATCGGGCGGGTGAAACGGGCGTTGACCTGGAGGGAGTGGCCGGTGAAGACCGGCACGCGCACGCAGGTGCCGGAGACCTTCAGCTCCGGGATCTCCAGGATCTTGCGGGACTCGTGGCGGAGCTTCTGCTCCTCGTCCGTCTCGTGCAGGCCGTCGTCCACGATCGAGCCGGCCAGCGGCAGCACGTTGTACGCGATCGGCGCGACGTACTTCTCCGGCTCGGGGAAGTTCGCCGCCGAGCCGTCGTGGGTCAGCTTCGGCGCGTCCTCGCCGACCTTCCTGACCTGCTCGTACAGCTCGTCCACGCCGGCCAGGCCGGAGCCGGACACCGCCTGGTACGTGGCGACGACCAGCGCTTCCAGGCCCGCCTCGGCGTGCAGCGGGCGGAGCACCGGCATCGCGGCCATCGTGGTGCAGTTCGGGTTGGCGATGATGCCCTTGGGGCGGTCGGTGATGGCGTGCGGGTTCACTTCGGAGACCACCAGGGGCACCTCCGGGTCGCGGCGCCAGGCCGAGGAGTTGTCGATCACGACGGGGCCCTGGGCGGCGACCTTCTCGGCCAGCGCCTTGGAGGTGGCGCCGCCGGCGGAGAAGAGCACGATGTCCAGGCCGGAGTAGTCGGCGCTCTCCGCGTCCTCGACCGTCACCCCGTCCAGGTCCCGGCCCGCCGAACGGGCGGAGGCGAACAGGCGCAGCTCGGTGACGGGGAAGTTCCGCTCCGTGAGGATCCTGCGCATGACCGTGCCGACCTGACCGGTGGCTCCGACGATTCCGACCCTCACGGTGACTCCTTCGCGTGGCGTGCGTGTACCCGGCCGGGTGCGGCTGGGGGGCTTCCCTGCTCTTCAAGGCTCTTCCCTGCACGTCCATCATGCGCGGCACCCGGGCCGGTATGTCCAATCCATTGCCCGATGGACGGACGATCACTCCTGGTCAGGGCCGGTCCGGGGGCGCCGGGGGCCGGTCCGTCCGGCGCGCAGGATCGCGTGCGCGGGGCGGTGCGGACCGCAAGATGCGGTGATCCGGCGGCCGGGTGACGGGGGTTCGTGCCGTGCGCGGAGGCCGGCGGGCGGCTCGCCGGCTCCGCTCCCCGCCGGGCCCGGTGTGACACGAGACACCCCTCAGGGCCGCGGTTCCAGCGTCCAGCGGCCCGAGGTGCGGATCTGGACCCAGCCGGACGGGACGCGCTGGAGACCGGCGGCCGTGCTGATCCGGCGCACCGGCTCCAAACGCTCGTCCAGCTCCCACAGCACCGGCAGGCTGAGTTGGCCCAGCGCCTCGTGGCGGACCATCACCTCCGCCTCGGGACCCGCGTGGCGGACGACGCCGTAGCCCTGCCCCTCCACCGGTCCGGGGCCCAGCACCGGCGCGCCGGCCGGGTCGGCCGGCTCCAGGCGCCAGCCGGTGGTGTCCGAGGTCTGCACCAGGACGTGGCAGTACCCGGCGGGGGAGACCCAGACCGGGCCGGTGACCGGGCGCCGCCGGGTGGTCTCGCCGGAGATCCGCAGCTGGCCGTCGGCCTGGAGGGTGCGGACGGACAGGTTCTGGTCGTCGGAGGTGGTGCGGCCGAGGCGGAGCAGCGCGGGCGGGCCCGCGTAGCGGAAGACCGCGCTGCCCCGCCCCTCCACCGGGCCGGCCAGCGGCGGCGCCTGCTCGATCGGCAGCAGGCGCAGGCTCCACCCGCCCACGTCCTGCAGCTTCAGCCGCACCCGCGCCTCGCCCCTGCGGAACAGCACCGTGCGGCCGTGCCGCCCGTCGCTGGTGCCGCGCAGGAGATCCTCCTCGTCGTCGTACTCGTCGAGGAGGCTCACGCGGTGGCCCCAGAGGTCGTCCTGCGTCTCGAAGGCGTACTCCAGCAGGGCGGGCCGGCCCGGGGTGGGGTTGACCAGGGTGACGGTCTTCGGGCCGCGGCCGGTGTGGGCGCCGTCCGCCCGGACCGACGGCTCGTCGTGGACGGGCAGGGGGCGCGCGGTGAGCCGCCACGGGCCGTCGCCCTCGACGGCGAGGAGCAGCGGACCGTCGGAGAGGGGCACGGTGTTGCGCAGCCGGTCGACCTCGTTGACCAGCAGGTCGTAGTCGTCCAGGTCGTGCAGCCGCCCCGCCTCCAGGGCCTTGACGGCGAAGTAGCCCTCGCCGTTCTCGTCGCCCGCGAACTCCACGTCCAGGTCGGCCGCGGTCCCGGTGTAGGAGACCACTTCGGGGCCGTAGCCCTCCAGCGGGGCGGTGCCCAGGCGGCGGACCACGGACAGGGGCTGCACGAGGACCGTCCAGTCCTCGTCGGCCTCCACGCGCAGCCGCAGCGGTCGGCCCTGCGGGAGCTGCACCAGGGCGCGCCCGCGGAAGTCGCGCAGGGTGGTGTTGAAGACCAGCTCGTCGTTCTTGTTGCGCCTGTCGAGGGTGTGGACGCCGAAGTAGCCGTCGCCCTGGTGCCACGCCTCCACGACCACCGGGCCCGGGGGCAGCGGCGCGTCCACGCTGACGACTCCGGCACCGCGGCCGCTCTGGGTGTACGGCCGGAACTCGGAGCCGAAGGAGACGGGCGGGGCGTCCTGCGGCGGGGCGACCATGGCGGCCGGCGCCGGCGGGGCGGCGGAGGGCATCGCCGGAACAGTCGGCGCGTGCACCGGCGGGGCAACCGCCACGGGTGCCGCCGGAGCAGCCGCCACGGGTGCCGCCGGAGCAGCCGCCACGGGTGCCGCCGGCTGCTCCACGGCTATCCCGAAGTCCGTCGCAAGCCCGGCAAGCCCCGACGCGTACCCCTGCCCCACCGCCCGGAACTTCCACGCCCCGTCCCGCCGGTAGAACTCGCCCAGCACGAACGCCGTCTCGCTGGAGGCGTCGTCCACCGCGTAGTGCGCCACCACCGCGCCCTCCAGGGTGAGCACCTGGGCGTACAACTCGGCCACCTGCCCGAAGACCCCGCCGTCGCAGGAGGCGGCGATCAGCACCCGCTGCACGCCGGGCTCCACCCGGGGCAGGTCCACCTCCAGCCACTCCGCGAGCTGCCCGCCCCCGTCGGCGGTCCCGGCGTGCCGCACCGCGCCCGAGGGGTGCGCGGGCTGGTTGTAGAAGACGAGGTCCGCGTCGCCGCGCACCTTTCCCGCGGCGTCGAGCAGCAGCGCGGAGGCGTCCACGGCCGGCCCGCCGGGAACGTGCCGCCGACACACCACGACCCGCAGCGGAGCTGCCGGGACAGGAGTGTTGGCACCTTTGCCGATGTACGTCATGCGGCACATGGTGACAGCGGGGCGGCGGTGAAGTCGACGGGAGGCGGGCACTCCGGATGATCACCGGCGGTCGCCGAACGTTTCAAGCCCGCCCGCCCCGAGACGGCGGACCTCCGCTTCGTCCTGGCCGACACCACCGCACGCCTCGCGACGGGCGACCGCGCCCTGGTCGGCATCCCGCGCTCCTCCGACACCGCGGACACGGTCGTCACCGGCGCCGGGGACATCGCCGCCGAACGCGCGCGCGTCACCGCGGCCCTGGCCGACTCCCGCGACCTCGCCTGCGGGTGACGGACACGCGAAGGGGCGGGCACCCCGCAAGGCGCCCGCCCCCTGAGACCCGTACCGGAGGGACTACGGCACGACCTTCTCGATCCGCACGCTGCCGAGGCCCGCGACCGTGCCGCGGCTGTTCACCAGCGACACCTGGCCGAAGAACTCACGGCCGGCCGGCGCGGCGGCCAGCGCCGTCACGCTGCCCGAGACGGTCGCCGAGGCGCCCGTGGCGAGCTTGACGGCCGAGCCGTCCACCGAGACCGCACCGAGCGAGGGCGCGAAGAACACGTCCCGGTAGTCGTACGCGGTGGACCCGGAGGGCACCGCGTAGCCGGCCACCTCGATCGTGTACGTGCCCGCCGCCGGGGAGGGCACCGAGACGGCCTCCTCCGAGTCGCCGTCGGCGGACTGGCCGACCACGGCGCCGGCCGCGTTGTAGACGGTGAGGTCCAGGTCGGCCGCCGCGTCGGAGACGTTGCCGATGGCGATGTCCAGCGCGGTGGCCCCCGCCGGCACGTCGACGGTGGTCCGCTGGAGCGCACCCTCGGCGATGGTCGGCCGCGCGTTCAGCGCCGAGCCGAGCGGTCCGCCGACCAGCTTGCCGTCGATCGGCGCGAAGCGGTTGGTCACCTTCCAGGAGGCGGAGACCGGCGTGCCGACCTTCGCCTCGGGGACGGTCACGACCGCCGGGTCGAAGTCCGCGCCGAAGACGGAGACGTCCAGCTTGTACGGGTTGTCGAGCAGCGGCGAGGTGCGCCGCGACTCGACCTCGATCTCCCAGACGCCGGGCTGCGGGTCGGCGTACGAGCGCACGTCGGGCTTGCAGCCGTTGCCGTCGAGGTAGTTGTTGTAGCAGTACGGCGTGGAGGTGTCCTCCACCGGGACGCCGTAGGGGTGGATGGCGATGAAGCGGGTCTGGCTCTTCTCCGCCAGGCCGCCGATCGCCACCTCCAGGGACTTCGCGCCCTCGGGGACGGTCACGAAGTAGGACTTGGTGCTGTTGCGCTGCACCGTGTCCCGCTCGGAGACGCTGTACTTCAGCGGCGCGGAGACCACGACCGTGGCCATGACCAGCTGGTCGGTGCCGACCGTGGCCGGGTCGTCGACCTCGAGCACCGCGCTCTTCAGGCCCGCCGACGTCGGCGCGGCCTGCACCTTGACGGTCACCGGCTGGTTCAGCGGCAGCTTCACCACGTCGTCGCCGACGATCTTGAAGGTGTGGCCCGCGTTGTTCTCGAACCACAGGGTGTGCCGCACCGGCGTGGCCGGGCCGGTGGTCCGGGTGATCGTGACGTCGTACGTCTTCTTCTGCCCGGCCTTCAGGCCGCCCTCGCGGTCGTAGAGGCCGGTGCCGAAGCCCGGCGTCGCGAGGAACTGGTCGATCGCGGTGTCGACCGGCGCCTTGACCGTGTACTCGTGCGCGGTGGCGCCCTTGCGGATCGACTTCCAGGCGTCGGGGATGTTGATCAGGCCCGCGCCCTGCTCGTACGCCTGGGTGCCGGCGATGTGGTCGGCGGTGGAGGTCAGCGCGGTGCGCAGGACCGCCGGGGTCAGCGTGCGGCCCTCGCGCTTGGCGGCGGAGAGCAGCAGCGCCGAGGCGCCGGCCGCCTGCGGGGAGGCCATCGAGGTGCCCTGGAGCATCGAGTAGCCGGCCGGCAGCGAGTAGCCCGCCTCCGGGACCGGGGAGCCCGGCAGCCAGGTCTGGGTGGTGTTGATGGCCGCGCCCGGCGCGGTCAGCGTCGGCTGGAAGCCGCCGTCCTCACGCGGGCCGCGCGAGGAGAAGGGCATCATCTGGTACTTCTTCTCCACCGCGGAGCCGTAGTTGGCGGCCCAGGTCTGCTTGGAGATGGACGCGCCGACCGAGATCACCTTGTCGGCCAGGCCCGGGTCGCCGATGGTGTTGGCGCCGGGGCCGGAGTTGCCCGCGGAGATCACCAGCTGGACGCCGTAGGTGTCGATGAGGCGGGTGTAGAGCGCGGCGCGCGCGTTGTTGCCGTCGTTCAGCGCCGGCAGGCCGCCGATGGACATGTTGACGATGTCCACGCCGCGGTTGACCACGAGGTCGATCATGCCCTCGGTCAGCGCCACGTTGGTGCAGCCGCCTGACCAGGTGCAGGCCCGCGAGGAGACGATCTTCGCGCCCGGCGCCGCGCCGTTCATCTTCCCGCCGAACAGCCCGTTGGCGGAGGTGATGCCGGCCACGTGGGTGCCGTGCTCGGACTCGATGACGCCGATGTTGACGAAGTCGGCCTTGGCACCGGAGGAGTTGACGACGACGTCCTTGCGGATCTCGACCACGAACGGCTGGCGCTCGACCACGTCGGTCGCCGGGTTGTCCGTGCCGAAGTACCCGACCTGGAAGCCGTCCTTGTACGGCTTCATCGGGGTGTCGTCGCCGAAGTCGAAGTTGTTGTTCAGGTCGACCCGGACCGTGCCGGCCGCCTTGTCGTACAGCACGCCCCAGGAGTCGGTGGTGTCGCCGTCCCGGTTGGCGTCGCCGGCCGCGTCGCCGCCCTTGGTGTACGACTCCAGGAAGGCGCTCACCTGGTAGGAGCCGGCCGGCGCCTTCCAGGTCTTCCCGCCGTAGGTGAAGGTGGGGCCGCTGACCGAGGTGGTCATCGGGCGCCAGGTCTGGTCGCCGTCGACGATCGGGTCGGTGGCGGTGACCCAGTCGACGATCTTGCGCTCGCCGGTGGTGGTCTTCTGCAGCGCCGGGTGGCCGAGGTCCACGCCGGAGTCGAGGATGCCGATGGTGACGCCCCGGCCGTCCGCCGTCGGGTTCTTCTTCACGAAGTCCACGGCACCCGTCTCGAAGGACGGGTTGTACGGGTTCTCGGCGGGGGTGTTCCTGCCCGGCGCCGGGTAGGCCCTGGCGACCTTGCCCTTCGGGGCGCCCTTCGCCGCGTCCGCGCCCGGCGTCGGGTCGTCCAGCGGGATCTCGTCACGCAGGTCGATGCCCTGCACGGAGGAGAGCTTCACGGCGGCGGCGATGGCCGCGTCCGCCTTGCCGGTGGGGACGGTGGCGCGGACGTAGCCGAGCTTGTCGTACGTGCGGCCGACGGTGCCGCCGTCGACCGCGTCCAGCTTCTGCGCGACCTGCTCGGTCTGCCCGGGCGCGGTGGCGACCATCATCGTGACGTTCTTCGCGCCGTCCGCCTTGGCCTCGGCGAGCCGGTCGGCGTCGTCCGAACCGAGCTTGTCGGGCGCGGACTTGACGACCGGGCCCGCGGGGGCCGTCGCCGGTCCGTCGGCCGCGAGGGCCAGGGGTATCGGCGCGACCGCGCAGAGCGCGGTGACGAGGCCCGCGGCCACGGCGATGCGGGCCGCGCGTCTGGCGCCCGGTATCGGTTCGCGCTGGGGGGTGAGGGTCATCGGCATCCCTTGTTGGTAAAGGAACCTGCGTGAACGACCGGGGCCGATCGGCTCCGGCCGCGACGGTCCGGAATGCGATCCCGGACGACCGCTCAGCTTTGTGCACCGGATCGCTCTTTGAGGAGGGTTGTCCGGGACGCGGGGGTGCCATGGCGTACTTCCGCCATACGCCATCGGGAACGTAATGCGCGGTACATGACATACCGGTGCCGCCGTGCGCGTGAGGAGGGGCCGCGGGCTCCCGTGCCCCGCGGCCCCTCCTCTCCCCTCCTGATGGCGCCGGTCGCGCCCGGTCCGTCACTACCGGGGCAGCACCACCACGTACGCGGCGGGTTCCCGGTCCACCGCCGCCGCCAACGCGGTCCGCACCACCGTCGCCTGCTGCTCCGGGTGCTCCCGCAGGCTGCGCGGGGTCAGGTGGACGACCGTGATGCCGAGGCGCTCCAAGTGCTCGCGCTTGCGCGCCTGTTCCGCCCACAGCGCGTCGTCCGCGCGGCGCCGGTCGCGGGTGTCGAGGTCCACCGCGACCGCCTGCTCGGGCCAGTAGGCGTCCAGGCCGCCCAGGTGCGGGCCGCCCGGCAGGCGCAGGTCGACGTTCCAGACGGGCTCCGGCAGCCCGTGCTCGCGCACCATCCGGTACAGGTGCCCCTCGGCGAGCGAACGGCCCTCCGCCGCCAGGGAGTCCACCGCGTCGACCACGTGCGGCCGGCCGAGCAGCCGGGCCCGGCTCAGCTCCCGCACCACCGCCGCCGCCTCGCAGTGCCCGCCGCGCACCGCCTCGGTGAGCAGCCGCCGGACCGCGACCGCGTCGGTCAGCCGGCCCACCGCGTCGGCCAGCGCCCGCGCCACCGGCGCCACCGGCACCCCGCCCGCCTCCTCGGCGGTGGGCAGCGCGGCCGAGCGCACGATCCGCGCCCAGCCCGCCGAGCGCAGCCGGCGCGCCCCGCGCGGCACCAGCACATCCAGGGTCTCCAGGAAGGCCGGCGGGGGCGCGGCGGGGAAGCCGTGCAGCGCCAGCGCCGCCAGGCCGGTGACCATCGCACCGGGGCCCGCGTGGAGCAGCGCCGCGCGCAGCCGCTCCTCGCCGGTCGGCGGGCCGGGGTGCAGCAGGACGACGTCCGGCAGGAGCAGCTGCCAGGACCCGCCGGGCCGGCACCGCTCCCGCGCCTCGGCGGCGGTGACGCCGTGCGCCGCCAGCTGGGCGTGGGTCAGCAGTCGGCGACCGCCGGCGGCGAGGTCGGCGAGGTCGGCGAGGGGGCGGGGGGAAAGCGGGGTCTCGTGGGTCATGACCAGGAGCTTCCCGGGAGTGATCCACCCGCTAACCGCTGTGACAAGAACGGCATCGAATCCGGACAAGCCCGCCCTAAAGGACGGGTGTTCGGATGCCGAGAACCCCTGGTCCGAACGGGTGCGGCCAGGGGTTACGGCTGCGGTTATCGGAATTCCGTAACGATGACGGAGCGCCGAATCATTGGCCATAGATCAGGCGTCATTGGCCAGGGATCAGGAATCGTTGGCCAGGGGCCAGGAATCGTTGGCCAGAGATCGCGAATCATCGGCCGGAGATCGGGCCTCCGGGCCACTCGGCCGCCGCCGCGTCCCGGGCCTGCCCGCGCAGCGCCCGCGCCAGGTCGTCCCGCGCCTCCAGGACGAGGCGGCGCAGCGCGGGCGCCGCGTCCTCGTGGGCGGTCAGCCACGCGTCGGCCGCCGCGAGGGTCTCCTCGGAGTCCGCCAGGGCCGGGAAGAGGCCCCGCACCACGTCCATCCCGATCTGGATCGACCGCTCGGCCCACACCCGCTCGATCGCCGCGAAGTACTTCTCCGCGTACGGCGCGATCAGCTCGCGCTGCGCGGGCTGCGCGAAGCCGGCGATGGTCGCCTCCGCCAGGGCGTTGGACAGCGCGTCGGACTCCACGACCTGCGCCCACGCCTGCGCCTTGACGGCCGCCGAGGGGCGGGCGGCCAGGCAGCGCACCTGGTGCCGCTTGCCGGAGGCGGTGTCGTCGCGGGACAGCTCGGCGGCGAGGTCGCCCTCGCCGGCCCGGCCGTGCGCGGTCAGCGGCGCCAGGAACGCCCAGCGCAGCTCCTGGTCCACCGTCAGGCCCTCGACCTGCTCGGTGCCGTCGAGCAGCCCGCGCAGCAGCGCCAGCTCCGCCTCCCCGGCGGCGACCGAGGCGAGGAACCGGGCCCAGGCCAGCTGGTGCTCGCTGCCCGGCGCCGCCGCCCGCAGCTCGCGCAGCGCGCCCTCGGCGAGCAGCCGCCCGCCGGTCTCCCGCCAGTCGGCGGCGACGTAGTGCGTCAGCGCCGAGTCCGCCCAGGCGTGCAGCATCTGCAGGACGCCGATGTCGGACTCCCGACCGGCGAAGCGCAGCACCAGGCCGATGAACTCCCGGGCGGGCAGCAGCGCGTCCCGCGTCAGGTTCCACAGCGCCGACCAGCACAGGGCCCGGGCCAGCGGGTCGGTGAGGTCGCCGAGGGCGGCGCGCAGCGTGGCGAGGGAGGTCTCGTCGAAGCGGGTCTTGCAGTAGGTCAGGTCGTCGTCGTTGACCAGCACAAGGTCGGGCGCCTCGGCGCCGGCCAGCTTCCCGGCGACGGTGCGCGGCCCGGCCACGTCCAGCTCCTCGGCGGCGTACCGCTCCAGGGCCCCGCCCTGGTCACGCCGGTAGAGGCCGACCCGCACCCGGTGCGGGCGCAGCTCGGGGTGCGACTCGGCGGCCTCCTGCACCACGGCCAGCTCGTCGATCCGGCCCTCGGCGTCGAGGAGCACCTGCGGGGTGAGGGAGTTGACGCCGGCCGTCTGGAGCCAGGAGCGCGCCCAGCCGGCCATGTCCCGGCCGCTGGTCTCCGCCAGGACCGACAGCAGGTCGCCCAGGCGCGTGTTGCCGTAGGCGTGCCGCTTGAAGTAGCGGCGGGCGCCCTCCAGGAAGGCGTCCTCGCCGACGTAGGCGACGAGCTGCTTGAGCACCGAGGCGCCCTTGGCGTAGGTGATCCCGTCGAAGTTGAGCTTGGCGTCCTGGAGGTCGCGGATGTCGGCGGTGATCGGGTGGGTGGAGGGGAGCTGGTCGGCGCGGTAGGCCCACGCCTTGCGGCGGTTGGCGAAGGTGATCCAGGCGTCCTCGAAGCGGGTCGCGCCCACGCTGCCGTAGGTCCCCATGAAGTCCGCGAAGGACTCCTTCAGCCACAGGTCGTCCCACCACTCCATGGTGACCAGGTCGCCGAACCACATGTGCGCCATCTCGTGCAGGATCACGTTGGCGCGCGCCTCGTAGGACGCCCGGGTCACCTTGCCCCGGAAGATGAACTCCTCCCGGAAGGTCACCAGGCCCGGGTTCTCCATCGCGCCGAGGTTGTACTCGGGCACGAACGCCTGGTCGTACTTGCCGAAGGGGTACGGGTAGTCGAAGTGCTCGTGGAAGAAGTCCAGGCCCTGCTTGGTGATCAGGAAGACGTCGTCGGCGTCGAAGTGCGGGGCCAGGCCCTTGCGGCACATGGCGCCGAGCGGGATCTCCAGGCGGGTGCCGTCGGGCAGGACGCGCTCGTAGGAGTCGGTGACGTAGTGGTACGGGCCGGCGACGACGCAGGTGATGTACGTTGAGATCGGCCTGGTCTCCGCGAACCGCCACACCCCGTCGGCGTACTCCCCGGCGCCGTTGCTCCACACCCGCCACTCCTCCGGCGCCCGCACCTCGAAGCGGAACGGCGCCTTGAGGTCCGGCTGCTCGAAGTTGGCGAACACCCGGCGCGAGTCGGCCGGCTCGTACTGGGTGTACAGGTACACCTCGCCGTCCTCCGGGTCGACGAAGCGGTGCAGCCCCTCGCCGGTGCGGGAGTAGGCGCACTGGGCGTCCACCACCAGCTCGTTCTCGGTGGCCAGGTCCTCCAGGGCGATCCGGGAGCCGTCGAAGACCTCGCCCGGGTCGAGGTCGCGGCCGTTGAGGGACACCGCGGTCACGCTCGGCGCGATCAGGTCGGCGAAGCTGCTCGCGCCCGGCTCGCCGCACCGGAAGCGGATCGTGGTGACCGAGCGGAAGGTGCGCGGCCCCTCGCCCTCGGCCCCGCCGAGGGCCGAGCGCACGTCGAGGGACACCTCGTACCCGTCGACGGACAGCAGGGCGGCCCGCTCCCGGGCCTCGTCGCGGGACAGATTCTCACCGGGCACGTTCGGCACTCCCTCGCATGGCTGGTCACGCTGGCTGTCCGGCATCCGGACGCCACGATCCTGCCATGTGCCGCCGGGAGGCGTCGCGGGGGAATGGGCGGGGGCGACGGACGCGTTCTCCGCGTGAAGACTTGCTCGTGCCGTGCCACCTCCCGAGGAGAGACATGTCGGAGAAGACGCCCGTCGACTTCTGGTTCGACCCGCTGTGCCCGTGGGCCTGGATGACCTCCCGCTGGGTCCTGGAGGTCGAGAAGGTCCGGGACATCGAGGTCAGCTGGCACGTGATGAGCCTCGCCGTCCTCAACGAGGACCGGATCGACGAGCTGCCCGCGGAGTACCAGGAGATGCTGCGGACCAAGGCGTGGGGCCCGGTCCGCGTCGTCATCGCCGCCCAGCAGGAGCACGGCCCCGAGGTCCTCGGCGACCTCTACACCGCGCTCGGCACCCGCTTCCACAACCAGGGCGAGGGCCCGGAGAAGGAGGTCGTCGCCGCCGCCCTCAAGGACGTCGGCCTGCCCGAGTCCCTCCTGGAGCACTGGGACGGCACGCCCTACGAGCCGCAGCTGCGCGCCTCCCACCAGGAGGGCATCGACAAGGTCGGCCAGGAGGTCGGCACCCCGGTGATCGCCGTGCCCGGCGCCGACGGCGAGCAGATCGCCTTCTTCGGCCCGGTCGTCACCCCGGCCCCCAAGGGCGACGACGCGGCCCGCCTCTGGGACGGCACCCTGGCGGTCGCCTCGGTCCCCGGCTTCTACGAGCTGAAGCGCACCCGCACCAAGGGCCCGGACTTCAGCAACCTCTAGGCGTCCCGGGCACCTCGAACGGGGAGGGGGTCGTTCCGGGAACGATCCCCTCCCCGAAACCGGAACGATCCGCCGGCGGACCGGAGTCCGGCCGATGTGCCCGCGCGGAGGCGTCCCGCGTAGGAGCATGGGCCTGACAAGCCGGGTACGCCCGGCAACCACCGCTGGAGGCGAGCCCACCCCATGAGCACGCGCATCGACACCTCCGTGCCGCACTCGGCCCGGATCTGGAACTACTGGCTGGGCGGCAAGGACAACTACGCCGTGGACGAGGCGGCCGGCGACGCCTACACCGCCGTCTTCCCGGGCATCGTCACCATCGCCCGCGGCAGCCGGGCCTTCCTCGGCCGCAGCATCCGGTACCTGGTGCGGGAGGCGGGGGTGCGGCAGTTCCTGGACGTCGGTACGGGGCTGCCGACCGTGGACAACACCCACGAGGTCGCCCAGCGGCACGCCCCCGAGGCGCGGATCGTCTACGTCGACAACGACCCCCTGGTCCTCACCCACGCCCGCGCCCTGCTCACCTCCAGCCCACAGGGCGCCACCGCCTACGAGGACCTGAGCCTGGCGGAGCCGGAGCTGATCCTCCAGGCCGCCGCCCGCACCCTGGACCTGACCCGCCCCACCGCCCTCATCCTCAGCGGCATCCTCGGCCACGTCGCCGACCACGACCGGGCCGTCGACCTGGTCCGCCGCCTGCTGGCCGGCCTGCCCTCGGGCAGCTACCTGTGCGTCAACGACGGCTCCCGGGGCACCGACCCCGACTACGAGGCCGCCCAGGACGGCTACAACGAGACCGGCGCCGTGCCCTACTTCCTGCGGCCGGTGCCGGAGATCGAGGCGTACTTCGCGGGCCTGGAGCTGGTCGAGCCCGGCGTGGTCCCGGTCCCGCTCTGGCGCCCGGACCCCGCACCGGACGGCACGGAGCCCCGGCCCATCGGCCAGCACGGCGGTGTGGCCCGCAAGCCGTGAACGGGCGCCGGACACAGGAAGCCCCCGCGAGTCATGTCCTCGCGGGGGCTTCCCTCATTCCGCCCGCCGCCGTGAAGGGTGAGAAGACGATCACGAGGCGGGACGACCGGTGGGGCTCAGCGGGTCACGGAGCCAGCAGCAGGGTGTTGGTCCGCGACTTGGCGGCCTCGTAGCGCTTGGCCACGTCCTGCCAGTTGACGACGGCCCACATGGCCTCGATGAAGTCGACCTTCTGGTTCTTGTACTGCAGGTAGAAGGCGTGCTCCCAGGCGTCGAAGACCAGGATCGGGGTGGCGCCCTGGCCGACGTTGCCCTGGTGGTCGTAGACCTGCTCGACGATCAGCCGCCCGCTGAGCGGCTCGTAGGCGAGCACGCCCCAGCCGGAGCCCTGCGTGGTGGCGGCGGCCTTGGTGAGCTGCGCCTTGAACCCGGCGTACGAGCCGAACGACTCGGCGATCGCGTCGGCGAGATCCCCGACACCGTCCGCCGCCAGCGGCTCGCCGCCGCCGTCGCCGGTCATGTTGTGCCAGTAGATCGAGTGCAGGATGTGCCCGGAGAGGTGGAAGGCCAGGTTCTTCTCCAGGCCGTTGATCGAGCCCCAGGTCTCCTTGTCGCGAGCCTCGGCGAGCTGCTCCAGCGTGTCGTTGGCGCCCTTCACATAGGCCGCGTGGTGCTTGTCGTGGTGCAGCTCGATGATCTCGGGGCTGATCACGGGGGCCAGCGCCGAGTAGTCGTACGGCAGTTCCGGAAGCGTGTAGACGGACATGGCGGATCCCCTCCGACGTCTTATTGCACAAGCCTTGCAACTGCACGCTAGCAGCAGGAGGACGGGGCCGGGGCGCGGGGCACGCCGATCCGGCGTTTCACGACCCCGGGGACCAGGCGCGGGAGCACAGCACCAGGCGGTAGCCGTCCGGATCGGCGATGGTCACGCCGTGCTCGTCCCAGTACGGGTTGTGCGCCGGGACGCGGGTGCCGCCGGCCGCGAGCAGGCGCTCGATCAGGGACGGGTCCGCCGGTGCGCCGAGGTAGAGGACGAAGAGGTCGTCCACCGTCGGAGTCGGCTCCAGTGGCCGCTCCGGGTCGTGCGTCAGTTCGATGTGCCAGGCTGCGCCGGGCGGGCCGATCATCAGCAGGTCGTGCTCGCCGGGGACGCGCTCGGTCGTGCGCCACAGGACGGCCAGCCCGAGGCCGTCCACGTAGAAGCGCCCGGCGGCGGCGAGGTCGCGCGAGGGCCGGGCCATCCGGACCCGGAGCGCGGAATCGATCGCGTGGCTCATGTCGTGCCCTTTCCAGGCAGGCGGCAGGGGGATTGCACCGGTGGCACACCGGTGATCCTGCTGCGGCCCGGAGAGGCCATCAAGGCGCGACCGCGCAACGATCGTGAAGCCTCGCTCAACGACGCACGGGCTGCTCGGGGAGACCCTCCTGGGACGTGTCCTGTCGGCGCCGCCGCTGCCAGGCGTAGCCCAGCGCGGCCAGGACCACGGTCATCGCGCCCGTCGAATACAGCTGCACCCGCGTGCCCGGCTCCCGAGCCATCAGCACGAACACCGCCGCCATGCCCGCCAGGGCGACCCAGGTCAGCCACGGATGTCCCCACATCCGCACCGCCAGCCGCTCCGGCGCCTCCCGCTCGAGCCGCCCCCGCAGCCGCAACTGCGAGACGGCGATGAAGATCCAGACGACCAGGATCACCGCCCCGATCATGTTCAGCAGCCACGGGAAGACGTCGTCCGGCCGCCAGTAGCTCAGCAGCACGCACCCGAACCCGAACAGCGACGACACCAGCACCGCGACCCGCGGCACCCCGCCCGACACCCGCCCCAGCGCCCTCGGCCCCTGCCCCCGCTCGACCAGCGAGTACCCGATCCGCGAGGCCCCGTACACGTTGGCGTTCATCGCGCTGAGCAGTGCCACCAGCACGACCACGTTCATCAGCTGCCCGGCGCCCGGGATGCCCAGCGCGTCGAGCGTGGCGACGTACGGTCCCTTCGAGACCACCTCGGGGGAGTCCCAGGGCACCAGGGTCACGACGACCGCCATGGAGCCGACGTAGAACAGCGCGATCCGCCACATGGCCGTGCGCACCGCGCTCGCCACGCCCCGGACGGGGTCGTCGGACTCGGCCGCCGCGATGGTGACCGTCTCCAGGCCGCCGTAGGCGAAGACGGAGGCGAGCAGGCCGACCACCAGGCCCTCGCCGCCATTGGGCAGGAAGTCGGCCAGGTGGGAGCCGCCGGGGGAGTCGGTGCCCGGCAGCACGCCGGTGATCGCCAGCACGCCCAGCACCAGGAACAGCGAGATCGCGCCGACCTTGAGCGCCGCGAACCAGAACTCGAACTCGCCGAAGTTCTTCACGGCCGCGAGGTTGGCCCCGCAGAAGACCACCATGAACAGCGCCACCCACGCCCACGCGGGCGTGCCCGGCAGCCATCCCGTGACGATCTGCGCCGCGCCGATGCCCTCCAGGCCGACCGCCGTGCACAGCAGCACCCAGAACGCCCAGCCCGCCGTGAACCCGGCCCACGGCCCGATGGCCCGCTCGGCGTGCGCCGAGAAGGAGCCCGAGGACGGGTACGCCGCCGACATCTCGCCCAGCATCCGCATCACCAGCATCACCAGGAGGCCGGACAGGGCATAGGCGACGATGATCGACGGGCCGGCCGCGGCGATGCCGGCCCCGGAGCCGACGAACAGCCCGGCGCCGATCACCCCGCCCAGGGCGATCATCGACAGGTGGCGCTGCTTGAGGCCGTGGGTGAGGGCGGCGCCGTCCCGCTGCTGTTGCTGCGGCGTCGTCCCGGTCTGCGTACTGCTGGGCATGAAGCGGCTCGTCCGGTGCGATAGAGGGGTCAAATCGCCCCACAGTCTGGGCCGACCGTCCGCTCAGGCGACGCGCGTGCCCACTATCCGGACACCCGCCGCACGCAGCGTGGACCGCCGGTCACGCGAGCGCGGGGGCGTAGCGGCACGACGTGCTCGACGAAGGCTTCCAGGCCCGAGGGCAGCACGGCGGGCATGACCGGCAGCCCGACACCCAGCGGACGCCGCCCCGCCACGCCGGCGACCAGCAGCCGCGTCGCGTCCAGGCCGACCGGCACGTGCGGCCGGCCGACGCCGCCCGAGCGCAGCGGCGCGGGCGACTCCCGGAGCAGGCCGAGCCCGGCCAGCCGGGCGCAGTGGAAACGGCGTTGGGGGCATGGAGGACCGTCCTCGGAACCGGGGCCGACACGTCTCGGACTCGCGGTGGGGGAGGAGACTCGGCGCCACAAGGCCCGCCCCGCCTACCCCGGACGGCGACAGGTGGCCGTGCCCTGGCGCCGCAGGTCGACATAGCGACGCGACGTGAAGTTCCTGGCCTGGGTAACCATGCGCCCGAAGCCAGTGCACCGCCGCTCCCGCGCTGCCCGGACGGCGCCCGACGGGCGACCCGGCCGGCGGGGAACGGAGGACGTCGTTTGTCCGAAGGCCACGAACGCGTCGTTCCCCCCTTTGTCCAGGGCCGACGGTGTCCGCCGCGCGGGCGCTGGGATAGCGTCGCGCTGTCCCACCCCGTCCCGACCACCCCGCGGAGTCCCCATGAGCACCGCCACCGCCACCGCCCGCCCCGGTGCAGTCCTCGCCGACCTCCTGCCGGCCTCCCGCACCCGCGACGCCCTCCTCGTCCTCGGCGGCGCCGTGCTCACCGGCCTCGCGGCCCAGATCTCGGTGCCCGTGCCCGGCTCCCCGGTGCCGGTGACCGGCCAGACCTTCGCCGCGCTCCTGGTCGGCACCGCCCTCGGCGCGCGCCGAGGCGTCGCCTCCCTCGCGCTGTACGCGCTGGTCGGCATGGCGGGCGTGCCCTGGTTCGCGGAGGGCCGTTCCGGCGCCTCGATGCCCTCCCTCGGCTACGTCCTCGGCATGATCCTCGCCGCCGGCCTGGTCGGCGCCCTGGCCCGCCGCGGCGCCGACCGCTCGGTGTGGCGGACGGCCGGCACGATGCTGCTCGGCGAGGCCGTGATCTACGCCGTCGGCGTCCCCTACCTCGCGCTGTCCCTCGACCTCAGCGCCTCCGCCGCCATCGCCGCCGGCCTCACCCCGTTCCTGCTCGGCGACGCCCTGAAGGCTGCCCTGGCGATGGGCGCGCTGCCGTCCGCCTGGAAGCTGGTCGGCAAGAAGTAGCCACCGCACGCGAGAGGGGCCCGCCGGGTGGATCCGGCGGGCCCCTCTGTCATGTCGTACGCCGGGCGTCAGGCCCTGCGCCCCGCCGTGACCCGCTGCTTGACCACGGCCACGACCACCACGACCGCCGCCACGAGGAGCGACAGCAGCACCGTCGTCCGACCGTCGTGCTCGGTGTCGGTCAGCATGTAACCGAGCACGAAGACGATGACCGCGGCGGCGGCCCAGGTCAGGTACGGGTACAGCCACATCCGCACGACCAGCTTCTCCGGGGCCTCGGCCTGGATGATCTTCCGCATCCGCAGCTGCGAGAAGCAGATCACCAGCCACACGAACAGGGCGACCGCGCCCGAGGAGTTGACCAGGAAGAGGAAGACGGAGTCCGGGAACTCGTAATTGAAGAAGACGGCGACGAACCCGAACACCACCGAGACCAGGATCGCCGTGCGCGGCACGCCCCGCGCGGTGGTCCGGGCGAACGCCTTCGGCGCGTCCCCGCGCGCACCGAGCGAGAAGGCCATCCGGGAGGCCGTGTAGAGGCCGGAGTTGAGGCAGGACAGCACCGACGTCAGCACGATGACGTTCATGATCTGCCCGGCGTTGGCGATGCCGAGGGAGTCCAGGGCGGCGACGTAGGAGCCCTTGTCGACGATCGACTTGGAGTCCCAGGGCAGCAGGGCGACGACCACGAAGATCGAGCCCAGGTAGAAGACGGCGATGCGCCAGATGATGCTGTTGGTCGCCTTGGTGACCGCCTGCTGCGGGTCGGCGGACTCGCCGGCCGCGAGGGTGGGGATCTCGCTGCCCATGAAGGAGAAGACGACGAGCAGCACGCCGGTGAGGATGGCGCCCGGCCCGTTGGGCAGGAAGCCGCCGTGGTCGGTCAGGTTGGAGAGCCCGGCCTGGTCGGTGTCGGCGCCGGGCAGCACCCCGAACACCGCGAGGCCGCCGACCACGATGAAGGCGGCGATGGCGACGACCTTGATGCCGGCGAACCAGAACTCGAACTCGCCGTAGGAGCCCACCGAGACCAGGTTGGTGGCGGTCAGCACCAGCATCACGATCAGCGCCCAGCCCCACTGCGGCACGGCCGGTATCCAGCCCTCCAGGATCGTCGCGCCGGCGGTGGCCTCCACGGCCAGCACGACGACCCAGAAGAACCAGTAGAGCCAGCCGATGGAGAAGCCGGCCCAGGGGCCCAGCGCCCGGTCGGCGTGGGCGGAGAAGGAGCCGGAGGTCGGGTTGGCCGCGGACATCTCGCCGAGCATCCGCATCACCAGCACCACGAGGGCGCCGACGAGGGCGTAGGAGAGCAGGATGCCGGGTCCGGCGGTGGCGATGCCGGTGCTGGAGCCGACGAAGAGGCCGGCGCCGATCACACCGCCGATCGCGATCATCGACAGGTGCCGGTTCTTGAGTCCGGCCTGGAGTCCGGTCCCGGGATCGCCGGGGTTCTCGGGCTCCTTGCCGGGCTTCGCCAGGGTCGGCTGCGAAGTCATGGGGAGGTCTTCCTTTGCGCCGGTTGAGCACGGTCCCGTACGAGCGGTGTACGAGACGGACCAGTAAACGGAAGGCCAGGAGGTTGGGGAACCTTTGGTTTCCGTATCGTTACTTGAGGTTCACCTGAGCTTCTAGGATTTCGCCCACGAGTTTCGGGCCCGACACCCGAGGCTGCTGCCCCGTGCGGGGCGTGTCACACTCGACCTATGCGCGTGTATCTCGGCTCGGACCATGCGGGCTACGAACTCAAGAACCACCTCGTCGAGCAGCTCCGTGCGGCCGGCCACGACCCCGTCGACTGCGGCCCGCACGTCTACGACGCCCAGGACGACTACCCGCCCTTCTGCCTCCGGGCCGCCGAGCGCACCGTCGCCGACCCCGGCTCCCTCGGCATCGTGATCGGCGGCTCCGGCAACGGCGAGCAGATCGCCGCCAACAAGGTCAAGGGCGTACGCGCGGCCCTGGCCTGGAGCGAGGAGACGGCCGCGCTCGGCCGCCAGCACAACGACGCCAACGTCGTCGCGGTCGGCGCCCGCATGCACAGCCGGGAGGAGGCGGCGAAGTTCGTCGAGATCTTCCTCGGCACCCCGTTCTCCGGCGACGAGCGCCACATCCGCCGCATCGACATGCTGGCCGGCTACGAGACGACGGGCGACCTCCCGCCGATCCCGGCGCACCACCCGCAGCAGGAGCAGTGACCGCACCGCCCCGGGCCCTCCCCTTCGCCGGGAGGCCCGGGGCGGATGTGCGAGGAAGGAACTCCCGTGCCGGAAGGGCACACCATCCACCGGCTGGCCGGCGACTACGCCGCCGCCTTCGCCGGCGGCCCCGTGCGCGTCAGCAGCCCGCAGGGCAAGTTCAGCGACGCCGCCGCCCTGCTCGACGGCGCTGAGCTGACCGCCACCGACGCCCACGGCAAGCACCTCTTCCTCGGCTTCGGCGCCACCGGCTGGGTCCACATCCACCTCGGCCTGTTCGGCAAGGTCGCCCAGGGCCCGGAACCCGCGCCCCCGCCCACCGACACCGTCCGCCTGCGCCTGCGCGACGAGACGGCCTACGTGGACCTGCGCGGCCCCACCACCTGCGCCCTGATCACCGCGCCCGAGAAGGACGCGATACACGACCGCCTCGGCCCCGACCCGCTGCGCCCCGACGCCGACCCGGCCGCCGCGTACCGGCGTATCTCCCGCAGCCGCAGCTCCGTCGCCGCGCTGCTGATGGACCAAAAGGTCGTGGCCGGCGTCGGCAACGTCTACCGCGCCGAGGTCCTCTTCCGGCACGGCATCGACCCCTACCGCGCGGGCCGGGACCTCGCCCCCGCCGAGTGGGACGCGATCTGGCACGACCTGTGCGCGCTGATGCGCGAGGGCGTGCGCCTGGGCCGCATCGACACCGTCCGCCCCGAGCACACCCCCGAGGCGATGGGCCGCCCGCCCCGCGTCGACGACCACGGCGGCGAGGTCTACGTCTACCGCCGCACCGGCCTGCCCTGCCACCTATGCGGCGACCCCGTGCGCACCGCGGGCCTCGCCGCCCGCAACCTCTTCTGGTGCCCCACCTGCCAGCGGGCCTGAGGAGCCCGTCAACTCCCGTGCGCCGGACGGATCGTGGGCGGATTTCCGCCAGGCCCGGGCGCGTGGGCCGCCGGTGAAGTTCACTGTGGAGTCGAGCCTCGGACGGGGGACAAGCGGCACCTCCCGTACCCAGCGGCCGGTTCCACGGATAGGGTCCCGAACTGATGGCAGGACGACAGCGGCGCGCGGCGGCCGAGAGGTTCACGGCCCGGTGGAAGAAGCAGTGGCACCGGGCCCGCGTCGGCGTGCGCAGATCCGCCGTCGACTACTTCCGCGGCGGCGGCTCCGACTGGATCGCCCTGATCGGCCTGCTCCTTACCGTGCCCGTGATCACGGCGACCACGCTGATGAACTCCGTGTGGTGCTCGCCGGCCGCCCTGGTCCTGCCCATCGTCGCCGGCGGCCTGGTGCTGCGCCCGGCCAGCCTGCTCGGCCTGTACGCCGCGGCGGCCACCGCCCTGATCGTGGAGTCGGTCCGGCTCGGCCCGTACACCGAGGGCCCCTCCCGGGTCACCCCGGGCGTCGTCCTGGTCGTGGCGGCCTGCGGCTTCTTCGGGCTGCTGCTCGCCCAGTTCCGCAGCCGGGTCGGCGTGCCCTGGCGGCGCGGCGGCACCATGCTCTTCGACCTGCGCGAACGCATCCGCGTGCAGAGCAAGCTGCCCCAGCTGCCGCGCGGCTGGCACCGGGAGATGGCGCTGCGCCCGGCCGGCGGCCAGTCCTTCTCCGGTGACTTCGTGGTCGCCGCGCGCACCGGGGGCGGGCGCACACTGGAGGCCGTCCTCACCGACGTGTCCGGCAAGGGCATGGACGCCGGCTCGCGCGCGCTGCTGCTCTCCGGCGCCTTCGGGGGCCTGCTCGGCAGCCTGCCGCCGCACGCCTTCCTGCCGGCCGCCAATGGCTACCTGCTCCGCCAGGACTGGGACGAGGGCTTCGCGACCTCCATCCACCTCGTCCTCGACCTCGACTCCGGCGACTACGAGCTGTACTCCGCCGGCCACCCGCCCGGCCTCCAACTGCACGCCGGCACCGGCCGCTGGGAGGAGATGACCGCCGAGGGCCCGCTGCTCGGCGTCTACGACGGCGCCCAGTTCGACCCGGTGAAGGGCACGCTGCGCCCCGGCGACGTGCTGATGCTCTTCACCGACGGCCTGGTGGAGACCGCGGAGCGGGACATCGCCGAGGGCATCGACCGCCTCACCGGCGAGGCCGACCGCTATGTCGCCGGCGGCTTCCACGGCGCCGCCTGGCATCTCATCGAGGCGGTCGCCAAGGACGTCAACGACGACCGGGCCCTGCTGCTGATCTCCCGCGAGGGCCTCACCCCCGCCCGGCCCCGCACCCCGACGGAGGCGTGACGATGCTGTCCCTCACCGAGGTGGAGTCCCTCGCCCGCGCCGCGCACGCCGGGCAGACCGACAAGGCGGGCGAGCCGTACGCCGGCCACCTGCACGCCGTCGCCGAGGGCGTGCGCCGGCGCGGCGGGGACGCCGACCAGATCGCGGCGGCCTGGCTGCACGACGCCGTGGAGGACGACGCGCTGACCGAGCGGTGGCTGCGGGAGGCGGCGCTGAGCCGCCGTACGAAGGACATCGTCCTGGCTCTCACCAAGCGGCCCGGCGAGGCCCCCGAGGCGTACGCCGCCCGCATCCTGGCCACGCCGGGCGCCCGCCTGGTCAAGGAGGCCGACCTGGCGCACAACGCCGACCCGGCCCGCCTCGCCGTCCTCGACCCGGCGACGGGGGCCCGCCTGACCGCGAAGTACGCGCGCATGCGGGCCCTGCTCGGCCTCGACGGCCCCGACGCCGGCTAGGCGGAGACCCGCTCCTGCGCCGGCACCCGGGTGTCCGGCCCCTGCGCCGCGCTCGGCGGCCGGCGGTCGCGCGCGGCCTCGCCCGCGTCCTGCCGGAAGGCCCACTCCATCCGCGGCTCCACCACGAAGCGCAGGGCGCGCCGCACGGGCGGGGTGCACAGCAGCGTGACGGCGGTGGCGCCGGCCAGCGCGACCCCGATCTCGCCGAGCGGGGTGTCCAGGAAGGGCCGGTCGAAGAAGCCCGAGTAGATGCCCTCCTTCACCAGGAAGCCGTGCAGCAGGTAGCCGTAGATCGTGCCCGCGCCCAGCGCGGTGAACCACATGCGGCGGCCCGGCACCCAGGCGTAGAAGCAGGCGCTGAGCACCACCGAGCAGCCGAACAGCGCGAGCGTGAGGACCGGCCCGGTCCACCAGGGGGAGCCGGTCGACTGCGCGGGGACGTTGCGGTAGAACCAGTCGTTGGTCATCCGCGGCACCGACCACCAGGCCACCGCCACCGCGAGCGCCGCGACGGGCACGGAGGCGATCCGCACCGCGCGGCGCCGCACCAGGGCGAAGTGCTCCGGCCGCAGGCACAGGCCGAGGACGAAGCACGGCAGGAACTGCAGCACCCGCTGCATGTTCAGGTCGTCGGCGATGGTCGGCGTCATGGAGGCGAGCGCCGCGATGACCAGGGCGACCGGCAGCGGCCACCGGAGCGTGCGCCAGATCGGGGTGGTCAGCCGCCACACGAACAGCGCGCACAGGAACCACAGCAGATAGGTCGGGTCCAGCAGGCTGATGTCGTGACCGGGATCACCGCCGAGGAGCCGCCAGTGCATGGAATAGGCGAACTCGAAGACGACATACGGCACGACCACGCCGGTGATCAGCCGCTTGACGCGCTTCGGGCTCAGATCGAAACTGCGCGAGAAATAACCGGAGATGATGATGAACGCCGGCATGTGGAAGGTGTAGACAAACCGGTAGAGCGTCTCCACGGTCCGGTTGCCGTCCAGTATCTGACCCCAGGCGTGGCCCACTCCGACCAGCACGATGGCCAGGTACTTGGCATTGTCGAAGAAGGCGTCGCGCCGGGGGGCGGACGTGGCAGCGTTGGACATCTGAAGCACCCTAGCCTCGCCCTCGCTCATCCGTAAAACGCCCTGCGCACAACATGTGTGGGTAGTGAAACGAAGTGCTCGAATTACCCTGCGAGTGGTAACTCGAATTCCTGTGCGCCGCCTGTGCGCCCGCCCGCCGCGGGCATCCCGCCGACCGGCTCCGGCCAGACGATCGGTCACCACCCGCATGAGCGGCACCAGTTGGTGGCACGATGGTTCTGGCGGGGGTGTCGGCTGCACCTCCGGGCCGGGAGAGCGGACCGACCTAGGGTGTGATCAGTTGTGGCCATTTCACTGTCCGTGGTGCTGCTGTTGGGGATCATCCTGGTGGTGCTGCTCCGGGGCGGCTCGATCAAGCCGGGCCCGGCCCTCGTCGCGGTCCTCTTCGGCTTTTTCCTGGCCTCCACGGGCATGGCCGACGACATCCAGCGCTTCCTGGACTCGATAGCCGACATGATCAACTCGATCCGGTTCTAGGGGGCGTCCCACCAGTGATCACTCTGACCGCGGTCGGCGGCGTGGCCCTCGTCGAGCTGGGCATGGCCCTGACCCCGGGCCCGAACATGATCCACCTCGCCTCGCGGGCGATCACGCAGGGCCGCAGGGCCGGCCTGGTCAGCCTCGGCGGGACCGCCGTGGGATTCCTCTGCTACCTGCTGGCCGCCGCCGCGGGCCTGTCCGCCCTGTTCGCCGCCGTGCCGGTGGCGTATCTGGTGGTCAAGCTCGTGGGCGCCGCCTACCTGGCCTACCTCGCCTGGGGCATGCTCAGGCCCGGCGGCCGTTCGCCCTTCGCCCCGGCCGGCGACCTGCCCCCGCTCTCCGACGCCCGCCTCTTCGCGACGGGGCTGCTGACCAACCTGCTCAACCCCAAGATCGCGCTGCTCTACGCCGCCCTGCTGCCCCAGTTCCTGGACCCGCACGCGGGCCCGGCCTGGGCGCAACTGCTCCAGCTCGGCGGCGTGCAGATCGTCGTGGGCGTCGCCGTCAACGGCCTCGTCATGCTCTCCGCGGCCCGGGTGTCGGGCTTCCTGGCCGCCCGCCCGCGCGCCATGGCCACCCAGCGCTACGCCGCCGGCGGCCTGCTCGGCGTCTTCGCCGTGCGCACCGCCCTGTCCCGCGGACCCGCCGCCACCTGAGCCGACAGGCCCCCGGAAAGCACTCAGGGCCAGGCGGGAGGAACATCCTCCGACCTGGCCCCGCGTCGCGTGGAGCGGGCGACGGGAATCGAACCCGCGTAGCTAGTTTGGAAGACTAGGGCTCTACCATTGAGCTACGCCCGCACGGCGTGCCCCGCGCACGGACGGCGCGGCACTCAGGCATCCTAGCGGGTCCGACCCGCTCGCCGCACACCACGGGCCCGGGCCCCCGGCGGCATGTACCCTACGTCTCGCACCAGACGGGGTGTGGCGCAGCTTGGTAGCGCGTCCGCTTTGGGAGCGGAAGGCCGTGGGTTCAAATCCCGCCACCCCGACCACGCGCCGAGCCGCCGTGCCGACGACCTCGCGTGATCGCCTTTTGGGCGGCCGAGTCGCTGCCGTTACTATGCAAGCTGCGCGCCCGTGTGTCTCAGCTCAGCAGTCTCCGGGCGGCGAAATCCGCCGGACGCCCCACTGGCGTTCCGGCAGAACCCAAGCAGTCAGCCACAAGGAGACCGAACCGTGAAGAGCGCCGTGGAGACCCTGAACCCGACCCGGGTTCGGCTCACTGTCGAGGTGCCCTTCGAGGAGCTCAAGGACAGCCTCGACGCGGCGTACAAGAAGATCAACCAGCAGGTCACGGTGAAGGGCTTCCGCAAGGGCAAGATCCCGGCCCGCGTCATCGACCAGCGGTTCGGCCGCGGTGCGGTCCTGGAGGAGGCGGTCAACGACGCGCTTCCGAAGTTCTACACCGACGCGGTCAACGAGGCCGAGCTGAACCCGCTGGGCCAGCCCGAGGTCGACATCACGGAGCTGAAGGACGGCGAGACGCTGAACTTCACCGCCGAGGTCGACATCCGCCCGGCCATCGAGATCCCGGACTACTCCGGCATCGAGGTCGAGGTCGACGCCGTCGAGGTCAGCGACGAGGACGTGGAGAAGTCGGTCGAGCAGCTGCGCGAGCGCTTCGCCTCCACCTCCCCGGTCGAGCGCGCCGCCGCCGAGGGCGACGTCGTCACCCTCGACCTGAAGGCCAAGGTCGACGGCGAGGTCCTGGAGGACGGCGTCGCCGACGGCGTCTCCTACACCATCGGCTCGGGCGAGCTGCTCGACGGCATCGACGAGGCCGTCACCGGCCTGGAGGCCGGCGCCGAGGCCACCTTCGCCTCCGAGCTGAAGGGCGGCTCCGCGGCGGGCAAGGAGGCCGAGGTCACCGTCAAGGTCACCCAGGTCGCGGCCCGCGAGCTGCCCGAGCTGGACGACGACTTCGCCCAGCTGGCGTCGGAGTTCGACACGCTGGAGGAGCTGCGCGCCGACAGCCGCAAGCGCCTCGCCGACATGAAGCAGTACGACCAGGCCACCCAGGCCCAGGAGCGCGTCCTGGACAAGCTCCTGGAGCTGGTCGAGGTGCCCGTCCCCGAGAAGCTCCTCGAGGACGAGGTCAACACCCGCAAGCACAACCTGGAGCACCACCAGCTCGGCCAGATGGGCCTCGACCTCGACAAGTACCTGGAGATCCAGGGCAAGACCGCCGAGGAGTTCGACACCGAGACCCGCGAGGCCGCGGTCAAGGGCATCAAGACCCAGTTCGTCCTCGACGAGCTGGTCAAGCGGGAGAACCTCAACGTGAGCCAGGAGGAGCTGACCGAGCACCTCATGCGCCGCGCCGCCTCCTCCGGCATGTCCCCCGACCAGTTCGCCCAGGCCGTCGTCGAGCAGGGCCAGGTCCCGCTCCTCGTCGGCGAGGTCGCCCGCGGCAAGGCCCTGGCCGTCGTGGTCGAGTCCGCCACGGTGAAGGACACCAACGGCGAGGTCGTCGACCTGGACGACGAGGACGAGGAGACGGAGGAGGCCACGGAGGCCCCCGCCGCCGACGCCGCCGAGGAGAAGACCGAGGGCTGATCCCCTCTGTCGGTCATTGAACGGGCCCGTGGACTCTGTCCGGGGGCCCGTTCGCGTACCCAAGGGGCGCGGGGAACTGCGCGACCAGCCACACACAACCCGCACCTTCCCACCGGACCACTACGCCCCCGGCGAACACCAGGGGAACCGGGATGGCTCCGCAGGGCCACCGCGTTAGGGTCCATGAATACGAGGGCAAGGGAGCCCCGAACCCCGCTTCAAGCCCCGCAGGGAAACGCAGGGAAACGTGAGACGGCCCGGCGCCGTCGTAAGACGAGCAGGTGGATACGTGACGAATCTGATGCCCTCCGCCGCCGGCGAGCCCTCCATCGGTGGTGGCCTCGGCGACCAGGTCTACAACCGGCTGCTCGGCGAGCGGATCATCTTCCTCGGCCAGCCGGTCGACGACGACATCGCCAACAAGATCACCGCACAGCTGCTGCTCCTTGCCGCCGACCCGGACAAGGACATCTTCCTGTACATCAACAGCCCCGGCGGCTCGATCACGGCCGGCATGGCGATCTACGACACGATGCAGTTCATCAAGAACGACGTCGTGACGATCGTGATGGGCCTGGCCGCCTCGATGGGACAGTTCCTGCTCAGCGCGGGCACCCCCGGCAAGCGCTTCGCGCTGCCGAACGCCGAGATCCTGATCCACCAGCCCTCCGCCGGCCTCGCCGGCTCCGCGTCGGACATCAAGATCCACGCCGAGCGGCTGCTGCACACCAAGAAGCGCATGGCGGAGCTGACCAGCCAGCACACCGGCCAGTCGGTCGAGCAGATCACCCGCGACTCGGACCGCGACCGCTGGTTCGACGCCTTCGAGGCCAAGGAGTACGGCCTCATCGACGACGTGATCCCGACGGCCGCCGGCATGCCGGGCGGCGGCGGCACGGGCGCCTGAGCAGCCCCTTCAGCCCCGAGCCGACCGCCCCAGCCCCCTTCAGGCTTTCCAGGAGACACTGTGAACGACTTCCCCGGCAGCGGCCTCCAGGGCCGCTACACCGGCCCCTCCGCCGAGTCCCGCTACATCATCCCGCGCTTCGTGGAGCGCACCTCGCAGGGCGTGCGCGAGTACGACCCGTACGCGAAGCTCTTCGAGGAGCGGGTGATCTTCCTCGGCGTGCAGATCGACGACGCGTCCGCCAACGACGTCATGGCGCAGCTGCTGTGCCTGGAGTCGATCGACCCGGACCGGGACATCTCGATCTACATCAACAGCCCGGGCGGCTCCTTCACCGCGCTCACGGCGATCTACGACACGATGCAGTACGTGAAGCCGGACATCCAGACGGTCTGCATGGGCCAGGCCGCCTCCGCCGCGGCCGTGCTGCTCGCCGCCGGCACCCCGGGCAAGCGCATGGCGCTGCCCAACGCCCGTGTGCTGATCCACCAGCCCTACAGCGAGACCGGCCGCGGCCAGGTCTCCGACCTGGAGATCGCCGCCAACGAGATCCTGCGGATGCGCTCGCAGCTGGAGGAGATGCTGGCCAAGCACTCCACCACGCCGATGGAGAAGATCCGCGAGGACATCGAGCGCGACAAGATCCTCACGGCCGAGGACGCACTGGCGTACGGCCTGGTCGACCAGATCATCACCACCCGGAAGATGGACAACTCCTCCCTGCGCTGACTCGGAGGCTGTAACGTCTGCCGCCCTTGGCATGGTTTGGCGCGGTTCACGACAAAGCGAACCGTGCCAAGGGGGGCCCGGACGGGGTGCCCGGCAAGGTACCGTCGACATAAGGCAGCACCAGGAGCCGTTGGACCCGTAGGCGTCCAGTCGTCTCCCAGGCGAAGGGGAAGCACACCGTGGCACGCATCGGTGACGGCGGCGATCTGCTCAAGTGCTCGTTCTGCGGCAAGAGCCAGAAGCAGGTCAAGAAGCTCATCGCAGGGCCCGGTGTCTACATCTGCGACGAGTGCATCGACCTCTGCAACGAGATCATCGAGGAGGAGCTGGCCGAGACCAGCGAGGTGCGCTGGGAGGAGCTGCCCAAGCCCCGCGAGATCTACGAGTTCCTCGAGGGGTACGTGGTCGGCCAGGAGGCCGCCAAGAAGGCCCTCTCCGTCGCGGTGTACAACCACTACAAGCGCGTCCAGGCCGGCGAGAACGGCGGCGCTCAAGGGCGCGACGACGCCATCGAGTTGGCCAAGTCCAACATCCTGCTCCTCGGCCCCACCGGCTCCGGCAAGACTCTCCTCGCGCAGACCCTGGCCCGGATGCTCAACGTGCCGTTCGCCATCGCGGACGCCACCGCGCTCACCGAGGCCGGCTATGTCGGCGAGGACGTCGAGAACATCCTGCTCAAGCTGATCCAGGCCGCCGACTACGACGTCAAGAAGGCCGAGACCGGGATCATCTACATCGACGAGATCGACAAGGTCGCCCGCAAGAGCGAGAACCCGTCGATCACGCGCGACGTCAGCGGCGAGGGCGTGCAGCAGGCGCTGCTGAAGATCCTGGAGGGCACCACCGCCTCGGTGCCGCCGCAGGGCGGACGCAAGCACCCGCACCAGGAGTTCATCCAGATCGACACGACGAACGTGCTGTTCATCGTGGGCGGTGCCTTCGCCGGTCTGGAGAAGATCATCGAGGGCCGGGCGGGCGCCAAGGGCATCGGCTTCGGCGCGACGATCCGCTCCAAGCGGGAGCGCGAGTCGCAGGACCAGTTCCAGCAGGTCATGCCGGAGGACCTGGTCAAGTTCGGGATGATCCCGGAGTTCATCGGCCGGCTCCCCGTCATCACCTCCGTGCACAACCTCGACCGCGAGGCGCTCCTCCAGATCCTGGTCGAGCCGCGCAACGCGCTGGTGAAGCAGTACGAGCGCCTCTTCGAACTCGACGGCGTCGAGCTGGACTTCGAGCGCGAGGCCCTGGAGGCCATCGCCGACCAGGCCATCCTGCGCCAGACCGGCGCGCGAGGGCTGCGCGCCATCATGGAGGAAGTGCTCCAGGGCGTGATGTACGAGGTCCCGTCCCGCAAGGACGTGGCCCGCGTGGTCATCACGGCCGACGTGGTTCTCTCCAACGTCAACCCGACCCTGATCCCGAGGGATTCGCGGGGGCGGGGTCCGGGCGAGCAGAAGTCGGCGTAGCCGTACGGCAGTAGACGTGAGCGAAGGGCCCCGGTCCGAACGACCGGGGCCCTTCGGCTGTCCGCGGGCGTCAGAGCTTGACGCGGACTTCCTTGCGGAGCTTGGCCGTCAGCTCGGCGGCCGCCGCGGGGTCGGGCTTCTTGCCCGCAGCCACGTCGAGGTAGTTGATCGGCATGGCGAACCCGATCGTGCTGTGGTCGGCCCAGACGCAGTAGGTCATCTTCATCGACTTGGGCTCGTTCTCACCGCCGTCGGAGTTGTCGATCGTGGCCTCCTGGCACTTGAAGACGGCCCCGTCCCCGTCGGCGGGCTGGTACGTCTTCGCCTCGCCGTTGAGAGTGACGTCCTCGTCGCTGTCGCCGCTCTCCTTGTTCATCTTCGCGAGCAGACCGTCGATCGTCTTCTCGGGGTCGTCGATCGTGCCGTAGACGCCGCCGTAGGAGAGGATCTTCCCGGCCAGCGGGTTCTCCTTGTTCTGCACCTGGTAGGAGGCGTTGACGTCCTTGGGGTTCTTCACCCCCCACTTCTCGGCGTCCTTCAGGTCGTTCGCCGTCATGCCGTCGGACCCGTCGCCGGACTTCTTGTACTCCGTGAGTACCGTCTCCGGCGTCGTCAGCTTGTGCGGGCCGTCGTCGGCGAGGTCACCCGAGCCGCCGCCGCTGCCGCCCACCACGAAGTACACGCCCACGCCGATCGCGGCGACCACCGCGACCGCGCCGATGATGAGCCCCGTCTTCTTCTTGCCGCCACCCGACGAGGGCGGGGGAGGAGGTGTGCCGTAAGGCTGCTGGCCGTACGGGCCGGGCTGCTGCGGGGGGACGCCGGGCTGGCCCTGCTGCGGGTAGCCGTAGCCCGGCTGCTGGGGCTGCTGCTGGGGGTAGCCGTAGCCGGGCTGGGGGGCCTGCGGCGGCTGCTGGCCGTACGGGCCCGGCTGGCCGTACGGTCCGGGCTGCTGTGGCTGCCCGCCGTACGGGCCCGGCTGGTTGTAGCTCATTACTGGGTTCCCCTCCACCTGCTTATGTCGTGTTCACATCCTGACGCAGACATGGCGGGCCCTGGCCACCGGGTACCGCACCGTTACAAAGGAATCGCGTTTCGGGACTGGCCGGTGACACCCCTAAACTGGCCCGGTGACCGAGAACGCTCAGCAGCCGCCCACAGTGCCCACGACCGATCTGCCGACCCAGTACACGCCGGCCGACGTAGAGGGGCAGCTGTACGAGCGCTGGGTGGAACGGGGTTACTTCGCCGCCGACGCGGAGTCCGACAAACCGCCGTACACCATCGTCATCCCGCCGCCGAACGTCACCGGCTCCCTCCACCTGGGCCACGCCTTCCAGCACACTCTGATGGACGCCCTCACCCGCCGCCGGCGCATGCAGGGCTACGAGGCGCTGTGGCTGCCCGGCATGGACCACGCCGGCATCGCCACCCAGAACAAGGTCGAGCAGCAGCTCGCCGAGGAGGGCCGCTCGCGGCACGACCTCGGCCGCGAGGCGTTCGTCGACCGGGTCTGGCAGTGGAAGGAGGAGTACGGCGGGAAGATCCTCGGCCAGATGCGCCGCCTCGGCGACGGCGTCGACTGGTCCCGCGAGCGCTTCACCATGGACGAGGGCCTCTCCAGGGCCGTCGGCACCATCTTCAAGCGGCTCTACGAGGACGAGCTGATCTACCGCGCCGAGCGCATCATCAACTGGTGCCCGCGCTGCCTGACCGCCATCTCCGACATCGAGGTGGAGTACCAGGAGGACGACGGCGAGCTGGTCTCCATCGCGTACGGCGAGGACGACGCCAAGCTGGTCGTCGCCACCACCCGCGCCGAGACCATGCTGGGCGACACCGCCGTCGCCGTGCACCCCGAGGACGAGCGCTACCGCCACCTGGTCGGCACCCGCATCAAGCTGCCGCTGACCGACCGGACCATCCCGGTCGTCGCCGACGAGCACGTCGACCCCGAGTTCGGCACCGGCGCCGTCAAGGTGACCCCGGCCCACGACCCGAACGACTTCGCCATCGGCCAGCGCCACGGCCTGGAGTCGATCACCGTCATGGACGAGCGGGGCGTCATCACCACGCACGGCCCCTTCGAGGGCCTGGACCGCTTCGAGGCCCGCTCGGCCGTCGTCGCCGCGCTGCGCTCGCAGGGCCGGATCGTCGCCGAGAAGCGGCCCTACGCGCACAGCGTCGGCCACTGCTCGCGCTGCGGCACGACCGTCGAGCCGCGCCTCTCCATGCAGTGGTGGGTCAAGGTCGGCCCGCTGGCCCAGGCGGCCGGCGACGCGGTCCGCGACGGGCGGGTCAGGATCCACCCCGAGGACATGTCGAAGCGGTACTTCGACTGGGTCGACAACATGAACGACTGGTGCATCTCGCGCCAGCTGTGGTGGGGTCACCGGATCCCGATCTGGTACGGCCCCGAAGGCGAGGTCGTCTGCGTCGGCCCCGACGAGCAGCCGCCGACGGGCGAGGGCTGGCACCAGGACACGGACGTCCTGGACACCTGGTTCTCCTCCGGCCTGTGGCCGTTCTCGACGCTCGGCTGGCCCGAGCAGACCCCGGACCTGGCGAAGTTCTACCCGACCGACGTCCTCCTGACCGGCCACGACATCATCTTCTTCTGGGTCGCCCGGATGATGATGTTCGGCCTCTACGCCATGGACGGCGAGGCGCCGTTCAAGACCATCGCCCTCACCGGCCTGGTCCGCGACGAGCGCGGCAAGAAGATGTCGAAGTCCTTCGGCAACGTGGTCGACCCGCTGGACTGGATGGACAAGTACGGCTCCGACGCCGTCCGCTTCACCCTCGCCCGCGGCGCCAACCCGGGCACCGACGTGCCGATCGGCGAGGACTGGGTCCAGGCGTCCCGGAACTTCGCCAACAAGATCTGGAACGCGACGCGCTTCGCGATGATGAACGGCGCGACGGTCGAGGGGCCGCTGCCCGACCCCGCCGAGATGTCCTCCACCGACCGGTGGATCCTCTCCCGCCTCGGCGAGACCGTGGCCGACGTGGACGCGTTCTACGAGGACTTCCAGTTCGCCAAGTTGTCGGACGCGCTGTACCACTTCGCGTGGGACGAGGTGTTCGACTGGTACGTCGAGCTGTCGAAGACGACGTTCGCCGCCGGCGGCCCCGCGGCGGAGGTCAGCAAGCGGGTCCTCGGCGAGGTCCTGGACGTCACCCTGCGGCTGCTCCACCCGGTGGTCCCGTTCGTCACGGAGGTCCTGTGGACCACGCTGACGGGGGGTTCGTCGGTGGTCGTCGCCCCCTGGCCGTCGGACTCCGGGTTCCGGGACACCGCCGCCGAGCGGGAGATCGAGACCGTCCAGTCCGTGGTCACGGAGGTGCGGCGGTTCCGGCACGACCAGGGGCTCCAGCCGGGGCAGCGGGTGCCGGCCCGGCTGACGGTGTCCGGGACGGCGCTCGCCCCGCACGAGGCGGCCATCCGCCAGCTGCTGCGCCTCCAGCCGGAGGGTGACGCCTTCACGGCGACGGCGACGCTTCCCGTCGCCGGGGCGGAGGTCGCGCTCGACCTCTCGGGCGCGATCGACGTCGCCGCCGAGCGCAAGCGCCTGGCCAAGGACCTCGCCGCCGCGGAGAAGGAGAAGTCCGCGGCCGAGGCCAAGCTCGGCAACGAGGCGTTCCTGGGCAAGGCCCCGGACCACGTCGTCGACAAGATCCGCACCCGCCTGGCGAAGGCCGAGGAAGACATCACCCGCCTCACCTCCCAGCTGACCCGCCTCCCGCAGGCGTAACGTCTCCCGGGCCGCTTCTGGGGGTCCCCTGCTTGAAGAGCTTGGGGGCCTTGGGGCGTGTCAGGACTGGTCCACCGACGCCGGCCGGTCCTGCGCCTCCAGGAACTTCTGGATCTCTGCCATGCTGGGCGCGTAGCCGTCGGACGTGTCCACCAGCAGGCTCGGAACCGACAGGTTGATGGGTACGAACCGATCGGGGTCGTAGACGCCGGCCTTCATGTCGGCTAGCAGTGCCCTGTCGCCATGGGCGACCCGGTGGCTGTCGTCGCGGGCGCGGTCGGTGATGCGCTCGGCGATGGTCGGTGCCGGGGTGGTGCACCGGATGATCCTCAGGTCGGCGAAGTCCATGAGCGGCACCAGCCCGGGCCGCCAGAGCCGGTCCTGGAAGGCGGCTTCGGCGACGACAGTTGTTCCCGCCCGCAGAAGCACAGCAATCGTCGCGAAGAACGCCTCCAACGCCGGGATGTTGAGCGGGTCGTCACTCTCGGCATCGTGACCGGGGAAGTTCATGACCATGCCCTGCTTGATCTCGTCGCGCAGGATCGCGGGGCAGCCCAGGTACTGGGCGAGCGCCCGCGCGAGAGTGGTCTTTCCGGTAGCCGGAGGGCCGCTGACCACGGCCAGAGTCGGGCGCAGGTGCACGGTGGGCTCCGAGGACGGTCTTCGAGGCACAGATGAGAACCTCAGGATCGAGGTTGCCGTTTGTGGAGCCGGATGGCCATGAAGCCCGGCTCACGGGTCAGTTTCTCGTATTCGATCGGGTGAAGTACTGCCATCGAGGGAACGGGCCGGTGTTCGACGAGGCGGTCGACGCTCAGTCCGGCGGCACCGAATTCGTCGAACCACGACTGAAGTGGCTGATGCCAGTAACGGTGGGTCATGCCGCTCGACCACGTCTCTTCGACATACCCGCTGGCGAAGTAGCTGCCACCACTGGCGAGCCAGTCCGCCGTGGGGTGGCTGGTGGAGACGACGATCTGCCCGCTGGGACGCAGGACGCGCGCGAGTTCCCGCAGCGCACTGACCCGGTCGGAGAGGTGGTGCAGGACCAGGGTGAGCAGCACGATGTCGAAGCTCTCGGCGTCCGCCCAGGTGAGGGGCTCGGTCAGGTCCTGCTGGCGGACGTCCGCGAGGGAGCCGAGACGCTCACCGGCGAGGCGGACCATGTCGGCGCTCTGGTCGATGCCGACGGTCCGGGCCCCGCGGGCAGCGAGCTCGGACAGATACAGGCCGGGGCCGCAACCGGCGTCCAGGATGTCGAGGCCGTTCACGTCGTCCAGGAGTTCCAGGACGGCGGGCCGGTCGTAGTGGGCGTTGTAGGCGCTGACAGCGGCCTCGCGGGCGAAGGTCTCGGCGAAGCCGTCGTACGGGGCGTCACCAGGTTGCATGCGTCACCGCCGATCGGTGAGCGAGGACCCCGCCGGTGTGTCGGGCGGGTGCGGCCGGGGGGATGGGGAGGAGCCGGTCGAGGAGGGTGCGGTCGGGGGAGCGGCGGTCGGTGAAGGTGGCGTGGAGCTGACGGACCGCGTACTCGTACGCGTGGGGCGGGACGTCCATGCCGTGGGCGATGAAGTTGTCGAGGCGCTGGTCGAAACGGCGGAACCAGTTCCGGTACTCCTCGGCGCGGTCGGTGGCGGCCGGCCAGCGGGCGTAGAGGAGGGTGCGCGCCCTGGTGAACGGGGTGGGGCTGGACTGGTAGGCGCTGTGGACGGCACCGGGGCGGGGGACTTGGTGGTAGACGCTGGTGATGGTGTCGAGGCGGGTGAAGCGGTGGTCGGCCGCGCAGAGGGCGAGAAGGAAGTCCCAGTCCTCACAGTGATGCATCGTCTCGTCGAACCGGATCGTGCTGCCGGCGGGGTTGCCGGTTACGACGGAACCGGTGTGGATCATGTTGGCGACGGAGAGGAAGGCCGGGTCGAACGCATAGTCCTTGCATGGCAGGTGCGCGCGCTCGCGGGGCAGGTCCTCGATCCAGGTGGGGCTGACGAGAGCCTGGCCGTAGACGGTGTCGGCCCGGCGGGTGCGCAGAGCGTCGGCGGAGGTCTGAAGGTGGTGGGGCAGGAAGACGTCATCGTCGTCGAGGAAGGCCACATGGTCGCCCTGCGCGACGGCGATGGCGCGGTTGCGGGCGTGGGAGACGCCGTTCGGGGTGTCGGATTCGAGGAGCCTGACGGGTATCTCGTGCCGCCAGCGGTCGATGACCGGCTCGACGGTGTGGCCGCCGTCTCGGACGACGATGACCTCGAAGCGACGGTAGGTCTGGCGGGCGACGCTGCGTAGAGCGCGGTGGAGCGGTCCGGGGCGGTCGCGGGTGGGGATGATCACACTGATCACGGGGCGCTCCGTATCGTCTGGGCGAGTTGGCAGCGGACGCGGGACCGGGTGAGGGCACGGGCGGGCCGGTCTCCGGTGCCCAGGCGGTCGGCGGCGGCGGCCGGGACGACGGAGAGGCGGTAGAACTCCGCGCGGGAGCGCGCTCCCGTGGAGCGGGTGGAGATCCGGACCTGCCACCGCTCGCGGCCGTCGCGTTCGACGACCAGGGCGCGGCCCGCCTGGGCGTCGCTGATGAGGACCGTGCCGTCGGCCAGGCGCTCACAGCCCCCGGCCATCTCGCAGAACAGGCCGGGCTCGTACTGCCAGACGACCGTCCGGGTGACCGGTTCGATCTCCAGGATGCGGGAGCGGCCGGCGCGGCGGCCGTTGTCGAAGACGAGGATCGTGCCGCCGGGCTGGGCGGAGGGCTGGTGCTGACCGGACAGCTCTCCGGGCCCCCACCACCACCGCAGGGCACGCGCTCGCAGGTCGAGGACGGCGATGAGATCGAGATCGCGGAGCGAGACCAGGACGTCTCCGGCTGCCCACAGTCCGGCCGGATGGGCGTGGTTGAGGATCTCGAGGGTGTTGGTGTGCAGGATGTCGCTGGGTGAGCCGGGTCGGGAACGCAGCAGGCGGGAGATGTCGCGGCCGCGCCGCCAGCCGTTCGTGCCTTCCAGCCGCGGGGCGAGGACGGCGGGTTCTGCGGTCCGGCCGGCGTCGCGGTGCTGGTCGATCGCGCTCGTGATCAGCGTGGTCAGGTCCGGGTCGGTGGTCAGGATCTCGTACAGGGAGTGCGCGTCGCGCAGTCGGCCGTCGGGGTTCAGCACGGTGACGGAGTTGTCGAGCAGGACGTGGGAGCCGCTGGTGCAGGGGACGGGGCGGGGCTCTTCGGTGAGGACGTAGATCTCGCCGTGGAGGCCGAGGGCGAGATCGTGGTGGGCGGGGAGGTCGGCGCGCCAGGTGAGGGTGGAGTCCGGGGCGAGCTTGAGCAGGGTGTGCAGCGGCACGATGGCGAACAGGGAGCCGTCCGGTGCGACTTCCACGTGGTTCCAGCCGCGTAGGTAGGAGGGCGGGCTGGTCTCGATGGCGGGCTGGCCGACGGGGCTGGACCAGGCGTGGACGATCCGAGCGCGGTCGTCGATGACGGCCGCGAACGGCTGCGGGTAGGAGGCGGAGGGCGAGAACACGAACAGGCCGTGGCCGAGGGACATGGGTGTCGGTCTCCTTCGGAGGAGCCTCCGGGTCGGGCCCGGGCGGCGGCCGGGGTTCAGTACGGCAGGGGCGCGGTGAACTCGCGGCGGACGGCGTCGGCGAGTTGCTCGGCGACTCGGTCGGCGACCCGCTTGCCGAGCTCCGGGCCGGCGTGGGCGGCGGTGTAGACGATGCCGGTGCTCGTGGTGGTGTCGGCCGGCTGCGGGTACAGGTGGTAGCCGATCCTGCGTGGCTGCTCGGCGCCGCCGTCGGCGGGCAGCCGGTCGAAACGGACGGCGTGCGGACTGATGTACATGACGAGGCTGGACTCGACCATCCCGGCGTGGTGGTCGTCCGCGCGGGCGGTGCCGGTCTCGTCGGCGAGGGCGTCGCGGAGGTCCTCGCCCACCACGTCCCACCAGTTCACGATCATCACCCGTGCCGCGGGGACGTGTTCGATCAGATGGCGGGCGGCCTCGCACAGGAACGCGATGTTGTCGATCGCCGAGTTCAGCAGGATCAGTCGCCGGTAGCCGTCGCGGGTCAGGGCGGTGAGGATGTCGGTGGCCAGGGCGGTGAAGGTGGCGCCGCTGATGCTGATGACGCCGGGGAAGGCGCCGCCGAGGCGCTGGCCGGGGGTGGCCACGCCGTAGCCGAGGGCCGGGGCGACGTGCCCGTCGACCGAGGCCGCCAGGCGGTGGGCGAAGTGGTCGCTGATCATGGTGTCGGAGCCGAGCGGGAGGTGCGGGCCGTGAGGTTCCAGCGCGCCGACGGGGATGATGACGTGGGTGCCGGGGCCCGGGTTGAGATCGGGCCAGGTCATGTCGCCGATGAGCACGAGAGCTCTCCCTTTCCGGGGGCGGAAGCGGGTGGGGTCAAGCGTCGGTCCAGCCGAGGCTGGGGACCGTGGCCGGCCGCAGGGGGCCGGCGATCTGCAGGTTGAGGAAGTCCTCCTTGTTGCCGCACCCGCCCCGGGCCGCGCACGGCGCCCACGGCTGGGGGCGCAGCGGGAGGTCGAAGCCGGGCTCCAGAACACTGCCCAGCGGGGGCTGCTCCTGCGAGGAGTAGTTCGAGCAGCGGTAGGCCCGGCCGTGGATGTCGATGAACGCCGTGTCGTGGCCGGCGCGGCAGAGCATGCCCCGGCAGGAGGTGAGTCCGACCAGGGCTGCCTCGGCCAGCGCCCGGTTCCCGCCGAGAGCGGTCAGTGTGTCCAGGGCATCGGAGTTCGCGAGGACCGGGACGGCGGCGGACGGGTCCGCCGGGGTGCTGTTCGCAGTCGGGTCGTAGCCGAGGTCGACGTTGAAGCGCAGGTGGGCGGCGAGGGCGGCGTCCCGGGCGCGGGCGACGGCGTCGGCGTTGGTCTCGAACAGCAGGGTGTTGACGACGACGAAGCAGCCGTAGCGCTCCTGGGCGAAGACCGCGGCCTTGATGAACCGCTCCAGATCGACCTGTCCGTCGTGCCAGGTCAGCCACAGCGACAGCTTGCCGAGGTTCGCGTCCGCTTCGAGCCTGGGCAGCCGCCTCGGCAGCAGGAGCGCGTTGGAGAGCAACTCGACGTACTCGACGCTGCTCCGGAGGGTCAGCCAGGCCGCCTTCTTCAGGAAGAAGGTGCTCGCAAACGGCTCGCCGAGAGTGCCCAGGCGGACCCTCACCGGGTAGGGGCGGGTTCCGATCCAGGTCACGACCTGCTCGTACACCGCGCGGTCCTCGGGGTTCTTCCAGTCGTGGCGGTTGCTCCTGGCCCAGTCGCCGATGGACACGCAGTAGTCGCAGGACAGGTTGCACAGCCGCTGGCCGGCCACGTACCAGATGCGTACGGGCGTCTTCATGAGGATTCGCCTCCTATCCGAAGGTCGCGATCGGGCGGAAGTCCCGGCCTGGGAAGTCGGGCAGTTGGTTGTGGCAGCGCCGGCACAGGAAGTCGGCTGGGGCCCCGTCGACGCCGAAGACCCTCCGGCGCAGTGCGACCGCCCGCTCGCCGGCCATCAGCTCGTCGATCGAGCCGTCCCGGACGTGGGCGAAGATCTCGCGCTGGTAGTAGTCGTTGCAGCAGAGGAACAGATCACCGGCCACTGAGATGTTGACGTGCTGCACCGGCCAGCCGCAGCCGGTCAGCCGCCCCTGAACGTAGACGTCCTGGGCGTACTCGCCGCCCAGCTCACCGGCCCGGTCGCAGGTCAGGCTCGGATACACCTCGGCGCCCAGCGGCGTGAAGTGTCGCTTCACGCCCTCCAGATTCCGCTCCAAGCGCGCGCCGACCCCGTTGACGACGACCTGCATCGGCAGGCCGGCCGCCAGGGCCGCCTCCGTGTTGCCCATCGTGTGCCGGAAGTGCCGCGAGCCGGTGAGGAGGGCGAACTCGGTCTCGTCGGCGGAGGGGATGTTGATGATCAGGTGCTTGAGCACCCCGGTCCGCTGGAGCGCGGCGATCTTGTCTGCGGTCAGCGCGGAGGCATTCGAGTACAGGGCCAACGGCATCCCCAGCGCCGCCAAGACCTCCAGACGCCGCACGAAGTGCCGGTCGAGGGTGGGCTCGTTGAAGAACTGGAACGTCACGTACTGGGCGCCGGCCGCGGCGAGCTTGCCGATGATCTCCTCGAACAGGGGCATCGGCATCGTGCGGCGCGGCTTGGGGTCCGTAGCGACCGGGCAGAAGACGCAGCCCCAGTTGCAGTGTGCGGTCACCTCGATCTCACCGGAGACGATCCGGTGCTCCCGGCACAGGCGGGCGGGATCCTGCAGCCACCCCCGGCCAACCGCCGCGGAGACGCGGCCGGCTCCGAAGCGGGCCACGAGCTCGCTCGTGGCGCGCGGGGCGGGGGCGGCGTGGCGCAGGAGGCCGAGGACCTCGGCGTCGTCCTGCCACACGATCGTCCGGTCCAGTCCCACGATCCCGAACACCGCCGCCGGCGGGGGCAGCGGTCCGGCGGGTGCCTCGGGACCGGAGGTGTCGGTCAGGTACACCAAGCCCGGGTCGGCGCCGGGCCGGACTCCGGAGAGATACGGACAGGTCTGCAGCATCGACTCCGGATCACATCCGGCACGACAGCCGGCCTCGGCAATTGCCAGAGGCGTCGGTCGGGCGGCCGGGGAACGTGACATGACGGATTCTCCCTTCGCAGCATTCGGGAACGGAGCGGGGTGACGGGCCGCACGCGGCCTGGGCCGGCCGAGGCATGGCCGCTCGGAGGATCGAGCTTCGAGCATCCGCGCCTCGGGCGCGATGGTCTGGTGGGGGTCCTGCCGGGGGTCCCCCTCCCCGAATGCCTCCCCGGCGGCCACGGACGGTGCTTGACTGACTACGTGACCGAGTGCACTCACCCGCTGGCCCATCAGCGCGCTTCCCGGAGCCTGACCCGGGTCGACCTCGCGAAGCTCATCTGCGCGGCGGCCGAGCGGCGCGGCCTGCGCTCGGGCACCGACAAGCACCGGGTCCGCAAGTGGGAAGTCCTCGCGGTCACCCCGGAGGCCGAGACGCAGATCTACATCGCGGAGGCGCTGGAGGTTCCGCTCGACCTGGTCGACCCGGTTTCCTGGCCGCACTGGCTGCCCGCCGGAGACGGGGGCGTCGTGCCTCTCGGACCGTCCAGCACCGTCATCGCACTGCGAGAGGCCCTCAGCACCGCCATGGAACCCCTGGAACGACGCACCCTCCTCACCATCTCCGGGACCGCCCTCACCGCGCTCGCGACGGTTTGGGCGACCGGGCCCGAAGGCTCGCTCGCGGCGCGAGCGGGGAGAGAGAAGCTGGTCGGCGAGGACACGGTTTCCGTCCTGGAGGACATCAGCCGACAGCTCAACAGTCTGGCCACTGAGCAGCGTCAGCACGTCTCCGCCCTGCTGGACGCCCACCTGTGGACTGTCACCGACCTCATCGACGGCAGCCGCTACGACAAGGCCACCGGACTGCGCCTCCACACCCTGGCCGCCTCCCTCGCGCAGACCGTGGCGTGGCACCGCTTCGACCACGGGCGACACACCGCCGCCGGCAAACTCTGGATCGCCGGCCTGCACAGCGCGCACGCGACCGGCGACCCCGATCTCGGAGCCGCCATGCTCGGCGACCTTGCCTACCAGGCTGCCTGGCGCCAGGACCACGCCACCGCGGCCGGGATCCTCCGGCAGGCCCTCAAGCGCGCCCAGCACCCCGCGGCCCGTTCTCTCCTCCACCTCCGCCTGGCCCGGACCCTCGCTGCGCAACAGGACAAGCAGCCCGCCCTTCGGGCCCTTGAAGCGGCCGAGCACCACTTCGGCGCCTCGTCCGGCCGGCCACTGCCGGCCTGGTGCTCCTGGATGTCCGAAGCCGACCTCGCGGTCGACTCCGGGCAAGCCCTCCTCGACCTCGGGGACGCTCGCCGCGCCCACCAGCTCATCACCGAAGGCCAAGGCCTCCTGCCCGACTCCCGCGCCAAGACCCGCGGCGTCTTCCTGGCCTATGAGGCGGCCAGCCACCTCCAGCTCAAGGAGCCCGAGCTCGCCGCCCGCGCAGCGGAAGAAGCGCTCGCCCTCTCCCGTCGCATCGGTGCTCCGCGCTGCGAACGGCTCGTCCAGGAGCTCGTTCCGGGCTTCCACCCTTACCGTGCTGCTCGCGGCGTCTCCGACTTCCTGGCCCTCGCCGCGGCCTGAAGCCACGATGGCGCGGCCCGGCGGGGCGGTACGGCTGCCCACGGCTACGCGGGTGGGAGTGGGGCGGCTGGGCTCCGTAGACTGGCCTCGTGAGTGAGCAGCCCCCGTTTGATGAGAACGAGTCGGATGACGCGCTCGGCGCGTTCGAGGACATCGTCGCCGCTGAGACCGAGCGGGATCCCGATCTCGCCGTCATCGAGGCCGGCAGCCGGACGCTGAGGACCCAGGGCGGGCCGCCCGAGGCCGACATCCCGGCCCGCCCCGAGGACCCCGAGGTCGACAAGGCGCTGCGCGAGGTCGAGGCCGATCTCGCCGGCCGCTGGGGCGAGACCAAGCTGGAGCCCTCCGTCGCCCGCATCGCCGCCCTGATGGACGTGCTGGGGGAGCCCCAGCGCTCGTACCCCTCGATCCACATCACCGGCACCAACGGCAAGACCTCCACCGCCCGCATGATCGAGGCCCTCCTCGGCGCCTTCGAGCTGCGCACCGGCCGCTACACCTCCCCCCACGTGCAGTCGATCACCGAGCGCATCAGCCTCGACGGCGCGCCCATCTCGGCGGAGCGGTTCGTGGAGACGTACCAGGACGTCAAGCCGTACGTCGAGATGGTGGACGCCCAGCAGGAGTACCGCCTCAGCTTCTTCGAGGTGCTGACCGGCATGGCGTACGCCGCCTTCGCCGACGCACCCGTGGACGTGGCCGTGGTGGAGGTCGGGATGGGCGGGTCCTGGGACGCGACCAACGTCATCGACGGGGACGTCGCCGTCGTCACCCCCATCGACCTCGACCACACCGACCGCCTCGGCTCCACCACCGGCGAGATCGCCACGGAGAAGGCCGGCATCGTCAAGCAGGACGCCACCGTGATCCTGGCCCAGCAGCCGGTGGACGCGGCGCAGGTGCTGCTGAAGAAGGCCGTGGACGTGAACGCGACTGTGGCAAGGGAGGGGCTGGAGTTCGGCGTCGTCGCCCGGCAGGTGGCCGTCGGCGGGCAGCTGGTCACACTGCGCGGCCTCGGCGGCGAGTACCCCGAGGTCTACCTCCCCCTGCACGGCGCCCACCAGGCGCACAACGCGGCCGTCGCGCTGGCCGCCGTGGAGGCGTTCTTCGGCGTCGGCGCGCAGCGCCCCGACCCGCTGGACGTCGACACCGTGCGCAAGGCGTTCGCGGCCGTCGCCTCGCCGGGCCGCCTGGAGGTGGTCCGGCGCTCGCCGACCGTCGTGCTCGACGCCGCGCACAACCCGGCGGGCGCCCGCGCGGCGGCGGCGGCGGTCGGGGAGGCGTTCCAGTTCAGCCGGCTGATCGGCGTGGTGGGGGCGAGCGGCGACAAGAACGTGCGGGGGCTGCTCGAAGCCTTCGAGCCCGTCTTCGCCGAGGTCGTCGTCACCCAGAACTCCAGCCACCGCGCGATGGACGCCGACGAGCTGGCCGCCGTCGCCGTGGAGGTGTTCGGCGAGGACCGCGTCCAGGTCGAGCCGCGGCTGCCGGACGCCCTGGAGGCGGCGATCACGCTGGCCGAGGAGGAGGGCGAGTTCTCCGGCGGCGGCGTGCTCGTCACCGGTTCCGTCATCACCGTCGGCGAGGCCCGACTGCTACTGGGGAGGGGCTGACCGCCCGTGCGCGTGCTCTGTTCTTCGACGCTGATCGGCGAGCTGTTCGTGATCGGCTTCGCCGGTCTGGTCGCCATGAAGGACCCCGACCTGTCCATGGCGACGGTGTGGACCGTCAGCGGCGTCGCGATGTTCCTGTGCGTGGTGCTGTGCGGCACGCTGACCCGGCCGGGCGGCGTCGCCCTCGGCTGGGCGCTCCAGCTGGGGCTGATCGCGGCCGGCTTCGCGGTGCCGGCCATGTTCTTCCTCGGGGTGGCCTTCGCGGTCCTGTGGTGGGCGTCCGTGCACTACGGCCGGAAGGTGGACGAGGCGAAGGCCCGGTTCGCGGCGCAGGCGGAGGCGGCCTCCCCCTCCACACCTGACGCTGCGTGACAGCCGCCGCGACACGCCCGGTAACCTCAGCCACACCTCGTACGCGAACCGCACCCTAGGAGCCCCGCCGTGACCCAGCGCACCCTCGTCCTGCTCAAGCCCGACGCCGTCCGTCGCGGCCTGACCGGCGAGATCATCAGCCGCATCGAGCGCAAGGCCGGCTGGCAGATCACCGCGCTGGAGCTGCGCACCCTGGACGGCGACACGCTGGAGCAGCACTACGGCGAGCACAAGGGCAAGCCCTTCTACGAGCCCCTCGTCGCCTTCATGGCCTCAGGCCCCGTCGTCGCCCTGGTCGTCGAGGGCGAGCGGGTCATCGAGGGCGTGCGCGCCCTGGCCGGGCCGACCGACCCGATCGCCGCCGCGCCCGGCTCCATCCGTGGAGACTTCGGGGTGATCGTGCGGGAGAACCTCATCCACGCCTCCGACTCCGAGGAGTCCGCCGAGCGCGAGCTGAAGATCTTCTTCCCCGGCCGTCCCTGAACCGCTGGCATATGCGAACCTGTTCGGGGGAACGGATCCCACCGTTGGCCCGTCTCCGGAAGCGAGGCGGTGCGCCATCTGCTGACAATGGCGAAGACCCTCGCGCAGTGTTCGCGAAAGCGCGTCTACGATGGAAGCCTCCACGCGTCACTGCACCCACCTCGCCTACCTGAAAAGCCCTCAAAAGCTCCTGGGAAGGCCAGTCGAATCCTGATGGGGAACACAATGTCGTTCATCGGCCGTGACATGGCTGTCGACCTCGGGACCGCCAACACGCTGGTGTACGTCAGGGGTCGCGGGATCGTACTCAACGAGCCGTCCGTCGTCGCGATCAACACCAACACCGGTGGCATCCTCGCGGTCGGCGCCGAAGCGAAGAAGATGATCGGGCGCACGCCCGGCAACATCGTTGCCGTGCGTCCGCTGAAGGACGGCGTGATCGCCGACTTCGAGATCACCGAGCGGATGCTCCGCTACTTCATCCTGAAGATCCACAAGCGGCGGTATCTGGCTCGGCCGCGGGTCGTCGTCTGTGTGCCCTCGGGCATCACCGGCGTCGAGCGCCGCGCCGTCATCGAGGCGTCGTCCCAGGCCGGCGCCCGGCAGGTGCACATCATCGAGGAGCCCATGGCCGCGGCCATCGGCTCCGGCCTGCCGGTCCACGAGGCCACGGGCAACATGGTGGTCGACATCGGCGGCGGCACCACGGAGGTCGCGGTCATCTCGCTCGGCGGCATCGTCACCGCCCAGTCGATCCGCACCGCGGGTGACGAGCTGGACAACGCGATCATCCAGCACGTGAAGAAGGAGTACAGCCTTCTGCTGGGTGAGCGCACGGCCGAACAGATCAAGATCACGATCGGTTCGGCGTACGACCTCGACTCCGACGAGCACACCGAAATCCGCGGCCGGGACCTGGTGTCCGGGCTGCCCAAGACCGTCGTCATCTCGGCCGCCGAAGTGCGCAAGGCGATCGAGGAGCCCGTCAACGCCATCGTGGACGCCGTCAAGACGACCCTCGACAAGTGCCCGCCGGAGCTGTCCGGCGACATCATGGACCGGGGCATCGTGCTCACCGGCGGCGGCGCGCTGCTGCGCGGCCTGGACGAGCGGCTGCGCCGGGAGACCGGCATGCCGATCCACATCGCCGAGGACCCGCTGGACAGCGTGGCGCTCGGCTCCGGCAAGTGCGTGGAGGAGTTCGAGGCGCTCCAGCAGGTCCTGGACGCCCAGCCGCGCAGGTGACGGACACGCCGATTCCGCCGTACGAGACGCACTCCTCTCGTGCGGCGGATCGTTGATATTCATGAATACCGCAACGCCCGCTAGGCCCGTAACGCCCGTAACGTAATTCCCGAATTCCGACGAGGAAGGCACGGCCGCCGCACGTGAGGGACACGAAAGAGAGCCGGCTGCTCCTGGTGCTGCTGATCGCGGTCGCGTTCGCGCTGATCACGGTGGACATCCGCGGCGGGGAGGACTCACCGGTCGACGGTGCCCGGCAGGCCGCGGCGACGGTGTTCGGCCCGATCGAGAACGGGGTGTCCGCCGCGGTCGACCCCGTCGGCAACGCGGTGGCGGCGGTCCGCGACTCCGGTGACCGGCACGACCGGCTCGCCGAGCTGCAGACGCAGAACGCGGAGCTGAAGGCGAAGCTCGGCAGCGACGCGCGCGGGCGCAGCCGGCTGAAGCAGTTCGACAAGATGCTCGGCCTGGCCGGCGCCGGCCAGTACGGGATCAAGGGCGCCCAGGTCATCGCGATAGGAGCGGCCCAGGGCTTCTCCTGGACCATCACCATCGACGCCGGCGCCAAGGACGGCGTCCAGCGCGACATGACCGTCCTCAACGGCGACGGCCTGGTGGGCCGGGTGACCACCGTCGGCCCCGACACCGCCACCGTGCTGCTCGCCAGCGACCCCGACTTCACCGTCGGCGCCCGCATGGAGTCCGGCGACGAACTCGGCTTCGCCTCCGGGCAGGGCGACGGCCCGCTGCGCGTCGAACTGCTCAACGGCAAGGCCGACGTGAAGAACGGCGACCGCCTGGTCACCTTCGGCTCGCAGGCCGACAAGCCCTTCGTGCCCGGCGTCCCGGTCGGCACCGTCAGCCGCGTCGTCCCCTCCGGGGGCGACCTGACCCGCACCCTGTACGTCACGCCGTTCGTCGGCTTCACCAAGCTGGACGTCGTCGGCGTGGTCGTCCAGGCGCCCGCCAAGGACCCGCGGGACACGGTGCTGCCCGAGAAGCCGCAGCCCAAGCCCCGGCCGACCGTCACCGTGACCGTGACGCCGTCCGCCGGGGAGCCCGAGGCGCCCGAAGACGGCCAGCCGCAGCCCGAGCAGTAGGAGCGAGAAGTCCCCATGCGCGTCAACCGGATCCTGCTCTCCGTCGCCCTGGTGGTCGTCGCCCTGGTCGTCCAGGTCAGCGTCCTCGCCCGGCTCCACCTGCCCGGCGCCGTGCCCGACCTGACCCTGCTCGTCGTCCTCGGCCTCGCCCTGGCCTACGGCCACGTCGGCGGCGCCCTCGTCGGCTTCGGCGCCGGCCTGCTCGCCGACCTGGCCCCGCCCGCCGACCACGCCGCCGGGCGCTACGCCCTGGTGCTCTGCGTCGTCGGCTACCTCGCCGGCCTGGTCAAGCCGGACAACGGGCGGATCAGATCCGCGACCGGGCCGATGGTCGTGGTCGTCGCCGCCGCGCTCGGCACCACCCTGCTCTACGCCGGCGTCGGCGCCCTGGTCGGCGACACCGCCGCCCGCCATGTCGGCCTGCCCGGGCTGCTGTTCACGGCCGCCCTGTACGACCTGCTGCTCGCCCCGTTCGTCGTGCCCGGCGTCATGGCGCTGGCCCGCCGGGCGGAGAACGACCCGCTGGCCGACACCGGCTCCGGCGCGCAGAGCGCCGACATCGCCTCCGGCTACCTCTCCGGCGGCACCGGCCTGCGCATCGGCGGCCAGCGGAGCGGGCTCCGGGTGAAGGCGGCCAAGGCCCGGGTGGCCAGGGCCGGACGCATCAAGGGGGTCAAGCGGCTGTGACCGGCCGGCAGCACACACCCGACACGCACGCAGCCAGGGGGCGGCACCCGAAGTGACCAATATCCCCGAGACCGGCCGGAACACCCGCGTCCAGACCCGGCTCGTCGTCATCCAGATCCTCGTCCTCTCCCTGCTCGCCACCCTCGGCGGCCGCCTGTGGTATCTCCAGGTCCGCCAGGGCGACGAGTACGCCGCCGAGGCGTCCGGGAACCACGTCCAGCAGGTCGTCCAGCCCGCGCCGCGCGGCTCGATCCTGGACGCCCGCGGCGTGGCCCTCGCCGACAACGAGACCCGCCTGGTCGTCTCCGCCTCCCGCACCGACCTGCTGAAGATGCGCGACGACGGAGACGCCGTCCTCACCAAGCTGGCCGGCGTCCTCGGCATGGCGCCGCAGGAGGTGAAGGAGAAGGTCCGGCTCTGCGACGCCAAGACCCCCCAGCCCTGCTGGAACGGCTCGCCCTACCAGCCGATCCCGATCACCGACGAGGCCACCCCCAAGCAGGCCCTGCAGATCCGCGAGCGCGCCGAGGACTTCCCCGGCATCAGCGCCGAGCCGATGGCCGTGCGCCGCTACGCCTCGCCGGGCGGCTCCAACACCGCCCAGGTCCTCGGCTACCTCTCGCCGGTCACCGACGAGGAGATCACCAAGGCCGAGGACACCGACTCGCCGTTCCTCCGCTCCGACCAGGTCGGCCGCTCCGGCCTGGAGCGCCAGTACGACAAGGCGCTGCGCGGCAAGGCCGGCGTCACCCGCTACGAGGTCGACAACCTCGGCCGCGTCATCGGCCAAGCCGAGGCCGACCCCGGGGTGCCCGGCTCGCAGCTCGTCACCAGCATCGACGCCCGCGTCCAGCGGGTCGCCGAGTACGAGCTGAACGAGGCGATGAAGGCCGCCCGCAACGAGTTCGACCGCAACACCGGCACCAACTACAAGGCGGACGCCGGCGCGGTGGTGGTGATGGAGGCCAAGACCGGCCGCGTCGTCGCCATGGCCTCCAACCCGAACTACGACCCCAACGCCTGGGTCGGCGGCATCTCCGCAAAGGACTACAAGAAGCTCACCGGCAAGGACTCCGACTACCCGCTCCTGAACCGGGCCATCCAGGGGCAGGCCGCCCCCGGCTCGATCTTCAAGGTGGTCTCCTCGGCCGCCGCGGTGGAGGCCGGCTACGACTTCGACGGCAGCTACGACTGCTCCAGCTCCTACTCCGTCGGCAACCAGGTCTTCAAGAACTTCGAGTCCGCCAACAACGGCCCGATCAGCATCGGCCGGGCCCTGGAGCTGTCCTGCGACACCGTCTACTACCGGCTCGCGCACGACCAGTGGAAGAAGGACGGCGGCATCAACCCCAAGAAGCCGCACGACTACTTCTACAAGGCGGCCCACCAGTTCGGCCTCGGCAAGGAGACCGGCGTCGACCTCCCGAACGAGGTCACCGGCCGGGTCCCCGACCGCCAGTGGAAGAAGGACTTCTGGCAGGCCAACAAGGACGCCTGGTGCAAGACCGGCAAGAAGGACGGCTCGTACGTCGAGAAGCTCGCGTACGAGAACTGCCTCGAAGGCAACAAGATGCGCGCCGGTGACTCCATCAACTACTCCATCGGCCAGGGCGACACCCTCGTCACCCCCATCCAGATGGCCACCATCTACGCGGCCATCTCCAACGGCGGCACGCTCTACGACCCGTCCATCGGCAAGGCGATCGTCAGCCCCGACGGCAAGCAGGTCGAGCAGATCAAGCCGCACGCGCACGGCAAGCTGCCCATAAGCAAGGCCACGCTGGGCAAGTTCGACTCCGCCCTGGCCGGTGTCGCCACCCGCGGCACCGCCGCCTGGCGGTTCGGCGGCTGGCCGCAGGACAAGATCCCGATGCACGCCAAGACCGGCACCGCCGAGGTCTACGGCAAGCAGACCACCTCGTGGTTCGCGACGTACACCAAGGACTACTCGATCGTCATGACGATCTCCCAGGGCGGTACGGGATCCGGCGCCTCGGGTCCGGCCGTCCGCAACATCTACGACGCGCTGTACGGCGCGGCGGACGACGGGAAGATCGACAACAAGAAGGCCCTGCTGCCGCACCCGCAGGCGGGCCTGCCGAAGATCAAGGCGGACGGGACGATCCCGGCCCCGAAGATGTCCAAGGACATCGTGAAGGACCTCCAGCCGGACGAGAAGGCCGAGGACGAGGACGAGTACGCGCCCGTCGACGACCAGCAGCAGGGCGCGACGCCGCCGACGCAGAACACCGGACAGAACCGCGACACCCGGCGCCGGCAGCGCCGCACCGCACGGCGCAGGAGGGTCGCATGACCGGGGTCAACAGCTTCCAGGTCTCCGGGTACGGCCCCGAGCGGGCCGGCTGGACCCGGCTGTTCTCCCGGGACTCGATGGCCCGCCGCCTGGACTGGCCGATACTGCTGTCCGGCGTCGCCCTGTCCCTGCTCGGCTCGCTGCTCGTCTACTCCGCGACCCGCAACCGCACCGAGCTGAACCAGGGCGACCCGTACTACTTCCTCACCCGGCACCTGCTGAACACCGGCATCGGACTGGGCCTGATGGTCGGCGTGGTCTGGCTCGGCCACCGGGCGCTGCGCACCGCCGTGCCGCTGCTGTACGGGGCGTCGGTGTTCCTGATCCTGCTGGTGCTCACGCCGCTCGGCTCGACCATCAACGGCGCGCACTCCTGGATCCAGCTGCCCGGCGGCTTCTCGATCCAGCCCTCGGAGTTCGTGAAGATCACGATCATCCTGGGCATGGCGATGCTGCTCGCCGCCCGGGTGGACGCCGGCGACCGGCCCTACCCGGACAACCGGATCGTGCTCCAGGCCCTCGGCCTCGCCATGGTGCCGATGATGATCGTGATGCTCATGCCCGACCTCGGGTCGGTGATGGTCATGGTCATCATCGTGCTCGGGGTGCTGCTCGCCTCGGGCGCCACCAACCGGTGGGTGTTCGGGCTGCTCGGCGCCGGCACGCTGGGCGCGCTCGCCGTCTGGCAGCTCGGCATCCTGGACGACTACCAGATCAACCGGTTCGCCGCCTTCGCCAACCCGGAGCTGGACCCGGCGGGCGTCGGCTACAACACCAACCAGGCCCGCATCGCCATCGGCTCCGGCGGCCTCACCGGCTCCGGGCTCTTCCACGGCTCGCAGACCACCGGCCAGTTCGTGCCCGAGCAGCAGACCGACTTCGTCTTCACCGTCGCCGGCGAGGAACTGGGCTTCCTCGGCGCCGGCCTCATCGTCGTGCTGCTCGGCGTCGTCCTCTGGCGGGCCTGCAAGATCGCCCGCGAGACGACCGACCTGTACGGCACGATCGTCGCCGCGGGCGTGGTGGCCTGGTTCGCCTTCCAGGCGTTCGAGAACATCGGCATGACGCTCGGCATCATGCCGGTCACCGGCCTGCCCCTGCCGTTCGTGTCGTACGGCGGCTCGTCGATGTTCGCGGTGTGGATAGCGGTGGGGCTGCTCCAGTCCATCACCGTGCAGCGGCCGATGTCGGCCTAGGGCCTGTCGTTTGGATCAGGTCGGCTATCGGGTACTGCGCCTTCTCGCCGACCCGAGCGGGGTCTGGTGCGTGCAGCTGCAAGGCGGAGGAGGGAGTCGACGCGGAGCGTCGGCGAGTGACGACAACGCGGCAGATGTGCGTGCCAGGGCCCGCGACGCCGGCATGATCCAAACGACAGGCCCTAGCCGGACCTCAGGGCAACAGGCCCTCGGTCTCCGCGAACATCATGTGGGCGACCACCATGAAGCCGACGCACCCGGCGGCGAACACCGCGCAGAAGGCGAGTACACACCCCGAGCCCGCGGCGAGCTTCGCCCGGGCCGGCGGCTGCGCCGTCGCGCGTTCGGGGCGGTCGGGCAGGTAGTACACGGTGACGTGGTCGCCGGCGACCACCGTCGTGCGGCCGTGCGGCTCGTCGAAGCGCACCGTGCGGCCCTCGGCGGTGGTGAACTCGTAGACGTGGTGCTGCGTGCTGCTGTCCCCGCTCCGGCTCGTGTACGCCCGCAGACAGCGCCCCTCGGCCCGCCGCCCGTCCCGCCAGGCGCCGCTGATCTGCCGGGTGCGGACGACGGTCCGCCCGGCCAGCAGGCAGACGCCGACGATCATGACGAGCGGTACGACGTAGAACAACGCCTCCATGAGACCCCCCTGGTCGTTCGGCAGGCCACCTGCCTCAGGCATCGAGACGCGCCACGCGTGGAAGGCGTTCCACATGAGCCACTGGACACTTGGTGAGGAGTTCGAGACGCCCGACGGCGTCATGCGGTGGGGGTCGCTGGGCAGCGGGGACCCGGTCGTGCTGGTGCACGGCACGCCGTACTCCTCCCTGCTCTGGCGGGACATCGCCCCCGCGCTCGCCCGCACCCGCAAGGTCTACTTCTTCGACCACCTCGGCTTCGGGCAGTCCGAGCAGCGCGAGGGCCAGGATCTCGGGCTGGCGGCGCACGCGCGGCGCTTCGCCGGGCTCCTGGACCACTGGGGGCTGACCCGCCCCGGCGTCGTCGCCCACGACATCGGCGGGGCGGTGGCCCTGCGGACCCTGCTCCTGGAGGAGCGGAGCTTCCGGAACCTGACCCTCTTCGACGCGGTGAGCGGCGGGGAGTGGGAGCGGGGGCTGTTCCGGCTCTTCCTGGAGCACGAGGACGTCTTCCGGCAGCTCCCGGGCTACGCGCACGAGGCGCTGGTCGCCGCCCATCTGCGGCACGCCACCGCGACCGGCTTCCGGCCGGGCGTCCTGGAGGCGTTCCTCGCGCCCTGGCGGGGGGAGGCGGGGCAGGCCGCGTTCTACCGGCAGTACACGCAGGTCAGGCAGGCGGACACCGCCGTGTACGAGCACCTGCTGGGCGGGATCGAGATCCCGGTGCGGCTCGTCTGGGGCCGCGAGGACCGCATCCTGCCGCCGCGGTACGCCGAGTGGCTGCACGAGCGCGTCCCGCACGCCGAACTGCACTGGATCGAGGGCGCCGGACATCTGCTCCAGGAGGACGCGCCGAGTCAGCTCCTCGGGTTCCTGACGGCCGGGTTCCCCTCGGCCTGAGCACCCGAGGAGCACACCGTGCCGCGAACCGCCGCCCCCCTCCTACAGGTCAGCGACGCCGACCTGGCCGACCTCCGCGCCCGGCTGCGCGCCACCCGGTGGCCCGAGCCCTGGCCGGTCGGCGGCTGGGAGGCCGGCACCGACACCGCCGAACTCCGCCGCCTCGTCACCTACTGGGCCGGCGACTACGACTGGCGGACCCACGAGGCCGCCGTCAACGCCCTGCCCTCCCACTTCGCCGACCTCGACGGCACCCCCGTGCACTACCTCCGCTACGACGCCGAGCACCCGGACGCCCTGCCGATCGTGCTCACCCACGGCTGGCCCAGCACCGTCCTGGAACTCACCGCCCTCGCCGAACGACTGGCCGCCCCGTCCCGCCACGGCGGAGACCCCCGGGACGCCTGCACCGTGATCGTCCCCTCCCTGCCCGGCTTCCCCTTCTCCCCGCAGCGCCCCGCCCTCACCGCCGCCGAACAGACCCACGACCTCTGGCACCGCCTCATGCACGACCACCTCGGCTTCCGCCGCTACGCCGCCCACGGCGGCGACCTCGGCGCCGGGATCACCTCACGGCTCGCCGAGGCCCACCCCGAGGCCGTCCTCGGCATCCACCTGCTCGCCGCCGCGGCCCCGGCCGACCCCGACCCCGCCTCCCTGACGCCCGAGGAGGAGGCGTACCTCGCCGCCGCCGCGACCTGGCAGGCGGAGGAGGGCGGCTACCTGCACCAGCAGAGCACCCGCCCCCTCACCCTCGCCCCGGCCCTCGCCGACTCACCCGCCGGACTGCTCTCCTGGCTCCTGGAGAAGTACCGCGCCTGGAGCGACTGCGGCGGCGACCTGTCCACCCGTTTCAGCGACGACTTCCTCCTCACCCAGGTGTCGCTCTACTGGTTCACCGGCACGATCTCCACGTCCTTCCGGCCTTACTACGAGTACGCCCGCCATCTGACCCGGCGGGTGCGGAGGGTGGACGTCCCCACCGCGCTCGCCCTCTTCCCGGCGGACCTGGCGCAGCCGCCGCGCCGCTGGGCCGAGCGCACGTACCACCGCCTCACCCGCTGCACCCGCATGCCCCGAGGCGGCCACTTCGCCGCCCACGAGGAGCCCGCCCTGCTCGCCGACGACCTCACCGCCTTCCTCCGTGACCTGCGCCCCGCGCGGCGGGGTTAGGCTGGATGGTCAGCCCTGCCAGCACACGAAGGTTCGTCAAGATGCCTGCCGAAGCCGCCGCCGAGTCCGTCTCCTCCGTGTTTCCGCAGCTCGAAGCCCTGCTGCCGCATGTGCAGAAGCCGATCCAGTACGTCGGCGGAGAGCTGAATTCCACGGTCAAGGAGTGGGACTCCTGTGACGTCCGCTGGGCGCTCATGTACCCGGACGCCTACGAGGTCGGCCTGCCCAATCAGGGCGTCATGATCCTCTACGAGGTGCTCAACGAGCAGCAGGGCGTCCTCGCCGAGCGCACCTACAGCGTGTGGCCGGACCTGGAGGCCCTGATGCGCGAGCACCGGGTCCCGCAGTTCACCGTCGACAGCCACCGCCCGGTGCGCGCCTTCGACGTCTTCGGCCTGTCCTTCTCCACCGAGCTGGGCTACACCAACATGCTGGCCGCCCTGGAGCTGGCCGGCATCCCGCTGGAGGCCAAGGACCGCGGCATCGACGACCCGGTCGTGCTGGCCGGCGGCCACGCGGCCTTCAACCCCGAGCCGATCGCCGACTTCATCGACTGCGCGGTCATCGGCGACGGCGAGCAGGCCGTCCTGGAGATCACCGCGATCGTCCGGGCCTGGAAGGCCGAGGGCCGCCCCGGCGGACGCGAGGAGCTGCTGCTGCGTCTGGCGAAGACCGGCGGGGTGTACGTCCCCGGCTTCTACGACGTCGAGTACCTCCCCGACGGCCGCATCGGCCGCGTCGTCCCCAACCGCTCCGGCGTCCCCTGGCGCGTCTCCAAGCACACCGTCATGGACCTGGACGAGTGGCCCTACCCCAAGCAGCCCCTCGTCCCGCTCGCCGAGACCGTCCACGAGCGGATGTCGGTCGAGATCTTCCGCGGCTGCACCCGCGGCTGCCGCTTCTGCCAGGCCGGCATGATCACCCGCCCGGTGCGCGAGCGCTCCATCACCGGCATCGGCGACATGGTCGACAAGGGCCTGAAGGCCACCGGCTTCGAGGAGGTCGGCCTGCTCTCCCTCTCCTCCGCCGACCACAGCGAGATCGGCGAGGTCGCCAAGGGCCTCGCGGACCGCTACACCGAGGACAAGATCGGCCTCTCCCTGCCCTCCACCCGCGTGGACGCCTTCAACATCGACCTCGCCGACGAGCTGACCCGCAACGGCCGCCGCTCCGGCCTCACCTTCGCCCCCGAGGGCGGCAGCGAGCGCATCCGCAAGGTCATCAACAAGATGGTCTCCGAGGAGGACCTGATCCGCACCGTCGCCACTGCCTACGGCAACGGCTGGCGCCAGGTGAAGCTGTACTTCATGTGCGGCCTGCCCACCGAGACCGACGACGACGTCCTCCAGATCGCCGACATGGCCACGCACGTCATCGCCAAGGGCCGCGAGGTCTCCGGCTCAGGCGACATCCGCTGCACCGTCTCCATCGGCGGCTTCGTGCCCAAGCCGCACACCCCCTTCCAGTGGGCCCCGCAGCTGTCCGCCGAGGAGACCGACGCGCGCCTGCAGAAGCTGCGCGACAAGATCCGCGGCGACAAGAAGTACGGCCGCGCCATCGGCTTCCGCTACCACGACGGCAAGCCCGGCATCGTCGAGGGCCTGCTCTCCCGCGGCGACCGCCGCACCGGCGCCGTCATCCGCGCCGTCTACGAGGACGGCGGCCGCTTCGACGGCTGGCGCGAGCACTTCTCCTACGACCGCTGGATGACCGCGGCCGGCAAGGCGCTCGCCCCCTACGGCGTCGACGTCGACTGGTACACCACCCGCGAGCGCTCCTACGAGGAGGTCCTGCCCTGGGACCACCTCGACTCCGGCCTCGACAAGGACTGGCTCTGGGAGGACTGGCAGGACGCCTTGGACGAGACCGAGGTCGAGGACTGCCGCTGGACACCGTGCTTCGACTGCGGCGTCTGCCCCCAGTTCGACACATGGCCACAAACGGGCCCGACGGGCAAGAAGCTGCTGCCGCTGACGGTCAAGAAGTCCGACTGAACAGCGGAAACGTGGTGCCCGGGACGAGCGAGCCGCTTCACCCCATCGCTGACGCCATGTCTGACGGCACAGCGTCGGATGCGGTGACAGTGCTGACCGCGCTCGGCTTGCAGAAGGATCTGCGGCAACCGGCGAAGAAGGCACTGAGAACACCGCTTCCGCTGCCCGGAGACCCTTCGGACGTCTCGTCGGACGTGGAGTGGATCTGATGGCCGGAGTGCGGCCTGCGGCGACCCGTGGCTCGTTCACGTAACGCGGGAACACGCAGGGTCCGGCGTCCACCACCCGGGGCCGGGGCGTCGAGAAGACGATGTCGAACTCGTCGCACGCGAGGAGCTGGGACACCTCCGCTGCTGCCCCGTAGAGCGCGGTGCCTACCTTCTGGCTGTAGCTCGCGCTGAGCAGGTGGAGGCCTTCGTGCCGGAAGCAGTGGCGTAAGGCGCGGTGGACGGGGCCGCCTCTGTATGTGAAGTCGAGCTGCATGAGCATGTCCGCTGCGTCTCGGATCGCCCGGACGATGCGCATACCGATGCGCTGGTGGCCCGGCCTGGAGGCCGTCGGGCCTGCTGACCATCCACGATAGGACGGTGGAACTCGGGTCCGTGTCGGCGAGGTGCCCGGGTGTCTTCGAAGTCGTCCTCTCGGATCACGAGTCGCTCGCGTACGTCCTTCGGGATCAGTAGGCGGAGGTGCACCTTCGGGGCTCGGACCTTCGGTACCTTCGTGCGGGTCACCTCGCAGCGGATCCCAACCCGGTACAGGTCCGCGGACATGGCCTCCATGCCGCCTTCCTGCCAGTGCTCACGGAACGTCTTGCCGCCGTGGACGTTGACCCACCGGTCCTTTGCTGTCTCGGGGTCGATCGCTTCGAGCTCACCGATGAGCCTGTCCAGCGACGCTTCCGCCTGCTCCTTCGTGAACCGCGTCTTCGTGTACCGACCCCGGGGTTCGAGATCCTTCATGTACAGCGCGATGGTCTCTTGAAGGCGCTTGATCTCCTTGCGGGCCTCGGCGCCCTCTGCGTACTGGCGGACCTGCACGGGGAAGTCTCCGAGGACCTTGAGTACGTCCTGCACCAGGCGCTCGTAGACTCGCTCGGGGTTGGGCGCTCCGAGTCCGCCGCTCTTGCAGTTGCGGCACCGGAGGTACTGGTACGTCCCGTGCGTGTTGTTCGTGATCTGCACGGTCATGTTCGTCTTGCAGTCGGCGCACAGCAGGACGCCGAGAAACTGAGTCACACCGCCGACACGGCGCGGCGGCTGGTTCTTCTTGCGCTTGTCGAGGGCGGCGCCGAGGGTCTCGAACTCCTCCTCAGTAAAGAGGGGAGGGGCGACCTTGATCGGCCTGCCGTCCTTGCCGAGGAGCGGCTTCGATCGTCGCTGCCCGCCGTTCTTGTCCTCTTCTACTCGGTAGCCGAGGAGCGCGGGGTTGCGCAGGCGGCGGTGGAGCGTTGCCACGGTGAGCCCTTGCGTCATCAGGCCGGACCGCTTCAGGCAGCGCACCATGAACCCGGCAGAGCGTCCCCGAAGCGCCATGCGTCGGGCCCAGTGCAGGGCCTTGGCCGCCTCGGGATCGATGACGAGAACGACCTTCCCTGTGTCGTCCTCGTCCGTGACGTAGCCGTACGCAGGCTTCCCGATGATCCAGTCTTCCTGTGACTTCGCGTAGTCCCACAGACTCGCAACCCGAGTGGAGGTGTTGGCCGCCTCGATCTCGGCGATACCCCCGATAATCGTGACCATGATCTTTCCGGCGGTCGTCGTGAGGTCGAGGCTGTCGTTCTTCGAAACCAGGTTCTTCCCGCGCTTCAGGCTCCACTCGATCATCGTCGAGAGATCGGAGAGACGCCGTACGAAGCGGTCGAGCTTCCAGAACAGGAGCTCGTCGAACTCGGGGGAGCGGTTGTTCAGCCACTCCCCAAGTTCCTTCCGCTTCCACGGCGGAACCTTCGTCGCCGACACGTTCAGGTCGGAGGCGACGCCGACGACTCGGCTCCCTCGCTCCCTGGCCAGGATGCGGAGATCGAGCTCCTGCCGTACCGGCGACGTCGTGTCGTCGGTCAGTACGGACAGGCGAATCGATAAGAGTGCCCGGGGTGCGTCCTGGGGGAGTAGGGCCTCAACCCGTCTGAGCTCCGCCAACAGGGCAAGGTCGGCCTTGGTCCACTCGGCTTCTACGCTGTAGGCCGCTCGATCTGCCGCGAGTCGGCGCTGTCCTCGTTTCCTCACGTCAGACAGCGTGGCGCAGTTCGCGGACAGTTTTAAGCGTTTTTCCATATGCCCGGCCATGGACACGGAGATCCAGATCGGCCCGACGGGCAAGAAGCTGCTGCCGCTGACGGTCAAGCAGTCCGACTGACGGCGCCGGTGAAGTGGGGACCTGCGTCGGTGCGGCGCGTCGCGCTCTCCACGAAATCCGGTGGAGTCCCGGCGGCCGGAAGTGGTTGGGTCCTGCTCAATGCCTCGCAGGCGCGTTATGGCCCGTGTGTCGTCGAGTGATGGGGGTGTCGCGGTGGCTGGTTATGGGGCGCTTTCCGACGTATACGAGTGGCTGATCGGGGACGACAGGTTGACCCCCGCCAAGGCAGCCGCGGTGTACTACAGCGGTGTCGTGGGCTCTCTGCCGCCCGACGCGCGCGTTCTCGACTGCGCGTGTGGAACCGGCCAGCTCGGCGTCGGTCTCGCTAGTCTTGGCCTCGACGTGGTCGCCGCAGACGCCAGCGAGGGGATGGTTCGCCGGACCGAGAAGGCTGCCGACGAGCAGGGTGTGTCGCTTCGAGCCCTCCGTGCGAGCTGGGCCGAACTGCCTGACCACCTGGAGGACTCCACGTTCGATCTGGTGTTCTGCGTCGGTAACTCGCTCGGGCACGCCGAGGGCGCAGCCGGGCGGCTGACCGCACTGGAAGCGATGTCGCGGCTGCTGAATCCGGGCGGAAGCCTTGTGCTCCACTCACGCAACTGGGAGCTCGTGCGCTCCGCCGGCTCACGGGTGGACGTCCGCGATCGACTCATTCGCCGCTACGACCGCGATGCGGTCGTCAGCTACTACTGGCAGATCGAGCAGCGCTGGGAGCAGGAACACTTCCTCGAGATCGTGGTCGCCCGGATCGAGCCGGACGGGGCAGTGCGAGCCTGCTCGGAGCGGTTGTCCATCTGGCCCTACCGGTACGAGGACCTCGTGGCGCAGTTGCGCGGTGTCGGGCTCACGGTGCAGTCCACCACCTTCGACCCCGAGAGCGATGAGTACATGGTGGTCGCCGGCCGCGACCAGGCCCGAGGCACGTCTGAGCCGGCGCGCTGATCCGCCTCCGAATCTGCTTCCGCTGACACAGCCGGTCGTACGGGTCGCGATGAACCGTTCTGGAGCAGGGTCCGGCCCCGTCCACCGCGCCGGGGATGTGTTCAGTACTCGGGGTCGGGTAAAGCGGGTAAGGCGGGTGTGGAACCCAAGCGTGCGAGATAGGCACGGCAGCGGGTCTTCCAGTCTGCTTCGGACGTCTGGGAAAGGCATTTCTCCAGCAGCGACGCAACGGCCGTCTGGAGCCCTCCGCGAGCGATGGCGTCCTCGTGTGCCTCCAGAATCGCGGCCAGCCTGCGCTTGCTGCCCGTATCGTCCATGTCGAGCAGGGCCAGGGCCTCGATCCCTCTGGGCAGATCCATGGCCAGAAGGACGGGGATGAGGCGTCGGGGGATGCCCACGTCATCGGAGGCGTTGGCCATGGCCACGACGTGCTCCAGCAGCGCGGGGTCGGGCGGCCGGACGGGATGCAGGTCGGCCAGTAGCTCCACCGTCGTCCGCAGCACGCCTTGCTCGCCGCTGGCCAGCAGGGAGTGCAGCGTCTCCGCGTCCAGCGCCTGTCGAACCGCCAAGGCGCGCAGCGCCGCCTTGCGGACCTGCTTGTCCTCCCATTCGTCGACGGCGATGTCCTGGGCCGCCTTCAAGTCGGTCATGGTGAGCCGCGCAGGGGCGTTCAGCAAGGGCCGGATCGACTTTCTCCGGTTGCGCTCTTCCATCTGTCCCAGGGCGATGTCGAAGAGTTTGGAGAGTTCCCTCCGCAGGATCTCCTCGAATTGCCCGTAGCCGAAGGGAACGGCGGTCAGCTGCCTCTCCTGCTCGATCTCACGCAGGGTCCTGACCAATTCCCTACGGTCCTCGGGGAGGGAGTCGAGGCTCGCGGGAGGTGGGAACGCGGCGTCCAGGACGAGGTACCGCTCGTAGGTCGGGTGCAGACAGAGCACCAGGAACGGCTTGCCGGCCAGCAGTGCCGCGGTCACCTCGGTCTCCCAGGTGATGCGGCCGATCTCCTCCACGATGACGAACACGCAGACATCCGCCTCCTGAACCGTGGCCCGAGAGTTCTGCTCCCAGTCGGATGAGGCGGAGTTGATGTAGTTCACCGTGCCATTGAGGAAGTGCCAGGGAACACCGCCGAAGGCGGTGACGGTCTGGACGAACGCGTCCTGCACCTGACGCGTGTCCGCGGCACCGCACAGCATGACTCGGATCATGACGCATCCTGACACGCACGGGCCCGTCGGCAGAGAGGGCGGCAGACCACATGGTTCATATCCGTGCACGATCGTCCAGCGCACGATCCGCAGCTTGGCGTATTCCTTTTCCCCCGCCTCGCCGGGACCGGCCGCAGGACCACAATGGACCGGTGACGGGTGCCGGAGACGACCTGTGGAACGCCGCCATCACCCCTTCCGCGTACGACGCAGAGGGGCAGCACTACCGCGCGGCGGTGCTGGAGCAGTACAAGCTGTGCGTCGAGTTGTCGGACCGGGTCAGTGCCCGACGCAATACGGCGAACACGTTCTTCCTGACCGTGAACAGTGGCCTGGTAGCCGCCTTCGCCGCCTCCGGAGATGGCGGCGGCCTGTCGACAGCACCCCGTTGGGCGGTGGCGGCGGGGTTGCTCGTGGTGCTGGCCCAATGTGCCGCCTGGTGGATCACGGTGCGGTCGTACCGCCAGTTGAACAGCGCCAAGTACCGGGTCATCGCGTCGCTGGAGGAGCGGCTGCCGGCCATGGCCCTCTCCCGAGCGGAGTGGCGGGCGCTCGGCGAGGGCAGGGACTGGCAGCTCTACGTCCCGCTGAGTGTGGTCGAGATGTGGGTACCGCTGATCTTCGGCTCGGCCTACGTTCTCGGCTTCGGAGCGCTGATGTGGCCCTGAAACCCCGAGGCGGGAGTTCCGCTGGTCTGGCGGGCAAGGTGCGCGGGACCCGACCTGGGCGATGCGTGACGCCGCTGCCTGCCACAGGCTTGAGGCGGTCCGGGCAGGGCGCTGCATGCGGGTTCAGCCGGCGGCGCGGTCCCGGGGGCGCCACTCCCGGGGCCAGTTTCCCGCGGGTGGCGGGGGGCCGGTGACGCCCAGGTCGTGGCGGGCCGAGGTGTAGAAGGTGTCCCGTGTCCGGCTGACCCGCTGCCGGTCGCGGGCCCATTCCTCGGGCTCCCGGCGCTGCTCGCGGGCGTGTGCCTCCAGGGTCCAGACCGCCTCGTGCCAGGACCGTGCGGCGGCCACGGTCGCGGCGTCGCCGACGAGGAGCACCGACTCCCACCGCTGCGACCGGCGCGCCTCGGCCTCGGCGAGCAGGCGCAGCCCCTCCTCGGGGGTCAGCGGGTCCACCAGGTCGGCGTGGCCCAGGGCGGCGCCGATGCGCAGGGTGATGCCGATCTGCTCCTTGAGCGCGTTGCCGTACTGCGCGTAGACGTCGAACTTCTTCTCGTGCCAGCGCTCGGCCTGTGAGCGCCGCCAGCGGGCCCGTTCGGTCAGCGTCGTCGCGGCGTAGGAGCCGGCCGCGCCGACGGCCACGCTCAGGAGCGTGGCCAGTTGATCCGTGAACACCGCATCCCCCCGTGCCGTCGACGGCCTGCGCGCAGCATGGCCCATTGATCGCGCATCCGAAACGGGTCGTCAGGCGTCTCTGCGGACATGGAGCTTGAGAAGAGGCCGGAGCAGGGGCCGGCGGGCGCCGAGGGGTGTCTGGTCGTGGCGATCCGGATTCCGGTGCGGATCGTCGTCCTGGTGCTGGTCGTGCCGGTGCGGATGGTGTGGGACGTGCTGGTCGCCGGGGGGCGGCTGCTGAGGGACGCCGTGCTGCGGCCGGTCGGGCGGGGGCTCGCGTGGCTGGGGCGGGTGCTGGTCGTGGTGCCGCTGGTGGCGTTTGGCCGGTACGTGCTGGTGCCGGTGGGCAAGGCCGTGGCCTGGCTCGCGAAGGTCCTCGTGGTGGTGCCGCTGGTGTGGTTGTACCGGTGGGTGCTGGCGCCGTTCGGGCGTGGTGTCGTGTGGGTGGTGGAGCGGGCCGGGGTGGGGCTGGCCTGGGTCGGGCGGGGGATCTACGGGGGGCTCGCCTGGCTGGGGCGGTACCTGGTCGTCCTGCCCGGGGGCTGGCTGTACCGGTGGGTGCTGACGCCGGTCGGGCATGCCGTCGCCTGGCTGGGGCGCGGGGTCGGCTGGTGCGGGCGGATGGTGGTGACCGGGGTCGGGACGGTTCTGTACTGGACGCTGCGGGTGCTGGTGGTGCTGCCCGCCGTCGGGGTGTGGCGGTGGGTGCTGGTGCCCGTCGGGCGGGTGCTCGGCGTGGTCGGGCGGGAGGTCGGGGTCGCGCTCGGGCACGCCTGGCGGGTCGCCGGGTACGTGTCGCGGGCCGTGGGGCGGGCGCTGGCGGTGCTCGCGCGGTGGACGCTCGTCGAGCCGGCGCGGTGGGTGTACCGGACGGTGCTCACCCCCGTCGGACACCTGCTGCGCGACGGTGTGTGGCGGCCAGCCGCCGCCGTGTCCCGCGCCGCGGGGCGGGCGGCGCGCGAGGCCCTCGCCTCCGCGCGCCTCGCCGTGCGCCAGACCCTGCGCCGGGCGCTGTTCGGCGGGCCCCCGCCGGCGCCGGACGCGGTGCCGGACGCGGTGCCGGACGACCGGCGGGAACCTTCCGGCGCCGGGGCACGTACTCTTGGTAGCAGGACGACCGCACTCACGAAGGACTGAACGACACTGGGCAAGCGACAGCCCGAAGGCCCGCCGCCGGTTCCGGCGGTGCAGCGCATCCGACTGCGCTACACCAAGCGCGGACGCCTCCGGTTCACCAGCCACCGTGACTTCCAGCGCGCCTTCGAGCGTGCGCTGCGCCGCGCCGAGGTGCCCATGGCGTACTCGGCGGGGTTCACGCCGCACCCGAAGGTGTCGTACGCCAATGCCGCACCCACCGGCACGGGCAGTGAGGCGGAGTACCTGGAGATCGCCCTCACCGCGCGGCGCGACCCGGAGCCGCTGCGGCTGCTCCTCGACGCGTCGCTGCCCGCCGGGCTCGACGTCGTCGACGCGGTCGAGGCCCGCACCTCGGGCCTCGCCGACCGGCTGACCGCCTCCGTCTGGGAGCTGCGCCTGGACGGCGTGGCCCCCGAGGACGCCGAGCGCGCCGTCGCCGCGTTCGAGGCGGCGGAGAGCGTCGAGGTCCAGCGGGCCACGAAGAACGGCGTCCGCACCTTCGACGCCCGCTCCGCCGTCGTGAGCCTCGCCGCCGTGACGGCGCCGAGTTCCCCCGCTGATAGGCCGAGCGACCAGCCCTGTGCGATACTGCGGCTGGTTGTTCGGCACGTGACGCCTGCCGTTCGACCCGACGACGTCCTGTCCGGTCTCCGCGCCGTGGCCGACCTGGCGCCGCCGGTCCCCGCAGCGGTGACCAGGCTGGCGCAGGGGCTGTTCGATGAGGAGTCCGGAGCGGTGACCGACCCGCTCGCGCCCGACCGCGAGGCGGAAGAGCCCGAGGCCCACCCGGCCGCAGCTCCCGCCGCCGCGACGGCGCCGGCGTAGGGAAGGCCCGCGCGGGCACGCGCGTCGCAGCGCAGCCCTCGAACTCGGGAGCCACCTGGGTCGGGCGGCGCACCCACCACAAGACTTTCGCCAGGCCGTGCGAACAAGGAGTACGGAACCGGCGAGACACAACACGAGAGCTTCCGAGCGGCGCCCGCGCCCCGGACGGCGGCGACGCGCAGCGCGCGAGCCGCGGCGTCAACGGTGCCCGACTTCGTCGGTGCCGGACCGGGCGCGGCGCCCGGGAGCCTGACGGGAGACACCCCCGCATGCTCGAGCCGACCGAATCCGGCGAGTCCGCGACCCCTTCGACGGGCCCCGCCGCCGACACCCCCAGCGACACCCTGCCGCCGCGCCGCCGGCGCCGCGCCGCGTCCCGCCCCGCCGGTCCGCCGTCCGGCGGGTCCGAGGCGCCCGCGGAGACCGTCGCCCCGGCCGAGGCGCCCGCCCCGGCCGCCGAACTCGCCTCCGAGGCGTCCCCCGAGCCGGCGCCGGCCGCCCGGCCGCGCCGCCGCGCCGTGCGCCGCGCCTCCGCGCCCACCGGGACCCCGGAGGCGGCCGAGGTCGCCGAGACCGTCGTGCCGGCCGCCGCGCCCGAGACGCCGGCCGAGCCCGAGGCCGGTCAGCCGGTCGCCGAGGAGCCCGCGCCGCCGCGTGCCCGGCGCCGGGCCACCCGCAAGGTGACGTCCCCCGTGGAGCCCGCCGCGGAGACCCCCGCCGCGGAGGCGCCCGCCGCCGAGGAGGCCGCGCCCAAGCGGACGCGCCGCCGTGCCACCAGCAGCGTGACCTCGCCGGCCGAGCCCGCCGCGCCCGTGGCCGCCGTCGAGGACGAGGCGCCCGTCGCCCCGGCGGAGGAGGCCGCTCCGCCGCGTGCCCGCCGCCGCGCCACCCGCAAGGTGACCTCCCCCGTGGAGCCGGCCGCCGAGGCCGCCGCTCCGGAGGCGCCCGCGCAAGCCGAGCCGCAGCCCGAGGCCGCTGCCGCCGAGCCGGCCGCCGCCGAGGACGCCGCGCCCAAGCGGACCCGGCGCCGTGCCACCCGCAGCGTGGCCACCCCCGCCGCCGAGTCGCCCGCGCCCGCCGCCGAGGCAGCCGCGTCCGCCGCCGAGGCGCCCGCCCCGGCCGAGGAGCCCGCCCCGCGCCGGGCCCGGCAGCGCGCCCCTCGGGCCGCCGGCGGGTTCGCCGAGCCGGCCCGCGCCGCAGGCAAGGCGGCCGGCGAGGACGCCCCGAAGCGCCCGAAGCGCCCCGCCACCTCCCTCTTCCAGGCCCCCGTCTTCGCCGAGCCCCGCTTCCAGACGCCCGAGCGCGCCGCCGCCGAGGCCGCCGCCGAAGCGGCCGGGACCGGTGCCGGGACCGGTCCGGCGCGCGGCGCCGAGCAGGCCGAGGACACCGAGAAGGCCGCCGAGGAGCAGACCGCCGGCAACCGCCGCCGCCGTCGCCGCAAGGGCGCCGACGAGGCCGCCGAGGAGCGCACCCCCGCCGCCCCCGTGGTCGAGGAGCAGCCCGAGCCCGAGCCCGAGGCCGAGGACACCGACGCGGAGACGGACGAGGACGACGACGCCGAGGGCGCCGAGGACTCCGGTTCGCGCCGCCGCCGGCGCCGTGGCGGCCGTCGCCGCCGGCGCGGTGAGGGCGGTGACGGCGACGCGGGCGACTCCGCCGACGACACCGACCGCGCCGCCGCCGAGCAGGCCGCGCAGGACGCCGAGGACACCGCCGAGCAGGCCGAGGAGGACGCCGAGGAGTCCGACGAGGCCGCCGGCGACAACGGCGGCTCCAGCGGCAGCCGTCGCCGTCGCCGCCGTCGCCGCCGGGCCGGGGACTCCTCCGGTGACGGCGACGCGACCCCGGACGACCCCGAGCGCACCGTCGTCAAGGTCCGCGAGCCCCGCCCGAAGGCCGAGCCGTCCGACGAGGTCCAGTCCATCAAGGGCTCGACCCGCCTGGAGGCCAAGAAGCAGCGCCGCCGCGAGGGCCGAGAGCAGGGCCGCCGCCGGGTGCCGATCATCACCGAGGCCGAGTTCCTGGCCCGCCGCGAGGCCGTCGAGCGCGTGATGGTCGTCCGCCAGCACGGCGAGCGCACCCAGATCGGCGTCCTGGAGGACGGCGTGCTCGTCGAGCACTACGTCAACAAGGAGCAGGCCACCTCGTACGTCGGCAACGTCTACCTCGGCAAGGTGCAGAACGTGCTGCCGTCGATGGAGGCCGCCTTCATCGACATCGGCAAGGGCCGCAACGCCGTCCTGTACGCCGGCGAGGTCAACTTCGAGGCGCTCGGCGTCCACGGCGGCCCGCGCCGCATCGAGTCCGCGCTGAAGTCCGGGCAGTCCGTGCTCGTGCAGGTCACCAAGGACCCGATCGGCCACAAGGGCGCCCGCCTGACCAGCCAGGTCTCGCTGCCCGGCCGCTACCTGGTCTACGTGCCCGAGGGCTCGATGACCGGCATCAGCCGCAAGCTGCCCGACACCGAGCGCTCCCGGCTCAAGACCATCCTCAAGAAGATCGTCCCCGAGGACGCGGGCGTCATCGTGCGCACCGCCGCCGAGGGCGCCAGCGAGGACGAGCTGCGCCGCGACGTCGAGCGGCTCCAGGGGCAGTGGGAGGAGATCCAGAAGAAGTCGAAGAACGGCGGCAACGGCAGCGCGCCGACGCTGCTGTACGGCGAGCCGGACATGACCGTCCGGGTCGTGCGCGACATCTTCAACGAGGACTTCTCCAAGGTCGTCGTCAGCGGCGAGGACGCCTGGCAGACCGTGCACGGCTACGTCTCCCACGTGGCGCCCGACCTCGCCGACCGGCTGTCGAAGTGGACCTCCGAGGTCGACGTCTTCGCCACCTACCGGATCGACGAGCAGCTCGCCAAGGCGCTCGACCGCAAGGTCTGGCTGCCCAGCGGCGGCTCGCTGGTGATCGACCGGACCGAGGCGATGGTCGTGGTCGACGTCAACACCGGCAAGTTCACCGGCCAGGGCGGCAACCTGGAGGAGACGGTCACCAGGAACAACCTGGAGGCGGCCGAGGAGATCGTGCGCCAGCTGCGGCTGCGCGACCTCGGCGGCATCATCGTCATCGACTTCATCGACATGGTCCTGGAATCCAACCGGGACCTGGTGCTGCGCCGCCTCCTGGAGTGCCTGGGCCGGGACCGGACCAAGCACCAGGTCGCCGAGGTCACCTCGCTCGGCCTGGTGCAGATGACCCGCAAGCGGGTCGGCCAGGGCCTGCTCGAGTCGTTCTCCGAGACCTGCGTCCACTGCAACGGCCGGGGCGTCATCGTCCACCTCGACCAGCCGGTGGCCGCCGGGAACGGCGGCGGCGGTGGCGGCAAGCGCCGCAAGCGGGCGCGGGCCGGCGCGGAGCAGCCGCACGAGCACGACCACGAGGCCGTGGCCGGCGTCGAGACGGGGCTGACCGCCGAGCAGGAGGCCGAGAGCGAGTCGGTGGAGGAGGTCGCCGCCGAGGCCGCCGAGCCGGTCGCCCTGCCGGCGCCGGACTTCAGCGACGACGAGGAGCTGTTCAGCAGCGTCGCCGAGGCCGAGGCCGCCGCCACCCGCGGCCGTGGCCGGCGCCGGGCGAGCCGCAGGGCGTCCGCCCCGGCGGGTGCGCCCCGGGCCGAGAGCGTCAAGGCCGAGACCGTCCAGGCCAAGGCCCCGACCGCGCAGGACGTCACCGCCCAGGAGGCGGCCGAGCGTCCGGTCGTGCCGGAGCCGGCCGCCGACGTGCTGGCCGAGCCCGCCGCCGTCGAGGACGCGGTCTCCGGTGCCCCGGCGCCCGCCGCCGAGGCCCAGGCCGTGGACGAGGCGGCGCCCAAGGGCCGCACCCGGCGCCGGGCCACCCGGAAGGTGTCCGCACCGGCCGGTTCGCCCGCCGGCGCGGAGGCCGCCGCGGTGGTGACGGTGGCGGAGCCGGCGCCGGTCGCGGAGGCCCCCGTCGCCCCGCAGGCCCCGGAGCAGGCCGCCCCGGCCGCCGCCGAGGAGCCCGCCCCGGCCCGTCCGCGGCGCCGCGCGGTGCGCAAGGCCACCGCGCCCACCGCGTCCGAGGAGGCGGCCGTCACGGTCGTCGCGTCGGCCCCGGAGGCTCCGGCGGGGGAGGCCCCCTCGGTGGAGGAGACCGTCGCGGAGGAGGCCCCGGCCAAGAAGGCGGCGGCCCGCAAGACGGCCAAGAAGGCCACCGCGAAGAAGGCCGCCACCAAGAAGACCGCGGCCACGAAGACGGCCGCGAAGAAGACGGCCACGGCCAAGAAGGCGGCCAAGACCACGACCGCCAAGAAGACCGCGGCCAAGTCGACGGCTAAGACCACGGCCAAGAAGACGGCGGCCAAGAAGACCGCGGCCGCCGCCGACGAGGGCTGATCCGGCGTTCGGTGCGGCCCGCCCGGCGTGGCGGGCCGCACCGGGCCCGGTTTGACCCCGTAAGGGGCGGGCCCGTAATCTTGGCCGTCGGCGTGTCCATCGGCACGCCACATCCCCGTAAACCTTCTTCCTTCCGGGCACGGGCCGTGACCGGGAGAGGCCGTCCGCGTCTGTCGTCGGGCGGCTGGACTGCGGGGGTGCCGTTCCCGAGCGAGAGAGTGAGATCCGCGTGTACGCCATCGTGCGCAGCGGTGGCCGCCAGCACAAGGTTGCTGTCGGTGACATCGTCGAGGTTGACAAGATTTCCACCGCCAAGGTTGGCGACACGGTCGAGCTCTCGACCCTGCTCGTCGTCGACGGCGACGCTGTGACCAGCGACCCGTGGGTGCTGGCCGGCATCAAGGTCCAGGCGGAGATCGTGGACCACCACAAGGGCCAGAAGATCGACATTCTGCGCTACAAGAACAAGACCGGCTACCGCCGTCGTCAGGGCCACCGCCAGCAGTACACGGCGATCAAGGTCACTGAGATCCCCGCGGCCGCGAAGTAAGGGACTGAGAACAGATGGCACACAAGAAGGGCGCATCGTCCACCCGGAACGGGCGCGACTCCAATGCCCAGCGGCTCGGCGTGAAGCGCTTCGGCGGTCAGGTCGTCAACGCGGGTGAGATCCTGGTCCGCCAGCGCGGCACCCACTTCCACCCGGGCGCGGGCGTCGGCCGTGGCGGCGACGACACGCTGTTCGCGCTCGAGGCCGGTGCGGTGCAGTTCGGCACCCACCGTGGCCGCAAGGTCGTGAACATCGTTCCGGCTGCCTGAGTCCCGTAGGACTTCGGCTCCGTAGAGCGACTCGCAGGGGCGGACCTCACTTCCCGGTCGGGAAGCAGGTCCGCCCCTGGCGCGTTACAGCTAAGACATTCCCTGGTTTTCCCCTTGTTTCTGGAGGCACCACACCATGACCACCTTCGTGGACCGCGTCGAGCTGCACGTCGCCGCGGGTAACGGGGGCCACGGCTGTGCCTCCGTGCACCGGGAGAAGTTCAAGCCGCTCGGCGGCCCCGACGGCGGCAACGGCGGCCGGGGCGGCGACGTGATCCTCACCGTCGACCAGTCGGTGACCACGCTGCTCGACTACCACCACTCCCCGCACCGCAAGGCGACCAACGGCAAGCCCGGCGAGGGCGGCAACCGCTCCGGCAAGGACGGCCAGGACCTCGTGCTGCCCGTCCCCGACGGCACCGTGGTGCTCGACCGCGCGGGCAACGTCCTCGCCGACCTCGTCGGCCACGGCACCTCCTACGTCGCCGCGCAGGGCGGCCGGGGCGGGCTCGGCAACGCGGCGCTCGCCTCGGCGCGGCGCAAGGCGCCCGGGTTCGCGCTGCTCGGCGTGCCCGGCGACCTCCAGGACATCCAGCTGGAGCTGAAGACCGTCGCCGACGTGGCCCTGGTCGGCTACCCGAGCGCCGGCAAGTCCTCGCTGATCTCCGTGCTGAGCGCGGCCAAGCCGAAGATCGCCGACTACCCGTTCACCACCCTGGTGCCCAACCTCGGCGTGGTGACCGCCGGTTCGACCGTCTACACCATCGCGGACGTCCCCGGTCTCATCCCCGGCGCCAGCCAGGGCAAGGGCCTGGGCCTGGAGTTCCTGCGGCACGTGGAGCGGTGCAGCGTGCTGGTGCACGTCCTGGACACCGCCACCCTGGAGTCCGAGCGCGACCCGCTCTCCGACCTCGACATCATCGAGGCCGAGCTGCGCGAGTACGGCGGCCTGGACGACCGGCCCCGGATCGTCGTCCTCAACAAGATCGACGTGCCGGACGGCAAGGACCTCGCCGAGATGGTCCGCCCGGACCTGGAGGCCCGCGGCTACCGGGTGTTCGAGGTGTCGGCGGTGGCCCATCTGGGCCTGCGCGAGCTGTCGTTCGCGCTGGCCGAGCTGGTGGCCGGGGCGCGCGCGGCGAAGCCGAAGGAGGAGGCGACGCGGATCGTCATCCGGCCCCGGGCCGTGGACGACGCGGGCTTCACCGTCACCCGCGAGGACGCCGCGGGCGAGCCGGTGTTCCGGGTGCGCGGCGAGAAGCCGGAGCGCTGGGTGCGCCAGACCGACTTCAACAACGACGAGGCCGTCGGCTACCTCTCCGACCGGCTCAACCGCCTCGGCGTGGAGGACCAGTTGCTCAAGGCCGGCGCCCGGCACGGCGACGGCGTGGCCATCGGGCCCGAGGAGAACGCGGTCGTCTTCGACTGGGAGCCCTCGATGACGGCCGGCGCCGAGATGCTCGGCCGGCGCGGCGAGGACCACCGCTTCGAGGCCCCCCGCCCCGCCGCCCAGCGCCGCCGCGACCGCGACGCCCAGCGGGACGACGCGGACCAGGAGTTCGAGGGCTTCGAGCCGTTCTGACGGGCGGGGCCCCGCGGCGCCGGCGTCAGCCGGCCGGTTCGGGCTGTACGGACCGGCCGGCGGCGGACGACCGGTCCGCCGGCGCGGCGGAGGCCCCGGGCCGGGTGACGCGGCGCGTCTTCTCGGCGATCAGCGGCAGGGCCAGGATGCCCAGGAAGACCGAGCCGTACATGTACCGCGCCAGGGGCGCCGGGTTCGCCGCCACCACCGTCAACTGGAGCGCCAGCGGCAGGGCCATCATGCCCAGCGGCGCCCACGACCGGCGGCGGCGGGCGAAGGCCAGGAACACCGCGTACGCCGCGTAGCACCAGGTCGCCCCGCGCACCAGCAGCCACTGCAGCTGCGTCGTCCTGCCGGCCTTGAAGGCGAAGTACGCCACGTCGTGCAGCCCGTCGTCGAGCGGCCGGATCCGCAGCTCCGGACGGTAGGGGCTGTGCCGCATCTCCGGGTTCCAGTCCGCCCAGCCGAAGAGGTTCTCCGGCACCTCCGGGTAGCTGATCAGCGTGTTGCCCGCCTTGTCGGCCGGCCCGGGGAAGGGCGACCAGGCGATGTGCGAGCGGCACAGCCGCGCCCCGATGACCTGATCCGGCGTCCGCTTCAGGACGCGCGTCCAGAGGTCGACCAGCTCGCTGTTGTACTTCTCGGCCGCCTTGCGGTTCATCGGCGGTCGCATCGCCCAGTCCGCGTTGTAGCAGTTGGCCGCCCGGCCGCCCCAGTGGGACAGCGGCGCGACCTTCGCCAGCAGTGCCTTGTCGGCGGCGGTGAAGGAGCCGGGCGCGTTGCCGTAGGCCACCGCGATGTCCGCGTAGTTGAGCGCGAACACCTGGTCCTTGGTGGGCGTGACCACGCCGAGGGCCGGGTAGACCGCCAGGTTCAGCACGGCCGCCGTCAGCGTGGGGACCACCGTGGCGAACAGCACCGCCTTCCGCATCCGCGGCAGCGCGATCAGCATGACCGGCGCCGCGAGGACCGCGACGAGCAGGCCGTTGTTGCGGAACAGGCCCATGCACAGGAACCCGAGGAACAGGACGGCGATCTCGCGCCGGAACCCCGTGTCCCGCACCGACTCCGTGCCGCGCAGCCGGCGGGCCACGAGCCGGCCGGCCGCGCCGAAGGCGAGGACCGCGCCGATGACGTACGGGACGTCCTTCCACACGAAGGTGACGAAGGAGCCGGTCGACGGCAGGACCGCGCACGCGAGCGCGGCCGTCGCGCTCCATCTGCCCCGCACGCCGAACCGGCGCAGCGTCACCGCCACGTAGGCGAGCGCGGCGGCCATGGCGGCGGTCTGCGCGAACGTCAGGACCGCGAAGTCGCCGGTGAGCCGCAGCGAGAGCCACACCAGGCCGTCGTAGGCCACCGAGTGGTTGGACATCCAGTGGCCGGTGGTGACCTGCCAGGTGTACGCGACCGAGTCGTAGCTCATCCCGCCCGGGTAGAAGGCCGCCCACCAGAGCAGGAAGACCGCCTGCGTGGCGGCGTAGACCGCCAGCGGCAGCCGGCGCCGGACCGGCACCCGGCGCAGGAGTTCCTTCGAACGCTGGACGATCGGGGCTGTGCCAGGTGCTTTCAACGCTGCTCCGCGGGCTCGGGAGTCGGTCGGTCGGGGTGCGCGAGCTCCAGCATCCGGGCTATCACCCGCTGGGCCGCGCGCCCGTCGTCGAGGTCGCAGAAGAGCTCCTGGAAGCGGCGGTACGCCTCCGTGTACGAGGCGCTGGTCCGCTCGATGCCCGCGAGCGCGTCGACGAGCGCGTCCGAGGTCTCCAGGAGCGGACCGGGAGCCTCCTTCTCGAAGTCGAAGTAGAAGCCGCGCAGCCGGTCGCGGTAGTACTCCAGGTCGTAGGTGAAGAACAGCATCGGGCGACCGGTGTTCGCGAAGTCGAACATGAGCGACGAGTAGTCGGTGACCAGCACGTCCGTGATGAGGAAGAGGTCGGCGACGTCGGGGTAGCCGGAGACGTCGAAGACGAAGCCGTCGCCCGCCCCGGGCACCGCGTCGACGATGTTGGAGTGCTTGCGGACCAGCAGGACGTGGTCCTCGCCCAGGCGCTCGGCCGCCGCGCGCAGGTCGATCCGCAGGTCGAACTTGTAGTTGCCCGCCCGGTAGAACTGGTCGTCCCGCCAGGTCGGCGCGTACAGCACGACCTTCTTGCCCTCGGGCAGGCCGAGGCGCTCGCGCACGGCGCGCGCCAGGTCCTCCGTCTTGTCGGAGAGCAGCACGTCGTTGCGCGGGTAGCCGGACTCCAGGATCTCGCCGTCGTACTGGAACGCCCGGCGCATGATCGGCGTGGAGAAGCGGTTCGGCGAGACGAGGAAGCTCCAGTTCGGGGTCTCCTCCGCGACCTTCGCGAGGTACTTGCGGTCGGCGAACTGGACGCTGTCGATGTCGTGGCCGATGCGCTTGAGCGGGGTGCCGTGCCAGGTCTGCACGACGACCTGGCCCTCCCGGCGGCGCACCCAGTGCGGCAGGTGGGTGTTGGTGACGATGTACCGGCTCCGGCCGAGCGCCTCGTACCACTCGCGGCTCCAGCGCCGGACGGACCGGACGCCCGCGGGGACCTGGGCGCGGCGGTCCTCGACGACCCACACGTGCTCCAGCGGGGCCTTCTGGCGCACCAGCTCCTCGTACACGGCGCGCGGGGAGTCGGAGTACTGGCGGCCGGAGAAGGAGGCGTACAGGACGGTGTCGCGCAGCGGGGCGGTGCGGGCCGGGGCATACACCTGGTTGCGCATCTCGCGCTGGCGGTACCAGCCCAGCTCCTGGGGGCCCAGGTCGGACTCGGCCTGGACGAGGAGCCGGTCGGTGAAGCGGTGGGACAGCGCGTAGTCCCGGCCGCGCACGGTGAAGCGCGCGGGCAGCTCCTCGCGGGCCGAGGGCACGACGCGCACCGGCACCCGGTCGCCGGTCCCGGTGGCGCGGGCGAAGACGTACCAGCGGCCCTGGCGCAGCGGCACCTCGCCGATGCTCTGCGGCACGGGCAGGAACTCGGCCCGGAAGGCGCCGTCGGCGACGGTGGCCGGGTAGGCGTGCTCCTCGGCGTGGCGGCTGTGCCGCAGTACGACCTCGACCGGCCCGTCCACGGCGGCGGGCAGAGTGCCGGCGAGGGCGATCAGCCCCTCGGGGCTGACGGACAGCTCGGTGACGAGGGGCTGGACGGGCTGGGTGCACAGCGCCAGGCGGCCGGCGCCGTCGTCGGCGACGGCCACGACCCGCCCGCCCCACGCGGCGGCCGGCCGGCCGTCGGCCGGGTACTGGCGGCCGAGGTCACCGGTGTCGGACCGGACCGCTACCGGGAACCGGCGGCGGCCGGCGAGGACCAGCTCGGCCGCCCACTTGTCGGCCAGCTCCGGGTCGCGCAGGTCGCGTCCCTCGACGTCCAGGTCGGCCAGGGGCACCCGGACCGAGAACTCCCGGCCGGACCCGCGCTCGACCGGGTACTCGCGCGCCGCCTTGGAGGACTTGTGGGTGAGGCCCAGGGCGAGCGGCGCGGCACCGGCGGCCGCCTCGTGGCCGAGGACACCGGTCAGCTCCAGGGCGCCGTCCGCGGCGCGGTGGCCGGTCAGCCTGGCGCGGACCCGCTCGACCCGCAGATACAGGTGGCCGCCCTTGACGAACGGGACGACCCGCACGTCCTCCGCCACCCAGTGCGCGGCCGGGCTCTCGGCGCTGCCGCTCTCCCCGGCCCCGAGCCGGGTACGGCGCAGCAGGCCCGGCTCCGCGGTGGCCACGGTGACCCGCCACACGCCGTCGCGCCAGCCGCCCCGGGCCCGGAGCCTGGCCGGGTCGAGCCGCAGGGAGAAGCCGGACCAGTCGTAGTTGTGCAGCGACTGCCCGGACGTGCGGGTCGCGTGGTCGGTGCGGGTGCGGGTGGGCCGCACCAGCAGGGTGCGCCGGCTGCCGGTCTCGCGCAGCACCATGACCCGCAGCGCGGTCCGCCTGACCTGCCCGGCGGCCAGGTTGCGGATGTAGGCGTGGCCGTCGACGCGCAGGCACCCGTCGCGCCAGCGGACCTCCTCGGCCCGGGCGCTGGCGGTGAAGTCGGAGTCCACCCGCAGCACGGCGCGCGGCACCGCGTGCTCCGAGGTGTCGATGACCGGGTAGTCGGCGTAGTGGCGCAGGCCCTGGCGGACCACCGGCACGGCCCGGCCGGTCTCCCGCTCGAAGGCCAGCAGCTCCATCAGCTCGTCGAGGCGGCCCTCGCGGATCAGATGGCACTTCAGGCGGGTGGCGACCGGCAGCCCCGGCATGACCCGCGGGTCGACGCGGCTGAGGAAGTCGGCCGCGCCCGTCATGAACAGCTCGCGGAACTCCTCACCCGCCTCGTCGAGGACCGCCAGGAACAGCGGCAGCTCGTCGGTGATGAAGATCTCGTCGTACCAGCGCTTGTGCGCCGCGTACTCCGCGCCCGGCCGGCCGGCCAGGAAGCGGCTCACGGTGTCGCAGGACCGGATGCGGTCGCGGACGTTGACCGGTTCGGTGCGGCGCTGGGTGATGGAGGGGGCGCCGCCGGTGCGCTGGCGCCACAGGTAGATGGGCTCGCCGAGGACGTCGACCGCCTCGGCGAGGAAGTGCGCGGGCAGGGTGACCGGGGCGTCCTCGTAGAGGATGCCGGGGAAGGCGAAGGCGTGCCGCTCGTAGAACGACCGGCGGAAGACCTTGTTCCAGGCCGTGCGGTCGTAGACGAGGTGCTTGTCACGGGTGATGTGGGTGCGCTGCCGGTCGGTGCGCAGCCGCTTGTCGTGCAGCCCGGAGGGGAGGATCTCACCGGCCTTGAGCAGGCTGACGTTGCCGCTGACGAAGTCGGACCCGCTCGCCTCCAGGCTCGCTATGCACCGCGCGTAGGCGTCCGGCAGCACGATGTCGTCGCTGTCCACGAAGGCGAGGAACTCGCTGCCCTCGGTGAGGTGGGCGACACCGGTGTTGCGGGCCGGTCCCAGGCCCTGGTTCTCCTGCACCACGAGGCGGAACCGGTCGTCCTCGGCCGCCCAGCGCTCGGCGATCGCCAGGCTGCCGTCCGTGGAGCCGTCGTCCACGAGCACGGCCTCCCAGTCGGTGAAGGTCTGCGCCACGAGCGACCGCAGGCACTCGTCGAGGAACAGCTCCACGTTGTGGACGGGGACGACCAGGGACAGACGGGGTGGCATCTCGGGTACGGGACCTTTCTCCAGGTTTCGGTCGTGCTCGGCGATGACGGACTCGCCGGACACGCTAGTCCTGGCCGGACCGGCCGCGTCGGCCAGGGCGGTCTGCGGGGAGCGCCACCGGCGGTACGCCGTCCTGGTCCAGGAAGACCCGGCGCACCACCCGCTCCGCGGCCCGTCCGTCGTCGAACTCGCAGAACCGCCTGCGGAACTCCAGGCGGGCCTTGGCGGAGGTGTCGTCCCGCCAGCGCCCGGTGAGGAAGACGTCCAGAAGGTCCTCCTCGGTTGCCGCCACCGGGCCGGGAGGCTCGTCGTGGATGTCGAAGTAGGTGCCGCGGGTGGCCCGGTACAGCTCCCAGTCGTTGGCGAGGAGCACGATGGGGCGGTCGAGCAGGGCGTAGTCGAACATCGACGACGAGTAGTCCGTCAGCAGGCAGTCGGCCGCGAGGAACAGCTCCTCCACCGACGGGTACTCGCTCACGTCGACGATGCCGAAGCCGCTCGCCGCCCCGGGGCCCGCGCCCGGGTGGAAGTAGTGGGAGCGGGTCAGCACGGTGAAGTCCTCGCCGAGCCGCTGGGCGAACCGCTCCAGGTCCAGCATCGGCTGCGGCCTGGCGTGGTAGTCCCGGTGCGTGGGCGCGTACAGGACGACCTTGGCGTCCTCGGCGACGCCGAGCGCCTCGCGGATCCGCCTGCGGTCCTCGTCCGTGGCGTTCACCAGCACGTCGTTGCGCGGGTAGCCGTAGTCGAGGGAGGTGTACTCGGCCGGGTAGGCGCGTTCCCAGGCGGCGGTGGAGAAGCTGTTGGCGGAGAGGCTGTAGTCCCAGCGGTCGACCCGCCGCATCAGCCCGCGCATGTCCAACTGGCCGTGCGCCAGCGGGTAGTCGGCCTGGTCCACGCCCATCCGCTTCAGCGGTGTGCCGTGGTGGGTCTGCAGATGGACCTGTCCCGGCCGCTTCACCACCGCCGTCGGGAAGTTGACGTTGTTGACGAAGTACTTGGCGCGCGCCATGGCCCGCCAGAAGCCCCAGGTGCCCGGGCGTACGACGGTGGTGCCGGGCGGCGGCGTGTTGCGCGCGCCGCGCTCCAGCACCCAGACGGTCCTGATGTCCGGGGCGAGTTCGAGCACCTTGCGGTGCACGGCCGCCGGGTTGCAGGAGTAGTCGGCGTTCCAGTACGCGGCGAAGACGGCGGTGTCCTGCTCCACCGGCAGCAGCCGCTGGGCCCGGTAGTAGCCCGCGACGACCCGCGAACGCAGCCGCTTCTTCAGCCGCTTGGGGGCCAGCCGCACCTTGCGCAGCCCCCGGTAGCCGCTGCGGGCGACCGAGAAGAGCGGCCCGGGCAGCCGGTCGACGGACCGGCGCATGGCCGGCCGGTTGTCCTGCGGCTCCTGGTAGCCCTCCGGGCGGTGCCGGTCCTCGGCCGCCAGCCGGCGGTCGCGGAACTCGGCCCGGGCCTCCTCGGGCAGCCGGCCGGGGCTGTTCTCGATGACCCGCAGGTGGTTGGTCATCCGTTCGAACAGCGTGCCCCGCCACTGCTCCAGGCCGGGGTGGTCGGCCAGGAAGGCGAAGACCAGCTCGTACTGGTCGAAGACGTCGAAGTGCTTGCGGCTGGTGGAGTGCAGGATGCTGCCCTGGCGCCGCTGGCGGTAATGGACGCACACCCGGTCGAGTACGGCTATGGTCCGGGCGGCCACCAGGACCGGGTAGGTCCAGGGGGTGTCCTCGTAGAAGCCCTTGGGGAAGGTGAAGCCCCAGCTCTCCACGAAGTCGCGGCGGTACGCCTTGTTCCAGGCGACCTGGAGCAGGCCGAGCAGGTCGGGGTCGTCCGCCAGGGCGAAGACCCCGCGCGGGCTCTCGGTGAGGACGGAGCGCTTGGCGTTGGGCGTGATCCGGCCGTCCCAGTGGGTGCGCGAGTAGTCGAAGACCAGCAGCTCGGGGTCGTCGGTGTCCGCCAGGCGGTGCGAGATCGCGTACAGGGAGCCCGGCAGCATGGTGTCGTCGCTGTCGAGGAAGATCAGGTAGGTGCCCCGGGCGCGGGCCATCCCCTCGTTCCGCGCCCGTCCGAGGCCCACGTTCCGCGCCAGCTGCACGTCCACGACGCGCGGGTCCTTGGCCGCGTACTCGGCCATGATGTCGCCGCAGGCGTCGGGCGAGGCGTCGTTGACCGCGATGATCTCGAAGTCCGTGAACGACTGGCCCAGCACCGAGTCGAGGCAGTCGCGCAGATATGCCTCGACGCCGTACGCCGGCACCACGATGCTGAAGCGGGGCACGGCGGGCGTGTCGTGGTCTTGCGTGATCGTCATGTGAGGTCGTACTCCCGGGTGGGGTGGGGGTGCGTCCCGCGGTGGGATCTGTCACTCCGGCCCGGGCGGGCCTCGGGCCGGACGGTCATTCGGCTGTGGTCAGCGCGTAGCCGAGCAGGCGGCGTACGGCGTCCGACCGGCGGTGGCGCAGCGCCCCGGGCACCATCGTCAGTGCGTGCAGACGCATGGACAGATGCCGCCGGGCGGACCGGGCCGCCCTCGGCCAGCCATGCCGGTCGAGGTCGTCGGCCACCTCGCTGAAGTATCGTACGGCCTCGCCGAAGCGGGCACCGGTGACCGCCTCGGCCGAGGAGAGGCTGCCCGAGTGACGCCGGTAACAGAAGGCCGGCGCCGGGTCCACGACCAGCCGCTCGCCGCGCCGGATCAGCTCGATGATCAGCGCGAGGTCCTGGATGACCGAGAGGTCGGTGCGGAACCCGACCGCCTTGACCGCGTCCGCGCGCCAGCACAGGGACGGGAAGTACAGCCAGTTGCCGCCGAGGAGGTTCGCGGCGAGCGGCTCCCCGGAGAGCACCAGCCGCCGCCCGCGGGTCCTCGGCGCGTACAGCCGCCGCTTGACCTCGTCGCCCAGCGTCACGGACGGCCTGCCGTGCTCGTCGATGACCTGGACGCCCGGCTGGTACATCGCGGCGCCGGGCTCGGCCTCGACGGCCGCGCGCACGGTCGCCACGTAGCCGGGCAGCAGCAGGTCGTCGCTGCCGAGCATGGTGAAGTGCGTCGACTCCACCAGCTCCACGCACTTGCGGAAGTTCCCGGTGATCCCGAGGTTGCGCTCGTTGCGCCGGTAGCTCACGCGGCTGTCGCCGAGTGCGGCGAACCACTCCGGGACCCCCTCCTCGCGGCCGTCGTCGACGACCGAGAGCCGCCAGTCCCCGTCGGTCTGGGCGAGCACGCTGCGCACGGCGGCCTGCAGGAGAGCGGTGTCGCCGTAGTGCGGCAACATGATGTCGAGGGTCTGCACCTCGGGCTACTTGCCTTTCTGCTGGAGGCCGAGTGAGGAGCCGCGGCTGAACGCGAGCAGCAGGATCATGCCGATCCGGCCCAGGTACAGCGTGGCCTTCCACGGCGACTGGCTGGGCGTGCCGGTCAGCCGGGGCCGCATGGACACCGGGACCTGCTCCACCCGGTAGCCGGCCCGGATGGCGGCGATGGTGGACTCCACGGTGTCGCCCAGGTACTCGGCCGGGTACCAGCGGGCGAACACGCGGATCAGGTCGCCCCGGCAGGCGCGGAAGCCGGAGGTGACGTCGGTCAGCCGGGTGCGGGCCAGCCGGGAGAGCCAGAAGGCCAGCACCAGCATCGCCCAGCGGCGCGGGCCGCGGGTCCGGTACTCACCGGTGCCGGCGAAGCGGGCGCCCATGACGAGGTCGGCGCCGTCGTCGAGGCGGGCCAGCAGCCCGGGCACGTCGCGCGGGTCGTGCTGGCCGTCGGCGTCGACCTGGACGGCCACGTCGTAGCCCCGGTCGAGGGCGAACTTGTAGCCGGCCCGCATCGCCCCGCCGACGCCCAGGTTGTACGGCAGCCGCATCACGGTCGCCCCGGCGGTGCGGGCGACGGCCGAGGTGTCGTCGGTGGAGCCGTCGTCCACGACGAGGACGTCCGCCCCGGTGAGGGTGGAGTTGACCTCCTTGATGACCTCCGCCACACCCGCCGCCTCGTTCAGCGCGGGCATGATGATCAGCACCCGCTTGCCGTCGATCACTTCGCCACCCCCCGGTCGGCGGAGACGGCCGGGTCCTCGTGCTCCGCCAGCCGCCCGCGCAGCTCCTGCACGTCGATGCGGAGCAGCGCCACCTCCTCGGAGACCGTCCGGGCCTCCTCCTCCGCCTGGCCGATCTCCCAGCTCAGTTGGAGGCAGACCACGAAGAGGAACGCCACGCTCAGGAAGAGGAGAAGACTCACACCGGAGGCGACGCCCACGAGACGGGCCACCGAGTCCAGACCTCTCGGGAAGAAGCCGAGCGGAATGATCACCAGACCGGTGAACACCCACAGGAACGCGTACTTCTCCTTGAGCTTGCGACGGCGCAGCATCTCGACGATGCAGGTGACGAGGATGATCCCGGTCACCGAGGTCAGCATCCACAGCTTCACGCGACACTCCGGGGAACGCCGTTCGCGGAATGGGAAATAGTGGTCATCCTATGAGCAAACAGGGCGGTAGCTTACACGAGCGCGAAGAACGAGAGACATGCAGGTGGCGACCGCGAAAGACCCGGCCGCGTAGGCGAGTTCGACGCGGGTGCGCAGCTGGAGCGGGCCGAGTGTGACGGCCACCAGGACCGCCGTGCCGACGATCCACGCCGTCAGCTGCCCGCGCGCGCCACCGCTCGTCAGCAGGGCCTGCCCCAGCACCATGGCCAGCATGTACAGCACCGTGCCGAGCGAGAGCCAGGCGAAGTCGCCGGCCCCGAGCACGTCCGGCGCCCCGAACACGGTGGGCAGCAACGCGGGGCCGAGCGCCACCGCGCCGATGCCGCCGGCCACCCCGAGGCCGGCCGTGACGGACAGGGCCCGCAGCAGCAGCCGCCGGTAGCCCGGCGTGTCGCCCTCGGCCGCCGCGGAGGACAGGCCGGCGAGCAGCGAGACCTGGAAGGCGCCGAAGACGAAGAGTGGCACCCGGGCCAGGACGAGCGCCGACAGCAGCGCCGCGACCAGCGCGTCGTCGTCCGTCGCGATCAGCTTCGTACTGATCACCGCGATGTTGACGAGCAGCTGGGCCAGCAGCGTCGAGCCGACGAGCATGCCCAGGTGGTTGATCAGGTCCCGCCAGTCGGCCTGGGGTCCCGGCCGCGCCCCGCGCAGCACCGGCCCGAGGGTCGCGAGCACCGCGAGCAGCGGAGCCACCGTCAGCACCGCGGCGAAGGCGGCCGTCGAGCGCACCCCGGCCACCGCGAGCGCCCCCGACAGCACGATGCGCAGCGCGCCGTCCAGGCCCAGCTGCGTCCCGTACGCGCGGAAGCAGCCGAGCCCGGCGAGCACACCCCGGGTCACGTACGCCACGGCCAGCGCGGCGAACGCCCCGCCGAGCGCCAGGACGAGCCCCGTGTCGCCGTGGAAGAACACGTCGGCGAGGCGCCGGGCGAACAGGGCGAGCGGCACGAGGACCAGCGCGAGCAGCCCGAGCGAGAGCACGGCGCCGCGCCGCAGCACCGGCAGCACCCCCTCGCCGCGCACCACCCGGCCGGCCACGAGGCGGGTGACCTCCTGCTCGACCGGGAAGAACAGCCCGAGCCCGATGGAGAACACCACGGTCCACAGCACCGAGAAGCTCGCCATGTCGCCGACGGCCAGCGAGTGGCCCGCCGCGGCGAGGTGGACGTAGCTGGCGACGCCGAGCACCGCCGTCCCGGCGCCCACGAAGGCGGTGCCCCGGGGCAGCACCGTGGTGATGCGGTCGAGGAGGCTCACGCGCCGGTCCGCCCGACGACGTCCAGCGCGTCCGAGAGCTGCTCGCGCCAGTGCGGCTGCGCCGGCACGCCCGCCGCGGCCCACCGGTCGTGCGCGAGCACGCTGTAGGCGGGCCTGCGGGCCGGCCTCGGGAACCGCGCCGACGTCGTCGGGCGCACCCGCTCCGGGTCGAGGCCGCTCTGCTCGAACACCGCCCGTGCCAGGTCGTACCAGGTGCCCGCGCCGGACGCCGTGCCGTGGTACACGCCGGCCGGGGCCCGCCCGGCGACGGCCGCCTCGCCGAGGGCGACGAGCTGGCGGGCCAGCGCGACGGTCCAGGTCGGCTGGCCGCGCTGGTCGTCGACCACGTCCAGGGTCTCGTGCCGGGCGGCCAGGTCCAGCATGGTCGTGACGAAGTTGCGCCCGTGGGCGCCGTACAGCCACGCCGTGCGCACCACGTAGCCGCGTCCGGGCAGCAGCTCGGTCACCGCCCGCTCGCCGGCCAGCTTGCCGCGCCCGTAGGCGTTCAGCGGGGCGGTCGGCGCGTCGTGGGGGTAGGGCTCGGTGCCGTCGCCGGGGAAGACGTAGTCGGTGGAGAGCTGGATCAGCGCACCGCCCTCGGCGGCGCACGCCGCGGCGAGCAGCCGCGGGCCCTCGCCGTTGATCCGGGTGGCGGCGGCCTCGTCGGTCTCGGCGCCGTCCACGTCGGTCCACGCGGCGGTGTTCACCACCACGTCGTGGCCGGCCACCGCCGCGCGGACCGCCGCCGCGTCGGTGACGTCCAGGTCAGCCCGGGCCGCCGCGGTGACGGAGTGCCGCCCGTCCGCGCCGAGCACCTCGGTCAGGTCCCGGCCGAGCATGCCGCCCGCGCCGGTTATCAGCCAGCGGGTCATACCGGCAGCGCCGCCTTCGCCTTGAGCGGCTCCCACCAGGCGCGGTTCTCGCGGTACCACCGGACGGTGTCGGCCATGCCCTGCTCGAAGCCGACGAGCGGCGCGTAGCCGAGTTCCTCGCGGATCTTGGCGATCGACAGGGAGTAGCGCAGGTCGTGGCCCTTGCGGTCGGCGACGTGCTCGACCATGTCCCAGCCCGCCCCGCAGGCCCGCAGGAGCAGTTCGGTCAGCTCCCTGTTGGTCACCTCGGTGCCGCCGCCGATGTGGTAGACCTCCCCGGCCCGGCCGCCGCGCAGCACCAGGTCGATGCCCCGGCAGTGGTCGGAGACGTGCAGCCAGTCGCGCACGTTCAGGCCCTCGCCGTACAGCGGGACCTTCCGGCCGTCCAGCAGGTTGGTGGTGAACAGCGGGATCATCTTCTCGGGGAAGTGGTACGGCCCGTAGTTGTTGGAGCACCGGGTGACCACGACGTCCATGCCGTGCGTGCGGTGGTACGACAGGGCCAGCAGGTCGGAGCCGGCCTTCGAGGCGGAGTACGGGGAGTTGGGCGCCAGCGGCCACTCCTCGGTCCACGACCCCTCGGCGATCGAGCCGTACACCTCGTCCGTCGACACGTGCACGAACCGGCCGACCCCGTGCCGCCGCGCGGCGTCGAGGAGCACCTGCGTCCCGAGCACGTTCGTGGTCACGAAGGGCGAGGCGTCCGCGATCGAGCGGTCCACGTGCGACTCGGCGGCGAAGTGCACCACCGCGTCCTGGCCGCGCATCGCGTCGTCGACGGCCGCGTGGTCGCGGATGTCGCCGTGCACGAAGGCCAGTCCGGCGTGGCCCGCGACCGGCGCCAGATTGGCCTCGTTCCCGGAATAGGTCAGGTTGTCCAGGACCGTGACCCGGGCGCCCTCGCCCGCGGGCAGGTGCCCGAGCAGCAGGGCCCGCACGAACTGGGAGCCGATGAATCCGGCGCCGCCGGTGACGAGAATCCTCATAAGAGCCAGCATTCTAGGCGCCGCCCGCTGCCGTAGGGTGCCGTCCCATGCGTGGAATAGTGCTGGCCGGTGGTACCGGCTCCCGGCTGTGGCCGATCACCCGTGCCGTGTCGAAGCAGCTGATGCCGGTCTTCGACAAGCCGATGATCTATTACCCGCTGACCACCCTGGTGATGGCCGGAGTGCGGGACGTACTGGTCATCACGGGCCCCGACGAGCGGCCCCAGTTCGAGCGCCTGCTGGGCGACGGCTCCGCCCTCGGGCTCCGTATCGAGTTCGCCACGCAGGAGCGGCCGAACGGGATCGCCGAGGCGTTCGTCATCGGGGAGGAGTTCATCGGCGACGAGCCCGTGGCCCTCGTCCTCGGCGACAACATCTTCCACGGCGTCGGCCTCGACCGGCAGCTGACCCGGTACGGCGAGCCGGCGGGCGGCGTCGTCTTCGCGCACGCCGTCTCCGACCCCAGCGCGTACGGCGTCGTGGACTTCGACGAGCACGGCCGCGCCCGCTCCATCGAGGAGAAGCCGGCGAAGCCCAGGTCGCGGTATGCGGTACCGGGGCTGTACTTCTACGACAGCCGGGTCGTGGAGGTCGCCAAGGGACTCCGCCCCAGCGCCCGGGGCGAGCTGGAGATCACCGATGTCAATAAGTACTATCTCGACCGCGGTGAGCTGAAGGTCTCGGTGCTCGACCGCGGCACCGTCTGGCTCGACACCGGCACCTTCCAGTCGCTCGTCCAGGCGTCCGAGTACGTGCGCGTGGTCGAGGAGCGCCAGGGCCTGAAGATCGGCTGCGTCGAGGAGGCGGTCTGGCGGGCCGGGTACATCGACGACGCGCGGCTGCGGGAGCTGGCCGGCCCGCTGACCAGGAGCGGCTACGGCGACTACCTGCTCGGCCTGCTCGACCACGGTGCCTGAGCCCGCCGGCAGAGAAACGGAAAGCACTGCCATGAAGGTCAACCCCCTCGGTATCGAGGGCGCTTGGGAGTTCGTCCCGCAGCAGCACGGGGACGCCCGCGGCCGGTTCCTCGAGTGGTACAAGGCCGAGCGCATGGCCGAGGCCGTCGGCCACCCGCTCGACCTGCGGCAGGGCAACCTCTCGGTCTCGGCAGCCGGTGTCGTCCGGGGCATCCACTTCGCGGACGTGCCGCCAGGGCAGGCCAAGTACGTGACCTGTGTGCGGGGCGCCGTGCTCGACGTGATCGTGGACGTCCGGGTCGGCTCGCCCACCTTCGGCCGCTGGGAGGCGGTCCGCCTGGACGACGTCGAGCGCGCGGCCGTCTACCTCTCCGAGGGGCTCGGCCACGGCTTCTGCGCGCTGACCGACGACGCGACCGTCACCTACCTCTGCTCCACCGGGTACGCCCCCGAGCGGGAGCGGACCGTCCACCCGCTGGACCCGGCGATCGGCATCGAGTGGCCGGTCACCGGCCGCCCCGAGCTGTCCGCCAAGGACGCGAACGGCCCCACCCTCGCCGAGGCCCGCGCGGCCGGCGTCCTGCCCCGCTACGAGGAGTGCCTGGCGTTCCGGGAGTCGCTCGCCACCCGCGGCTGAGCCTCACCCGCCGGCCGTGGCGCCGGCAGCGGCAGGGGCGTCGCCGGCAGCCGCCTGATCCGGGCCCGGTGCGCCTCGGCCGCCTCGTGCAGGGCGTGCACCGCCGCGGCGAACCGGTCCTTGGCGGGCTGGTCGGCCGGGCCGAGCAGATGCCGGGCCAACGCGGCCCGGGCGTCGGCCAGTTCGTCGCGCTCCGGATGCCGGACCGCGGCCAGCAGCGCCGGCACCCCGCGCGCGTCCGGCGTCAGCACCGTCGCCGCCGCCACCGTCGGGAAGGCGGCGCGGAAGGCGTCCTCGGGGAGCCCGCTGGTGTTCGCCACCGCGTAGGGCCGGCCGCCGGCCAGGAAGTCGCTGACGACGCTCGACACATCGCTGATCAGCAGGTCGGCCCGGTTGAAGCAGGCGTACAGCGAGGGCCGGGCGCTGGTGAGCACCTGGTGCGAGCCGGCCGGCAGCGACGCCCACCAAGCCTCCTCCCAGGCGGCCTCCGCCCGCGCCACCGCCTCGGCGCGGCCCGGCTCGGGGGCCGGCCGGCGCAGCATCCGCTCGGCCTGGTCGGCCGCGGACCGGAAGCCCGCCGCGGTGAGCCGGTCGAGCTCCGCCGCCCGCCGGGCCGGCTCCGCTGCCGCCGCCGGGTCCGGCGCCGTACCCGGCCGGGCGCGGTCCGCCGCGCGGACCAGCTCCCGGATGCGCAGGTCCGCCGCCCGGGCCCGCGGATCCACCGACCCGGTCAGCGGGTGCGGCTTGTACAGCAGCCGCACGCCGGGGTCGGCGAGCAGCGCCCGCACCAGGTTCTCGCCGGCCGCGACCACGGAGGTGTTGCCGGGGTTGCCGTCCCAGCCCTCCCAGGTGGGCGCGTAGAGCACCGTCGTGTACGGCCCCGCGCCCGCCCCGGCGCGCGGGCGCACCGCGTCCAGTTGCGGGCGGCCGATCTCCACGACGTCCTTGTCCTCCACGCCGACCTCGGCCAGCGCGTAGCGCTCGCGGGCCGCCGGGCCGGCCACCCACACCTCGTCGTACGCCTTCGCGTACGGGTTGCAGGAGGACAGCTTGTCGCTCTCGCCGTGGTTGACGAAGGCGTGCTTGATGGTGGGGATGCGCAGCACCTGCGAGGTCTTGCCCGAGTTGGAGGGGTGCAGCAGCACCCGCAGCGTGGAGTGCTCCAGGCGCATCAGCGTGGACACCCGCGGCAGGCACACCACCGGCAGGTCGGTCGGCCCGATCCGCTGCACCATGGCCCGCTCGCGCAGCACGATCACCGGCCGCCCGGCGAGGCCGGCCAGCGGCTCCAGCCACATGTTCGCCTGGTAGGCCGAGGACGCCCCGCCGGAGAAGTACAGCCCGACCGTCGGCCGGTACTCCGCCAGCCACGCGTCGAACCAGTCGAGCACCTCCTGCTCGCCCGCCGGGCGCCGCCCCGGCAGCAGCCGCAGCAGCAGGGCGGCCAGGCCGACGGCGGTCACCGCGAGCGAGAGCCCGAGCCCGGCCGCGCCGCACACCGCCCGGTCGCTCGCCGCCGTGCCGAGCAGCCCCGCCGTGGCCGGCAGCCCGAACACCGCGAGGCGGGGCCCGGCCCGGCGCAGCAGCACGGGCGGCGCGGGGGAGAGCCGCAGCGCCGAGGCGTCGATGTTCCGGGTCAGCACCGGCAGCGTCCGGGTCCGCCGGACCAGCACCGAGGCCGCCTGGACCGCCCAGTGCAGCCCGTAGAAGACCAGCAGCCCGGCGACCAGCGGCGCGTACACCGTCTCCCGGTCCTGCTCGCCCAGGCGCAGCAGGCCCACCACGAGGAGCAGGTCCCGCAGCACATGGCGCACCGTGACGTCGGCGTGCGTCCGGGCGAACAGCGAGGCCATGCCGCTCTGCCACCGGTGGAGCACGCCCTCGGCGGCCAGCGAGGCGACGGTCGCCGCGAGCAGCAGCGGCAGGTCCGGCAGCAGCGCGCCCACCGCCTGCGCGATGAGGGCGGCGGCCAGGAAACCGAGGGTGAGCAGCTTCACCGCCGTCCGCCGCGCGGGCAGCGGCAGGCGGGGCAGGCGGCGGGACGTTGTGAGGTGCACGGCGGTCGCTCCAGGCTGGTCGCACGTCGGACACCGGGGTTAACGCGGGTCGGCCCGTGGACGACACGCAGGTGTCCCGGCGAGGCCCCGGAGCCCTGGGCCGCCCACGCGGGACGGCCACCGTCCGTAGCCTGGAACGGACGGGCGTCCCCGTACCGGGGTCCCGTAGATTGCCCGGCGGGCGTGCCGGTCGGGGTGTGCCGGAGCGAGAGGGCGGATCGGACAGTGGCAGGGGCAAGGCAGGCCGTGGGCGAGGCCCGCAGGATCGTCGTCAAGGTCGGCTCCTCGTCGCTGACCACCGCCTCCGGCGGACTGGACGCCGACCGGGTCGACGCCCTGGTCGACGTGCTCGCCAAGGTGCGCGGCGCGGACAAGGAGGTCGTCCTGGTCTCCTCCGGCGCCATCGCCGCCGGGCTCGCCCCGCTCGGCCTGGCCCGCCGCCCCCGCGACCTGGCCCGCCAGCAGGCCGCCGCCAGCGTCGGCCAGGGCCTCCTGGTCGCCCGCTACACCGCCTCCCTCGCCCGCTACGGCGTCCGCGTCGGCCAGGTCCTGCTGACCAGCGACGACATGAGCCGCCGCGCCCACCACCGCAACGCCTCCCGCACCCTGGACAAGCTGCTCGCGATGGGCGCCCTGCCGGTGGTCAACGAGAACGACACCGTCGCCACCGACGAGATCCGCTTCGGCGACAACGACCGGCTCGCCGCCCTCGTCGCCCACCTGGTCCGCGCCGACCTGCTGGTCCTGCTCTCCGACATCGACGGCCTCTACGACGGCGACCCGAGCCGCCCCGGCACCGCCCGGATCCCCGAGGTGCGCGGCCCCGCCGACCTGGCCGGCGTGGACATCGGCAGCGCCGGCAAGGCGGGGGTGGGCACCGGCGGCATGGTCACCAAGGTGGAGGCGGCCCGGATCGCCGCCGCCGCCGGCATCCCGGTGGTGCTGACCAGCGCCGTGCACGCCGCCGACGCGCTGGCCGGCGCGGACACCGGCACGTACTTCCACGCCACCGGCAAGCGCTCCGCCGACCGCCTGCTCTGGCTCCAGCACGCCTCCACCCCGCAGGGCGCTCTGGTCCTGGACGACGGCGCGGTGCGGGCGGTCGTGGAGGGCCGCAAGTCGCTGCTGCCGGCCGGGATCGCGGCCGTCGAGGGCGAGTTCGCGGCCGGCGACCCGGTGGAGCTGCGGGACGCGGCGGGGCGGGCGGTGGCCCGCGGCCTGGTCAGCTTCGACGCCCGGGAGATCCCCCGGCTCCTCGGCCGCTCCACCCGCGAACTGGCCCGCGACCTCGGCCCGGCCTACGAGCGCGAGGTCGTGCACCGGGACGACCTGGTGGTCCTGCACCCCTGACCTCCGCGTCGGCGCGGTGAAGGATCGAAACGTTCCCGAATCCGTGGTGTGCGTTCCGCAAAAACCGCCACACGACGCCGGTCGGGCCTGCTCAACTTGGCCCAGAGGCATCTCCGGCCGGCCCCGGGCGGAGCCGGACCCGCGCTAGGAGGCCGTCGTGAGCGGAGTACGCCGTGGACCGGCGGGTTCCCGCGGGAGCGTCGGCTCCCGCGCGGCCACCGCGCCCCGCACGGCCGGCGGCGTCCGCGGCGGCGGCACCGGCTCCACCGCCTCCCGCGCCCTGACCAGCGTCGCGGCCGGCGACCGCTTCCGGGGCGAGGAGCCCGCCGACACCCCGCGCCTGTGGCACGTCACCCTCAGCGTCTCCGGCGCCGGCGCGCCGCTGCCCGAGGTGCGCCGCGCCCTGGAGCAGCTCGCGCACGACCACCCCTTCCTGCTGACCAGCCGCTACGCCGACGACCACGCGGAGATCCGGTACTGGGAGGAGGCCCGGGACCTGCACGACGCCGCCGCGGTCGCGCTGCGCCTGTGGGGCGAGCACCGGCAGACGGCCGGCCTGCCGCCCTGGGAGATCGTCGGCCTGGAGGTCATCGACCGGGCCACCTACCACCAGCGCATCGCCGCCGGCTACGGCCCGGCACCGGCCACACCGGTGGGCGTCCACCCGTTCTGACCCTTCTCGCCCATTCTCTGAGACGTCGTCTCGGAGGCTGGGACGGCGCGGGAGGGCCCCCGAGGCGCCCACTACCCTTCCCCCATGACCACGCTCTCGCCGTACGACTCGATGTCCCCGGTCACCCGGGCCGCCTACCGGGCCAAGGCCGCCGCGGCCGACCTCGCGCCGCTGCCGAGGGCCGCCAAGGACGACGCGCTGCTCGCCGTCGCCGACGCCCTGGAGGTCCGCACCGCCGAGATCGTCGAGGCCAATGCCGAGGACGTGGCCGCCGCGCGCGCCGCCGGGACCGCCGAGGCCGTCGTGGACCGCCTCGCCCTGACCCCGGAGCGGGTCCGCGCCATCGCCTCCGACGTGCGCGACGTCGCCGCGCTGCCCGACCCGGTCGGGGAGGTGGTGCGCGGCTCGACGCTGCCCAACGGCATCGACCTGCGCCAGGTCCGCGTGCCGCTCGGCGTGGTCGGCATCGTCTACGAGGGCCGGCCCAACGTCACCGTGGACGCCGCCGCGCTCTGCCTCAAGTCCGGCAACGCGGCCCTGCTGCGCGGCTCCTCCTCGGCCTACCGCTCGAACACCGCCCTGGTGCGGGTCGTCCGGGACGCCGTCGGCGGCGCCGGGCTGCCCGCCGACGCCGTGCAGCTGGTGCCCGGCGAGGGCCGGGACAGCGTGCGCGAGCTGATGCGCGCCCGCGGCCTGGTCGACGTGCTCATCCCGCGCGGCGGCGCCTCCCTGATCAACACGGTCGTCCAGGAGTCCGTCGTCCCGGTCATCGAGACCGGCACCGGCAACTGCCACGTCTACGTCGACGCCGACGCCGACCTCGACATGGCCGTGGAGATCCTGCTCAACTCCAAGGCCCACCGGGTCAGCGTCTGCAACGCCGCCGAGACCCTCCTGGTCCACCAGGACATCGCCGCCGCCTTCCTGCCCCGGGCGCTGGACGCCCTCGCGGAGGCCGGCGTCACCGTGCACGCCGACGAGCGGGTGATGGCGTACGGCAAGGACTCCAAGGCGACCCTGGTGGAGGCGACGCCGGAGGACTGGGAGACGGAGTACCTGTCCTACGACATCGCCGCGGCGGTCGTGGACTCCCTCGACCGGGCCGTCGAGCACATCCGGCTGTGGACCTCCGGGCACACCGAGGCGATCGTGACGACCTCGCAGCAGGCCGCCCGCCGCTTCACCCAGCTGGTCGACTCCACCACGGTGGCCGTGAACGCCTCCACGCGCTTCACCGACGGCGGCCAGTTCGGCTTCGGCGCCGAGATCGGCATCTCCACCCAGAAGCTGCACGCCCGGGGCCCGATGGGGCTTCCGGAGCTGACCAGCACCAAGTACATCGTCACCGGCGACGGGCACGTGCGCCGCTGAGTGCGCCCGGTGCGCCGGTCTCCGCCGCCTGTCGGGGGGAGGAGATTTCCCCGTCGTCTGCCCAAATCGACCCCCCCGGTCTACTCTGGACCCGTGCCGGAGGACGTGGGGGGTACGCCGTTTCCCGACGGCTGGGACCCCGACGACGACCAGGACCACGGGGTGTCGGACGAGGAGTTCGCCGCCGTGGTGTTCGACGAGGACTTCGTCCGGGCCGCCGCGGTGCACGAGCCCAGCGCGGTCGAGCGGCTCCTCGCCGCCGCCGAGGCCCGCGCCGAGGCGTCCGAGGCCGAGGCCGCCCGCCGCGCCCCCGTCCGGGGCGAGCGCTTCGACGACGGGTACGGCGATTTCGGCCATGATCCCGACCTCGACGACCCGGACGACGACCGCGACCCCCTGGACCGCCCCTACGGCGCACCGGGCTCCTACGGCCGCCAGGTCAACTGGCACCGGCCGGTCGCCTGGCTGCTCGCGCTGGTGATGGGCATCGGCATGGTCGCGCTGGCCTTCGTGGCCGTCTACCGCGGCGGATCCTCGGCGGACGGCACCGAGCAGGCGCCGCCGCCCGCCACCACCCGTCCGGAGCAGGGGGCCGGGGTGACGCCGCCGGCCGCCGCCGAGTACTCCGCGCCCGCCGTCCCGGTGCTGCCCGGCGGCCCCTGATCCACCCGACGACCGGACACAGGGGCGCGCGGAACGGTCCGGAATCCGTCGCGACCGGCGCGTTTACGCGGCTCTCCGCAGACCTACCCTGAAGGTATGGCAGGGCTTGGCGATCCCCCCGGAGGGCCGCCCGAGGGCGCCTTCGGAGGCGGGGAGGACGAGTACCGATCCGTCGTCTTCGACGAGTCGTTCGTCCGCGCTGCCCGCCTCCAGGAGTACTCCGCCCGGGAGCGCATGGCCGACCACGCGCCCGCCGTGCGCCGCCGCCCGCCGCTCGGCGGGAGCCTGTCCCGGCAGGTGCTCATCCTCGTCGTGCTGATCGCCGTGGCCTTCGGCACCGCCGTCTACATGGGCGTGCGCCACCCCTACCAGGACGGCGGCGGCCGGCGCGCCGCCGAGCCGGTCCGCATGACGGTGGTGCCGCTCGCCCCCGAGGGCAAGGTGCCCGGCGCCGCCGACGCCGCGGCCCTCTTCGCGCGCAGCCCCGCCGCGGGCTTCCCGGACAGCTCCGAGGGCGTGCCGCTGCCCGGCGCGCGGCGCACCGCGCACTTCTCCGACGACCAGGTGCTCAGCGCCCTGGCCACCGCCAAGGACTACGTGGTGCGCTCCGCCCTCGACCCGCAGGTGCTCGGCGGCGGCCAGGCCCGCGCGGTGCGGCTGCTGCTCGACCCGGACCAGCTCGACCAGTTCGACGCGAGCTTCCGGCGCCCGGCGGCCGACGGGCACCACGCGCCCACCGGCTGGCTGGTGCGCTTCGACCCCGCCCGCGCCGAGCTGGTGGACGCCGGGATCCGCACCCGGGGCGCCCTCAAGGCGGTGGAGAGCGACGCGTCCACGCTGGAGGTCACCGCCGACCACACGATGGTCTACCCGCTGCGGCGGCCCGGCGCCGCCGGCTCCGAGGTGTCGCTGTTCACCGTCCGGCGCGAGCTGCTCTTCCGCTTCGACCGCGACGACCTGCGCCTGCACCAGACGCAGCTCGTCGCCTCGTACACCCAGGCGGGGCCGCTGTCCTGCGCCGACGGCTCGGCCGACCACCTGCGCCCGCTGCTGGCCGGCGCCTCGGCCCGCTCCGGCACCCCGGCCGGCACCGACCCGTACACCGCGGACAACGCCGCCGCCCTGTGCGGCACCCTGTCCCGCAGCGCGCTGCCGATCGGCTAGGAGGCGTCGTCGCCCGGCGGTGTGTCCTTCGGGGAGCCGCCGCCGAAGCCGCGCCGGACCCGGCCGCCCAGGTCGCCCGCGCCGCCCGCTATGTCGTTGACCAGCTTCATCAGCGGGTCCTTCGAGCTGCGCACGTGCGTGGCATAGCCGGCCGCCGACTCGCGGAAGGAGTCGCGGACCGAGGTGTCCTTGTCCTCCTCGCGGCGCGGGTAGTGCCCGTCCATGATCCGCTGGAAGTCCCGGGAGGCCGCCCACTTCTTCAGCTCGGCCGCCCGCACGGTGGTGAAGGGGTGGGAGCGGGGCAGCACATTGAGGATCTTCAGCACCGAGTCGCGCAGGTCGCCGCCCGCCTCGTACTCCTCGGCCTGCTCCAGGAAGGCGTCCACGTTCATCTCGTGCAGGTGGTTGCCGCCGGCGATCTTCATCAGGCCGCGCATCGAGGCCCGCGGGTCCTGGCCGACCAGCAGGCCCGCGCGGTCGGCGGACAGCTCCGACTTGCGGAACCACTCGCGCAGGGCGGTCACGATCGCCATGACCGCCACATTGCCCAGCGGGATCCAGGCGACCCGGACGGCGAGGCTGGTCAGGAAGAGCAGCACCGTGCGGTACACCGAGTGGCCGGACAGCGCGTGGCCCACCTCGTGCCCGACGACCGCGCGCATCTCCTCCTCGTCGAGCAGCTCGACCAGGCCGGTGGTGACGACGATGATCGGTTCGTCCAGGCCGACGCACATCGCGTTCGGGTTCGGGTCCTGGTTCACGTACATCGGGGGGACCTTCTCCAGGTCCAGGATGTAGCAGGCGTCGCGCAGCATGACGTCCAGGTGGGCGAACTGGCGGTCCGAGACGCGCACCGAGTCGGACAGGAACAGCAGGCGCAGGCTCCGCTCGGGCAGCAGCCCGCTCAGCACCTTGAAGACCGTGTCGAAACCGCTCAGCCTGCGCAGCGCGACCAGCGCGGAGCGGTCCGCCGGATGCTCGTACGCCCGCGAGGAGATCCCCGGGAAGCGGCTGCGCTGCCGGCCGGGCACGCTCTCGTGGCCCTCGTGAGGGTGGCCCTCGGACATCTCTTCCCCCATGCTTTGTCTGACCTGCGGCGTCTGACACTTTGCGAACCCTTGTGCGGTCCTTTGCGCCCCCGAAGCCGGTCCCAGCCTAGGCCGAAGTACGGTGGACCGGCAGTACAGCGAAGGAGTCACACGTCATGCAGCACAGCCCCCACATCGCCCGGCTCGCCGAGGCGGCGACCGCCGCCGAGCAGCAGGGGACGGGGAATCTGCTCCGGATCATCCTGATCGTCATGGTGCTGGGCTGTGTGCTGACGGCATGGGTCCTGCTGCGGGGCTACAGGCGGAAGGACGACTGAGCCACCGGCAAGGTTCCCCAACGGCGGAGTCGGCGTGATCGCCCGCCGGGCGCCCGCATACGATGGGCCGACGTCGTTGTCCCGCCCTCACCGGATAGGTCCTGCCGAAGATGAGCTTCCACAGCACCGCTGCCCAGTTGGTCACCCTTGCCGCCGAGGGCGGCGAGGAGCACGGCGGCAACCACGAGAGCCTCAGCCCCTACCTGACCGGCGGCGGCGCCCTGTTCGTGCTGCTGCTCCTGCTGTGGATCACCACCCGCTTCAACCGCGACCGCTGATCCGGCCCCCGCGGGGTCCGGCGGCCGGGGCAGCCCGGACGGGCCGGTAGGGTCTCCACGCATGGGAGAGCAGGACATGCCTACCGGTCCGGCGGCGCGCGACACCGGCCCGGCACGCACGGGCAGACGCCGCCTCGGCGTCATGGGCGGCACCTTCGACCCGATCCACCACGGGCACCTCGTGGCGGCCAGCGAGGTCGCCGCGCAGTTCCACCTGGACGAGGTCGTCTTCGTCCCCACCGGCGAGCCCTGGCAGAAGACCCACCGCGCGGTGTCCGCCGCCGAGGACCGGTACCTGATGACGGTGGTCGCCACCGTCGAGAACCCGCAGTTCTCGGTGAGCCGCATCGACATCGACCGCGGCGGCCCCACCTACACCGTGGACACCCTGCGCGACCTGCGCGCGCTCAACCCGGACGCCGACCTGTTCTTCATCACCGGCGCGGACGCCCTCGCCCAGATCCTCACCTGGCGCGACAGCGACGAGGCGTTCGGCCTCGCCCACTTCATCGGCGTCACCCGGCCGGGCCACCAGCTGACCGACCCGGGCCTGCCCAAGGGCGGTGTCTCGCTGGTCGAGGTGCCCGCGCTCGCCATCTCCTCCACGGACTGCCGGGCGAGGGTCGGCAAGGGCGACCCCGTCTGGTATCTGGTGCCGGACGGCGTCGTGCGCTATATCGACAAGCGCCAGCTGTACCGCGGCGAGTGAGCCGAGAGGGGCACCGGTGAACGACCGACACGACGCGGGCTACGGCGCCGAGGGGTACGGGGCCGACGGGTACGGCGCCGAGGGATACGGGGCCGAGGGCTACGAGCTCGTCGGCTACGACGAGTACGGCAACCCGGTGTACCGGCAGGCGCCGGCCGCCTACGACCCGTACGCCCAGCAGCAGGCGCCGCAGCAGCCGTCGCAGCAGCAGTACGACCCGCAGCAGTACGGCCAGTACTACGGCCAGCAGGGCCAGCAGAGCCAGCAGGGCTACGGGTACGACCCGTACGCCACCGGCGCGCAGCAGCCGTCGTACCCCTATGACCAGGCCGGCTACGACCCCCAGCAGAGCTACGCCCGCCCCACCGCCGAGCAGACCGCCCACATCCCGCAGCAGGCCGGTCCGCCCGCCGAGCCGGAGCCGGCGGCGGCACCCGGGCCGGAGGCCGCCGCCCCCGACTACCGCACCGAGCAGTTCGCCTTCGTCGAGGAGCCGACCGACGACTCCGAGGACGTCATCGACTGGCTGGCGTTCACCGAGAACCGCACCGAGCGCCGCGAGGAGGCCAGGCGCCGCGCCCGCAGCCGGGTGATCGCCCTGGTCGTCGTCCTCGCCCTGGTGGCCGTCGGCGGCGCCGGCTGGCTCTGGTACGCCGGGAAGCTGCCCGGGACGTCCTCCGGTGGCGACGACAAGGGCGCCGCGACGGCCGCGGGCGCGCAGCAGCGCGACGTCATCGCCGTCCACCTGCACGACACCAAGAAGGGCGGCACCTCCACCGCGCTGCTGGTGAACAACACCACCACCAAGCGCGGCACCGTCGTCCTGCTGCCCAACGCCCTCACCCTGACCGGCGACGACGGCACCCCCACCACGCTCGCCAAGTCCGTCGCCGCCGGCCCCGACCCGGCCCGCACCGCGCTCGACACCGCGCTCGGCACCGACATCGAGGGCTCCTGGCGCCTGGACACCCCCTACCTCCAGAACCTCGTCGACCTGATCGGCACCATCGAGGCCGACACCGACGCCGACGTGCCCGACCCGGCCGCCAAGAAGAAGGGCCAGGCGCCGCTGGTGCACAAGGGCGAGCGGCAGACCCTCAGCGGCAAGGCCGCCGTCGCCTACGCCACCTACCGGGGCCCCGGCGAGTCCGCCGACGCCCAGCTGAAGCGGTTCGGGCAGGTCATGCAGAGGGTGCTGCGCAAGCTCTCCTCGGACCCGCAGGGCGCCACGACCACCGTGCAGACCCTCGGCATGATCCTCGACCCGCCGCTGACCGACCGCGACCTCGGCACCTTCCTGGCCGGCCTGTCCGACCTCGCCAAGGGCGGCGACTTCACCACCACGACGCTCCCCGTCGGCAAGGACGGCCGGCTCGGCGCCGAGGCCGCCGACGGCGTCGTCAAGGAGGTGCTCGGCGGCACCGCCGAGAACCCCGACAAGGACGCCGCGGTCAGCGTCTGGGTGCGCGACGCCACCGGCGCGAAGGGCAGCGCGGGCAAGGCCCGGGTCACCCTGCTCAACGGCGGCTTCACCTTCCTGGAGGGCGGCACCGCCACCGGCACCGAGAGCACCTCCCGGGTCGTCTACGCCGACGCCGCCGACCGGGAGAACGCCGCCGAGGTCGCCAAGACCCTCGGCCTGCCCGCCGGCGCGGTCACCAAGGGCGAGGTCGCCGCGAACGCGCGCGTCGCGGTCACGCTGGGCCAGGACTACAAGCCGGCGTCGTAGTCCGCACCGCCTTCGTCGCGGGGCACGGTCGGTGGGCGTGAGACCCTTGAGGTCAAACGCCCGCCGACCGAAAGCCACGCAGTGACCGCGACCGACCGCTCCCTCGAACTCATCCAGACGGCCGCCCAGGCCGCCGCCGACAAGCTCGCGCACGACGTCATCGCCTACGACGTCAGCGACGTGCTGTCGATCACCGACGCCTTCCTGCTGGCGTCCGCTCCCAACGACCGCCAGGTCAAGTCGATCGTCGACGAGATCGAGGAGCGCCTGAACAAGCAGCTCGGCGCCAAGCCGGTGCGCCGCGAGGGCGACCGCGAGGCCCGCTGGGTCCTGCTCGACTACGTCGACATCGTCGTCCACGTCCAGCACAGCGACGAGCGCGTCTTCTACGCCCTGGAGCGGCTGTGGAAGGACTGCCCCGAGCTGGAGCTGCCCGCCGACGCCAAGGCCACCCGCGGCAAGGGCAAGGAGCACGCCGAGCTGAAGGCCGCCGAGGAGGCGGCCGGCGACGGGGACTGGCGGTGAGCGCCACCGGCGAGGTGAGCGCGGACCGCTCGACCCGCGGCCGGCGCGTCATCCTCTGGCGGCACGGCCAGACCTCGTGGAACGTGGAGCGCCGCTTCCAGGGCTCCACGGACGTCGAGCTGACCGCGACCGGCCGCACCCAGGCCCGCCGCGCCGCCGGCCTCCTGGTCCACCTGAAGCCGGACGCGATCATCGCCTCCGACCTGCGGCGGGCCGCGGACACCGCCGCGCAGCTCGCCGCGCTCACCGGCCTGGAGGTCACCCTGGAGGAGGGCCTCAGGGAGACCTACGCCGGCGTCTGGCAGGGCCTCACGCACGAGGAGATCATCGCCAGGCATGGCGAGGAGTACGCGGCGTGGCAGCGCGGCGAGCCGGTCCGCCGCGGCGGCGGCGAGCTGGAGACCGAGGTGGCCGACCGGGCCGCCCCGGTGGTGCTCCGGCACGCCGACAAGCTCCCCGAGGACGGCACCCTCGTGGTGGTCAGCCACGGCGGCACGATCCGCACCACCATCGGCCGGCTGCTCGGCCTGGAGCCGCACAGCTGGGAGAGCCTCGGCGGCCTGACCAACTGCTGCTGGTCCGTCCTCGGCGTGGGCGCGCGCGGCTGGCGCCTGCTGGAGCACAACGCCGGCACGCTGCCGGAGCCGGTGCTGGGCGACGACGTCTGAGTCCGGGGAGCGCCCCGGACCTCGGATTTCACTTTCCGGCAGGTCGCAGGCTAGAGTTCTTCTTGTTCGCCCCGCCGAGCAGGTCAGGGCAGGACAGCAAGGGGCTATAGCTCAGTTGGTAGAGCGCCTGCATGGCATGCAGGAGGTCAGGAGTTCAATTCTCCTTAGCTCCACAGCCCGGACGAATCCCGTCCCCCTCGGGGGGCGGGATTCGTCGTCTCCGCCCGTGTTCCGTCCTGGTTGAACGGTGCCCGCCCCTCCGGCGTACCTCCCGGTGCATGTCCGGCCGTGGCAGAATCAAACGGCCGGAAGCGGAAGCGGACGCGGTCCGACGGGAGGGAGAGGCGATGCCGGCCAGCATCCTCGTGTGCACGGCCTGCGGTTCCGCGCACGTCGCCCAGGTGCTCGGTGACAACGGCGGGATCTCTTACGTGTGTACGGCCTGCGGCCACAGCTGGAGCTGATCGATGGGTGCCCACAGGCGGAAGTGCGACTGGTGCGGCGGGGGCACCCCGATCGTGCGGGACATGGAGCCGGTCAACGCCGACTACCAGTACTGGTGCGAGGAGTGCGCGCGGGCGCTGATCATAAAGGGCGACCCGATCGAGACGTACCGGGAACTGGAGGGCGAGCCGATCTACGGCCGCCTCCTGGAGGAGCACTGCACCCTCAAGCGGTTCTACTCGTTCGTGACCGCCTGAGGATTTGGTGCTGGGCGGGCGGCCTTGTAAAGTTGGCGAAGCCGCCGGGGAGACCGGGCGGGACAGCAAGGGGCTATAGCTCAGTTGGTAGAGCGCCTGCATGGCATGCAGGAGGTCAGGAGTTCAATTCTCCTTAGCTCCACAGAAGATGAACCCCCCGGATCCGCGATCCGGGGGGTTCTCGCGTCAGCGGCCGAGCGCCCGGCGCCCGCGCCCGGGGGAGAGCACCGGCAGGTCGGCCCGGGCGGCCGGCACCTGCGGGCGGGTCTCCTCCTCGATGCGCAGGGCGAGCGCCGGGCAGCGGCGCACCGCCCGTACCGCCTTGGCCTCCGCGAAGCGCGGCACCTCCGCCCGCGCCACCGTGGGGAAGCCGTCGGCGCCCAGCTGGAAGACCTCCGGCAGGATGTCCGCGCACAGCCCGTGCCCCCGGCACAGCGTCCAGTCGACGTGGATCCGCTGCCGGGCGGCGGCGTCCCGCGTGCCGCCGCCCGCCGGGTTCCGGCCGCCCTCGAAGAGCGGCAGTACGCCCGCCACGGGCCGCCCGCAGCCGTCGCCCAGCACATGGGCGGCCAGGTCGTCGGTGAACGCCGTGACGGTCGACTCCAGGAACATCGCCGAGCCGTCCGGGTGCGAGCAGGCACCGCGCCCCTTGACGTTGTGCGCCACCTGCTTGACCGCCTCGAGGGCGGCCGGACCGCCGCCGTTCAGGATGTCCGCGAGGCCCCGCGCGGCGGCCGGCAGGCCCAGGTAGCAGGGCCCGCACTGGCCGGCGCTCTCCTGCGCCAGCCACTGGGCCACCCGCAGCGACTCGCCCAGCGGGCAGGTGTCCTGACCGATCGGCAGGATGGCGCCCGCGCCGAGCGAACCCCCGGCCTGCTGGAGCGAGTTGCGGGAGACGATCGCCCCGTCCACAGCCGCCGCGTCGATCCACTTGCCGTGGTAGCCGCCGGTCAGCACCCCCTGCACCACCGGCGGGGCGCCGGCCAGCTGGAGGACGTAGCGCAGCGGCACGCCCGTCGGCACCTCCAGGACCATCGGGCGGGCCACCGCGCCGGAGACGGTGAGCATGACGGTGCCCGGCTCGTCGGGCAGGCCGGTGTTGCCGTAGCGCTCGGGGCCGATGCGGGCGGCGACGGCCAGCTGGGCGAAGGTCTCGGCGTTGGAGAGCAGGGTCGGGGCGCCGCCCACGCCGCTCCTGGCGGCGCTCACCTTGCGCCCCGGCGGAATCGCCGGGCCGCCGTCGATGGAGCGGATCAGCGAGGCCGCGGCGCCGGTGACCATGCGCACCGGGTTGCGCTGCACCCGCGCGCGGAGCGGGGAGCGGCGGCCGTTGCTCAGGCCCCGCTCGGCCAGGGCGGCCTCCATGGAGCGCTGGGTGGACTCGCGGGTGACGCCGATGACGAGGGTGCGCGCGCCCATCGCCTCGGCGCACAGCAGGGCGCCGTCGAGGATGAGGTGCGGGGCGCGGTTGAGGAGGACGGTGTCCTTGCGGCAGGCCGGTTCGTCCTCGCTGCCGTTGACGACGACGACCGGGCGCACGCCGCGCTTGATCGCGGCCTCGGCCACCGAGCGCAGCTTGCGGTGGAAGGGGAAGCCCGCGCCGCCGCGGCCCCTGAGGTTGACGCGCTCGGCGAGCCGGGCGAGTTGCTCGCCGCCGAGCGGCTCCAGCGGGCCGTGCACCTTGAGGTGCATGGCCAGGTCCAGTCGTTCGACAAGGTCGAAGCCCGACGTGAGCTGGGGAAGCCCGACCACGCGGACCTCGGGGACGTCGGGCAGGGCCTCGTTCACTCATTGCCTCCGGAGGGCGTGTGCCATGGGTCGCCCGGGGCCGGCGCGCCGAAGTCGTGGGACGCGCCGGGGGTCGGATGGGTGGTCGGATGCGGCAGGTGGGTGGGGTAGGGGGTCGGGTAAGGGGACGGATCGGGGGTGGGACCGCCGATTCGGGTGTCGTACGGGTAGTACGGGTCCGGGCCGGTGTGCGACTCAGCGGTGTCGCGCAGGTCACGTGGAGCGGGGCGGAAGGTGTCCGGTACGCCCCGGACGGGGATGGTGTGCCCGGTGTCGGCGAGCGGGTCGTAGGCCGAGGGGGGTGCCTCGCCGACGGGGGGCGGGGAGGGGACGGGCCAGTTGCCGTAGGTGCCGGTGCCGGTGCCGGTGCCGGTGCCGGTGCCGGTGTGGGGCGTCGTGGGGGAGGAGACGGCGCGGTAGGCGGCCGCGAAGCTGGCGGTGCGCTCCCGGCGGGGTGTCCGCGGTGCCTCTCTGGTGACCCGCTCCCGGCCTCCGCCGACATCGCGGCCTCCGTCGAACAGCGCCGCGACCCGCTCGGCGATCCGCCGCTTGACCGGCCGGGGCGCCGCGCGCAGTGCGAGGGCCGCCATGACGCCGGCCAGGGAGAGCCCGTACAGGAAGGTGAACAGGGGCTTGGCCGAGCGGCCCGCGTAGAGGCCGTGCACCAGGGCGGCGCACCAGGCCGGGTAGGCCAGCATGTGCATCGCCCGCCAGCGGGCGGCGACGGGGGCCGGGGAGGCGAAGCGGTTGCGCAGCGCGCCGGTGACCGAGACGAAGACCATCAGCAGGCTCGCCAGGGTGCCGAGGCCGATGAGCACGGCCCGGCCGCCGAACTGCTCGTCGTCCGTGGCCAGCAGCCCGAAGGGGACCACCGCGGCGACCCAGGTGGTGTGCGCCAGGGCCAGCTTGACCCCGATGTGCACCAGCAGGAAGACGACCGAGGCGACGGCGGTGGCGCGGTGCACCGCCTGCGCCGTGATCCGCTGCCGGGGGCCGAGGACGACGCGGTCCTGGGCGACCAGGCCCCAGATCACCGAGCAGCTCAGGAAGACCAGGGAGAGGACGCCGGCGCCGAAGTCGAGGAATTGGGCGAGGGCGTCGTCCGCGGTGCTGTCCGTCGTCATGACGGCGTACCTCCGAGTGGTTCTGGAAGGCGGTCCCGCGGCGCACTCTAAGTGGCGCCATACCCGTGGGTACGAGGTTTGAGTTATTGCGTTGTTATCAAATGAGAATCGGGTCGTTGTGCCGCGCGCTGATGCCCCTTAGGGGTCGTTACGCGGGGTAATCCCGAACCGGAAGCCCCGTCGCGGCCCGCTGGGCGACTGCGGTACCCTGACGCCATGCGTGCCGTACGCCTTCTGCTTAGCGAGCCGCGCTGATCACTCCCGGCCCCCGGAACCGTCCGGCGGCGGCCGGAATCGGCGCGGCGTCCCCTCCTGTGCGAGGGGATTTTTCATTTCCGGATGGCGCCGCCGGCAGAGACGATCGATGGAGCTTTGAGGACCATGAGCGAGACGAACCCCGCCGCGACCCCCGCTGTGCCGGCGGACGCCGCGCCGCACCGCTACACGGCCGCCGTGGCCGCCGAGATCGAGGCGCGCTGGCAGGACGTCTGGGACGCCGAGGGGACGTACGCCGCGCCCAACCCCGCTGGTGACCTGGCCGGCGACCCGGAGCTGGTCGCCCGGCCCAAGAAGTTCATCATGGACATGTTCCCGTACCCCTCGGGCGCGGGCCTGCACGTCGGCCACCCGCTGGGCTACATCGCCACCGACGTCTACGCCCGCTTCCAGCGGATGACCGGGCACAACGTCCTGCACACCCTGGGCTTCGACGCCTTCGGCCTGCCCGCCGAGCAGTACGCGGTGCAGACCGGCACGCACCCGCGCGCCTCCACCGAGGCCAACATGAAGAACATGGTCGGCCAGCTGCGCCGGCTCGGCCTGGGCCACGACAAGCGCCGGTCGTTCGCCACGATCGACCCGGAGTACTACAAGTGGACCCAGTGGATCTTCCTGCAGATCTTCAACTCCTGGTACGACACCGACGCGCGCCGCGCCCGCCCCATCGCCGAGCTGGTCGAGCAGTTCGCCTCCGGTGAGCGCCCCGTGCCCGGCGGCCGGCCGTGGGCCGAGCTGAGCGAGGGCGAGCGCGCCGACCTGCTGGGCGAGTACCGGCTGGCCTACGCCTCCGACGCGCCGGTCAACTGGTGCCCGGGCCTCGGCACCGTGCTGGCCAACGAGGAGGTCACCGCCGACGGCCGCTCCGAGCGCGGCAACTTCCCCGTCTTCAAGTCCAAGCTGCGCCAGTGGAACATGCGCATCACCGCCTACGCCGACCGCCTGATCGACGACCTGGACGCGCTGGACTGGCCCGAGGCCATCAAGCTGCAGCAGCGCAACTGGATCGGCCGCTCCGAGGGCGCGCGCGTCGACTTCCCCATCGACGGCGAGCGCATCACCGTCTTCACCACCCGCCCCGACACCCTGTTCGGCGCCACCTACATGGTGCTGGCGCCCGAGCACCCGCTGGTGGAGAAGTTCACCCCGGCCGCCTGGCCGGAGAGCGCCCACCAGGTGTGGACCGGCGGCCACGCCACCCCGGCCGAGGCCGTCGCCGCGTACCGGGCGCAGGCCGCCTCCAAGTCCGACGTCGAGCGGCAGGCCGAGGCCAAGGACAAGACCGGCGTCTTCACCGGCGCGTACGCGACCAACCCGGTCAACGGCGAGCAGGTCCCGGTCTTCATCGCCGACTACGTGCTGATGGGCTACGGCACCGGCGCCATCATGGCCGTCCCGGCCCACGACAGCCGGGACTTCGCCTTCGCCCGCGCCTTCGAGCTGCCGATGCGCTGCGTCGTCCAGCCGACCGACGGCCGCGGCACGGACACGGACACCTGGGACGACGCCTTCGGCTCCCACGACGCCGCGATCGTCCAGTCCACCGGCGCGGACGTCTCCCTGGACGGCCTGGGCGTGACCGACGCCAAGGCCCGCATCACCGAGTGGCTGGAGCGCTCCGGCGCCGGCGAGGGCACCGTCAACTTCCGGCTGCGCGACTGGCTGTTCAGCCGCCAGCGCTACTGGGGCGAGCCCTTCCCCATCGTCTACGACGAGGACGGCGTCGCCCGCGCGCTGCCCGAGTCGATGCTGCCGCTGGAGCTGCCCGAGGTCGAGGACTACTCGCCCCGCACCTTCGACCCGGACGACGCCGACACCCGCCCCGAGACGCCGCTGTCGCGCAACGACGAGTGGGTGCACGTCACCCTGGACCTGGGCGACGGCCCGAAGAAGTACCGCCGCGAGACCAACACCATGCCCAACTGGGCCGGTTCCTGCTGGTACGAGCTGCGCTACCTGGACCCGCACAACGACCGGCAGCTGGTCGACCCCGAGATCGAGCGGTACTGGATGGGCCCGCGCGAGGGCATGCCGCACGGCGGCGTCGACCTGTACGTGGGCGGTGCCGAACACGCCGTGCTGCACCTGCTGTACGCGCGCTTCTGGTCCAAGGTCCTGTTCGACCTGGGCCACGTCTCCTCGGCCGAGCCGTTCCACAAGCTGTACAACCAGGGCATGATCCAGGCGTACGTCTACCGCGACAGCCGCGGCATCGCCGTCCCCGCCGCCGAGGTCACCGAGGACGACGGCGCCTACCTGTACCAGGGCGAGCGGGTCAGCCGCCTCCTGGGCAAGATGGGCAAGTCCCTGAAGAACGCGGTCACCCCGGACGAGATCTGCGCCGAGTACGGCGCCGACACGCTGCGCCTGTACGAGATGGCGATGGGCCCGCTGGACGTCTCCCGGCCGTGGGACACGCGCGCGGTGGTCGGCCAGTTCCGGCTGCTGCAGCGGCTGTGGCGCAACGTGGTGGACGAGGAGACCGGCGAGCTGTCGGTGGCCGAGGTCGCCGAGTCCGACGTCGACGCCGACACCCTGCGCGCGCTGCACAAGGCCGTGGACGGGGTGCGCCAGGACCTGGAGGGCATGCGGTTCAACACCGCCATCGCCAAGGTCACCGAGCTGAACAACCACCTGACCAAGGCGGGCGGCCCGGTGCCGCGCCCGGTCGCCGAGGCCCTGGTGCTGCTGGTCGCGCCGCTGGCCCCGCACGTCGCCGAGGAGCTGTGGCGCCGCCTCGGCCACACCGACTCCGTCGTCCACCGGGACTTCCCCGTCGCCGACCCGCAGTACGTGGCCGACGAGACGGTGACCTGCGTCGTGCAGGTCAAGGGCAAGGTCAAGGCCCGCCTGGAGGTCGACCCGGCCATCTCCGACGAGGAGCTGGAGAAGGCGGCGCTGGCCGACGACAAGGTGGTCGCGGCGCTGGGCGGCGCCGGGATCCGGAAGGTGATCGTGCGGGCGCCGAAGCTGGTGAACATCGTGCCGGCGTAGTCGCTTGCGCGGTGGGGGTAATGCCCTAGGGGCAGGTTCGGGGTTCGAGTGGAACCCTGGACCTGCCCGCTGCGTTTACGGTGGAGTGGTCGCAGTGCTGAGCGGTCGCGCGGTCGTGGTGGTCGCCGGAATCGGAGGAGCCTCGTGGAAGCGGTGTTCTCAATCGTCGCCCTGCTCTTCGTGTTCGCCCTGGTGCTGGGCGTCTACGCCACCGTGAAGGCGGTCGGCGCCGCCAAGCGGAGCGTGGACCGCGGCATCACCCAGGCCCGCCGCACGGTCGAGGACCACACCCTGCGCGCCAAGTCCTTCGCCCAGCCGGGACCGGTCGGCGAACTGGCCCGGCTGCGGCTGTCGCTGCGCACCTCCATGCGCGCCACCCAGGACGCGCTCCACGCGGGCGTGGCCGAGGACGCGTCCCTGCGGGAGTCCCTCGCCCTCTTCGAGCGGCTCAGCGCGCACGGCTTCGAGCTGGACGGCGAGCTGCGCCGCCTGGAGGCCGACCCCGACCGCGCCACCCTCGCCGAGCGGCTGCCCTCGCTGCGCGAGCGCACCGAGCGGATCACCCGCTCCGCGGAGTCCCTGCGCTGGGCGGCCCGCGACCGGGCCCGCCGCTTCGCGGACGACGACCTGGACACGCTGAGCGCGCAGATCGACGTGGAGGCGGGGGCGCTGCGGCACTGGACGACGACGGAGGAGCAGCCGGGTGTGGCCGCCCCCGGGGCCGCGGGGACGCGGGACGCCTCGGGGCCGACCCTCGCGGAGCCGCCCGGCGCCGCGACGCCGCCGTGGCCCGCCGCCCCGGAGGCCGACAGCGCGGCCGCCCGGCAGAGCTGGCCGGAGCCCTCGGCGACCCCGACGGTGCCGGATCCCGCCGCCCCGCAGGCCATCGCCCCGCCCACGCCGAGCCCCACGTACCCCTGGCTGAAGAAGCCGCGCCCGGAGCGCGCCCCGGGGTCGTAGCCGCAGCTCAGGGGGCCGGGCTGCCGGACCCGCGCTACGGCAGGTAACCTCCAGCTCATGTCCCGCCATGTCGCGATCGTCACCGATTCCACGGCCTACCTCCCGGCCGGGGCGATGGAGCGGCACGGCATCACCGCGGTCCCCCTGACCGTGGTCCTCGGCGACCGGGCGCTGGAGGAGGGCACCGAGATCTCCACCCGCTCGCTGGCCCAGGCCCTCCAGAAGCGCCGCTCCGTCACCACCTCCCGGCCCGGCCCCGCCCTCTTCGCCGAGACCTACCGCCGGATCGCCGAGACCGGCGTCGACGGCATCGTCTCCCTGCACCTGTCCGCGGAGCTGTCCGGCACCCACGACGCGGCCGTGGTCGCCGCCCGCGAGGCGCCGGTCCCGGTACGGGTGGTGGACACCGGCATGGTCGCGATGGCCCTCGGCTTCTGCGCGCTGGCGGCGGCGGAGGCGGTCGAGTCGGGCGGCACGGTGGACGAGGCGGTCACCGCGGCGGAGAAGCGGGCCGCCGCCACCACCGCCTACTTCTACGTGGACACCCTCGACTACCTGCGCCGCGGCGGCCGGATCGGCGCCGCGCAGGCCCTGTTCGGCTCGGCCCTCGCGGTCAAGCCCCTGCTGTGCCTGGCCGACGGCCGGATCGAGCCGCTGGAGAAGGTCCGCACCGCGTCGCGGGCCATCGCCCGCCTGGAGGAGATCGTCGCGGACCGCGCGGGCAGCGCGCCGGTCGACGTCGCGGTCCACCACCTCGCCGCCCCCGACCGCGCGTCGGCCCTCGCGGAGCGCCTGCGGGGCCGGCTGCCCGCACTGCACGACCTGCACGTGAGCGAGGTCGGCGCGGTGATCGGGGCGCATACGGGGCCGGGGCTGCTCGGGGTGGTCGTCTCCGGGCGGTGAGGGTTGCCGCGCGGGCACGGGTGGTACGTAAAGGCCACGGGTGGTTCGTAGGCGCCTTCGAGCTGGGCGCGCACTGGCGGTCCTACCTGGCCGATTTCGACGCCCGCCGGCATCGTGACGAGGCGGTGGTCCGTGTGACGCCGCGGCTCCTGGGGCAACTCCCGGACCTCCTCGAACCCGTGGTGGCCCGGGCCGCCCTGGACAGCGCCGGGCCACCGGGCGCCGACGGCCGGGTCGAGGTCGTCGTGCCGGTCGAGTCCGTCGAGCACGCGGTCGGCGTGCTGCTGCGGCTCGGCGCCGAGGCCGAGGTCATGGCGTCGGTCGGGCTGCGGGCGCGGATGGCGGAGGTGGTCGCCGCGCTGGCCGGGACCTGTGGGGTGCCGTGCGAGCCGCTCACCCGGGTGGGTGGGGGAGTTGTCCACAAGCCGGCGGTCGTCCCCAGGAATTGAGCATGATCATCGCCGAGAGGCCGGGATGGCCGATCCTCGGCGCATGGCTCTTCGATCAGACGCACGCGCAGCCGGCGCGACCAGTGGACCGGGTCGCGGTCCGGCCTCCGACGGGCGGTCCCGGCACCGCCGTTCCCTCCGCTCCCCGGGCCCTGGCAGGCACCGGCATGCCCCGCCGCAGGAGCTCCGCCGCCGCGCCGAGGCGCTCTTCGGCGACGTCCGGGGTGGAGCCGCGGAGGCAGAGGCGGAGGCGGAGGCGGGACGGCCCGAGGCCCCGGACCCGGCGGCGACCTGGCGGGAACGGGCCGGTCCTGCGCTGCGGGAGCGGCTGCCGGTGTGGTGGCAGACGCGGTGCGGGGTGGAGCGGCGGGGCGTGGCGGCGCTGGCGGTGCTGCTTGTGGCCGGGGTGCTGTTCGCCGCGCAGCACTTCTGGACCGGGCGCACGGAGGCCGTGCCGGAGCCCGAGGTGGTGCGCGAGGTGGCGGCGGCGCCGCGGGTGTCGGCGTCGGTCTCCCCGAGTGCGGGGGCCGGTGCCGGTGTTCGGATCGTGGTGGACGTCGGGGGCAGGGTGCGCAGGCCCGGCATCCACCGGCTGCCGTCCGGCTCGCGGGTGGAGGACGCGCTGCGCGCGGCCGGGGGAGTGCGGCCGGGCACGAAGACGGACGGGCTGAACCGGGCGCGCTTCCTGGTGGACGGGGAGCAGGTGATCGTCGGGGCGTCGGCTCCGCCGCCGGCGCCGGGTGCGGCGGTCGGGACCTCGGGTGGAGCGGGGGGACCCGGCGCGGGCCCGCCTGCGGCCTCCGTCCCCCTCAGCACGGCGACCGTCGACCAGCTCGAAACCCTGCCGGGCGTCGGTCCCGTGCTCGCCCAGCACATCGTGGACTACCGCACGCGGCACGGCGGTTTCCGCTCGGTGGACGAGCTGCGCGAGGTCAACGGCATCGGCGAGCGCCGCTTCGCCGACCTGCGGAGCCTGGTCCAGCCATGACCGCCCCCGACCAGGCCGTCCCCACCGGCGCGCATCCGGGGCGCGCGGATGTGCACGCCGCCTCGGGGCACCGCCTCGGTGCCGCGCACCCCCGGCAGGAGGCGCCGACGGACCTGCGACTGGTGCCGCCCGCCCTGGCGGCGTGGGCGACGGCGGCGCTGGTGCCGGGAGCGACCGTGGGGGCGGTCACGGGCGTGGTGGTCGGCTGCCTGGCCGCGGTCGCGGCGCTGCTGCTGACCCGGGGACGCCACCGCACCGGGCGCGAACGACTGCGGCTGTCGGCCACCGCCGTACTGCTCTGCGTCGCGGCGTCCGCCGCCTCGACCGCGCTGCACGGCGCGGACCTGCGCCGAGGTCCGCTGCCTGACCTGGCCCGGCGGTACGCCACCGTGACGGCCGAGGTGGAGATCACCGCGGACCCGCGCCTGAGCCGGCCCCGTGTGCGGGGGGACCACGCGGTGCCGCCCACGGTGCTCGTCGAGGGCGAGGCGCGCCGGGTGACGCGGGGAACGGCGGGCGGCGGGGCGGTGGCGACCCGGACACCCGTGCTGCTGATCGTGGACGTGGGCGGCCCCGCCCCCGGCCGCTGGCTGGGGCTGCTGCCCAGCACCCGGCTGCGCGTCACCGCCCGCGCGGCGCCCCCGCTGACCGGCGCCGACGAGTACGCCGCCGTGCTGCGGGTGCGGGGCGGCCGGGCGGGGCCCGAGGTGACGGCCGGGCCGTCGGCGGCGCAGCGGACGGCGGGCAGGCTGCGTGCCGGCCTGCGCGCGGCGAGCGCCGGCCTGCCGGCGGACGCGCGGGCCCTGCTGCCCGGCCTCGTGGTCGGCGACACCTCGCGGATCACCCCGGAACTGGAGGAGGCGTTCAAGGAGACCGACCTGGCCCACCTGACGGCCGTCTCCGGGGCCAACTTCACCATCCTCCTCGCGCTGCTCCTCGGCCCACCGGGGCTGGCCCGGCGCAGCGAACGCCGCGGACTCGCCCCCCGCCTGGGCCTCTCCCTCCGCGCGACGGCGCTGCTGGGCGGGCTGCTGGCCCTGTCCTTCGTCGTGGTCTGCCGCCCAGACCCGAGCGTGCTGCGGGCGGCGGCCTGCGGCTCCGTCGCCCTCCTCGCCCTCGCCACCGGCCGCCGCAGATCCCTGGTCCCGGCACTGGCGGCGGCGGTGCTCCTCCTCGTCCTGTGCCTGCCGTCCCTGGCCCGCAGCTACGGCTTCGTGCTCTCGGTGCTGGCCACCGGCGCGCTGCTCACACTGGCCCCGCGGTGGAGCGCGGCGCTGCGCGGGCGCGGGGTGCCGCCCCGGCTCGCGGAGGGGCTGGCCACCGCGGGGGCGGCGCAGGCGCTGTGCGCGCCGGTGGTGGTGATGCTCTCCGGGCGGGTCAGCCTGGTGGGGTTGCCGTGCAACCTGCTCGTGGAGTTCGCGGTGGCGCCGGCCACCGTGCTGGGGTTCGCCGCGCTCGGCGCCGCCCCGCTGTGGCTGCCGGCGGCCGAGGCGCTGGCCTGGTGCGCGGGGTGGCCGGCGGGGTGGATCGTCGGGATCGCCCGCACGGGGGCGGCGCTGCCCGGTGCGGGAGTGGACTGGCCGGCGGGCTGGACCGGAGCGGCGCTGCTGGCCCTGGCCACGGTGGCCGTCCTGCTCCTCGGGCGCCGGCTGCTGCGGCGCCCCTGGTGGTGCGGTGCCTGCGCCGTGCTCCTCGTCCTGGCCGTGCTCCGCCCGCAACCGCTGGGCCGGGTGCTCACCGGGTGGCCCCCGCCGGGCTGGCGGATGGCGATGTGCGACGTCGGTCAGGGCGACGCCCTGGTGCTGGCGGCGGGCGGGGACACGGGCGTGGTCGTCGACGCGGGCCCCGACCCGGCCCTGGTGGACGACTGCCTGCGCACGCTGGGCGTCGACCGCGTCCCGCTCGTCCTCCTCACCCACTTCCACGCCGACCACGTGGCCGGCCTGCCGGGGGTGCTGCGGGGCCGCGCGGTGGGCGCGATCGAGACGACCACGCTCGCGGAACCGGCGGACCAGGCGGCTGCCGTGCACCGCGAGGCGGCGGCCCGGGGCATCCCGGTGCGGGTCGCCGGGGCGGGGGAGGCGGGCAGGCTCGGCCCCCTGTCCTGGCAGGTCCTGTGGCCGCCCCCACCAGGTCCTCCGCAGCTCATGGCACCCCCGCCCCCCGACGGCCCCAACGACGCCAGCGTCACCCTCCTGGTCCGCACGGCGGGCCTGCGCCTGCTCCTCCTCGGTGACCTGGAACCGCCGGCCCAGCGAGAGTTGGCGAGATCTCCGGCGGCGGCGGAACTGGAAGGAGTGGACGTCCTGAAGGTCGCCCACCACGGCTCGGCGCACCAGGACCCCGACCTCATACGCCGCGCGTCGCCCCGCCTCGCCCTCATCAGCTGCGGCGAGGACAACACCTACGGCCACCCGTCCCCGACCACCCTCGCCGCCCTCCACGCCGGCGGCACGACGGTCCTGCGGACGGACCGGGACGGGGCGGTGGCGGTTGCGGGGGAGGGGAGGGCGCTGCGGGTGGCGCGGGGCTGACGCGACCGCGTGGCCTCGCCCACGGAAGGTCGGTAACCACAGTTGTTTGGCGGCGGGTCAGAGGACGGAGGCCGTGAACGGGCCCGAGCTGGTGGTCAGACCGGTGGGGGTCAGGCATGCCGTCAGGTCGGTGCTCAGCAGGACGACCGTGACGACCAGGTGCTTGCCGGTGAAGTCCCCGGAGGTGACCGTGCCGTTGAGGACGAGGACCGTCACGCCGTCGGGGCGCAGGGAGATGCCTCCCGTGAAGGTGAACTTGGAGGTGGCGGCGCCCGGGTCGGACCAGTTGAGCGAGCCGCTGCCGGAGGAGTTGCCGCCGAGGCAGTTCAACTTGCCGCCGCCGTCGGCTTTGTAGACGGCGCCGGTGTGGTGTCCGTCCAGGGAGACGCAGGGGCCGAGGGTGCCGTCGGTGTGCAGCGAGACCGTCGGAGCGGGGGTGGCGGGCAGCCTGAGGCCGGGTGAGTAGGTGGTGGTCTGCGTGCCGACCGGGCAGGTCACCAGGCCGGCGGAGGCGGTGGCGGAGGCGGCCGGTGCGCCGGCCAGGGCGGCGCCCGTCAGGAGGAGGAGCGTGGCCCAGAGGGCCGCCGCCGTGCGGGTGGTGAGTCGGGTGAGTGCCATGGAGGTGCCCTCCGGGAGGGTTCGCGCACCGCGCTGTGCGGCGGGCTCTTCGGTCCCTGGAACGTACGAGCCCGGCCCGCGGCGGCCCAGCGGGTGCGCGTCGCCGGTGCGGGCGCGGCGGCCACACGGGGCGCGTGCGGCTCGCCACCGCCGCACGGCACCGCGCCCCCTTTCGCACAAGCCCCCCCCCGCGGCACAAGCCCCCCTACTTCTTCGACGCCGCCCGGCACTCCTGCGCGCCCTTGCAGGACGTCAGCGCGGTGAGCCGGTCGTGCAGGGAGCGGCGGGTGTCGGCGGGCACCGAGGACCAGCGGTTGTGCAGCTGCTGGGGGTCGGAGTCCAGGGCGTAGTACTCGCGCTCGCCGTCCGCGTACTCGACGTAGAGGGCGTCGTCGGTGCGCAGGGCGTTGTAGGTGGGCGGGTCGCCGGCGTTCTTCGGGGCGGCGTCCGGGTCGTCCTTCTTCGAGGCCGCGTGGTGGTGTTCGACCAGCACCGCGTCGCGCCAGTCCGCGTCCGCGACCGTGTCCCCGTGCAGCAGGGGCCGCAGGCTCTCCCCGTCGGCGGTGGCCGGCGGATCCAGTCCGGCCAGGTCCTGGAAGGTGGGGGCGAGGTCGATGTTGGCCGCGAAGCGGTCGACCTCCTTGCCGGCGGGCACGTCCGGGCCGGTGACGATCAGCGGGACCCGTACGTCGGTGTCGTAGGCGGTCTGCTTGCCCGGACGCAGCCGGTGCTCGCCCATGTGGAAGCCGTTGTCGGAGCCGAAGACGAGGTAGGTGTCGTCGGCCAGGCCCTTCTTCTTCAGCTCGTCCTCGAGGTGCCCGATCATGTCGTCGACGGCCTGCACCGACCGCACGCGCTTGGCGAACTTCTGGTCGATGCTCCGCTGGTCCTTGTCCGACAGCGGCGTCAGGGCGTGCTGCCAGGCGGGGGCGTCGGTGGTCGCGGTGTCGTAGGCGTCGGTGCGCGGGGCCTTCAGGCCGGGGAACTCGTCCTTGTCCCGGGGCGCCGGGGTGGAGGGGCCGTGCGGGGCGAAGGTGGCCAGCTCGAGGGCGAACGGCTTGCCCGACTCGGCGGCGTCACCGACGAAGGACGTGGCCTTGTCCGACATCACGTCCGTCAGGTAGTCGTCGGGGTCGTGCCCGTAGCGGACGAGCTTGCCGTTCTCGTTGAGCTGGTAGTCGAACTCCGGGTAGCCGTTGCCGGCCACGTCCCACTCGTCCCAGCCCGGCGGCACGTCCGGCTTCGACTCGCCGGGGCGGCCGGAGGGCTCGTAGCCGTTGAGGTACTTGCCCATGAAGCCGGTCCGGTAGCCGGCGTGCTGGAGGGCGGGGCCGTAGGAGCGCGCCTCGTCGCCGTTCTTCAGGAAGGCGCCGTAGCCGCCGTCGTCGCCGTTGTTCGTGAACACGCCCGTGTTGTGCGGGAACTGGCCGGTCAGGATCGAGCTGCGGGAGGGGCAGCACAGCGAGTCGGTGGCGAAGAAGTTCGTGAACGTGGTGCCGTTGCGCTGCATCTCCTGGACGTGCGGCATGTACTGGACCAGGTTCCAGGACAGGTCGTCGGTCAGGACGTAGACGATGTTCGGCTTCCCGTCCGGCGCCGACGAAGCCGACGAAGCCGACGGCGCCGACGACGCGGAGGGCGGGGAGGACGAGGAGGCGGCGGCATCACCCCCGCCGCCCCCGCCCGAACACGACGACAGCGCCGCGATCAGGACGACGGGCAGGGCCGACAGCAGCCGTCGCCGCAGCACACCGGACATCACACCAACTCCTCAGCCATGGGAATCCCCGCGGGGCTCACTGCGCTGCGGCTCTCCCGAGCGGTGTCCGGTATGCCTCTTCCCACCCGACTCCCCGGCTCTTCCCACGCAACTCACAGACAGCCGTCCGACGGTGCGGCGACCGGGAAGACTGGGGGCATGGACCCCGCACAGACCGACGCCTACCTGGACCGGCTCGCCGTCGCGCGCCCCCTCCGCCCCACCCTCGGCGCGCTGCGTGAGCTGCACGTGGCGCATCTGCGGGCGGTGCCGTTCGAGAACCTCTCCGTGCACCTGGGGGAGGAGATCGTCCTGGAGGAGCGGCGGCTCGTGGACAAGCTCGTACGGGCCCGGCGAGGCGGCTTCTGCTACGAACTGAACGGCGCCTTCGGCGCGCTCCTCGGCGCCCTCGGCTACGGGGTGACGCTGCTCGCCGCGCGGGTGTACGGGGAGGAGGGGGCGGTGGGGATCCCGTACGACCACATGGCGCTGGCGGTGACGACGGCGGACGGGAGCGAGTGGCTGGCGGATGTGGGGTTCGGGTCGCACAGCCGACTGCCGTTGGAGCTGGGGGCGCGGGGCGAGCAGCAGGACCCGGCGGGAGTCTTCCGGGTCGCCGGGGCGGGAGGCCCCGAGGACGACCTCGACGTGCTGCGGGACGGGCAGCGGGTGTACCGGCTGGAGCGGCGGCCCCGGGTGCTCGCCGACTTCGTGACCGGCGCCTGGTGGCACAGCACCTCCCCGCGCTCGCACTTCGCGCAGTCGACGGTGTGCTCGCGGCTCACCGGGGACGGCGGCCGGATCACGCTCAGCGGCCGGGTGCTCAAGTCCACCGGCGCCGACGGGCGGCGCGAGGAGCGGGAGCTGGGCACGGACGAGGAGGTGCTGGCGGTGTACCGGGAGCGGTTCGGCATCGCCCTCGACCGGGTCCCGGAGGTGGGCGGGCACGGCGCCGTGGCCGACAATGGCCCGCGTGAGTGACGTGAGACATGTCCTGGTGCTGCCCGACCGTGACGCCGCCGAGGAGGCGGCGCAGGCGTTGGGCGAACGGTTCGGCGTCGACGAGGAGCCCCGCCTCGTCCGCGACGCCCTGGCCGGCGAGGACGACGCCGAGGACGCCCAGTGGCTGGTCGTCCTGCACGACGAGGCGCGCCGCCTGGACCCGGCGGAACTGGACGCGTTCGCCGGGGAGTGGGAGGGGTGGCGGGAGGAGCCGTAGGCGCGCCCCGCACGAAGCGGTTCACGGAGTTCGACGCCGGGCGAGGTCGGGGTGCTGCTGGGGGGCGGGCCCAGGGGCGGGGCGGGGGCCTGTCAGCCACAGGCCGGTGCAGACCGCGGTGGCCAGGGTGACGGCTCCGGCCGTGGTGAAGGCGCTGTCGAGGCCGGTCTCGAAGGAGGCGCCGGCGGACTCGCGGGCGCGGACCACGGCGCCCAGCACCGCCACGCCGAGCACCGCGCCGATCTGCCGGGTGGTGCTGCTGACGCCCGAGGCGAGGCCGCCCTCGCGTGGGTCGACCGCCTGGATGGCGGCGCCGGTCAGCGGGGACATGGTCAGGGCGAAGCCGACGCCGACCGTGGCGAGCCGCCACCACACGTTCGCGTAACCGGTGCCGGCGTGCACCCCGCCCAGCGCGAGGAGCCCGAGCCCGGCCAGGGCCAGGCCGCCGGTGACGACGGGCCGGAAGCCGTACCTGGCGGCGAGGCGGCCGGCGAAGGGGCTGACGACGACCATGGCGAGGGTGGCGGGCAGGGTCTGCAGTCCGGCCCGCAGGATCGAGCTGCCCTGGACGGACACGAAGAACTGCGAGAAGAAGAAGGTCGAGCCCATCAGGGCGAACCCGACTGCCGTCATGGCGGAGTTGGAGACGGTGAACAGGCGCTGACGGAACAGGTCAGGCGGCAGCATCGGTGCCCGGTGCCGCCGCTCGACGGCGACGAACGCGCCGAGGAGGACGGCCGCCGTGGCGAAGCCGCCGAGGATCACCGGTGAGGTCCAGCCGCGCGAGCCGCCCTCGATCAGCGCGTAGGCCAGCGTGCCGACCCCGAGGACGGACAGGACCGTGCCCGGGAGGTCGAGGGCGCGGGCGTCCGGGTTGCGGGACTCCGTCAGGACGCGCCGGCCGGCCACCAGCAGGACCACGCCGACGGGCACGTTGACCAGGAAGATCGCGGGCCAGCCGAACGCCTGCGTCAGCACGCCGCCGGCCACCGGCCCGGCGGCCAGGCCGATGCCGCTGAGCCCTGCCCACAGTCCGATCGCCCGGACCCGGTCGCGCGGGGCCGGATGCGCGGCGACCAGGAGGGCGAGCGAGGCGGGGCTCAGGGCCGCGGCCCCGACGCCCTGCAGCACCCGCCCGGCCACCAGCCAGCCGACCGACGGGGCGACGCTGCACACCACGGAGGCGGCGGTGAACAGCGCGACGCCGCTCAGATACACGCGCCTGCGGCCGAAGCGGTCGGCGAAGACCCCGCCGGACAGCAGCAGCATGGCGACGAGCAGCACGTAGGCGTCGACGATCCACTGCAGGCCGGACAGTCCCGCGCCCAGGCGGTGCTGCATGTCGGGCAGTGCCGCCCCGACGATCGTGTTGTCGAGCAGCACCATGAACTGCCCCAGGCAGGTCACCACGAGCATGACGTCCCCTCCCACTCCCTCGTCACTAAAGCAGCCGTGGGCTGCGTTAAGTGGGACCGTAGGGCAGTGCGGTGTCCTAACGCAAGTGCGGGCTGCTTTAAGGTGGGGGCATGGACGAGCAACAGCGCACCCGGCGGCCCGGCGGACGCAGCGCCCGCGTCGGCGCCGCGGTGCATCAGGCCGTCACCGACCTGGTCGGCGAACGCGGGTACGGCGGGTTCACAGTCGGCGAGGTCGCGGCCCGCGCGGGAGTCGCCGACACCACCGTCTACCGGCGCTGGGGCAGCCTCGAAGCGCTGCTCACCGACGTGACGCTGACCCGCCTCGACGCGCGCTCACCGATGCCCGACACCGGTGACCTGGCCGGCGACCTGCACACCTACGCGGCCCAGGTGGCCCGCGAGATCACCGGACCCGAGGGTCTCGCCGTGCTCCGCCTGGCCGTCGCCCTGTCCGGCTCCGGACCCGAGGGCCTGCGCCTGCGCGACGGCTTCCTCGCCGAGCGGGCCCGGCGGCTGCAGTCCATGCTCGACCGGGCGGGCGAGCGCGGGGAGCGGGCCCCCGACGCGCTGGCCGTCGTCGACCATGTCATGGCCCCGATGTACATCCGCGTCCTGTTCGGCGCGGGCCCGCTCACCCCGGAGTACGTGGCGGGTCTGGTCGACCGTCTGCTCCGGTGACGCCGGGCGGCCGGATGGTCGGGTGATCGAGGGCCGGGCGGGGCGGGGTGTCAGTGGGGCGTGGGATGCTTGCCGCGATGGCCAGGAAGACCGCGACTGACGACGACCTCCTCGCCCCGGTGACCCTCGCCGTGGGCCAGGAGGAGCTGCTGCTCGACCGCGCCGTGCAGGAGGTGGTGGCCGCCGCCAAGGCCGCCGACGCCGACACGGACGTGCGCGACCTCGCCCCCGAGCAGCTCCAGCCCGGCACCCTCGCCGAGCTGACCAGCCCCTCGCTCTTCGCCGAGCGCAAGGTCGTGGTCGTCCGCAACGCGCAGGACCTGTCCGCCGACACGGTCAAGGACGTGAAGGGCTACCTCGCCTCCCCGGCCGAGGAGATCACCCTCGTCCTGCTGCACGCGGGCGGCGCGAAGGGCAAGGGGCTGCTCGACGCGGCGCGCAAGGCGGGGGCGCGCGAGGTGGCGTGCCCGAAGATGACCAAGCCCGCCGACCGGCTGGCCTTCGTCCGCGCCGAGTTCCGCACCGCCGGGCGGTCCGCCGCGCCGGAGGCGTGCCAGGCCCTGGTCGACGCGATCGGCAGCGATCTGCGGGAGCTGGCGTCGGCGGTGTCCCAGCTCGTCGCGGACGTCGAGGGGACCATCGACGAGGCGGTGGTCGGCCGCTACTACACCGGGCGGGCGGAGGCGTCGAGCTTCACCGTCGCCGACCGCGCCGTCGAGGGCCGGGCGGCGGAGGCCCTGGAGGCGCTGCGCTGGTCGCTGTCGACGGGCGTGGCGCCGGTCCTCATCACCAGCGCGCTGGCCCAGGGCGTACGGGCCATCGGCAAGCTCTCCTCCGCCCGCGGCGGCCGTCCCGCCGACCTCGCCCGGGAGCTGGGCATGCCGCCCTGGAAGATCGACCGTGTCCGCCAGCAGATGCGCGGCTGGACCCCCGACGGCGTCGCCCTCGCCCTGCGCGCGGTGGCCGACGCGGACGCCGGGGTGAAGGGCGCGGGCGAGGACCCGGAGTACGTGCTGGAGAAGGCGGTCGTGACCATCGCGCGGGCGGCGCGGTCCCGGGGCCGGGCATGACCCGGGCCCGCTGCCGCCGGCCCGCCGGGCGTTAGGGTCGCCGCATGGGTGCCGCCACCGCCGCCATGGTCACCGCGATCGTCGGCGTGCTCGGCACGCTCGCGGCGCCGCTCGTCACCACCTGGTCGAGCAGACGCCAGCGGCGGGCGGAGAGCCAGGTCGAGGAGCGCAGGCGGCACTTCGAGGAGCGGCGCGCCGCCTACACCGCGATGAACCGGACCTCCCGCCACTTCCACACCATGCTCAAGGACGCCCTGCACCGCCTGCGCGACGGCGTCTACACCGACGAGGACCGTGCCCAGGTCGAGGAGGCGCGTCGGGAGTACCGCGACCGGTACGCCGAGGTCCAGATGATCGTCCCCGAGCGGGTCCTGGCGGCGTCCCGCGAGGTGAACCGCGTCCTGGCCGCCGTCGACGCGACGGCCAAGCGCCTCGACCGCGGCCTCGCCCGCGAGGGGGAGTCGGCGGAGCGGGCCCTCCTCGACCTGAAGACCGCGGAGCCCGCCCTCACCGCCATGCGCCGCATCATGCGCCAGGACCTGGGCATAGCCGACTGAGCACCGTCCCGAGTGAGCACCGTACCGACCCGCACCGCTTCCCACTGAGGGGCCCGGGGGCACGCCGAAGGCCCCGCCCGCCGCCCGGGGAAGGGCGGCCGGCGGGGCCTTCGGGTTCAGACTGGGCGGGGTCGTGCCCGCGTGGCGAACGCAGGCCGCGCACGACCCCTGGGAGCCGGTCGGGGGCGGATGAGAGAGGGCCCGCCCTGGGTCCTTCCGGCGATCAGACCAGATGGGGTGGTTCAGCCCTTGAGGGCGACGACCTTCTGCGCCAGGGCCGACTTCTTGTTGGCGGCCTGGTTCTTGTGGATGACGCCCTTGGAGACGGCCTTGTCGAGCTGACGCGCGGCGGCGCGCTGGTACTCGGTGGCCTTCTCGGCGTCGCCCGCGGCAGCGGCCTCACGGGCCTTGCGGATCGCGGTCTTCAGAGAGGACTTGACGGCCTTGTTGCGCAGCCGGGCCTTCTCGTTGGTCTTGTTCCGCTTGATCTGGGACTTGATGTTCGCCACGAATGAGCCTTTGCAGGTTCTGGCACGAGGCCGCACGGCAGCGCCGCCCGACCTTCATACCGGTGATTTCCAGGACGTGCCTCCGGCTGAGAGGGCAGGAGACACAGCCCCCCACACTAGCAGCGGCCCGGCGGGCGGCCCAAACCCGGCCGTCGTCCACACCCGTGGGACCTCGGTTCGCACCCGTGGGACGATGGAGGCTGCGTGACGATCCGACCCGAGACCGCAGACACGAGAAACCGACACTGCGGACGCCTCAAGAATCAGGACCCTGCGTGCCCGCGATCCCTAGCCATGTGCCCGAGCCGAGCCGTACCGACCCGGCTCTGATCCGCAATTTCTGCATCATCGCGCACATCGACCACGGCAAGTCCACGCTCGCCGACCGGATGCTCCAGCTGACCGGTGTGGTCGAGCAGCGGCAGATGCGCGCCCAGTACCTCGACCGCATGGACATCGAGCGCGAGCGCGGCATCACGATCAAGTCCCAGGCGGTGCGTCTGCCGTGGGCCCCGACCACGGGCCCCGAGCAGGGCAGCACGCACATCCTCAACATGATCGACACCCCCGGGCACGTCGACTTCACCTACGAGGTCTCCCGGTCGCTGGCCGCCTGCGAGGGCACCATCCTCCTCGTGGACGCCGCCCAGGGCATCGAGGCGCAGACCCTCGCCAACCTGTACCTGGCGATGGAGAACGACCTCACGATCATCCCGGTGCTGAACAAGATCGACCTCCCGGCCGCGCAGCCCGAGAAGTTCGCCGAGGAGCTGGCCAACCTGGTCGGCTGCGACCCCGACGACGTGCTGAAGGTCTCCGCGAAGACCGGCCTCGGCGTCGAGGCGCTGCTCGACAAGGCGGTCGCCGAGATCCCCGCCCCGGTCGGCGTCAAGGACGCCCCCGCCCGCGCGATGATCTTCGACTCGGTCTACGACTCCTACCGCGGCGTCGTGACGTACGTCCGGGTCATCGACGGCCAGCTCAACAAGCGCGAGCGCATCCGGATGATGTCCACCGGCGCCACCCACGAGCTGCTGGAGATCGGCACCAACTCGCCCGAGATGCTCCCGGCCGACGGCCTCGGCGTCGGCGAGGTGGGCTATCTCATCACCGGCGTGAAGGACGTCCGCCAGTCCAAGGTCGGCGACACCGTCACCACCCAGCACAAGGGCGCCGAGGACGCGCTCGGCGGCTACAAGGACCCCAAGCCCATGGTGTTCTCGGGGCTGTACCCGCTGGACGGCTCGGACTACCCGGAGCTGCGCGAGGCCCTGGACAAGCTCCAGCTCAACGACGCCGCCCTGGTCTACGAGCCGGAGACCTCCGCCGCCCTCGGCTTCGGCTTCCGCGTCGGCTTCCTCGGCCTGCTCCACCTGGACGTGGTCCGCGAGCGCCTGGAGCGCGAGTTCGGCCTCGACCTGATCGCCACCGCGCCCAACGTGGTCTACCGCGTGGACATGGAGGACGGCACCGAGCACACCGTCACCAACCCCAGCGAGTTCCCCGAGGGCAAGATCAGCGAGGTGTACGAGCCGGTCGTGCGCGCCACCGTGCTGGCGCCGACCGAGTTCATCGGCTCGATCATGGAGCTGTGCCAGACCCGGCGCGGCACCCTGCTCGGCATGGACTACCTCTCCGAGGACCGCGTCGAGATCCGCTACACGCTGCCCCTCGCGGAGATCGTCTTCGACTTCTTCGACCAGCTGAAGTCCAAGACCCGCGGCTACGCCTCCCTGGACTACGAGCCCACCGGCGAGCAGACCTCCAGCCTGGTCAAGGTGGACATCCTGCTGCACGGCGACAAGGTGGACGCGTTCTCCGCGATCACCCACAAGGACGCCGCCTACGCCTACGGGGTGCGGCTCGTCGCCAAGCTGCGCGAGCTGATCCCGCGGCAGGCGTTCGAGGTGCCCATCCAGGCGGCCATCGGCTCCCGGGTGATCGCCCGCGAGACCATCCGCGCCATCCGCAAGGACGTCCTCGCCAAGTGCTACGGCGGTGACATCTCCCGGAAGCGGAAGCTGCTCGAGAAGCAGAAGGAGGGCAAGAAGCGCATGAAGATGGTGGGTTCCGTGGAGGTTCCCCAGGAGGCCTTCATCGCCGTCCTGTCCAGCGATGACAGCGCGGGTTCGGGCAAGGGCAAGAAGTAGCGGCCGGTCCGGGGGCGACCCCGGCGAATCGGACGCCCGGGGGCCTGTCGTGCGCGAGCGCGGCGGGCCTCCGCCCATGTCAGCGGGGGTTTTCGGCGGAAGTGGCGGGCCGGGGAGTCTTACGCGCGGGCCGGTCGCCCTTTACGCTGATGCCTGCCTCATAGTTACTCGTGAGTTAAACAACCGCCCGAGAGTGAACCCAGCCGCACCTGAGCCAGCCGCACCGTCGCGGGCCCGGAGGACGTCGTGAGCGACACACAGACCCTGATCGAGAACCGTCCGCCCTCCGTGGCGGGCCTCTTCCTGGAGCGCGTGGCGGCCACGCCGGACGCCGAGGCCTACCGCTATCCGGTGCCGCCCGCCTCGGGCGAGGGGCCCGACGAGTGGAAGTCGCTGACCTGGGGCCAGGCCGCCGAGCGGGTGCTCGCCATCGCGGCCGGCCTGATCGAGCTGGACATCGAGGCCGAGCAGCGCGTCGCCCTGGCCTCCTCCACCCGCCTGGAGTGGATCCTCGCCGACCTCGGCATCATGTGCGCGGGCGCGGCGACGACCACGGTGTATCCGCAGACCAACGCCGAGGAGTCGGCGTACATCCTCTCCGACTCGCAGAGCCGGGTGCTGATCGCGGAGGACGCCGCGCAGCTGGCCAAGGCCCGGCAGAAGCGGGCCGAGCTGCCCGACCTGACCCACGTGGTGGTGATCGACCCGGCCGGCGCCGACACCGGCGAGGACTGGGTGCTCACCCTCGCGGAGCTGGAGGCCCGGGGCAAGGCCCGGCTGGAGAAGGACCCCGACCTGATCAAGCTGCGGGTCGGCGCGCTCACCAAGGACCAGCTGGCCACCCTCATCTACACCTCCGGCACCACCGGCAGGCCCAAGGGCGTGCGCCTGCCGCACGACAACTGGTCGTACATGGCCAAGGCCATCGCCGCGACCGGCCTGGTCACCGGCGAGGACGTGCAGTACCTGTGGCTGCCGCTGGCGCACGTCTTCGGCAAGGTGCTCACCTCCGGGCAGATCGAGGTCGGGCACGTCACCGCCGTCGACGGGCGGGTCGACAAGATCATCGAGAACCTGCCGGTCGTCCAGCCGACCTACATGGCGGCCGTGCCGCGCATCTTCGAGAAGGTCTACAACGGCGTCGCCGCCAAGGCCCGGGCGGGCGGCGGGGCCAAGTACAAGATCTTCCAGTGGGCGGCCGAGGTCGCCCGCGAGTACGCCAAGGTCACCCAGGACAACTTCCGCCGCACCGGCACCGCGAGCGCGCCCTTCGGCCTCGCCGCCAAGCACAAGGTGGCCGACGGCCTGGTCTACAGCAAGATCCGCGAGGCGTTCGGCGGGCGGCTGCGCGCCTGCATCTCCGGCAGCGCCGCCCTCGCACCCGAGATCGGCTACTTCTTCGCCGGCGCCGGCGTGCACATCCTGGAGGGCTACGGCCTCACCGAGTCCTCCGCCGCCTCCTTCGTCAACCCCGGCGAGGCCTACCGCACCGGCACGGTCGGCAAGCCGCTGCCCGGCACGGAGGTGCGGATCGCGGACGACGGGGAGATCCTGCTGCGTGGCCCCGGGATCATGGAGGGCTACCACGAGCTGCCCGACAAGACCGCCGAGGTGCTGGAGAGCGACGGCTGGTTCCACACCGGCGACATCGGCGAGCTGTCGCCCGACGGGTACCTGCGGATCACCGACCGCAAGAAGGACCTGATCAAGACGTCGGGCGGCAAGTACATCGCCCCGGCGGAGGTCGAGGGGCAGTTCAAGGCGGTCTGCCCGTACGTCTCCAACATCCTCGTGCACGGCGCCGACCGGAACTTCTGCACCGCGCTCATCGCCCTCGACGAGGCCGCGATCGCCGAGTGGGCGGCGGAGAACGGCCTGGAGGGCAAGCCGTACGCCGAGATCGTCGCCGCCCCGGCGACGGTGGAGATGGTCGACGGGTACGTGCAGCAGCTCAACGCGGGGCTCCAGCGGTGGCAGACCATCAAGAAGTTCCGGCTGCTGCCGCGCGACCTGGACGTGGAGCACGGGGAGATCACGCCGAGCCTGAAGCTGAAGCGGCCGGTGGTGGAGCGGGAGTACAAGCATCTGATCGAGGAGATGTACGAGGGGGCGCGCGAGTCGTAAGGGGACCGGCGATGCTCGGGAATGCCCGTTGTGCGGCGTTCTTCGAGCGTTGGCCGATCGAGGCGTCCCCTCCTGGCGGCGCACTCGGGCAAGTGCGCGCCTGAGCCGTCACGGTCTGCCACGCTGACGGCGTCAGACGCGGGGCCGCCCCGCACGTACTGCGCGGGGAGCCGTCCATGGGGGCCATTCCGACCCAGCGGGAGATCGTCCCCGACGCCGGCGGGCTCCCGTCGGCCGCCTTCGCCGCGCAGGCCCGGGCGCACGTGGACCTGGCCTGCGGCTCCCTCGCCCCCGGCACGGCCCGCGCGACGGTGCGGGCCGCGCTCGCCGACTGGGCGGCGCGCGGCCTGCCCGGCGCGGGGCGGCTCACCGACCACTCCGCCGCCGACGCGCTGCTGGTCGTCAGCGAGCTGGTCACCAACGCCGTCGTGCACGCGGGCACCGGCGTGGAGGCGGTGTGCGCCCTGGAGCCCGACGGCACGCTCGTCGTGGAGGTCCTGGACCACCACCCCGCCCGCGCCCCGCGCGGCGGCGCCCAGGAGACGCCGCACGAGTCCCCCGACTACGGCTGCGGCCTCCGCCTGGTCGCCGAGGTCTCGGAGGCGTGGGGCATCACGTACCGCCCCGGCACGAAGACGGTCTGGGCCCGCCTCCCGGCCGCCGCCGCGGAAGGGGAGGGCCGGGCCGGCGCGGCCCCGGCGGCCAGGCCCGCGGCGGTGACCGTGCCCGGCGTCCGCCCCCGCACCGGTGACGACCGGGACGGCACGCCGGACCACCCGGCCCCCGCGCGCCGCCGCCCGACCGGCGAGACCCCGGCGGACCCCGGCCGCCTCGGCAGCAAGGACTACCCGGCGCCGCGGCACACGCCGGACGGGGCCGGTGGGGGAGCCCCTGCCCCCGAGGGGCTGGGCATGGCGGCGGCCGGTTCGGGCGGGGCAGCCCCTGTCCCTGCGGGGCCGGGCCCGGTGGCGGCCGGCCTGGCGGGTTCGGGTGGGGTAGCCCCTGTCCCTGCGGGTCCGGGCCCGGTGGTGGCCGGCCTGGCGGGTTCGGGTGGGGTAGCCCCTTTCCCTGCGGGTCCGGGCCCGGTGGTGGCCGGCCTGGTGGGTTCGGGTGGGGCAGCCCCTGTCCCTGCGGGTCCGGGCCCGGTGGCGGCCGGCCCGGCGGGTCCGGGCAGGACAGCCCCTGCCCCCGCCGGCCCGGGCACGGCGGCCGGTGACCCCGCCGGCCCAGGCACTGCGTCCGCCGACCCCGCGGGTCCGGGCAGGGCAGCCGGTGACCCGGTGGGTCCGGGCGCGGCAGTCCCTGCCCCCGCAGGGCCGGGCGCGGCAGTCCCTGCCCCCGCAGGTCCGGGCGCGGCACCTCCCGGGCTCTCGCGGGGCCGGCAGGACGCGGACCGGCGGGACCCCCTGGCCGCGGACCCGGGGGAGCAGGCGCACGACGGGCGGGCGGGTCGGGACCCGCAGGCCCCGCACGTCCCGGGCCTCCGCCCCGAGCAGCGGTGGGCCGGTGAACGGGCCGGTTGGCTGGACGGGTACGACGAGAGGTGCGGGGCCGGGCCCGGGTACGCCGCGGAGGTCTCCTACCCCCGGCGTGTCCCCGACCGGGACTGGCTCGGCGTCGGCGCGTTGTCGTTCCTCGCCGAGGCGTCCGATCTGCTGGCCGGGCAGCTGGACGAGGAGCTGGTCGCCTCGCTCACCGGGCAGCTGGTCGTGCCGCGGCTCGCGGACTGGTGCGCGGTGTGGCTGGAGGACGAGACGCTCGGCCGGGGCGCCTGGAGCGACGACGCCGGAGTGGCGGTCGGTGCCCGGCTGGCCGGCGTCTGGCACGCCAGCGAGGCGCACGTCGAGGAGTTGCGCCGGGCGCTGGAGAAGGAGCCGCCCCGCCCCCGCGACCCCTGGCGCACCGGCCCCGTGGGCCACCCCTGGCCCGACCCGGCGCCCGGCGCCGCCCTCGCCTACCCCCTCGTCGCCGGCGGCCGCCCGCTCGGCACGCTGGTCATCGGCCGGGCCGGCACACCCCGGTTCCCCGACGAGGTCACCGGCCTGGTCGAGGACCTCGGACGCCGGGTCGCCCTCGCCCTCGGCACCGCCCGCCAGTACGCGAGGCAGGCCACCATCAGCGCCGTGCTCCAGCGCGGCCTGCTGCCCGGCGCGGTCGCCGAGATCCCCGGCCTGCGCAGCGCCCTCGTCTACGAGCCCTGCGACAAGGGCGGGCCCAGCGGCGACTTCTACGACCTCTTCCCGGCCGGCGACGGCCGCTGGTGCTTCGCCATCGGTGACGTGCAGGGCAAGGGACCCGAGGCCGCCGTCGTGACCGGCCTCGCCCGGCCCTGGCTGCGGCTGCTCGCCCGCGAGGGCTACGGCGTCGCCGGCGTCCTCGACCGCCTCAACCAGCTCCTCCTGGACGACGCCACCGAGGCCGCTGACGCAGCCGCCCGCGCCCTGCTGGCCGCCGGGGGCGTGCTCGCGCCGGGCGACGGACCGCAGACCCGGTTCCTCTCCCTGCTCTACGGCGAGCTGGTCCCGGTCGCCGGTGGCGTCCGCTGCACCCTGGCCTCCGCGGGCCACCCCCTGCCGCTGCTGCTCGACCTGGACGGCGCCGTCCGCCCCGTGGCTCAGCCGCAGACCCTGCTCGGCGTCTTCGAGGACACCGCGTACGCCAGCGACTCCTTCGTCCTGCGCCCCGGCGACACCCTGCTCTGCGTCACCGACGGCGTCACCGAGCGCCGCTCCGGCTCCCGCCAGTTCGACGACGGCGACGGCCTCGCCGCGGCCCTCGCGAGCTGCGCGGGCTACGGGGTGCAGCGGGTCGCGGAGCACATCCGCCACCTGGTGCACGCCTTCGGCGACCGCCCCCCGGAGGACGACCTGGCCCTCCTGGTCCTCCAGGCCGACTGACCGGCCGGACGCCCTTCCCCCCGGGGTGCGGGACAATGGAACGCATGCCCTCCGCACTCCCCGACGGCGAGCCCGTCCCCGCCGACGGCGCGCTGCCCGCGTCCGCGCTCGCCGGGGCCGAGGCCCGCCCCCTCGGCTTCTACCTGCACGTCCCGTACTGCGCGACCCGCTGCGGCTACTGCGACTTCAACACCTACACCGCCACCGAGCTGCGCGGCACCGGCGGCGTCCTCGCCTCCCGGGACAACTACGCCGCCACCCTCGCCGACGAGGTCCGCCTCGCCCGCAAGGTGCTCGGCGACGACCCGCGCGAGGTCCGCACGGTCTTCGTCGGCGGCGGTACGCCCACCCTGCTGGCCGCCGGGGACCTGGTCGCGATGCTGGCCGCGGTCCGCGAGGAGTTCGGCCTCGCCCCCGACGCCGAGATCACCACGGAGGCCAACCCCGAGTCCGTCGACCCGGCCTACCTGGCCGTGCTGCGCGAGGGCGGCTTCAACCGGATCTCCTTCGGCATGCAGAGCGCCCGCCCGCACGTCCTGCAGATCCTCGACCGCACCCACACCCCGGGCCGCCCCGAGGCGTGCGTCGCCGAGGCCCGCGCGGCCGGCTTCGACCACGTCAACCTCGACCTGATCTACGGCACCCCCGGCGAGTCCGACGCCGACTGGCGGGCCTCCCTGGAGGCGGCCCTCGGCGCGGGCCCCGACCATGTCTCGGCGTACGCGCTGATCGTGGAGGAGGGCACCCAGCTCGCCCGCCGCATCCGCCGCGGTGAGGTCCCGATGACCGACGACGACGTGCACGCCGACCGGTACCTGATCGCCGAGGAGATGCTGTCGGCGGCCGGCTTCGACTGGTACGAGGTCTCAAACTGGGCCACCTCCGACGCCGCCCGCTGCCTGCACAACGAGCTGTACTGGCGGGGCGCCGACTGGTGGGGCGCGGGCCCCGGCGCGCACAGCCACGTCGGCGGCGTGCGCTGGTGGAACGTCAAACACCCCGGCGCCTACGCGGCGGCGTTGGCGGAGGGCCGCTCCCCGGGCGCGGGCCGCGAGATCCTCACGGACGAGGACCGCAGGGTGGAACGCATCCTCCTGGAACTCCGCCTCCGCGAGGGCGCCCCGCTGTCCCTGCTCCACGAGGCCGGCCTGGAAGCCGCCCGCCGCGCCCTCTCGGACGGCCTGCTCCAACGCGCCCCGTACGAACAGGGCCGCGCGGTACTGACCCTGCGGGGCCGGCTGCTGGCGGACGCCGTGGTCAGAGACCTGGTGGACTGATCACTCGGGCGGGTGAATTCGTGCGGAATACCAGTTCGGCCCCTAACCTGATTCGTAGGCTGCTGCCGACAGTACGCGGCGGATGTGAGGGGCCACGGAGATGACAGCTGTGGACGAACGTGGAGTCGCGGAGTTCTTCGCGGGCTTCGAGCCGCCCGAGGGGCTCAAGGTGGAGCTACTTCGGGGAGAAATCGTGATGATGGCCAGCCCTGATCTGGTGCACAACCGGATCGTCACATCATTGATGGACCAGCTCCCGTACCAGCAGTGGGAGCGGCTTCAGACCCAGGATGTCGACATTGTCGATGAGGCCAGTGAGCCTGTTCCCGACCTGGTGGTCCTGGAAGTCGGCGTCGGCCCCGACTCGGGGCGTCTTCTGCCGTCCCAGATGATCACACTGGTTGTCGAAGTGGTCTCGAAGACCAGCGTGGACCGGGATTACGGCGTCAAACGCTTGATCTACGCCGCTGGTGAAGTGCCCGCTTACCTCATCGTCGACCCCATCATGGCTCAGTGCGTTCTGTACTCGGAGCCGGTCGGACAAGGTGAGGTTGCCGACTACCAGGTGCAGCGGGTCACCCGGTTCGGGGCGCCGCTGCCTCTAGAGCCTCTGGGCATTGAACTGGACACCACTAGGTTCGGTACGTACAAGGGTGTCAAGCCCCATCACCGCCCGTGACGAAGTCGATCAGCTCCTCCACGCGCCCCAGCAGCTCCGGCTCCAGGTCCCGGTACGACCGCACCCGGCCCAGGATGTGCTGCCAGGCGGCGCCGGTGTTGGGCGGCCAGCCGAGGGCCTCGCAGACGCCGGTCTTCCAGTCCTGGCCGCGCGGGACGCGGGGCCAGGACTCGATGCCCAGGGCCGAGGGCTTCACCGCCTCCCAGATGTCGATGTAGGGGTGGCCCACCACCAGCGCGTGCTCGCTGGTGACCGACTCGGCGATGCGCCACTCCTTCGAGCCCGGCACCAGGTGGTCGACGAGGACGCCGAGGCGGGCGTCGGGGGCGGGGGCGAAGTCGGTGACGATGGACGGGAGGTCGTCCACGCCCTCCAGATACTCCACCACCACGCCCTCCACCCGCAGGTCGTCGCCCCACACCTTCTCGACCAGTTCGGCGTCGTGCCGGCCCTCGACGTAGATGCGGCCGGCCCTGGCCACCCGGGCGCGGGCGCCGGGGACGGCGACCGAGCCGGAGGCGGTGCGGGTGGGGCGTACCGGGCCCGAAGCGGGGCGGATCAGGGTGACGACCCGGCCCTCCAGGAGGAAGGCGCGGGGCTCCATGGGGAAGACGCGGTGCTTGCCGAAGCGGTCCTCCAGCGTCACCGTGCCGGCCTCGCAGCCGACCACCGCGCCGCAGAAGCCGGTGCCGGGCTCCTCCACGACGAGCCCCGGGTCGGCCGGCACCTCGGGCACGGCCTGCGGCTTCTTCCACGGCGGGGTCAGGTCGGCGGAGTACTGGCGCATTCTGCCGACGATACGAGGATCACGCCGGGCCCGATCACTCCGACACGCCGAAGCGGGCGGCCAGGGCGTCCCGTTGGGCCCGGACGAAGGCCGCGTCCACCACCGCGCCGTGCCCCGGCACGTACCGCGCGTCCGTGCCGCCGAGGGCCAGGAGCCGGTCCAGGGCCGCCGGCCAGCGGGCCGGCACCGCGTCAGGACCCGCCTGCGGCTCGCCCGACTCCTCGACCAGGTCGCCGCAGAACACCACCTCCACCGCGCCCGGCACCAGCACCGCGAGGTCGTGCCCGGTGTGCCCGGGGCCGGCGTCGGCCAGCACGGCCCGCCGGCCGCCGCCCAGGTCGAGCGCCAGCTCGCCGCTCACCTGGTGCCGCACCGGCACCAGCGCGTCCACCGCCTCTTCGGCCGCCCCGGCGTCCAGGCCGTGCGCCACCGCGTCGGCGCGCAGCTCCTCGCGGGCGCCCGCGAGCACCCCGGCCACCCCGACCGCGCCGTACACCTCCGTGCCCGCGAAGGCCGCCGCCCCGAGGACGTGGTCGAAGTGCGGATGCGTCAGCGCGAGATGCGTCACACGGCGCCCCGCGATCCGCTCGGCGGCGGCCCGCAGCCGGGCGCCCTCGGCGAGGCTCGCCCCGGCGTCCACCAGCAGCGCCGCGTCCGCGCCCACCACCAGACCGGCCGTGCAGTCCCACTCCGGCAGCCGCACCCGGCCCACCCCGTCGGCCAGCGGCTCCCAGCCGGCCTCTTCCCACATGAGCGTCACGTGCACGACGCTAACGCCCCGGCCTTGCCCGGGCCCGACCCCCCGGCCGTACACTGACCGGGGAAGTCTGGCACTCGGATATCGCGAGTGCCAGGGAGGATGTCGAGGCCGAGGACGTCGGGAGGTGTGCGCCGGTGCTCAGTGAACGCAGGCTCAAGGTGCTGCGCGCCATCGTCCAGGACTACGTCGGCACCGAGGAGCCGGTCGGCTCCAAGGCCCTCACCGAGCGGCACAACCTCGGCGTCTCCCCGGCCACCGTGCGCAACGACATGGCGGCCCTCGAGGAGGAGGGCTTCATCGCCCAGCCCCACACCAGCGCCGGGCGGATCCCCACCGACAAGGGCTACCGGCTCTTCGTGGACAAGCTGGCCGGCGTGAAGCCGATGACCGGGCCCGAGCGGCGTGCCATCCAGAACTTCCTGGACGGCGCGGTCGACCTGGACGACGTCGTGGCCCGCACGGTGCGGCTGCTCGCGCAGCTCACCCGGCAGGTCGCCGTCGTGCAGTACCCCTCGCTGACCCGCTCGACCGTGCGCCACGTGGAGCTGCTGGCCCTCGCGCCGGCGCGGCTGATGCTCGTGCTGATCACGGACACCGGCCGGGTCGAGCAGCGCCTGGTGGACTGCCCGGCGCCGTTCGGCGAGGCGTCGCTGGCCGACCTCAGGGCCCGGCTGAACAGCCGGGTCGCCGGACGCCGGTTCACCGATGTGCCCGGCCTGGTCGAGGAGCTGCCGGACGCCTTCGAGGCGGAGGACCGCGGCACCGTCGCCATGGTGCTCTCCACCCTCCTCGAGACGCTGGTCGAGGAGAACGAGGAGCGGCTGATCGTCGGCGGCACCGCCAACCTCACCCGCTTCGGGCACGACTTCCCGCTGATGATCCGGCCCGTCCTGGAGGCCCTGGAGGAGCAGGTCGTGCTCCTCAAGCTCCTCGGCGAGGCGAAGGATCCGGGCGTGATCGTCCGGATCGGTCACGAGAACGCCCACGAGGGACTCAACTCCACGTCCGTCGTGTCGGTGGGCTACGGTTCGGGCGGCGAGGCGGTTGCCAAGCTCGGCGTGGTCGGACCGACCCGCATGGACTACCCGGGAACGATGGGAGCGGTACGCGCAGTGGCACGGTACGTCGGACAGATCCTGGCGGAGTCATAGGTGGCCACGGACTACTACGCCGTACTCGGCGTGCGCCGCGACGCCTCCCAGGACGAGATCAAGAAGGCGTTCCGGAGGCTCGCCCGCGAGCTGCACCCGGACGTCAACCCCGATCCGAAGACCCAGGAGCGGTTCAAGGAGATCAACGCCGCCTACGAGGTGCTGTCGGACCCGCAGAAGAAGCAGGTCTACGACCTCGGCGGCGACCCGCTCTCGCAGGCGGGCGGCGGCGGGGCCGGTGGCTTCGGCGCGGGCGGCTTCGGCAACTTCTCCGACATCATGGACGCCTTCTTCGGCACGGCCTCGCAGCGCGGCCCGCGCTCGCGCACCCGCCGGGGCCAGGACGCCATGATCCGCATCGAGGTGGAGCTGGACGAGGCGGCCTTCGGCACGACCAAGGACATCCAGGTCGACACGGCCGTCGTCTGCAACACCTGCAACGGCGAGGGCGCCGCCCCCGGCACCTCCGCGCAGACGTGTGACATGTGCCGCGGGCGCGGTGAGGTCTCCCAGGTCACCCGGTCCTTCCTGGGCCAGGTCATGACCTCCCGGCCCTGCCCGCAGTGCCAGGGCTTCGGCACCGTCGTGCCGACCCCGTGCCCGGAGTGCGCCGGCGACGGCCGCATCCGCTCCCGGCGCACGCTGACGGTGAAGATCCCGGCCGGTGTCGACAACGGCACCCGGATCCAGCTCGCGGGTGAGGGCGAGGTCGGCCCCGGTGGCGGCCCCGCCGGCGACCTGTACGTGGAGATCCACGAGCTGCCGCACTCCACCTTCCAGCGCCGCGGCGACGACCTGCACTGCACGGTCACCATCCCGATGACGGCGGCGGCCCTCGGCACGAAGGTGCCGCTGGAGACGCTGGACGGCATGGAGGAGGTCGACATCCGCCCGGGCACCCAGTCGGGGCAGTCGATCCCGCTGCACGGCAGGGGCGTCACGCACCTGCGCGGCGGCGGCCGCGGCGACCTCATCGTCCACGTCGAGGTCACCACCCCGACCAAGCTGGACCCGGAGCAGGAGCGCGTCCTGCGCGAACTGGCCAAGCTGCGCGGCGAGGAACGGCCCACGGGGCAGTTCCAGCCTGGGCAGCAGGGTCTGTTCTCGCGGCTGAAGGACGCGTTCAACGGGCGCTGAGGCACGCTCGGAACAAACCTCCGGAACACCCCGTCGATTAGTCCGGACCAACGCGGATGCTCCCGGCGTATGCCACCGGACGCCCGGATTCGGACTTGTGCGGAGGGCGTGACACCATGCGGGTCATGTCCTCCGCGCTGACGGATCTCTTCCCGTACCCGGTCGTGCAGGCCCCCATGGCCGGCGGCGTCTCCGTGCCGGCGCTGGCCGCCGCGGTCTCGGAGGCCGGGGGGCTCGGGTTCCTGGCCGCCGGGTACAAGACCGCGGACGGCATGTACCAGGAGATCAAGCAGCTCCGCAGCCTGACCTCCCGCCCCTTCGGCGTGGGCCTCTTCCTGCCGCAGCCGGAGACCGCCGACCGCGCCGCCGTGGATGTCTACGCCCACCAGCTGGCCGGCGAGGCCGCCTGGTACGAGACCGAGCCCGGCGACCCCGACAGCGGGCGCGACGACGGCTTCGAGCCCAAGCTCGCGGTGCTGCTCGACCACCCGGTGCCGGTGGTGTCGTTCCACTTCGGCGTCCCGGCCCGCGAGGTCGTCGACGCCCTGCACCGGGCCGGCACCTTCGTGCTGGTCACCGCGACCACCCCCGACGAGGCCCGCGCGGTGGAGGCGGCCGGCGCGGACGCCGTGGTCGTGCAGGGCGTGGAGGCCGGCGGCCACCAGGGCACCCACCGGGACAATCCGGAGACCGACCGCGCCGGGATCGGCCTGCTCGCGCTGGTCGGGCAGTGCCGGGAGGCCGTCGCCCTGCCCCTGGTCGCCGCCGGCGGACTGATGCGGGGCGCCCAGATCGCCGCCGTGCTCGCGGCCGGCGCCAGTGCCGCGCAGCTCGGCACCGCCTTCCTCGCCACCCCCGAGTCCGGCGCCCACGACCTGCACAAGCGGGCCCTGACCAACCCCCTGTTCGTCCGCACCGAGCTGACCCGCGCCTTCTCCGGCCGCCCCGCCCGCGGCCTGGTCAACCGCTTCCTGCGCGAGCACGGCCCGTACGCCCCCGCCGCCTACCCGGAGGTGCACCACCTCACCGCGCCGCTGCGCCAGGCCGCCGCGAAGGCGGGCGACGCGCAGGGCATGGCGCTGTGGGCGGGCCAGGGGCACCGGATGGTCAGGGAGCTGCCGGCCGGCCAGCTGGTGGAGGTCCTCGCGGCCGAACTCGCCGCCGCCGGGACAGCGTTGTCACGTTTCGCGGGAGGTACCGGCCGATGACGGCACCGGTGTTCGTGGTCGACTCGCTCGCCCCCGAGGACGTCAAGGGCGGGGAGTACGCCCTGGACGGCCCCGAGGGCCGGCACGCGGTCTCCGTGAAGCGGCTGCGGGCCGGCGAGGCGGTCGTCCTCACCGACGGGCGCGGCCACTGGGCCGAGGGCGCGGTGCGGGGCGCCGAGGGCAAGGACCGGCTCCTCGTCACCGGCCTGGACACCGTCCACGAGGAGCCCGTCGCCCGGCCCCGGCTCACCGTCGTCCAGGCGCTGCCCAAGGGCGACCGCGGGGAGCTGGCCGTCGAGACGATGACCGAGGTCGGGGTCGACGCGATCGTGCCCTGGCAGGCCGCCCGGTGCGTCACGCAGTGGCGGGGCGACCGGGGCCTGAAGGCGCTCGGCAAGTGGCGGGCCACGGCCCGCGAGGCCGGCAAGCAGTCCCGCCGGACGCGCTTCCCGGAGGTCGCGGACGCGGCGACGGGCAAGCAGGTCGCCGCACTTCTGGCCGGCGCCGACTTCGCCGCCGTACTCCACGAGAGCGGTGAGGAACCGCTGGCCACCGCCGAACTGCCCGTCGACGGCGACATCGTGCTGGTCGTCGGGCCCGAAGGGGGCGTCTCCCCTGAGGAGTTGGCCCTCTTCGCCGAGGCCGGCGCCAGGCCGTACCGGCTCGGCCCCAGCGTGCTGCGCACCTCCACCGCCGGCACCGCCGCCGCAGCGGCCCTGCTGACCCGCACCGGCCGCTGGTCCTGACTCCCTTACGCCCGGGGGCGCGTGGCCGTATGCGCCCTACCGCCCGGCGCCGCCCCGTGGGACTCTGCCCTTCATGCGGGTGTTCCGGGGGGTTCGTCAGGGCGGCCGGACGCGCCGGGCGGTGCTCGCCGCCGTCGGGGCGGCGGTGGCCGTCGTCGGTGTGGCCGCCTGCGATCCGGGTGGGCTCAACTCCGCGACGGTGGCGTACACCACGGACCAGACCATGACCCGCGAGCTGGACCGGCGCCAGATCGACGTGGAGCGGCTCACCTGCACCGCCTCGGTCGGCGACCGGGGCGGGAGTGCCTCGGCCACCCCGGCGGACGTCGCCTCCGTCGAGTGCCGGGGCGAGACCCGGGACGGCCGGGACATCGCGGTGGACGGCCAGGTGACCCGCGTGGTCGACCGCGCCTGCGTGCGCGGCCTGCTCGTCGCGAAGGTGGGCGGCAAGGAGCGGCTGCGGGTGTCGGGCCTCGGCGACTGCGACGCCACCAGCGCCCCGCCCGGCGGCAGCGGCGGCGGGCAGGGTCCCGGCCCCACGGTCACCGTCACCCGCACCATCTGGTGCCCCGAGGACCCGCACTGCCGCCCGGTCGAGGGAAAGTAGAGCGCCCCCGAGCCCCCCGGGGAAGTGATCCAAACCCCTGTCGGCGAGGCCCCGCTCCTGCTTAGGGTGAGGGGGTGACACACCCCGCGGCGCCTGCCTACCTCCGTTTTCCGCACCCGCACGGCGAGTTGGTCGCCTTCACCGCCGAGGACGATGTCTGGGTCGCCCCGCTCGACGGCGGCCGGGCCTGGCGGGTCAGCGCCGACAACGTGCCGGTGAACCACCCCCGCTTCTCGCCCGACGGCACCACCCTCGCCTGGACCTCCACCCGCGACGGCGCCCCCGAGGTGCACCTCGCCCCCGTCGACGGGGGCCCCGCCCGGCGCCTCACCCACTGGGGCAGCGCCAAGACCCAGGTGCGCGGCTGGACCCCGGACGGGCGGGTGCTCTCGCTGAGCACGTACGGGGAGGCCAGCCTGCGCCGCAGCCTCGCCCGCGCCGTCCCGCTGGACGGCGGCCCCGCCGACACCCTGCCGTACGGGCCCGTCGGCGACGTGGCGTTCGGCCCGCACACCGTGCTGCTCTCCGCGCCGATGGGCCGCGAGGCCGCCTGGTGGAAGCGGTACCGGGGCGGCACCGCCGGCAAGCTGTGGATCGACGCCGAGGACGACGGCGAGTTCGTCCGGCTGCACGAGGACCTCGACGGCAACATCGAGTACCCGTTCTGGGTCGGGGAGCGGATCGCCTTCCTCTCCGACCACGAGGGCACCGGCGCCCTGTACTCCTCCCTCGCCGACGGCACCGACCTGCGCCGGCACACCCCGCTCGGCGGCTTCTACGCCCGGCACGCCGCGACCGACGGCACGCGGGTCGTCTACTCCAGCGCCGGCGAGCTGTGGGTCCTGGACGACCTGGCCGGCGCCGAGCCGCGCCGCCTCGACATCCGGCTCGGCGGTGCGCGCGCCGACCTCCGGGTGTCCCCGCTCAACGCCGCCCGCTGGTTCGGCGCCGCCTCGCCCGACCACACCGGGCGCGGCAGCGCCGTCTCGGTGCGCGGCGGCGTGCACTGGGTGACCCACCGCTCCGGTCCTGCCCGCGCCCTTGCCGCCCGCCCCGGCGTACGGGCCCGGCTGCCGCGCGCCTTCCGCTCCGGCGGCGAGGAGTGGGTGGTGTGGGTGACGGACGCCGAGGGCGACGACGCCCTGGAGTTCGCGCCCGCCACCGGCCTCGCCCCGGGCGCCACCCCGCGCCGCCTGGGCGCCGGTCAGCTCGGCCGCGTCCTGTCCCTGGCCGTGGCCCCCGACGGCGGCCGGGCCGCCGTCGCCTCGCACGACGGGCGGGTGCTGCTGGTCGAGCGGGAGACCGGCGAGGTCCGCGAGGTGGACCGCAGCGCCGACGGCGACGCCTCAGGGCTGGTCTTCTCCCCGGACTCCGCCTGGCTCGCCTGGTCCCACCCCGGACCCGAGCCGCTGCGCCAGCTCAAGCTGGCCAACACCACCGACCTGTCGGTCACCGAGGCCACCCCGCTGCGCTTCAAGGACTACTCGCCGGCCTTCACCCTGGACGGCAAGCACCTGGCCTTCCTCTCCACCCGCTCCTTCGACCCGGTCTACGACGAGCACGTCTTCGACCTGGCCTTCGTGGAGGGCGCCCGCCCCTACCTGATCACGCTGGCCGCCACCACGCCCTCGCCGTTCGGCCCGCAGCGCCACGGCCGCCCCTTCGAGACGCCGGACCGCGAGGAGACCCCCGACGGCGAGGGCGTCCCCGGCACCCGCGTCGACCTGGAGGGACTGGCCGACCGGATCGTGCCCTTCCCGGTGGAGGCCGCCCGCTACTCCTCGCTGCGCGCCGCCAAGGACGGCGTGCTGTGGCTGCGCCATCCCGTCGTCGGCGTGCTCGGCGCCTCCCGCGCCAACCCCGAGGACCCCGACCCGCACACCGAGCTGGAGCGCTACGACCTCGCCCAGCACCGCACCGAGCACCTGGCCGGCGACGCCGACCACTTCGAGGTCAGCGGCGACGGCAAGCGGGTGCTGCTCTGGACCGACCACCGCCTGAAGGTCGTGCCCAGCGACCGGCGGGCCTCCGGCGACGAGGACAGCGACACCAACATCACCGTCGACCTGGGCCGGATCCGGCAGACCGTCGACCCGGCCGCCGAGTGGCGCCAGATGTTCGACGAGACCGGCCGCATCATGCGGGACAACTTCTGGCGCGCCGACATGAACGGCGTCGACTGGGACGCCGTACTCGACCGCTACCGCCCGGTCCTGGACCGCCTCGCCACCCACGACGACCTGGTCGACCTGCTCTGGGAGGTGCACGGCGAGCTGGGCACCTCGCACGCCTACGTCACCCCACGCGGCGGCCGGCACGCGGCCACCCGGCAGGGCCTGCTCGGCGCCGACCTCACCCGCGACGAGGACGGCACCTGGCGGGTCGCCCGGGTACTGCCCTCGGAGACCTCCGACCCCGACGCCCGCTCCCCGCTCGCCGCACCCGGCGTCGCGATCCGCGCGGGCGACGCCATAGTGGCCGTCGCCGGGCAGCCCGTCGACCCGGTCACCGGCCCGGGCCCGCTGCTCGTCGGCACCGCGGGCAAGCCCGTCGAGCTGACCGTCTCCCCGGCCGGCGGCGGCGACGTCCGGCACGCCGTCGTCGTCCCGCTCGCCGACGAGGAACCGCTGCGCTACCACGCCTGGGTCGCCGACCGCCGCGCCTACGTCCAGGAGAAGTCCGGCGGCCGGCTCGGCTACCTGCACGTGCCCGACATGGTCGGCTCCGGGTGGGCCCAGCTCCACCGGGACCTGCGCGTCGAGGTCACCCGGGAGGGCCTCGTCGTCGACGTCCGCGAGAACCGCGGCGGCCACACCTCCCAGCTGGTGGTGGAGAAGCTGGCCCGGCGGATCGTCGGCTGGGACCTGCCGCGCGGCATGCGCCCCACCAGCTACCCGCAGGACGCGCCGCGCGGCCCGGTGGTCGCCGTCGCCAACGAGTTCTCCGGCTCCGACGGCGACATCGTCAACGCCGCGATCAAGGCGCTCGGCATCGGCCCGGTCGTCGGCACCCGCACCTGGGGCGGGGTCATCGGCATCGACAGCCGCTACCGGCTGGTCGACGGCACGCTGATCACCCAGCCGAAGTACGCCTTCTGGCTGGAGGGGTACGGCTGGGGCGTGGAGAACCACGGCGTCGACCCGGACGTGGAGGTCCCGCAGCGCCCGCAGGACCACGCGGCAGGGCGCGACCCCCAGCTGGACGAGGCGATCCGCCTCGCGCTGGCCGCCCTGGAGGAGACCCCGGCCAAGACCCCGCCCGCCCTGCCCGACCCGCCGGCCGCGCCCTGACCGACCCGGTGGATACGATGCGGGTCAGAAGATCACCGGCGTGAGGAGGCCCCTATGAGCGGGGACACCACGGGACAGCCGCAGGACGACTGCCTGTTCTGCAAGATCGTCGCGGGCGAGATCCCGGCGACGCTCGTCCGCGAGACGGAGACCACCGTCGCCTTCCGGGACATCAACCCGCAGGCGCCCACCCACGTCCTGGTGATCCCGAAGGCCCACCACAAGGACGCCGCCGCGCTCGCCGCCGCCGACCCGGCGCTCACCGCCGACGTGCTGCGCGAGACGGCGGCCGTCGCCGAGCAGGAGCAGCTGGACAGCTACCGCACCGTCTTCAACACCGGCGCGGGGGCGGGCCAGACCGTCTGGCACGCCCACGCGCACGTCATCGGAGGCCGCGGCCTCCAGTGGCCCCCCGGCTGAGCGGCTCCGGATGTCCGCACGTGAACTGGTGGTCCTCGGCACCGCCAGCCAGGTCCCGACCCGGCACCGCAACCACAACGGCTATCTGCTGCGCTGGGACGGCGAGGGCATCCTGTTCGACCCCGGCGAGGGCACGCAGCGCCAGATGCTGCGCGCCGGGGTCGCCGCCCACGACCTGAACCGCCTCTGCGTCACCCACTTCCACGGCGACCACTCCCTCGGCCTGGCCGGCGTCATCCAGCGCATCAACCTCGACCGGGTCCCGCACCCGGTCACCGCGCACTACCCGCGCTCGGGCCAGCGCTTCTTCGACCGCCTGCGCTACGCCACCGCCTACCGCGAGACGGTCGCCCTCACCGAGGCGCCGGTCGACGCCGACGGCCCGCTGGCCACCACCCCCGCCTACACCCTGGACGCCCGCCGCCTCTCCCACCCGGTGGAGTCCTACGGCTACCGGCTCACCGAGCCCGACGGCCGCCGCATGCTGCCCGACCGCCTCGCCGCGCACGGCATCGCGGGCCCGGACGTGGGCCGCCTCCAGCGCGAGGGCGTCCTGGACGGCGTGACGCTGGACGAGGTCAGCGAGGTGCGCCGGGGCCAGCGGTTCGCGTTCGTCATGGACACCCGGCTCTGCGACGGCGTCCACGCGCTCGCCGAGGGCTGCGACCTGCTGGTCATCGAGTCGACCTTCCTGGACGAGGACGAGTCCCTCGCCACGGACCACGGCCACCTGACCGCCGGCCAGGCCGCGCGGGTGGCCCGCGACGCGGGCGTACGGCACCTGGTCCTCACCCACTTCAGCCAGCGCTACTCGGAGCCCGAGGAGTTCGAGCGCCAGGCCCGCGCGGCCGGTTACGCCGGCGAGCTGACCGTGGCCCGCGACCTCATGCGCGTCCCGGTTCCGAAACGTCGGTGACACGGCCGTACCATGCTCTGATGCCCCTCCCCAAAGCCGAGCTGCACCTGCACATCGAAGGCACCCTGGAACCGGAGCTGGCGTTCGCGCTGGCCGCCCGGAACGGGATCGGCCTGCCCTGGGCGGACACGGACGCCCTCCGCGAGGCGTACCGCTTCGCCGACCTCCAGTCCTTCCTCGACCTGTACTACGAGCTGATGGCCGTCCTGCGCACCGAGCAGGACTTCGCCGACCTCGCCGACGCCTACCTGGCCCGCGCCGCCGCGCAGGGCGTGCGGCACGCGGAGATCTTCTTCGACCCGCAGGCGCACCTCGCCCGGGGCGTGGGCATGGGCACGGTGGTCGAGGGCCTGTGGCGGGCGCTCGGCGCGAGCGAGACGCGGCACGGGGTGACGACCCGCCTGATCATGTGCTTCCTGCGCGACGAGTCGGCCGCCTCCGCGCTGGAGACCCTGGACGCCGCCCGCCCCTACCTGGACCGCATCACCGGGGTCGGCCTGGACTCCGCCGAGGTCGGGCACCCGCCGGCCAAGTTCCGCGAGGTCTACGAGGCCGCCGCCGCGCTCGGCCTGCGGCGCGTCGCGCACGCGGGGGAGGAGGGGCCGCCGGCGTACATCGCGGAGGCGCTGGACGTCCTCGGCGTCGAGCGGATCGACCACGGGCTGCGGTGCGTGGAGGACCCGGAGCTGGTGGCGCGGCTGGTCCGGGACCGGGTTCCGCTGACCCTATGCCCGCTGTCCAACGTCCGGTTGCGCACGGTCGAGTCCCTCGGCGACCATCCGCTGCCGGCCATGCTGGACGCGGGGCTGTTGTGCACGGTGAATTCCGACGACCCGGCGTACTTCGGGGGCTATGCGGGCGACAACTTCGACGCGGTGCGTGAGGCACTGGGCCTGGGCGACGACCGGCTGCGCGAGCTGGCCCGCAACTCGTTCCACGCGGCGTTCCTGGACGACGACGAGGCCCTCCGGGCGAGGTACCTGGCCGAGGTGGAGGCGTACACCTTCTGAACGGCTGCGGCCGGTTCGTCGGCTGCGGGAGCGTCGTGGCCGGTCGCGCAGTTCCCCGCGCCCCTGGGGCATGCACTCCCGCCCGCTCCCAGCTGCGGGCAGTCGCGCCGCACCCGCCCACCCCGCCCGCGTAGCTGCGGGCAGTCGTGCCGCTGGGGCGGCACGGGTGGGCGCAGCGGCACCTCGGCGCGCCGAGCTGCGCGACGCCCCCCCCCGCAACGCCCCTCTAGCCCGCGTTGGCCGTCGCCTGAGCCGGCCCGGCCGTACCGTACGCGCCCTGAACCTGCACCGCCGCGGCCTCCACCTCGATCTCCACCACCGGCTGCTCCGGCGCGCCGACCTCCGGCACTGCGCCGCTGGGCGCGCCCGTGGCCGCGGCAACCAGGGCCGCCGGCGTACCCCCGCGGCGCCGCACCGCACCCGGCAGCAGCGCCCGCCCACCCGCGTGCACCGCGACCGCGGTCATCGGCACCGCGACCACCAGCAGCCCGACCCCCAGCAGCACCCCCATCCCGGCGAAGCCGACTCGCGCCGCCAGCACACTCCCCGCCAGCGGCCCCGCCGCCGTGCCCAGTGCGGACGCCGAGCCGACCAGCACCGCCCACCGACCCCGCGGGTCGAGCGAGGCGGCGAGGCCGATCAGGTAGGACAGCACCACCGGGTACACCGTGTTCCAGGCGATCTCCCCGCCCGCGAACCCGGCCGGCGTCGTCGCCGACGCGCTGACCGCTATGCACCCGGCGATGAGCACCGTCCCGGCACCCACCGGCACCGCCCGCCCGAGCCGCGCCCCGAGCGCGCCGGCGCCGAGGACGCCCACCAGCCCCGCGCCCAGCGCGACGGCGAAGACCGCGCCGAGGGCCGCGTCGCCGAGGTGCGCCTGGGTCAGCCCGATCCGGCCGCTGACGCCCCACAGGGAGTTCTGCGCGAGGGACCAGCAGGCCACCGAGGCGGCCAGTACGACGCCCGAACGGCGATGGGGGAGCGGGGCGTTCACCTCCCCGTGCCGGGGCGCGGCGCCGGCGTCCGCGCCGGGCAGCCGGCCGGTCAGCGGCCACACCGCGAGCGCGGTGAGGGCGATGGCCGCCAACGGCAGGCCGTGCCCGGGACCGAGGTGCGGGACCGTCAGGTACACCGCGCCGGCCAGCGCCGACACGCTCAGCAGCCCCGCCGTGGAGGCCCGGTGCGGGTCGCGCTCGGCGGCGATCCGGGTGGCGGCGACCGTGCAGGCCGTGCCCGAGCCGAGGCCGCCGAGCACCGCGCCGGCGACGACGGCCCACACGGTGGAGGTCAGCGCGGCGGTGCCGTAGCCGAGCACGGCCAGGGTGAGGCCGAGCCGGGCCAGGGAGCGGGCGCCGGCCCGCTCCACCCGGGCGGCCAGCAGGAAGCCCGCGGTCGCCGAACTCAGCAGCAGCGCGCTGCCGACGGCGCCCGCCTGGGTGGCGGTGAGGGAGAGGCCGGTGCCGAGCCGGCCGACGGTGGTCGGCAGCAGGTACGGCGGCAGATACCCGGCCGTGAAAAGGGCGACGAGGGGCCAGGGAGTGGTGGGGCGGGGGGCGAGCACGGGCGGTCCCAGGGCATGCGAAAGGGACTCATGAGGAGTCAGGAAAGTGGGGGGAGGGGCGACGACCGTCGACGGACAGGATCGCGCGGGCAATTTGTATCAAGCGTGGGGAGGGTCACGCGCGGGTGGGGTGCGTGTTCCGCGTCACATATGCGTTTGGAGTATGCCTGGCCGGGTAGGCAGCTGCGTTTGTACTCATACGTGAACGACGGCTATGTACGGAGATGACAGCCATGAGCGGCGCGGCGCGCGACCTGACGATCACGGACGTACGGCTGACCCCGGTCCTGGTCGCCGACCCGCCGCTGCTCAACACCCAGGGCGTGCACCAGCCCTACACCCCGCGCCTGATCATCGAGGTCGTCACCGCCGACGGCACCACCGGCGTCGGCGAGACCTACGGGGACACCAGGTATCTGGAACCGGCCCGCCCCCTCGCCGCCCGTCTGGTGGGGCGTCAGGTCAGTGACGTGAACGGCCTGACCGCCGTCGCCGACGCGGTGGCCGTGGACGCCTCCCGGGTCAGCGGGCGCGTCGACGTCGGCGGGCTGCGCGGTGCGCTGAGCGCCGGCAAGCTGCGCGCGTCCGTCGTCTCCGGCTTCGAGGTCGCCTGCCTCGACGCCCTCGGCAAGGCGCTCGGCCTGCCCGTGCACGCGCTGCTCGGCGGCAAGGTGCGCGACGCGGTCGAGTACAGCGCGTACCTGTTCTACAAGTGGGCCGCCCACCCCGCCGGCGTCCCCGCCGAGCCGGACGACTGGGGTGCCGCGCTCGACCCGGCCGGGGTGGTCGCGCAGGCCCGGCGGTTCGCCGAGCGGTACGGTTTCACGTCGTTCAAGCTCAAGGGCGGCGTCTTCCCGCCCGAGCAGGAGGTCGCCGCCGTCCGCGCCCTCGCCGAGGCGTTCCCCGGCCGCCCGCTGCGCCTCGACCCCAACGGCGCCTGGTCGGTGCCGACCTCGCTGAAGGTCGCCGCCGAGCTGGCCGGCGTCCTGGAGTACCTGGAGGACCCCGCGCTCGGCACCCCGGCGATGGCCGAGGTCGCGGCGCGGGCCGGGGTGCCGCTGGCGACCAACATGTGCGTGACGACGTTCGAGGAGATCCCCGAGGCGTTCCGCACCGGCGCCGTGCAGATCGTCCTCTCCGACCACCACTACTGGGGCGGGCTGCACGCCACCCGGCAACTGGCCGCCGTCTGCCGGGCCTTCGGGGTCGGGGTGTCGATGCACTCCAACACCCACCTGGGCATCAGCCTCGCCGCGATGACCCACGTCGCCGCGACCGTCCCCGACCTGCGCCACGCCTGCGACACGCACTACCCCTGGCAGTCCGAGGACGTCCTCACCGAACGGCTCGCCTTCCAGGGCGGCGCGGTGGCCGTGTCCGACGCGCCCGGGCTCGGCGTCGAACTCGACCGGGAGCGGCTCGCGTTCCTGCACCGGCGGTGGCTGGCGGACGACGGCGCGCTGCGGGACCGCGACGACGCGGCGGCGATGCGGGTGGCGGACCCGGGGTGGGTGACGCCGGCCGTGCCGCGCTGGTGAGGGCCCCCGGGAGCATATGCCGCCGGATCACCGGCGCGATTTGGCACACTGGCGGGAACCGCACCACGCCAGGGAGCGCACCATGTCGTCCTTGCCCGCCGACGAGCGCACGCACCGCCACACCGAGGACGAGCGCACGCACCGCCACAGCCAGGGCGAGGGCGCGCACCGCGACGGCCGCCACCCGCACGTCGACCCCCTCGCCGCCCGGCGCGCCCCCGGCGACCCGCCCTGGGACGTGTACCTGACCGGCACGGTCTTCCTCGACGTCGTCTTCACCGGCCTCGACTCCGCCCCGGTGCGCGGCACCGAGTCCTGGGCCCGGGGCATGGGCTCCAGCCCCGGCGGCGTCGCCAACATGGCGACCGCCCTCGCCCGGCTCGGCCTGCGCACCTCGCTGGCCGCCGCCTTCGGCGACGACCACTACGGCGACTACTGCTGGGACGCGCTCGCCCACGGCGAGGGCATCGACCTCACCCCCTCGCGCACCGTCCCCGGCTGGCACTCGCCGGTCACCGTCTCCATGGCGTACGAGGGGGAGCGCACGATGGTCTCCCACGGCCACGAGCCGCCCCCCGAGGAACCGGCCCCCGACTGCCCGCCCCGCGCCCGCGCGGCCGTCGCCTCCCTCACGCCCGGCGCCCCCGCCCCCTGGATCGCCCAGGCCGCCGCCGAGGGCACCCGCGTCTTCGCCGACGTCGGCTGGGACGACACCGGCGCCTGGGACCTGGCCGGGCTGACCGACCTCGCGCACTGCGAGGCGTTCCTGCCCAACGCCGAGGAGGCGATGCGCTACACCGGCGCCGACTGCCCGCGCGCCGCCGCGCACGCCCTGACCGCGCACGTGCCGCTCGCCGTGGTCACCCTCGGCGCGGAGGGCGCGTACGCGGTGGACCGGCGCACGGGGGAGAGCGCCGAGGTGCCGGCCATCGCGGTGGAGGCCCTGGACCCGACCGGCGCCGGGGACGTGTTCGTGGCCGGCTTCGTCACCGGCACGCTGGCCGGCTGGCCGCTCGCCGACCGCCTCGCCTTCGCCGGGCTGACCGCCGCCCTCTCCGTGCAGGAGTTCGGCGGCTCGCTGTCGGCGCCGGGCTGGTCGGAGATCGCCACCTGGTGGCGCAAGGTCCGCTCCCTGACCGACCAGGACCCCCTCGCCCTGCGCCGCTACGCCTTCCTGGCCGCCCTGGTCCCCGACGAACCGGCCCGCCCCTGGCCCCTCAGACGCGCGGTCCCCACCATCGGCTTCCGCCGCCCGGCGTGAGGCCCGCGGCCCCTCGGAGGCTCAGAACCCCAGTCGCCGCAGCTGCTTGGGGTCGCGCTGCCAGTCCTTCGCGACCTTCACATGCAGGTCGAGGAAGACCGGGGTCCCCAGCAGCGCCTCGATCTGCTTGCGGGACTTGATGCCGACGTCCTTCAGGCGCTTGCCCTTGGGGCCGATGATGATCCCCTTCTGGCTGGGGCGCTCGATGAAGACGTTGGCGTGGATGTCGAGGAGCGGCTTGTCCGCCGGGCGGTCCTCGCGCGGGAGCATCTCCTCCACCACCACCGCGATGGAGTGCGGCAGCTCGTCCCGGACGCCCTCCAGGGCGGCCTCGCGGATCAGCTCCGCGATCATCACCTGCTCGGGCTCGTCGGTCAGGTCGCCCTCCGGGTAGAGGGCGGGGCCCTCCGGGAGCAGCGGGGCGAGCAGGTCGGCGAGCAGGTCGACCTGCTTGTTCGCGGTGGCCGACACCGGGACGATCTCCGCCCAGGTGATGCCCAGCTCCTCGCCGAGCCGGTCGATCGCGATCAGCTGCTCGGCGAGCGTCTTGCCGTCGACCAGGTCCGTCTTGGTGACGATGGCCACCTTCGGGGTCTTCTTGATCCCGGCCAGCTCCTTGGCGATGAAGCGGTCGCCGGGGCCCAGCTTCTCGTTGGCCGGCAGGCAGAAGCCGATCACGTCGACCTCGGCCCATGTGGTGCGCACCACGTCGTTCAGCCGCTCGCCGAGCAGCGTGCGCGGCTTGTGCAGCCCCGGGGTGTCCACCAGGATCAGCTGGGCCTCGGGGCGGTGCACGATGCCCCGCACGGTGTGCCGGGTGGTCTGCGGGCGGTTGGAGGTGATCGCCACCTTCTGCCCGACCAGAGCGTTCGTGAGGGTGGACTTGCCCGCGTTGGGACGGCCCACGAAGCAGGCGAAGCCGGCCCGGTGGACGGCCTCGGCCGGGTCTTCGGATGACTGGGTGCGCACGCTCATGGCGCCCATTGTCCCTGATCCCCGGAGGTCGCAGAGACGCCCCCTGCCGCGGAGGCGTTCGCCGCGAAGCGGACCCGTTCTACGCGAAGACGAACGGCCCCGGCGCCTGCCGGCCCGCCGCCCGGCAGGTCAGGGTGATCCCGAACAGCGTCATCCGCAGCGACCCGCCGTACGCCTCCAGGCGGTCGCCCCGGGCCACCCGGCCGGTCAGCGGCCCGATCGTCACCGCCGCGCCCCGCGCCGCGGCGGCGTTGCGCCGGCCGGTGAAGGCGACCGTGCCGCCGCCGGCCCGTGTCAGCGTGAGCGTGGAGGCGACCGAGTCCCGGGCCAGCCCGATCGGCGCCTTGATCCCGGGGGCGCGCAGCGTGAGCGTCGCCGAGGTGCCGGACTGCGTCGCGGTGAGCGTGCCCGCGACCCGGCCGAAGCGGTCGCAGTCGGCGGTGATCGTCGCCGACTGCGGGGCGACGGCCCGCGCGGGGGCGAGCCCGGTCAGCGCGAGGCAGGCGACGGTGGCGGCCGTCAGGGCCGTGCCGAAGCGGGGGAGGCGGGTCATCGGGGCGGCTCCTTCCACGACGGGCCGCCGGGGGGACGTCAGCCCGCGTCCACCGTGGCACGGACCGTGCCGTCCGGCGAGGCGAGCAGCACCGGCGTGCCCGCGCCGCCCAGGTCCGCGACCGCCGAGAGGTCCTCGGCCGGCGCCGACTCCGCCCCGCTCACCACCGCCGCCGCCTCCAGGGACGTCGCGCCGGACGCCACCGCCATCGCCACCGCCGTGCGCAGGGCGCTGAGCGCGAGCGAGGGCAGGGCCACCGTGCCGGCGACGTACGTGCGGCCCGTCTCGTCGCGGACGGCCGCGCCCTCCGGGACGCCGTTGCGGGCGCGGGCCGAGCGGGCCAGGGTGACGAGCTTGCGGTCCTCGGGGTCGAGGGCGGAGGTGTCGGTCATGGGCCGAGCATACGAAAGTCCGCCGGGACGCTCAGCCGGCCACCGGGTACATCGCCCCGCGCCGCCCCTCCGGGGACGCCAGCCACTCCAGTTTGGCCGCCGTGTTCGCCTCGTCGAGCGGCGTGTGCAGCACGATCGTCAGGTCGGGGCGGGCCGGCACCTTCAGCGCCGTCGACTCCACGCACAGCAGCCCGACCAGCGGGTGTTGCAGCTCCTTGCGGATCTGCCCCGCGTCCTCGATGTCCCGCTCGGCCCAGAGCCGTACGAACTCCTCGCTCGCCTCCCGCACCTGCGCGAGGACCGCCTGGTAACCCTCGTCACCGGGGTCGGCCGCGCAGGCCGCCCGGAACTGGGCCACCACCGTACGGGCGTTGCGCTCCCAGCTCTGCGAACGGGCCCGGTACAGCGGGTCGGTGAAGAAGTCGACCAGGCAGTTCCAGCTGTTGTCCCGGCTGATGCCGAGCACCGCCGCCGCCGCCTCGTTGAAGGCCACGCAGTTGTAGTAGCGGTCCATGATGTGCGCCGGATACGGCATCCAGGTGTCGATCAGCCGGTGCAGCCCCTCGCACATGTCCCGCGGCTCGGGCTCCGCCTCGGGCACCGGCGGGTTCAGCCCGGCCAGCACGTACAGATGGCGGCGCTCGGTGTGGCTGAGCCGCAGCACCCGCGCCACCGAGTCCAGGACCTGCGGCGAGACGGAGATGTCCCGCCCCTGCTCGAGCCACTGGTACCAGGAGGCGCCGACGCCCGCGAGCACCGCGACCTCCTCGCGCCGCAGCCCCGGCGTCCGGCGCCGCGCCCCGCCGTCCGGCAGGCCCGCCTCGCCGGGGGAGACCCGCGCCCGCCGGTTCATCAGGAACTCCCGCAGCTCGCTGCGGCGTTGCGCCTGCCTCCCGGTGCGTTCGACCACGTCCGGCACGGTGGGTCCCCCCTCGTCGTATCCCGGCAGCCGCCTCGTCACACGCCCCGGCCACCGCTCCCTGAACGGCCCCATGATGCCTGCCTGGTGGTGCCACCACCAGGACAACCTCCCGCTCCCCAGAGCTGTTCCCGGGGCCGCACGCTCTTGTCCATGGCGATCGACACCTCACACCCCGCCGCGCGGACCCCGGTCACGGGACCGGCCGCGGCCCCGCTCACCACCCGCGACCGGCTGGTCCTCTTCGTGCTGTGCGCGGCCCAGTTCATGGTCGCGCTGGACTTCTCCGTCCTCAACGTCGCCCTGCCCGTCCTCGGCACCGACCTCGGCATGAGCACCTCCGCCCTGCAATGGGCGGTCACCGCCTTCGCCCTGCCCTCGGGCGGCTTCCTGCTCCTCTTCGGCCGCGTCGGCGACCTCTACGGCCGCCGCAAGCTCTTCCTGGCCGGCCTCGCCCTCTTCGGCGCCGCCTCGCTGCTGGCCACCTTCGCCTGGGACCCGGCCTCCTTCCTGGCCGGCCGCGCCCTCCAGGGCCTCGGCGCCGCGGCCATCGTGCCGACCGGCATGTCCCTGCTGACGACGACCTTCCCCGAGGGCCCGGCCCGCGACCGCGCGCTCGGCGTCTCCGGCTCGGTGCTCTCCCTCGGCTTCACCGTCGGCATGATCGCCGGCGGCGTCCTCACCGACGCGCTCGGCTGGCGCTCGACCATGGGCCTGCTCACCGTCTTCGCCCTGATCGTGCTGCCGCTCGCCCCCGCCCTGCTCCCCGAGTCCCGCACCCCGGACCGCCCCCGGCTGGACGTCCGCGGCGCGGTCACCGTCACCGGCGGCCTGCTCTCCCTCATCTACGCCCTGTCCACCGCCGCCGCGCACGGCTTCGGCCGCGCCGACGTCCTTCTCACCCTGGCCGCGGGCGTGCTGCTCCTGACCGCCTTCGTCGCCGTGGAGTCCCGCACCGCCCAGCCGCTGGTCTCCCTGCCCATGCTGCGCCGCTCCACGGTGGCCTGGGGCAACCTGGGCGGCCTGGTCACCTTCTCGATGATGTCGACGGTGATCTTCGTGCTGACCCTCTACCTCCAGGAGACCCTGCACCTGTCCGCCTTCCGCACCGGCCTGGTCTTCGGCGTGCAGGGCGTGCTCTCGGTGGTCGGCGGCGCCCTCACCCCGCGGGTCGTCGGCCGCTTCGGCGCCCGCCGCGTCCTGGTCGCCTCGCTCGCCGGACAGGGCGTGTTCATCGCCGCCCTGCTGGGCATCGGCGAGAGCGGCTGGTCGGTCTGGCTCGCCACCGCCGCCGTCTCGCTGGCCAGCATGTGCCACCTGGGCGCCATCGTCTCCTACGGCCTGACCGTCACCTCCGGCGTCCCCGACGAGGAGCAGGGCCTGGCCACCGGCCTGGTCACCTCCACCCAGCAGGTCGGCATCACCGTCGGCATCCCCCTGCTCGGCGTCCTCGCCACCACCTCCACGGACCTGCTGACCGGCGTCCACACGGTCCTCGCCCTGGACGCGGCGATCGTCCTGGCGACGGCGGCCCTGGTCGCCACCGGCCTGCGGACGCGCCGGACGGCGGCCCGCGCCGTGGCCTAGGGAGCGTCACCCATGGCACCCCGGGACCGCGGTCCCGGGGTGTCCCCGCGTTCGGAACGCCCCGGTCAGGAGGTGACGCGCGGCGGGCCGGCGGTGAGCGTGCCGCCGGCCGAGAGGGACCAGACGGTGACGGCGACGCCGGTGGGGCAGCAGGTGGCATCGCTCGTCCGGTACCAGTCCTCCTCGGCCGTCACCTTCTCCCGGGCGAGCGTCAGGTCGCCGATCAGCGCCGCGTGCGTGCCGCTGTCCGGCTCGTACTGGGGCGTGACGGTGCCGAGGGCGCGCAGCCGCCCCCGGTCGGAGGTGAGGACCACGGCGCCGAAGGCGATGTCGCCGGCCGCGGTGCCGCCCCCGTTGTCGCAGCCCACCCGCAGCGCCGCCTCGTCACGCCCGTCACCGGTCACGTCGCCGTACACCACCTCCTGCGGGGTCCGGTTGACGTGCACGGTGCCCCAGAGGCTGGACTCGCCCGTGACGTCGTACGAGTCGGCGTCGAGCTCGACGGACCCGGCGATGTGGCAGAAGTCGCCGGGGACGCGGGCGTGGTCCCAGTCGGCATCGTGCAGATCGGCCGGCGCGGGCCCGAGGTCGGGGCGCTCGCCGCGGGTGGGGCGGGTGCTCGGCAGATCGGAGAACGACGGAGCGGGCGCCGGGGTGACGCGGGGCCCGGGACCGGGCGACGAGCACGCCGTGCCCAGGGCCGCGCACGCCAGGGCCAGCAGGCAGGCGGGCGCCACCCGGCGCCGGCCGGCCCGGGTCACGGCGTCCTCCCCGCGTCCGCCGGGCCGCCCGGTGGTGCGCACGGCGGATCGTAGGCGCGGTCGGGCAGGTACTGGGACCACTGGTCGCGGGTGATGGCCACCGAGTCACGGCACAGCCGCCCGAGGACGTCCTCGATCCGCACGTCCCAGAGCTGGGTCGTCGGCCCGGCGGTGACCGCGAGGCTGTTCCCGTCGGGGCTGAAGGCGAGACCGGAGGGAGCCCGGTCGAGGGGCGTCTCCAGCAGGACCGCCGTCTCCCGGGGGTCGGCCGGTTCGGACAGGTCCCACAGCCGTACCGAGCCCTTGTCGTCCGCGCTCGCCGCGAGATCCCCGTCGGCGTGGACCGCCAGGGCGGTGACGCTCCCGTTGTGCCGCTCGGCCCGGCCGAGCCGGCGCGGGTGGCGCGGGTCGTCGATGTCCCAGGTCGTGATCGTCCCGTACGAGTCGCCGACGAGCAGCACCCGGCCGTCGGGGCTCGTGGCCAGGGAGGTCACCCGACGAGAGTCCGTGCCCGGCCGCAGCGTCGCCCCGGCCGCGGGGGACGCCGGTTCGGACGTGTCCCACAGCTGCACGTCCCGCTCGCCCTCGCGGGCCGTGACCAGCAGGTCCCGGTCGCCGGCGAAGACCCGTGGCCCGTCCGGCGAAGCCTTCAGCCGGGCGACCGGCACCGGCGGACGGCGCCGCACGTCCCACAGCCCGGGGCCCTCGTCCGCGTCGCCCGCACCGACCGCGAGCGCGCCGTCCGCCCCGAACAGCACCGGCTGCGAGCCGTCGGTCAGGGCGGCGGAGCCCTGCACCTCACGCGGCGCGGACGGGTCGGCCATGTCCCACAGCCGGACGGGGACGCCGGTGGCGAGGAGCCGGCCGTCCGGGCTGAAGGACATGTACTGGCCGCCCTGGTTGAACGTGGGGAGCGTGGCGACGCGACGCGGCTCGGCTCCGTCCAGCCGCCACACGGACGCCGGGCTGCCGCCCGCCAGCAGCCTGCCCCGCGGATCGAACGGCTGGGGCGAGAGACGGCCCAGCGGCAACGACGTACCGGACGAGGTCCTGACCGCCCCCGAGACGCTCCACAGCCGCACCGAGCCGTTGCGGTCGTCGCTGCCGTCGGACGACCGGTTGGCGCCGTCGGCGGAGGCGGAGACGAGCGTGCGGCCGTCCGGCGTGAAGTCCAGGCCGTAGATGAACGAGGTGTGACCGGTCAGCCGAGAGCCCTGCGTGGGCCGGACCGGGTCGGAGACGTCCCACAGGTGGATGGTGCCGTCCCCCGCGCCGGTGGCCAGGGTCGTCCCTTCGTCGGTGAACGCCACCGCTTCGATGCCGAGCGACTGGCCGTTGAGGACCGACCGCAGTTCGGGCTCCCCCGGATCCGCCACGTCCCACAGCCGGGTGGTGTCGTCCCCGCCGCCGGCGGCCAGGAGCTGCCCGCCGGGGCTGAAGGCCAGCGCGGTCGAGGGACTGGCCAGCGTCTTCAGCGGGTCGAGACCTCCGGCGTCCGTCAGCCGCAGGAGGCGGACCTTCCCCGTCTCCGACGAGGCGGCGACGGTGCGGCCGTCCGGGCTCGCGGCCAGGCCCCGGTCGATCCCGGCCAGGTCGAACGGTGTGAGGACGGCCTGGGTGCGGGGGTGCCGGGCGTCACGGAAGTCGACGACGCTGAGCTGTGCTCCGCCACCGGTCGCCACCAGCAGCGGTCGGGTGCCCGCGAAGACGAGCCTGTCGACATGACCGGCGACCGGCGTCACCGTGCCGAGGCGTTCCGGCGCCGCCGCCGACCGGACCCGCCACAGCTCGATCCGGCCGTCGGCCTGCCCCACCGCCAGGAGCTCACCGTCCGCGCGGAACGCGACGGAGGTGACGCGGCTGCCGCTGCCTCGCAGGGTGGCCACGGTCCGCCCGGTGGCGGTGTCGTACAGGGTCGCCGCCTCGCCCGCGGCGCACGCGACGATCCTGCCGTCCGGACTGCCCGCCACCCCGCTCGGCGACCTGTCGGTGTGAATGACGCGGGGGACGGCGGGGCTGTCGATGAGCGCGCCGACCACCTGGGCGGTGGGCGCCAGCCGGTACGCCTCCACGAGGAGCTGCCGGGCCAGGTCGGGTTGGGTGTCCCGGATCGACGCCGCCTCCGCGACCAGTTGGCGCGAGGTCGCCGTCAGCTGCCGCTCGGTCGCGACGTCCCGCCGCTGTTCCGCGACGACGGCCAGCACCACCGCCACGACCAGCAGGACGGCCAGCACCGAGACCGCCGCCCCCACCGTCCTGTTGCGCAGGCGGCGCACCCGCTGGTGAGCGCCGATCAGCTGGACCTTCGACACTCCCCGCACGGGTGCCGCCACCTCGGCGACGTCGAGGAGCAGCCGGGGGTCGTTGTGCCGGACCTTCTCGCCCTCGGCCAGTCGCTGGGTGAGCCAGGTCAGATCCCCCCACCGGGGAGGACTCGGGCGCCCGGCCCCGGCGGCCGGCAGCAGGTCGATCGGGAGGGCGTCCGTCGCCCGGTCCCAGCACCCGCGCTCGCGGTCCCAGGCCAGCCGGCCGCGGGTGTGCACGATGAGCAGCGACTGGGCGCGGCCCCGCGCGATCCACCACTTGATCTCCTCGCGCACCCACCAGGAGTCGCGGGCCGCCGGCGAGGCCAGGACGACGAGCCAGTCCGACCGTTCGAGCTCCCGCTCGATGACCTGCCACAGGTCGTGGCCGGCCGGCAGGTTCGTCGTGTCCCGGAACACCCGTAACTCACGAGGCCGGTACCAGGGCCGCTGGATGTTCTCCAGACACCGCTGGAACACGGCTGCCAACTCGCTGTCGTCGCGCTGGCTGTAGGAGAGGAACACGTCGTGCCGTCGTGCCCCGTCGTCCCGGTCCTTCCTCACCATGTGCCTGCCCCCCGGCGTCAAGCTACCGCTGCCGCACCGGGTGCGGGGCCCTGATCGGACAACTTCCCCAGGGCGCGGGGCGGGGTCAGGGACGGTCGAGGCGCAGCCGCTCGGTGCGCGGCAGGCCCGCCACGACCAGGTCGTACGAGTCCTCCACCAGCTCCCGCACCAGCCGGTCCGGGAGTCCCGCGTCGGCGGTCACCGTGTTCCAGTGCCGCTTGCTCATGTGCCAGCCCGGCACGACCAGCCCCGGGTGGCCGGCGCGCAGCCGGATCGCGTCGTCCGGGTCGCACTTGAGGTTGACCGTGAGCGGCCGGGCGTCCAGCGCGGAGAGGGCGAACATCTTGCCCAGCACCTTGAAGACGGAGGTCTCCGGGTTGAAGGGGAAGTCCTCCACGACCGCGTTGAAGGACAGGCAGAGCGCGCGCAGCTCCTGGGGTGTCACGCCCAGCTCCCCTCCGCCGGGCGGCCGTGGCCGCACTCGATCTCCGTACCGGACAGGTCGGCCACATACCCGTGGCCGCCCACGTTCACCGTCACGGCGTCCTCCCGGTACTCCACCTCGAACGGCTCGTACGGGTCCGGGTACCCCCAGGTGTGGACGACGAAGACCTCGCCGGGCCGGAGCCAGTGGTCGCTGCCGTAGGGCTCCAGCCAGAGGGCCAGCGGCCACACGCCGCTGTTGTGCACCCGCAGCCGGGCCGTCGGCCCCTCGTACGGCGTCACGCCGACCGCTCCTCCTCCTCCTCCACCGCCGCCGCGGCCACCGGCTCCGCGAGCACCGTCACGATCTTGTTCCGGCGCCCCGCCGCGGCCTCCGCCGTCAGCCGCAGCTCGCGGCCGTCGGGCAGCTCCACCACCGAGGCCGCGCCCGCGATCGGCACCCGGCCCAGCGCCTTGGCCAGCAGACCGCCGACGGTCTCCACGTCCTCGTCGTCGAACTCCTCCAGGCCGTACAGCTCGCCCAGGTCGCCGATGCCGAGGCGGGCCGTGACCCGGAAGCGGTCCTCGCCCAGCTCCTCCACCGGCGGCAGCTCCCGGTCGTACTCGTCGGTGATCTCGCCGACGATCTCCTCCAGGATGTCCTCGATGGTGACGATGCCGGCCGTGCCGCCGTACTCGTCGATGACGACGGCGACGTGGTTGCGGTGCTTCTGCATCTCGCGCAGCAGGTCGCCGGCGTTCTTGGTGTCCGGCACGAAGAAGGCGGGCCGCATCGCGGTGGAGACCAGCTCGCTCTCCGCCTCCCGGCTGATGTGCGTGCGCCGCACCAGGTCCTTCAGGTACACGATGCCGACGATGTCGTCCTCGCCGTCCCCGGTCACCGGAATGCGGGAGAAGCCGGAGCGCAGCGCGAGGGTCAGGGCCTGGCGGATGGTCTTGAAGCGCTCGATGACCACCAGGTCGGTGCGCGGCACCATCACCTCGCGGACCAGCGTGTCGCCCAGCTCGAACACCGAGTGCACCATCCGGCGCTCCTCGGCCTCGATCAGCGACTCCTTCTCCGCCAGGTCGACCAGCGCGCGCAGCTCCGCCTCGGAGGCGAAGGGGCCACGCCGGAAGCCCTTGCCGGGGGTGAGCGCGTTGCCGATGAGGATCAGCAGCGGCGGGATCGGGCCCATGATCCTGGCCAGCGGCACGAGGACGTACGCCGCGGCGGTCGCGGTGTTCAGCGGGTGCTGGCGCCCGATGGTGCGCGGAGAGACCCCCACCGCCACGTACGACACCAGCACCATCACCGCGATGGCGACGATCAGCGCCTCGCCGGTGCGGCCCGCGAACTGCTTCAGGCAGGCGTACGTGACCAGCGCGGCGGCGGCCATCTCGCAGGCGACGCGGACCAGCAGCGCCACGTTCAGGTAGCGCGTCGGGTCGGCGGCCACCTTGGCCAGCTTGGCGCTGCCGCGCCGGCCGGTGCGGACCGCCTCCTCGGCGCGGAAGCTGGAGACCCGGGCGAGGCCCGCCTCCGCGCACGCCGCGAGCCAGGCGACGACGACCAGGGCGACGGCGCCGGCGACGAGGGGGAGGCTCATGACACGGTCGGCGCGGGCGACGGGCCGGTCAGGCCCTTCTCCCCGCGCCAGCCGTCCACGATGGCCGCCTGGAGGCCGAACATCTCGGCCTTCTCGTCCGGCTCCTCGTGGTCGTATCCGAGCAGGTGCAGCACACCGTGGACGGTGAGCAGCTGGAGCTCCTCGTCCATGGAGTGCTGCGTCTCCGCCTCGGCGCCCTGCTTGGCGGCGACCTCCGGGCACAGCACGATGTCGCCGAGCAGCCCCTGCGGGGGCTCCTCCTCGTCCTTCACCGGCGGACGCAGCTCGTCCATCGGGAAGGACATGACATCGGTCGGGCCCGGCAGGTCCATCCACTGGATGTGCAGCTGCTCCATGGCGTCGGCGTCCACCACGATCACCGACAGCTCGGAGAGCGGGTGGATGCGCATCCGGGTGAGCGCGTAGCGGGCGATGTCGAGGATCGCCTGCTCGTCGACCTCGGTTCCGGACTCGTTGTTGACGTCGATCGACATGGCGCTGCTGTTCTACTTCCCCTGGGAGCCCTGGTCGTACTTCTCGTACGCGTCGACGATACGGCCCACCAGCTTGTGCCGGACGACGTCCTGCGACGACAGCCGCGAGAAGTGCACGTCCTCGACCCCCTCCAGGATCTCCTGCACCTGCCGCAGCCCCGACTTCGTGCCCCCGGGCAGGTCGACCTGGGTCACGTCACCGGTGATGACGATCTTCGACTCGAAGCCGAGCCGGGTGAGGAACATCTTCATCTGCTCGGGACTCGTGTTCTGGGCCTCGTCCAGGATGATGAAAGCATCATTAAGCGTGCGACCACGCATGTATGCGAGCGGGGCGACCTCGATCGTGCCGGCCGCCATGAGGCGGGGGATGGAGTCGGGGTCGAGCATGTCGTGCAGGGCGTCGTACAGCGGGCGCAGGTAGGGGTCGATCTTCTCGTACAGGGTGCCGGGCAGGAAGCCCAGGCGTTCGCCGGCCTCGACCGCGGGGCGGGTCAGGATGATCCGGTTGACCTGCTTGGACTGCAGGGCCTGCACGGCCTTGGCCATCGCCAGGTAGGTCTTGCCGGTGCCGGCCGGGCCGATGCCGAAGACGATGGTGTGCTTGTCGATGGCGTCGACATAGCGCTTCTGGTTCAGCGTCTTGGGGCGGATGGTGCGGCCGCGCGAGGACAGGATGTTCTGCGTGAGCACCTCGGCGGGGGTCTCCCGGCCGTCGCTCTCCCCGTTCTCGCTCGCCTTCAGCATGGCGATCGAGCGTTCCACTGCGTCCTCCGTCATCGGCTGCCCGGTGCGGAGCACCAGCATCATCTCGTCGAACACGCGCTGAATGAGGGCGACCTCGTGGGCGTCGCCGGTAGCGCTGATCTCATTGCCCCGGACATGGATGTCGGCCGCCGGGAAGGCCGTCTCGATCACGCGCAGGAGGGAGTCGCCGGAGCCGAGCACCGAGACCATCGGGTGCTGGGCGGGGACGGTGAACCGGGCGCTGGCCCGGTCCTGCGTGGAGGTGCGAGCGTTGGGTGTCTGAGTCATGGGCCGGCGCCTAGGCCTGCGAGTCCTCCTCTGCGGCACATGCCGCACAACTGGCGTGTCTGACGCCTTCCAGCGTACGACTCCCCACCGACACCGCCGAGGCAATTACGCCGGGCTCAGGCCCGCTGGGCCCGCAGCGCCGCCCGGTACCAGGCGTACGACGCCTTCGGCGTGCGGGCCTGCGTCGCGTAGTCCACGTGGACCAGGCCGAAGCGGCGGGCGTAGCCCTCGGCCCACTCGAAGTTGTCCAGGAGGGACCAGACGAAGTAGCCGCGCACGTCCACGCCCGCCGCGAGCGCGTCGTGCAGGGCGCGGAGGTGGCCGTCCAGGTAGGCGATCCGGTCCTGGTCGGCGAGGCCCTCGTAGGAGCAGCCGTTCTCGGTGATCATGACCGGCGGGAGGCGGTCGCCGTAGCGGGCGGCGAAGGAGGTCAGCAGCTCGGTCAGGCCCTCGGGGACCACCGGCCAGCCGAAGTCCGTCTCCGGGCGGCCCTCGATCCGGCGCAGCGAGAAGGGCAGCTCGGCGGGGAGCGCGACCCCGCCGGACTCGGTCTCCGTGCCCTCGGGGGCGCCGACGAGGGTCGGCGCGTAGTAGTTCACGCCGTACCAGTCCAGGGGCTCCGCGATCACCGCCAGGTCCGCCGCCACGTCCCCGGGCATCAGCTCGGCGAAGCCCTCGGGGTAGCGGCCGAGCAGCAGGGGCTCGGCGAAGAGGCGGTTGAGGAGGGTGTCGTAGAGGTCGGCCGCCGCCCGGTCCGCCGGGTCGTCCGAGGCCGGCCAGGTGGGGCCGTGGGAGTTGGCGATGCCGACGGCGTCCGCGCCGGCCGCCCGTAGCGCGCGGACCGCGAGGCCGTGTGCGAGGAGCTGGTGGTGGGCGGCCGGCAGCGCGTCGAAGAGGAGGCGCCGGCCGGGAGCGTGCACGCCGAGGGCGTGGCCGAGGAGGGTGTGCTCGGCCGGTTCGTTGAGCGTGATCCAGGTGCCGACCCGGTCGCCGAGGCGGGCCGCGACCCGCTCGGCGTACGCCGCGAAGCGGGCCGCGGTGTCCCGGTCCAGCCAGTCGAGGCCGGCGGGCAGGTCCCAGTGGAAGAGGGTCGGCACCGGCCGGACGCCCGCCGCGCACAGGGCGTCCACGAGGCGGTCGTAGAAGTCCAGACCGCCGGGGGAGACGACGCGCGGCCAGGAGACGGAGAAGCGGTAGGCGTCCACCCCGAGGTCCGCCAGCAGGGCCACGTCCTCGGGGTAGCGGTGGTAGTGGTCGCAGGCCACGGCCGCCGTCGAGCCGTCCTTGATCCGGTCCGGCTCGTCCGCGAAGTCGTCCCACACCGAGCGCCCGCGCAGCTCGGCCGCGCCCTCGATCTGGTGCGCCGAGGTCGAGACGCCCCAGAGGAAGTCCGCGGGGAAGGCGGGCAAGGGGGGCAGGGAGGGCAAGGAGGGCAGCTGTGCGGGATCCGTCGCCATGCCCGGGATCATCCGCAGCCTGGGCGCGGCACGTCAACGCCCGTACCGGACAACGGCGTTACGCGCCCTCCTTCAGCACCCGCGACACCAGCTCCCGCTGCTCCTCCGTCAGCCGCGGGTCGGCCGCGTACACGGTCCGGCCGTCCACCGTGATCCGGTAGCCGAACCCGTCCGGCACTCCGGCGGGCGGCGCGGCCGAGCCGTCGGCGAGCACCCGCTCGGCCAGCGCCCGCCACGCCTCCGCGTCCGCGCCGGCGAGCCCGGCGGTGTCCACCTCCGCCGACCGCTCGATGCCCGCGAAGCCGCCCGTACGCCGCACCTGAATCCGCATGGGTCCGTGTCTAGTACGGATCTACGCCGTGCGCACCCCCACCTGGTCCCACGCCTTGCCCACCGCCTCCAGCTCCGCCGCGTCCCCGTACCGCGCCCGCGCCGCCTTCAGGGTCAGCGCGGCGAACTCCGTGAACGAGGCGTCCTCGCGCAGCTCCCCGCCGGTCAGCACGTCGTACCAGACCTGCCCGGCGCGCTCCCAGGAGTGCCCGCCGAGGGCCACCGCCGCGAGGTGGAAGGCGTGGTTGGGGATGCCGGAGTTGATGTGCACGCCGCCGTTGTCGCGCCCGGTGCGGACGTAGTCGTCCATCGTCGCGGGCTGCGGGTCCTTGCCCAGCACGTCGTCGTCGTACGCCGTGCCCGGCGCCTTCATCGAGCGCAGGGCGACCCCGGTGACGCGCGGCGCGAGCAGGCCGGCGCCGATCAGCCAGTCGGCCTCGGCGGCGGTCTGGCCCAGCGCGTACTGCTTGATGAGCGAGCCGAAGACGTCGGAGACGGACTCGTTGAGCGCGCCGGGCTGGCCGAAGTAGGTCAGGTTGGCGGTGTGCTGCGTGACGCCGTGGGTCAGTTCGTGGCCGATGACGTCGATGGGGATGGTGAAGTCCAGGAAGATCTCGCCGTCCCCGTCGCCGAAGACCATCCGCTCGCCGTCCCAGAAGGCGTTGTTGTACTCCCGGTCGTAGTGCACGGTGGCGTCCAGCGGCAGTCCGGCGCCGTCGATGGAGTCCCGGGCGAAGGCCGCGAGCAGCAGCTCGAAGGTGGCGCCCAGGCCCGCGTAGGCGCGGTTGACGGTGGCGTCCTGGCCGGGCTCGTCGCCCTCGCCGCGCACCTTCTCGCCGGGCAGTTCGGTGCCGTGTCCGGCGTCGGAGATCGTGCGGTGCGGTCTGCCGGGCTCGCCGCCGGCCGGCGCGGCCACGGCGGGGGCGCCGACGACCGTGGTCAGCCGGCGCCGGGTGCGTTCGAAGGCGTCCCGCTGGAGGGTGCGGCGGGCCGGCCCGGCCACTGCGGGGTCCGTGTGCCGGGCGAGCCGGTCGAGGACGTGGGGCGGCACGATGGTGCAGAAGACGGGCTGGGAGCCCCCGTTGGTCGTCATGCCCGACGACTCTCGCACTGCGTGACCTGTCTGTCACGAAGTGCAACCATGATCGGTGAATTCCGGCCGAGGAGGCCCCGCCCGGCGGGCCGGAGTGGTATGCGGCACCTTTTGCCCCGTTTGCCGCCCCGGTCCCGCATACTGATACGGATCCGCGTGCGGGGCGTGGCTCGGCTAGGCTGCCGGGCATCATGCGTTTCGGGCTGCTTCTCCTTAGCTGCCGCGGCGAGGGCCTGTAAGAGGCCGACTCCCTCCCCGCGGTGCTGAGTGGTGCGCGTCGGCCGTCCTTCCGGACACGCGGACGCCCCTGCGGACACCGCGGACATCACGAGGAGCCCACGCCATCATGGCCAACCGCCAGCAGCCCAGCCCCATGCCGACCGCCAAGTACCGCGGGTACGACCAGGTCGCGATCCCCGACCGCACCTGGCCCGAGCAGCGGATCACCAAGGCGCCGCGCTGGCTCTCCACCGACCTGCGCGACGGCAACCAGGCGCTGATCGACCCGATGTCGCCGGTGCGCAAGCGCGCGATGTTCGACCTGCTGGTCAGGATGGGCTACAAGGAGATCGAGGTCGGCTTCCCGGCCTCGGGCCAGACCGACTTCGATTTCGTCCGCTCGATCATCGAGGACCCGGACGCCATCCCGGACGACGTGACGATCTCCGTACTGACCCAGGCCCGCGAGGACCTGATCGAGCGCACGGTGGAGTCCCTGCAGGGCGCCAGGCGGGCCACCGTCCACCTGTACAACGCCACCGCCCCGGTCTTCCGCCGCGTCGTCTTCCGCGGCTCCAAGGACGACATCAAGCAGATCGCCGTGGACGGCACCCGGCTGGTCATGGAGTACGCGGAGAAGCTGCTGGGCCCGGAGACCGAGTTCGGCTACCAGTACAGCCCCGAGATCTTCACCGACACCGAGCTGGACTTCGCCCTGGAGGTCTGCGAGGCGGTGATGGACGTCTACCAGCCGGGCCCGGGCCGCGAGATCATCCTGAACCTGCCCGCCACCGTGGAGCGTTCGACGCCCTCCACCCACGCGGACCGCTTCGAGTGGATGGGCCGCAACCTCTCCCGCCGCGAGCACGTCTGCCTCTCCGTCCACCCGCACAACGACCGCGGCACGGCGGTCGCCGCCGCCGAACTGGCCGTGATGGCCGGGGCCGACCGCGTCGAGGGCTGCCTGTTCGGGCAGGGCGAGCGCACCGGCAACGTCGACCTGGTCACCCTGGGCATGAACCTGTTCTCCCAGGGCGTCGACCCGCAGATCGACTTCTCCGACATCGACGAGATCCGTCGCACGTGGGAGTACTGCAACCAGATGGAGGTCCACCCGCGCCATCCGTACGTGGGCGACCTGGTCTACACGTCCTTCTCCGGCTCCCACCAGGACGCCATCAAGAAGGGCTTCGACGCGATGGAGGCCGACGCGGCCGCCACGGGCGTCACCGTCGACGACATCGAGTGGGCGGTCCCGTACCTGCCCATCGACCCCAAGGACGTCGGCCGCTCCTACGAGGCGGTCATCCGGGTCAACTCCCAGTCCGGCAAGGGCGGCATCGCCTACGTGCTGAAGAACGACCACAGCCTGGACCTGCCCCGGCGGATGCAGATCGAGTTCTCCAAGCTGATCCAGGCCAAGACCGACGCCGAGGGCGGCGAGATCACCCCGGGCGCCATCTGGTCGGTCTTCCGGGACGAGTACCTGCCCAACCCCGACAACCCCTGGGGCCGGATCCAGGTCGCCAACGGCCAGACCACCACCGACCGGGACGGCGTCGACACCCTCACCGTGGAGGCCACGGTCGACGGCGCGGAGACCACCCTGGTCGGCACCGGGAACGGTCCGATCTCGGCCTTCTTCCACGCCCTCCAGGGCGTCGGCATCGACGTGCGGCTGCTGGACTACCAGGAGCACACGATGAGCGAGGGCGCCTCCGCGCAGGCCGCCTCCTACATCGAGTGCGCCATCGACGGCCAGGTGCTGTGGGGCATCGGAATCGACGCGAACACCACGCGTGCCTCGCTGAAGGCGGTCGTCTCCGCCGTCAACCGAGCGGCGCGCTGACCAGCCGAAAGTGTGGTGTGGGGCCCCGTTCGCCGGAGATCCGGCGGGCGGGGCCCCGTCGTATCCCGGCCATCTCCACACCCGGATCACGCAATGGGCTCCGACGGGGTACTGACTCGGAGTCGGCGATGTGGCTAACATCACGCCAGCGCGGCGATGTTGCCGCGCGGTTACGGAGGTGCGACGTGCTGCCTGGACGGGGACGAAACGGCCGAGCTGCCCGGCTGCCGCGCATCCTGGGCACCCGCACCACCTGGACGCCGGTCGGCGACGGCGAGTTCTTCTGCGCCGGCTGCGGCGGCGACCGCAACTACCAGCGGCTGACCGGCCGCCGCAGCCTCACCCTCCTCGGGGTGCCGGTGCTGTCGCGCGGCGAGTGCGCGCCGGCCGTCGAGTGCGCCGCCTGCGGGCGGCAGTACGGCATGGACGCCCTGGACCACCCGACCACCGCCCGCTTCTCCGCGATGCTGCGCGACGCCGTGCACACCGTCGCCCTCGCGGTGCTCGCGGCCGGCGGCACCGGGGCGCGCAGCTGCCTGCGCACGGCGGCCGTCGCGGTGCGCCGGGCCGGGTACGAGGACTGCACGGAGGAGCAGCTGCACGACCTGGTCGAGGCCCTGGAGGCGGACACCGGCCGGTTCCAGGGCGAGCCGTGCGTGCCCGGTCTGGCCATAGAGCTGCACGAGGCCCTCGACCCGCTGGCCCCGCACCTGGCCGCAGCGGGGCGCGAGTCGATCCTCCTCCAGGGCGCCCGCATCGCCCTGGCCGACGGCCCCTACACCCCCGCCGAGCGCGACACCCTGGCCACGGTCGGCGCCGCCCTGACCCTCACCTCCACGGACGTCACCCGCCTGCTGGAGTCGGCGGACAGCCTGTCCTAGGGCCTGTCCGGCGGATCAGGTCGCGGGAAAGGAACGGCGCCTGATCGGCGCCGGGGAGCGGGGTCTGGGGTGTCCAGCTGCAAGGCGGAGGAGGGCGGCGACGCGGAGCGTCGGCAACCGACGACAACGCCGCAGATGGGCGCCCCAGACCCCGCGTCCGCGACATGATCCGCCGGACAGGCCCTAGCCGGCGCTCCGGCCGGTCAGGTCCAGGCGGAGGATGCGGCGGTGCTTGCCGGGGCCGAAGTAGTGCGGGCGCAGGCCGGCGTCCGGGTGCTCCGCGGTGAAGCCCAGGGAGTCGTAGAGGGCGATGGCCACGCGGTTGGCCGGCTCCACGGTGAGGCGGACCGTGTCGACGCCGGCCAGCTCCAGGCTGGCGAGGACCTCCGTCATCAGCTCCCGGCCGAGGCCCAGCCGGCGCCGGTCCGGGGTGACGCACAGGCCGAGGATCCAGCTGTCCCGGCCGAGCGCCCGGGTGCCGGCCAGCACATAGCCGCGCAGCCGGCCGCCGCCCTCGTCCAGGACGAGGAAGTGCTCGGCGTACATGTCGAAGAGCTGGCGCAGCAGGAAGCCCGGGTAGGCGAACTCCTGGAAGACCTCCGCGTCCAGCCGGCGCAGCTCGGGCAGGTCGGCCTCGCGGGCCGCCCGCAGCACCGGCGGCAGGAGGTGCGGCAGGGCCGGCGGCGCCGGGCGGCGCCCGGGGCGGTCGAGGGAGCGTTCCAGCGGTTCGGCGGTCATGCCACCTCCGGTCGGACGGTCGAGACGGGCGATGTCAACTTCGCGGCTCCACCGTCACTCTTGCGGAAGAGCCGGTTCCCGTGGCGTCCCGGGAGCCCTTCTCGCTAGAGTGAGCGTCCAACTTCCGCCATGCAAGGGCGAGTTCGGGTGTGCGACCGTGCGCCCGACGTGCGCCCGGCAGTCCTGACTGGCCAGTTGTCGGGGTTCACGGATGCGGCTCGTCTCGTTACCGTGCGAAGTCAGGTGGGCGCTCTCCGTCAGAGACCGGCGCCCCGGGACCCGCGCACCGGGCACGGGTCGCCGTACGGAACCGAATGGGATGCGGCAGGATGACTATGGATCGCAACGCCGACGCACCGTGGTCGAAGTTCGATCCCGAGGCGTACGTCGACGACAACTACCGGACCCCGCTCGACGTCGACCTCCTGATCGTCCGGCACATGCGCGACTACTTCAGCCGCTGCTACGCGGCGGGCGTCCCGGACGCGGTGCGCGGAGTGGACGTCGGCGCCGGCGCGAACCTCTACCCCGGACTCTCCATGCTCCCCTGGTGCGAGAAGGTCCTGCTCCTGGAGTACGCGCCGCCGAACGTCGCCTACCTGGAGCGGCAGAAGTCCGGCACGGGATACGACACCGCCTGGGACGCCTTCTGGGACGTGCTCAGGGAGGCCCCGGCGTACGCGGGGATCGACGACCCGCGCGCCACCTTCGGCGACATCGTCCGCGTGGAGCGCGGCAACCTCTTCGACCTGGAGGACGGCCACCGCCGCTGGGACATCGGCACGATGTTCTTCGTCGCCGACTCCATGTCCGAGTGCTCCGAGGAGTTCGACCGGGGCGTGCGCTGCTTCATGAACGCGCTCAACGAGGGCGCGCCCTTCGCGGCGGCCTTCATGAAGGAGTCCGTCGGGTACCGCGTCGGCGAACACCGGTACCCGGCCTACCGGGTGAACGAGGACCGGGTCAGGGAGAGCCTGGAACCCTTCACCGGAGAGCTGGAGATCCACGATCTGCACCACATGGTGCGGCCGGGACACGAGGGAATGCTCCTCGCCCTGGGACGGCGCAATTCGGAGATTGCCCGCCCCTAGGAACGGGGACCATGCTGAAACACACGGCAAGCGGGTCTGTACGAGGGGTGCGGGGATGCAGATCAAGCCACGCCAGCATCTGCTGGACATCTGGCAGGCCATGGCCCGTCACTCGTTCGACGACGGCAAGCTCGTCCAGGAGAGCGCCGACGGGCCGAGCAGCGTCGCGGACGCCGAGCGCCTGCTCTGCCTGCTGTATCCGGCCACCGAGGTCCCGGCCTTCCGTCTGGACCAGCCCGACACCTCCGAGCGCGACGTGCTGCGCGCCCTCGGGCCGGTCGGCAGCCGGCTGGAGATCCCGCCCAACATCATCAGCGCCCTGAACCAGTTCATGCGCACCCACACCGGCGCCGACGACAGCCCCACCTTCGCCGGCGGCCACTACTTCCGGGCCCCCGGCCCCGAGGGCCTGAGCCACGAGCAGAGCCAGCTCGGCGTGGTCGACTCCTACTCCATGTCCGTCACGCTCTGCCTCGCCACCCTCGGCTTCCTGAAGGTCTACGAGACCACCACCACCCGCCCCGAGATCCGCGCGGCCATCGCCGAGCTGCGCGACGCCACCAACACCCGGCTGACCTCGGCCATGATCAGCCTGCTGCGCTCCTTCACGGTGAACGTCTTCGACGCCGAGTCCGAACAGGGCATGCGCCTGATCGAGGTCATCGGCCAGGGCAAGCAGTCCGACCGGGTCGTCCTCCAGCAGTTCTCCCGGCGGTTACGCCCGCTGCGCGCCACCATCATCGAGAGCCTGACCCGCGGCATCCAGGTGGACGAGGGCATCCGCGACGAGAGCCAGCTCTTCGAGTGCGGCTGGGCCTGGGGCGTCGTGCGCGACGCCCCGCAGGTCACCGACCTCGACGGCGACATCCCCGGCCAGCCCGACGGCATCGCCGACCGGCTGCCGTACGTGTACTTCACCGTCGTCGCGCTCGACGGCATCCAGGACCTCTTCTCCGAGCGCACCCTCACCCTCGGCCTGCTCGACGCCGACCAGCAGAAGCTCGCCGAGGCGCTGCGACTGCGCTGGGAGCTGAGCCAGCAGTACTGGTCGGCGGTGGCCCGCTTCGGCAACGAGCGCTGGCCGCTCGAAGACCTGCCCTGGCAGACCACCGGACTCCAGCTGGAGTCCGAGTACTTCTCCCTCACCGTCGCCGCCATCCTCATCCACGACCTGGTCCGCAGGAAGGCCACCGACGACGACCTCACCCGCACCGTCGCCATCGTCGAGCGCCTCGCCGACCGCGGGCGCGTCACCAGCCGGATGACCCGCAACGACCCCGCCATCCGGCTGCACCACCCCGGCGTCACCCTGCCGCTGGCCGGCTCCGAGGCCGTCGGCACCCAACTGCTGTGGCGGATGACCGACTACTCCGCGCAGCTCCTCAAGCGGATCATCCAGCTCGCCACCCTCTCGAGGAACATCAACGCCCAGGACCGGCTGCTCCGGCTGGCCGAGTCCACCTACGAGCACCTGTGGACGCGGCGCATCGAGGACGCCGACGGCGCCGGGCTCTGGGACGACGTGCGCGCCGTCTACGGGGAGTCCACCAACGCTCCGCCCCGGCTGTCCTGGAGCATCACCGAGCGCGTCACCGAGGTCCTGGTCGCCACCCGCAAGCTCTACGAGCAGCAGCCCATCCGCAGCCCCGAACTCGCCGACCTCGCCCGCGAACTGCTCAGCGAGGCCACCCACCTCTTCGGCCGGGAGCAGCTGGAGGCCCCGGTCGTCGCCGACGGAAGCAGAGCCCGCGCGATGCGCAGCATCGAGAGCCGCCTCGACCACGCCCGCAGCCTGGTCGACGACCGGCCCGCCACCGCCTTCGCCCTGGCCCTGCCCGTGCTCCAGGAACTCGACACCCTGACCCAGGCCCGCACCGCCGCCACCCAGGAGGTGTGAGCGTGCTCGTCTTCGCCGCCTCCGACAAGGGAGGCACCGGGCGCTCGGTGACCAGCGCCAACCTCGCCTACCAGCGCGCGCTCCTCGGCGACCACGTTGCCTACGTCGACTTCGACTTCGGCTCGCCCACCGCCGCCGCCGTCTTCGACGTGCCCAGCGCCATGCGCGGCACCACCGAACAGGGCCTGCACTCCTACCTGGAGGGCGAGACCGCCGAACCGGCCCGCATCGACGTCTGGCGGCAGACCGAGCACCCCCAGCTGCACTCCCGCCCCAACCAGTCGGGGCGGCTCGTGCTCTTCCCCGGCGACGCGGGCGGCGGCGAGTTCTCCACCGGCGAGGAGACGCTGGAGCGCGCCATCGACCTGCTGCTGCGGCTCAACGCCGAGTTCGACGTGACCATCGTCGACCTCAGCGCCGGCCGCAGCTACGCCGTCGACCTGGTCCTCGCGGCCACCGCGCACCCGCTGATGCGCAACGTCCCCTTCCGCTGGCTGGTCTTCCACCGCTGGACCCGGCAGCACGTCATCGCCGCCGCCGGGCTGGTCAACGAGGAGCACGGCATCATCGCCGGCGGCGTCGCGAACGGCCACGACGAGGACGCGCTGCGGGCCGCGATCCGCTTCGTGCGGGCCGCCGTGCCCGACCCGGAGTCGCCGCTGTGGGCGCTGGGCTCGCCCGCGCAGGCCGCCTGGATGCAGGCCTGCGACGAGGCGCTGCGCAAGCTCGCCGCCGAACACCGCATCGGGGACAGCCGGGTGCTCGGCACCGTGCCGCTCGAGCCGATACTCCAGTGGCGCGAGCAGCTGATCACCGAGGAGGACGTCCTCGCCACCCAGATCGCCAACAAGGAGACCCTGGAGGCACTGGAGGAGATCGCCCGGCGCGTCACCGAGGACGCACACTGGGGGCGGCAGTGACCGAGGACGCGTTCCGCGAGACGGCCGCCGAGCCGCGCACCCAGTCGGTCGCCCTCGGCCACCTCTCCCTGGAGCTGGGCCACCTCTACATGGAGGACTTCGAGGCCGGCCCCCAGCGGCTGCGGGCGCACTTCGCCGAGGTGGGTCCCTGGGTCGAGGCGGCCCGCGCCGCCGCCACCGCGCGGGCCGGCGGCAAGCGCCCCCGGATCAGCACCTGCTTCCTCATCGACGACTACTTCACGCGGTTCGCCACCCCGGCCGAGGTCGTCCCGATGCTCCTCGCCGAGGCCGAGGCGGCCGGGCTCACCGTGGACTACCTGGCCCGCGAGTCCGGCTGCGCGGTCACCGGCAAGGTGCAGGTCGCCGAGGCGGTGGCCGGGCGCATCGTGGAGTCCCCGCCGCCCGGCAGCTACGGCGCGCGCCCCCCGGCCGCGCAGACCGGCTGGCTGGCCAACGGCGAGCGCAGCCCCGTCGCCCGCGCCCCGCAGGCCATGAAGCGGGCCACCGCCTGGCAGCCGCCCAAGGAGACCGCGGGCCGCCAGCACTCCGTCTTCCTCGACGTGGAGCTGTGGAGCCAGGACGCCGAGGGCCACCGGCTGTGGTCCTGCCCCTTCCTCGCCGCCGTCTGGCAGCTCGCCCGGCTCGGCCTGCTGCGCCAGGAGGGCGAGGACGTGCTGGTGCCCCACCCGCACACCGCGGCCGGCTTCCCCGACGACTGGGACGAGCTGCCCACCCTGCTCCGCCTCACCGAGGACGCCGGCCCCTTCGCCGCCTACCGCACCTGGTCGGTGCTGCCGAACCGCTTCCTGCCCGTCGAGCACGCCGTCCGGGTGATCCTCGACCAGATCGAGGTCGACCCCGGCGCGCTCGGCCAGGCCGCGGCGCGCGCGAAGGGCGAGCGGATGCCCCTCCCGGACTCGGTCGCCGACCGCGTCTCCTACGTCTTCTACGCGGGGCCCTGACATGGCACCGCGGGAGAGCAGCCACAGGGCGGGGGAGAGTGGCGCGCCCACCGTCCTCGCCTGCGGCGAGGTCCGCACCTGCCTGCTGCCGGCCCGGCAGGCCCTCGACATCCGCTCCGCCGCCCAGCTCCTCGGCCTGCGCGCCGACGAGCGGGTCCTGCTCTCCGAGCGACCCAACCTCTACGCGCGTTCCCCCGACACCCTCACCGGCGTCGACTGCCCGCTGCCCAGCGGCACCGGCGCCCGGGTCCGCGCCATCGGCACCGTCGCCGCGCGGGCCGCGCTCACCGAGGGCCGGCTGCTCCAGACCTCCGCGCGCTGCACCCTGCCCGCCGCGGGACCCGACCAGCGCCGCCCCTGGGGCCACTACCTGGTCCGCCCCGGCCTGGTCGAGCCGCTGGGCAAGCTGCCGCACGAGGCCGTCGCGCAGGGCGTCCTCGCCGGTGGCCGCCCCGGCGACCTGGACGTCGGGTTGATCGCCGACGGTCTGCTCACCCGCCTGCTGCGCCACCCGCTGCTCGACCAGCGCCCGCCGCTGCGCTCCCGCCCCACCCGGCTGCGCTGGGTCGCGCTGCCCGCCGAAGGGGCGCCGCGCGTCGAGCGGTTCACCCTCACCGAGGACGAGCTGCGCACCGTGCGGCTGCGGGTGCCGGAGGGGACGCCGGCCGCCGACATCGCCGGGCTCTGCGACGACCTCGCGCTGCACGACTGGCTGCTGACCACGCTGGTCCGCCTCCTCGACGGCCTCCGCCTGGGCACCGAGGACGCCGGCGCCGTCGTACGGACCCTGCGCCCGGCCGTCGACCACCTGCTGCACCTGTGGATGCCCCGCGCCCGGGTGGCCACCGAACTCGCGGCCCTCTGGCTCCCGTTGGAGGAGAACCCCGGCTTCACCCGGCAGTGGGGGACCCTCGTCCAGCGCATCCGCGACCAGCTCGCCCTGCACGCGATCACCGGCCTCACCCGGGAGGCCGCGACGGTTCCCTGACCCCACGCGGACCGCCCGGCCTCCCACGCACATCCCCGCCCCGATCCGACGCGCATCCCAACGGGGGGAGCAGCGATGAGCACGGCACCGACATCCCGACCCGACGACACGGCGGGGCCACCCGCCGGCACCGTCCTGACCGGCGAGGCGCCCTGGCCCCGCCGGCTGCTGTCCGGCCTGGTGGCCGGCGCCCTCGCCTGGGGCGTCGCCGCGCTGCTCGGCCCGGAGCAGGAGACCTGGCGGCAGCTGACCGCCGCCGCGTTCACCGCGGTGGCCGTCGTCGCCGTCCCGTACATCCTGGGCCTCGGCCCGCGCCCGCCGACGCCCGGCATGGCGGAGCACACCCGGCAGGTGGAGAGCGCCCTCGCCGAGCACACCGCCGCCGTCCGCGAGGGCCTGATCCGCCACGACGACGCGCTGCGCAGCGGTCTGACCCGGCACACCGAGGACGTACGGCACCTGGTGGAGGACCGGCTGCCCGCGCCGGACGCCGAGCCGGCCCCCGAGCCCGGGCCGCGCCCCCAGCTGGACCGGATCCGCGTCGACAGCGTGCCCGACCTGGCCCGCAACTTCGCCGAGCTGCTCGCTCCCGGGCCCTCCATCCTGCACACCTTCGTGCACCTGGAGATGGCCCGCGTCGTCGGCCACATGGCTGACCTGTCCTCGCTCAGCGCGGAGTGCCCCGGCGAGAACCACGACTGGATGCTCACCCTCACCCGCGCCGCCGACCAGTCCATCTGCGCCACCAGCACCTCCGTGGACCGGGAGTTCTGGAGCAGCGAGCCCGCCGGGCGCTACCTCGACGGCCAGCAGGAGGCCATCGACGACCGGGGCGTCGCGGTGCGCCGGCTGTTCCTCCTGGAGAGCGCCCGCGAGCTGGACGACCGGCTGCTGCGCCTGTGCGAGGAGCAGGAGCTGCGGCGCATCGACGTCCGCGTGGCCGTCCTGCCGGAACTCCCCCCGCACCTCCAGCGCGGCACCACCAACGACTTCATCGTCTACGACGAGGAGGTCTCCTTCGAGGTCGAGCAGGACCTCCGCGCCGTCAACGTCAGCACCCGCCTCATCGCCCGGCACGACCACGTCCGGGACCGGATGAAGCGCTTCAAGGAGCTGTGGGACGCCGGGATGGGCCTGCGCGAGCTGGAGGTCCGGGTGGACGCGGAGGAGGACGGCAACTGGATGGTGGACCAGGCGTGACCGACCGGGCCCGAGGCCCGCGACCTTCGGCGCGCCGCCGTAGACCGACGGCCGACTGCGCGGGCCGGACGGCCCCGGCACGGTGGGCGCATGGAGAACACCGAGCAGAGCGGCAAGGGGATCAGCCGGGCGCGGTTCCTGGTGGGGGCGGCGGCGGTGGGCCTGGCGGGGGCGACGGGGCTGCCGGCCGCCGGCGCGTCGGCGGCGACCGCGCCGGGGCTGACCCGGCGGGGCGTCGTCTACACCGTCGGCGCGGGGGAGACGCCGGGGACCGCCTGGAGCGCGGCCCGGATGCGCGCCGACCTCCGCGCGATCCGGCACGGCCTGCACGCGAACACCGTCGACGTCACCGGTGACGGCGTGGAGCGCCTCACCGCGACGGCCGCCGAGGCCGCCGAGCAGGGCCTGCACGTCTGGCTCCAGCCGACCCTCGGGGACGTGCCGCAGCGCGACATCCTGGACCACCTCGCCGAGTGCGGCCGGTTCGCGCAGGGGCTGCGGCGGCAGGGCGCGGGCGTCGAGCTGAGCGTCGGCTGCGAGTTCTGGCTGTTCGTGCCGGGCATCGTGCCGGGCGCCACCGCCCAGGAGCGCATCGCCAACCTGCTGTCCGGCACGGTGGACATGGCGGCCGTCCAGCGCCGCCTGGCCCGCTTCACCGCCCGGGCCGCCGGCGTCGGCCGCTCCGTCTTCGCCGGCCGCCTCGGCTACGCCGCCGCGCAGGACGACGAGGTCGACTGGTCGCTGTTCGACGTGGTCGGCATCGACTACTACGGCTACCACCGGGACCGCGCCGGCTACGCCGCCGATCTCGCCCGCTACCGGCGCTTCGGCAAGCCCCTCGCCATCACCGAGTTCGGCACCTGCGCCTACGCGGGCGCCCCGCAGACGGCCGGCATGGGCTGGGACGTCGTCGACCACGCGAAGGACCCCCCGGAGATCAAGCCCGGCCTGGTCCGCAGCGAGCGCACCCAGGCCGGGTACGTGGCGGAACTCGTCGACGTCTTCGCCTCCCTCGGCCTGTACGCCGCGATGGCCTTCGAGTTCGTCACCCCGGACGCCCCGCACCGCCCCGGCGACCCCCGCCACGACCTGGACATGGCGAGCTACGCCCTGGTCAAGCCGATCGAGGACCGCCGGGGCTGGCACTGGGAGCCGAAGCAGGCTTTCCACGCGCTGGCCGGCCGCTACAGCCGGCTCCGGGCCATGGGTGAGAATGGGCGGCATGAGTCTGTTCCGCGACGACGGCATCGTGCTGCGCACCCAGAAGCTGGGTGAGGCGGACCGGATCATCACCCTGCTCACCCGCGGTCACGGGCGGGTACGGGCCGTGGCGCGGGGCGTGCGGCGCACCAAGTCGAAGTTCGGGGCTCGCCTGGAGCCGTTCTCCCACGTCGACGTGCAGTTCTTCGCCCGGGGCAGCGAGCTGGTCGGGCGCGGGCTGCCGCTGTGCACGCAGAGCGAGACCATCGCGCCGTACGGCGGCGGCATCGTCGCCGACTACGGCCGCTACACCGCCGGCACCGCGATGCTGGAGACGGCGGAGCGGTTCACCGACCACGAGGGCGAGCCGGCCGTGCAGCAGTACCTGCTGCTGGTCGGCGCCCTGCGCACCCTGGCCAGGGGCGAGCACGCGCCGAACCTCGTCCTCGACGCCTTCCTGCTGCGCTCCCTCGCCGTGAACGGCTACGCGCCCACCTTCGGCGACTGCGCGAAGTGCGGCCTGCCCGGGCCGAACCGGTTCTTCTCGGTCGGCTCGGGCGGCTCCGTCTGCGCCGACTGCCGGGTGCCCGGCAGCGTCGTACCCTCGCCGCAGGCCCTGGAGCTGCTCGGGGCGCTGCTCACGGGAGACTGGGGGACGGCGGACGCCTGCGAGCCGCGGTACGTCCGCGAGGGCAGCGGGCTGGTGTCGGCGTACCTGCACTGGCACCTGGAGCGCGGCCTGCGCTCCCTGCGGTACGTCGAGAAGACCTGAACCACCTGAAGGAGACGAGAGACACATGGCCGTACGCGGGATCCTGGGCCGCCAGCGCCGCGAGTACCGGACGCCCGAACCCCACCCCTCCGGCGCGCGGCCGCCGATCCTCGGCGAGCTGGTGCCCGAACATGTGGCGATCGTCATGGACGGCAACGGGCGCTGGGCCAAGGAGCGCGGGCTGCCGCGCACCGAGGGGCACAAGGTCGGCGCCGAGCAGGTCCTCGACGTGCTCCAGGGCGCGGTGGAGATCGGCGTGGAGAACATCTCGCTGTACGCCTTCTCCACCGAGAACTGGAAGCGCTCACCGGAGGAGGTGCGCTTCCTGATGAACTTCAACCGCGACTTCATCCGCAAGTCCCGCGACCAGCTGGACAGCCTGGGCATCCGGGTGCGCTGGGTGGGCCGGATGCCGAAGCTGTGGAAGTCGGTGGCCAAGGAGTTGCAGGTCGCCCAGGAGCAGACCAAGGACAACGACCGGCTCACGCTGTACTTCTGCATGAACTACGGCGGTCGCGCCGAGATCGCCGACGCGGCGAAGGCCCTCGCCGAGGACGTGCGGGCGGGCCGCCTCGACCCGTCGAAGGTGAACGAGAAGACGCTGGCGAAGTACCTGTACTACCCCGACATGCCGGACGTCGACCTGTTCCTGCGCCCCAGCGGCGAGCAGCGCACCTCCAACTACCTGCTGTGGCAGAGCGCCTACGCCGAGATGGTCTTCCAGGACGTGCTGTGGCCGGACTTCGACCGCCGCGACCTGTGGCGGGCCTGCCTGGAGTTCGCCTCCCGCGACCGCCGCTTCGGCGGCGCGATCCCGAACGAGCAGCTCCTGGCCATGGAGGGCCGGCAGGAGGTCTGATCCGCCCGCGGCGGCGCGGGACCGGCCCGGCTACCATCTCGCTTCATGGACACGGGGCGGGATGCGGTGCGGGACGTGGTGGAACTGAGATACCGGCCGGAGGCGGCCGACTTCAGCTCGGCGCTGCGGGCCCGGCTGCGGGCCGGCCGGGGCGCCTGGGTGTATCGGTGGCTGCTGCCCGTCATGGTCGGGGCCGTCATCGCCGCGGAAGTGGTGGGCGTCGCGGCCGGCACGGGCGGGCTCCCGCCGTTCGTGCTGATGGCGGCAGTCGGGCTGGCCGTCGCCCTTCCGCTCACTCCCTGGTTGCAGGCCCGCGCCTTCCAGCGGCTCGCGGAGTGGCAGGGCGAGTTCCGTGCGACGGTGACGGACCGCGGGACCACCGTGGCCACCGCCCACACCACCGTCGCCGCCGACTGGGTGGCGCAGCCCCGCTACCGGGAGACGGACCGGGTGTTCGTCCTGCTGAGCGCGGACAGGAACGCCACGGGCCTCACGGTGCTCCCCAAGCGCGGGCTCGCCGGCCCGGCGGACGCGGACCGGCTGCGGGCGCTCCTCGACCGGCACCTCACGCGGTGCTAGCTCACGCGGTGCCGGCTCACGAGGTGGTGGCTCACGAGGTGCCGGCCGCGCACTCCGCGCAGGTGCCGAAGATCTCCACGGTGTGCGCCACGTTGACGTAGCCGTGCTCGGCGGCGACGGCCTCCGCCCACTTCTCCACCGCCGGGCCCTCGACCTCGACGGCCTTGCCGCAGGAGCGGCAGACCAGGTGGTGGTGGTGGTCGTCGGTGGAGCAGCGCCGGTAGACCGACTCGCCCTCGGCGGTGCGCAGGACGTCGACCTCGCCGGCGTCGGCGAGGGACTGCAGGGTGCGGTAGACCGTGGTCAGGCCGACGGAGTCGCCCTTGTGCTTGAGCATGTCGTGCAGTTCCTGCGCGCTGCGGAACTCCTCGACCTCCTGCAGCGCCGCCGAGACGGCGGCCCGCTGCCGGGTGGCGCGGCCCTTCACGGGCGGTCCAGCGGTGGTCACGGGTCCCTCCTCACGCGTGTGCGGCTGTGCCGGGGGCCATTGTGCCAGCCCGGGCCCCCCGCGGTCAGGCGCCGACCTCCTCGCCCGGGTTCCGGGTGGCCGGAATGCGGCACTCGGCCGGGTCGCCTGCGGGGCCCGCGGCGGCGGCTGCCCGCGCGCGTCGCCGGGCCAGCGGGGCGGCCAGCGCGGTCAGCGCGATGAACGCGGCGATGGTCAGCAGCACGATCGTCGCGCCGGGCGGCACGTCCTGGTAGTACGAGGTGACCGTGCCGCCGATGGTCACGGCCACGCCGATGGCCACGGCGACCGCGAAGGTGGCGGCGAAGCTGCGGGTGAGCGCCTGCGCGGCGGCCACCGGCACCACCATCAGCGCCGACACCAGCAGCAGCCCGACCACGCGCATCGCGACGGTCACGGTGACGGCCGCGGTCACGGCGGTCAGCAGGTTCAGGGCGCGCACCGGAAGGCCGGTGACCCGCGCGAACTCCTCGTCCTGGCTGACCGCGAACAGCTGCCGGCGCAGCCCCACGGTGACCAGCACCACGAAGGCCGCCAGCAGGCAGATCGCGGTCACGTCCGACTCCGACACGGTGGAGAGGGAGCCGAAGAGGTACGAGGTGAGGTTGGCGTTGGAGCCGGTGGGCGCGAGGTTGATGAACATCACGCCGCCGGCCATGCCGCCGTAGAAGAGCATGGCGAGGGCGATGTCGCCGCGGGTGCGGCCGTACCAGCGGATCAGCTCCATCAGGACGGCGCCCAGGACCGAGATCACCGTCGCCATCCACACCGGGGACCAGGAGAGCAGGAAGCCGAGGCCGACGCCGGTCATCGCGACGTGGCCGATGCCGTCGCCCATCAGGGCCTGGCGGCGCTGGACGAGGTAGATGCCGATGGCGGGCGCGGTGATCCCGACCAGGACGGCGGCGAGCAGGGCCCGCTGCATGAAGGCGTAGTTCAGGAATTCCATCGTGGGCGCTCTCAGCTCAGCAGGCCGGTGCGCAGCGGCTCGGCGTCGTGGGCCGCGTGCGGGTGGACGTGGTCGTGGCCGGGCAGGGCGTGCTGGCCGACCGCCTTCGGGGGCGGGCCGTCGTGCAGGACGCAGCCGTCGCGCAGGACGACCGCCCGGTCGATCAGCGGCTCCAGGGGGCCCAGCTCGTGCAGGACGAGGAGGACGGTGACGCCGTCCGCGACCTGCTCGCGCAGGGTGCGGGCCAGCACCTCCTGGCTGGCGAGGTCGACGCCGGCCATCGGCTCGTCCATGATCAGCAGTTCCGGTTCGGCGGCCAGCGCGCGGGCGATCAGCACCCGCTGGTGCTGGCCCCCGGAGAGGGCGTTCACCGAGTCCTTGGCGCGGTCGGCCATGCCGACCAGGTCCAGGGCGCGGCGCACGGCGGCATGGTCGGCCCTGCGCAGCACCCCGAAGCGGGCCCGCGCGAGCCGCCCCGAGGAGACCACCTCGGTCACGGTGGCCGGGACCCCGCCGGCGGCGGTGGTGCGCTGCGGGACGTAGCCGAGACGGGCCCAGTCGCGGAACCGGCGGCGCGGGGTGCCGAACAGCTCGATCTCGCCAGCCGTCACCGGCACCTGCCCGATCACGCTGCGCACGGCGGTCGACTTGCCCGAGCCGTTGGCGCCGAGCAGCGCGACGACCTCGCCGCGGCGCACGGTGAGGTCGATGCCGCGCAGGACGGGGCGGGAGCCCAGCTCGGCGCGGACGCCGCGCAGGGAGATGACCGGCTCGCTCATGCTGTCCTCCATGGCTGCTCGTTCGTCGGTCATTTCGCGCCGAGGGCGGTGCGCAGCGCGGCGAGGTTGGACTGCATCACCTGGATGTAGTCGGTGCCCTTGGACTTCTCGGTGATGCCTTCGATGGGGTCGAGCACGTCGGTCTTCAGTCCCGCGTCCCTGGCCAGGGTCTTCGCGGTCTTGTCGGAGACCAGGGTCTCGTAGAAGACGGTGGTGACGCCGTCGGCCTTCGCCTCGGTCTGGAGCTGCTTGATCCGGGCCGGGCTGGGCTCGCTCTCCGGGTCGACGCCGAAGACGGCCTCCTGGGTCAGGCCGTAGCGCTCGGCGAGGTAGCCGAAGGCGGCGTGGTTGGTGAAGAAGACCTTGGTGCGGGTGTCCTTCAGCCCGCTCGCGTACCGGGTGTTCAGGTCGGCGAGCTTCTTCGCCAGCGCGTCGGCGTTCTTGCGGTAGTCGGCGGCGTGGTCCGGGTCGGCCTTCTCGAAGGCAGTGGCGACGCCGGAGGCGACCTGGGCGTACCGCACCGGGTCGAGCCAGATGTGGGGGTCGAGGCCGTGCTCCTCCTCTTCGGAGTGCTCGTCCCCGGCGTGCTCGTGCTCGACGTCCCCGTGGTCCTCAAGCTTCGTCAGCGAGGCGGCGTCGACGGTGGTGTCCACGCCGGCCTGGGCGACGGCCTTGTCCACGGCGGGCTGGAGGCCCTTGAGGTAGAGCAGGGCGTCGGCCTCGCCCAGCTCGGCGGTCTGCTTGGTGCTCAGCTCCAGGTCGTGCGGTTCCTGGCCGGGTTCGGTGAGGGAGGTGGCGTTGACGTGCTCGCCGCCGATCTGCTGGGCCAGGTACTGGAGTGGGTAGAAGGACGTGACGACGTCGAACTTGTCCGTGCCGACCGCCCCCGCGCTGTCGTCGGAGCAGGCGGATAGGGTGCCGAGGCCGAGCGCGGTGACCGCGGTGACCGCGATGCCGGATATCCGGTGTCGTCGTACGTTCATGACACTCATTTTCAACGATTCTGGAAACCGTTGTCAACAAGCTTCCGCGTGATCCCGGTCGCTCCCCGACCGGCCCCCCGATTTGGCCGGGGGCCCGTCCCCGCCGGTAACCTGAGGCATTCTCTGGAAGCATCTACGCTTCGTCGCCCGTCGTCGTAATGAAGAGAGCACCGTGGCCGCCGACAAGATCGACAGCATCGTCAGCCTGAGCAAGCGCCGTGGCTTCGTATTCCCCAGCAGTGAGATCTACGGCGGCACGAAGGCCGCCTGGGACTACGGACCGCTGGGTGTCGAGCTCAAGGAGAACCTGAAGCGCCAGTGGTGGCGCTACATGGTCACCTCGCGCGAGGACGTCGTCGGTCTCGACTCCTCCGTGATCCTCGCCCCCGAGGTCTGGGTGGCCTCCGGTCATGTCGCCACCTTCACGGACCCGCTGACCGAGTGCACCTCCTGTCACAAGCGGTTCCGCGCGGACCACCTGGAGGAGGCGTACGAGGAGAAGAAGGGCCGCGCCCCCGAGAACGGCCTGGCCGACCTCAGCTGCCCCAACTGCGGCAACAAGGGCACCTTCACCGAGCCCAAGCAGTTCTCCGGCCTGCTCTCCACCCACCTCGGCCCGACCCAGGACAGCGGCTCCGTCGCCTACCTGCGGCCCGAGACCGCCCAGGGCATCTTCACCAACTTCGCCCAGGTGCAGACCACGTCGCGCCGCAAGCCGCCGTTCGGCATCGCCCAGATGGGCAAGTCCTTCCGCAACGAGATCACGCCCGGCAACTTCATCTTCCGCACCCGCGAGTTCGAGCAGATGGAGATGGAGTTCTTCGTCAAGCCGGGCGAGGACGAGCAGTGGCAGGAGTACTGGATGGAGCAGCGCTGGAACTGGTACACCGGCCTGGGCCTGCGCGAGGAGAACATGCGGTGGTTCGAGCACCCGAAGGAGAAGCTCTCCCACTACTCCAAGCGCACCGCCGACATCGAGTACCGCTTCCAGTTCGGCGGCAGTGAGTGGGGCGAGCTGGAGGGTGTCGCCAACCGCACCGACTACGACCTCGGCGCCCACGCCAAGGCGTCGGGCCAGGACCTCTCCTACTTCGACCAGGAGGCCGGCGAGCGCTGGACGCCGTACGTCATCGAGCCGGCGGCCGGTGTCGGCCGGGCGATGCTCGCCTTCCTGCTCGACGCGTACGTGGAGGACGAGGCGCCCAACGCCAAGGGCAAGCTGGAGAAGCGCACCGTGCTGCGCCTCGACCCGCGCCTGGCCCCGGTGAAGGCCGCGGTGCTGCCGCTCTCCCGCAACCCGGAGCTGTCGCCCAAGGCCAAGGGCCTCGCCCAGGCGCTGCGGCAGCACTGGAACATCGAGTTCGACGACGCCGGCGCCATCGGCCGCCGCTACCGCCGCCAGGACGAGATCGGCACGCCCTTCTGCGTCACGGTCGACTTCGACACCCTCGAGGACAACGCGGTGACGGTGCGCGAGCGCGACACGATGAAGCAGGAGCGGGTGTCCCTGGACCAGATCGAGGGGTACCTGGCCTCGCGCCTCGTCGGCGCGTGACACTGCGCTCGCCGTAGCGAATCGGCCCCCGATACGGGACCCCTGGTGGTCCTGTGTCGGGGGCCTTCGCGTCGGCAGGGTGGGGCGCATGAACCTGGCCTACCTGCTGTACATGGCGTGGGCGACGCTGCGGGACAAGGACGCCATCGTGGTCGAGGGCGCCCCGGATGCTGCTGCTGAGCTTCGCGGGGTCGTTCGTGGCGCTGGGGGCGAAGCCGGCGGTCACGGCGCGCTGATCGCCGCCGGATGCGTCAACGCCCCTGAAGACGCTTGACGTTGTCGCCGAAGGTCCAGTTCTTCGAGCCGTCCCAGTTGAGGGACCAGGTCATCAGGCCCTTGAGCGAGGTGCCGTAGTGCTGCCACGCCTGGGAGACCAGGGACGGGGACATGTAGCCGCCGCCCGCGCCGGACTGGGCGGGCAGGCCGGGGACCTGCTTGTCGTAGGGCACGCGGATGGTGGTGCCCTGGACGACCAGGCCCTTGTTGAGGCAGTCGGTCTGGGCGGTGAAGCCCTGGACGGTGCCGGCGGAGTAGGAGTCGCCGGAGCAGCCGTACATGCTGCCGTTGTAGTACTGCATGTTGAGCCACCACAGCCGTCCGTTGTCGGCGTACTTCTTGACGACCGGCAGGTACGCGCCCCAGATGGAGCCGTAGGTGACGCTGCCACCGGTGACGTAGGCGGTCTCCGGTGCCATGGTGAGGCCGAAGTTCGACGGCATCTTGGCGAGGACGCCGTCGATGATGCGGATCAGGTTGGCCTGGGACGTGGAGAGTTGGGCGATGTTGCCGCTGCCGGTGAGGCCGGTCTCGATGTCGATGTCGATGCCGTCGAAGTTGTACTTCTTCAGGATCGGCACGATGGTCGCCACGAAGCGGTCGGCGACGGCGGTGGAGGAGAGGTCGATGCCGGCCGCGGCGCCGCCGATGGAGAGCAGCAGGGTCTGCCCGGCGGCCTTGGCCGCGCACATCTCGGCCGGCGTGGCGACCTTCACGCCGGTGTCCATGCCGTCCTCCCACAGGGCCGTGCCGTCGGAGCGGATGACCGGGAAGGCGGCGTTCAGGACGTTGTAGCCGTGGGCGGCGATGCGGGAGTCGGTGATCGGCGTCCAGCCGAAGGGCGGGTGCACGCCGTTGGCGGCGCCGTCCCAGTTCTCCCAGTAGCCCTGGAGGACCTTGCCGGCAGGGCGGGACTTCACGGCGCAGGTGTCGGCGGTGGGGGCGGCCGACGCGGTGGGGGTGAGTGCGGGGGCGGCGACGAGGGCCGCGGTGAGGGCGGCGGTGAGCAGGCGGAGCATGTGTCCTCCAGGTGGTGGGGTCGATCGGAGGTGTCGAAGACATGACAGTGCTGGTCCAGACCTGGCGTCAATAGGTCTGGACCAAAATGACAATTCAATGAATGACAGAAGTTGAAATCTGTCATCTGTCATGTCAAGCTGGATCCATGACCATGAACACCCGAACCCTCGGAACCACCGGCCCCCAGGTCTCCGCCCTCGGCCTCGGCTGCATGGGCATGTCCGCGCTGTACGGCGAGGCGGACCGGGCCGAGTCCATCGCCACCATCCACGCCGCCCTGGAGGCCGGCGTGACCCTGCTCGACACCGGCGACTTCTACGCCATGGGCCACAACGAGATGCTGATCGGCGAGGCCCTGCGCGCCGCCCCCGCCGCCCGGCGCGAACAGGCGCTGCTCAGCGTGAAGTTCGGCGCCCTGCGCGACGCCGACGGCGGCTGGTCGGGTTACGACGGCCGGCCGGCGGCGGTGAAGAACTTCGCCGCCTACTCGCTCCAGCGCCTCGGCGCCGACCACATCGATGTCTACCGCCTGGCCCGCCTCGACCCCGACGTCCCCATCGAGGAGACCGTCGGCGCCGTCGCCGAACTGGTCGAGAAGGGCCACGTCCGGCACATCGGCCTCAGCGAGGTCGGCGCGGAGACCATCCGCCGGGCCGCCGCGACCGCCCCGATCTCGGACCTGCAGATCGAGTACTCCCTGATCTCGCGCGGCATCGAGGCCGAGATCCTGCCCACCGCCCGCGAGCTGGGCATCGGGATCACGGCCTACGGGGTCCTCTCCCGCGGCCTGATCTCCGGCCACTTCACCCGGGACCGGCAGCTCGCCGCCACCGACTTCCGCGCCCACGCGCCCCGCTTCCAGGGCGAGAACCTCCAGCGCAACCTGGACCTGGTGGACGAGCTGCGCAAGATCGCCGAGCAGCAGGGCGTCAGCGTCGCGCAGACCGCCATCGCCTGGGTGCTGGCCCAGGGCGAGGACATCGTGCCGCTGATCGGCGCCCGCAGCCGGGAGCGCCTCGACGAGGCCCTCGGCGCCCTGGACGTCACGCTGGACGCGGGCGACCTGGCCGCCATCGAGCGCGCGGTACCGGCCGGCGCGGCGGCGGGCGAGCGCTACGGGGCGGCCCAGATGGCCCAGGTCGAGCGCTGACGGATGGCAGGTACGGTCTAGTCCATGGCCCCGAGCTCCGAGATCCTGACCGCCGAGCGCATCCTCGCCGCCACCGAGGAGGTGCTGCGCCGGCACGGCCCGGCCAAGGCCACCGTGGTCGACGTGGCGCGCGCGCTCGGCGTCAGTCACGGCAGCGTCTACCGTCACTTCCGCACCAAGGCGGCGCTGCGCGAGGCGGTGACCAAGCGGTGGCTGGACCGTACGTCCGAGTCGCTGGCCGGGATCGTCGCGGCGGAGGACCGGGAGCCCGCGGAGCGGCTGCGCGCGTGGCTGCGCACGCTCTTCGACGCCAAGCGCCGCAAGGCGGGTGACGACCCGGAGCTGTTCGCGACGTACCAGGTCCTCGTCGGCGAGAACGGCGACGCGGTGGGGCAGCACATCACCGACCTGGTCGACCAGTTGGAGCGGATCGTCCGGGCGGGCGCGGCCTCCGGCGCCTTCACCGCCGCCGACCCCCGCGCCGCCGCGTTCGCGGTCTTCCACGCCAGCGGCCGCTTCCACGACCCGTGTTACGCGCGGGAGTGGGAACGGCCGGAGATCGAGGCGGAGTTCGCGGGCGTGGTGGAGCTGGTGCTGCGGGGCCTCGGCGCGGTGGGCTGACCGTCCGTCCCGGCGTGCGACCGGAGGCGGAGGCGCGGATCCCCCCCCGGAGAGGAGGGGCTCCGCCCGCTGGGACGACGCCGCCGCGTGGTGCGCGGTGACACGGTGTGCGGGTCGGCCCCCTCCCGTATCGGAGTCCACGATGCCCGCTCGATCCCCTTCCTCCGCGGTCCCGCGCTGGGCGGTCCGCGCGGCATGGGCGACCATGCTCTGCACCGTCCCGTCCTGCGTGTGGCGGCTCGCCCTCGGCGTGGGGGTGGACGTCGGCTTCACCGGGCGGCTCGGCTCCCTGTACACGGGAACCCCGATCATGATCTACGTCCTCGTCCTCACGCTCCTCTCCCAGGCGCCGGCCTGCCTGACCTTCGCCCTGGTCTGCCCCTGGGGCGAGCGGGTCCCCGGCTGGGTCCCGCGGCTGGGCGGGCGCCGGGTGCCGCCGCTCGCGGTGGCGCTGCCCGCGGCGGTGGGGGCGGTCGCGGTGACGGCGCTGTGCGCGGTGGTGACCCTGCTGCCGGGCGGGCCGCTGGACAACCCCGACTTCCCGCGGGGCACCGCCGGCCTGATCATGGACGCCTGCTACGTGCCGCTGCTCGCCTGGGGGCCGCTGGTCGCCGTGCTCACCGTCGCGTACCTCCGGCGGCGGCGGTCCGCCAGAACTCCTCCAGGAGCGGGGGCATCGGGCTCGGTCCGGTCAGCATCACCTGCGTGAGCAGGACGGCGACGGTGCCGGTGGCGGGGACCAGGTGCGCGGTGGTGCCGGAGCCGCCGACCCAGCCGTAGCGGCCGGGCACGTTCCACGGCTCGGCGCGTTCGCGGTCGACCTGGCCGCCGTACCCCCAGCCCTGGCCCTGGAGGAAGAGCGCCCCGGCCGCGCGCTGCGCGGCGGTCGTGTGGTCGGTGGTCATCCGGCGCACCGACTCCGCCGTCAGCACTTGGCGGCCGTCGGCGGCGGTGCCGCCCGCGAGCAGCATCCGGAAGAAGGCCAGCAGGTCGTCGACGGTGGAGACCAGGCCGCCGGCCCCGGAGGCGAAGGCGGGCGGGGTGCTCCACTCGCCGTCGGCGGGGGAGTCGACGAGGGCGAGCCCGCCGTCGGTGGGGGCGTACATGCTGGTGAACCGGGACTGCCGGGCCCGCGGCACATGGAACGCGGTGTCGGTCATGCCCAGCGGCTCGAACAGCCGCTCCGCCATGACGTCGGCGGCCGGCCGGCCGGTGACCCGCTGGACGAGGGCGCCCTGGAGGTCGGAGCAGGTGTTGTACAGCCACCCCTCGCCCGGCTGGTGGAGCAGGGGGACCTCGGCGAGGGCGGCGAGCAGCGCGTCCAGCGGGGGCATCTGCCCGGGGTGCAGCCCGCCCGGCAGCACGCGGAACAGCTCGGCCACGCCGGGCAGCGAGAAGTCGGCGGGGAACCCCCATCCCGCGCGGCTGGTCAGCAGGTCCTCGACGGTGATCGCCCGCTCCGCCGGCACGACGTCCCCCAGCTCGGCGTCGGGCGCCCGCAGCACGCGGGGCTTCGCCAGCTCGGGCAACCAGGCGTCCACCGGCTCTTTCAGGCCGAGCCGCCCCTCGTCCACCAGCGTCATCACCAGCGCGGCGGTGACCGGCTTGGTCAGCGAGGCGACCCGGAACAACGTGTCCCGCCGCATCGGCGCGCTCCCCTCCACGTCCACGTCCCCGACGGCGACGACCTCGACGTCGTCGCCGTGGGCGAGCAGGCCGACGGCACCGGGGGCGGTGCCGGCGTCCACGGCGCGGCGGAGGGTGGCGTGAAGGGGGGTGGGCGTACCGCTCATGAGGGCTCCTCGGCGTGGTCGGCTCGATCCTGCAGGGAAGACTCCCACCCGGAGCCGTTCTCATCGCCGAGCGAACCGGGTCGTGCGGCAGCGGGCGCGTGCCGACGGTGGTCCGCGTCGGACGCCGGAAGGGCGCCGCGTCAGCCGATCGTCCGCGGCAGCCGCAGGCTCAGCAGCCCCGTCAGGGCGACCAGCCCCAGCTGCACCGCCAGCGTCGTCGTCAGGGCGTCGCGCATGCCCGTCGTCGGGGTGAGGGAGAGGAACAGGGTGCCCAGGGTGGCGACGCCCAGGGCGAGGGCGGACTGCTGGGTGGTCATCATGACGCCGCTGCCCACGCCCGCGCGCGTGGCGGGGACGTCGGAGAGGACGACGCGGTAGATCACCGGGAGCTGCATGGCCTGGCCGGCGCCGGCCAGGGCGCCGCCCGGAAGGAGGGTCCAGGCGGACAGGTCGGGCCAGGAGCGGTGGGCGGCCAGCAGGACGAGGGCCAGGCCCGCGGCCTGGAGCACCGAGCCCGCGGCGATGATCCGCGTGCCCCAGCGGGCGACCAGGCGGGGCCCGGCGAGCGACGTGAAGAAGAAGGCCACCGCCAGCGGGAGCAGGGCCGAGCCCGCCGCGACCGGGCCGAGGCCCGCGCCCTGCTGGAGGGCCACCGCGACCACGAACATGAAGCCGCTGAAGCCGATGGAGAAGGGGAGGATGAGGAGCAGGCCCCGGCGCAGGGTGAGGGAGGCGAAGAGGCTGGGTGGGACCAGCGGGGTGCGGCCGGCGCGGTCCGCCCGGCGCTCCACCGCGTAGAACGCCGCCGCCGCCAGCGGGAACGCCGCCAGGGACAGCCACGTCCACAGGGGCCAGCCCGCCGCCCGGCCCTCGGTGAGGGGCAGGAGGAGGGTGAGCAGGGCCGCGGCGAGCAGGGCGGTGCCGGGGCCGTCCAGGGGCTCCGGGCGGGGGGAGTGGGTCTCGGGGAGTGAGCGGCCGGCCAGGAGGAGGCCGGCGAGGACCACCGGGACGTTGACGAGGAACACCGCCCGCCAGCCGGTGCCGGCGATGTCCGCCGCGACCAGGACGCCGCCCAGGATCTGGCCCGCCACCATCGCCAGGCCCGCCGTCGCGCCGTACAGGCCCATCGCCCGCGCCCGGCGCGGTCCGGCCGTCGTGGCCTGGATGGTCGCGAGCACCTGCGGCAGCATCGCCGCCGCCGCCGCGCCCTGCGCCACCCGCGCCGCCACCAGCGACCAGGCGCCGGGCGCCAGACCGCACGCCAGCGAGGTCAGCCCGAAGGCCGCCATGCCGGCGAGGAAGAGCCGGCGCCGGCCGAAGAGGTCGCCCAGCCGGCCGCCGAGGACCAGCAGGACGGCGTACGCCACCCCGTAGCCGGCGACGACCAGCTCCAGGACCGCCTCGCTCGCGTGCAGGTCGGAGTCGATGCTGGGCAGGGCGACGTTGACGATGAAGAAGTCGACCAAAGGGAGCGCGGCGGCCAGCAGGACCGTGAACAGGCCCAGGGCGCCGAGGGCCGGAGAGGAGGGGGAGGTGGCAGGGGCCGTTGTGCTGCGTGGTGTCGTCGTGTCGGTCACGTCGTCGAGACTGCGCCGCCGCTGAGACTGGTACCAGAGTGTGCTGATCCTGGTAGTGGAAGTACCTGGCACCGGGCTGCGGGCGGCGGCATGCTGGGGGCATGGCGATCACCGCGGACCAGGCCGTACCCGACGCTCCCGCCGAGGAAGGCGTCTCCGAGGTGCGCCGGCACGAGCTGGCCGACTTCCTGCGCAGCCGCCGCGAGCGCATCTCCCCCGAGCTGGTCGGCCTGCCCCGCGGCCCCCGGCGCCGTACGCCCGGGCTGCGGCGCGAGGAGGTCGCCCACCTCTCGGCGGTCGGCGTCACCTGGTACACCTGGTTGGAGCAGGCCCGCGACATCCAGGTCTCCGTGCAGGTCCTCGACGCCCTCGCCCGCGCCCTGCTGCTCGACCCGACCGAGCGCGCCCACCTCTTCCAGCTCGCCGGCGCCGTCGACCCCGCGCCCGCGACCGTCTGCCCGGCCATCACCCCGGCCGTGCGCGGGCTCCTCGAGCAGATGGAGCCCTTCCCGGCCGCCGTGCAGAACAGCCGGTACGACATCCTCGCCCACAACCGCACGTACGGACTGCTCTTCTGCGACCTGGACGCCGTGCCGCCCGAGGACCGCAACTGCCTGATCCTCAGTTTCACGCACGCCGAGTGGCAGTCCTCCATCGTGCACCTGGACGAGGCGCAGCGGCTGATGGCCGCGCGGTTCCGGGCCACCATGGCCGGGCACCTCGCCGAGCCGGCCTGGAAGGTGCTGCTCCAGCGGCTGCGCGAGTCGCCCGGGTTCCGGCAGGTGTGGGACCGGCACGAGGTGGTCGCCCACCGCTCCAAGCGCAAGGAGTTCGACAACCGGTACGTGGGGCGGGTCAGCCTCGACCACGCCGACCTGTGGCTCGGGCCCGCACCCGGGCCGCGCATCGTGACGTACGCGCCTGCCGACGACGTCTCGCGGAAGCGCCTCGAGCGGCTGCACGCCCTCGCGCTGGAGCGCCGGGGCGGCTGAACGGCCCTCTCGGCATGCGCGCGGCCCGAGATGTGCGGAAGGTGAAGTTCTACGGGTTTCCCACTCCGGGTTCCCTCCCACTCCGCACAGGGCGAGGGCAGACAGCCATGGCTGAGCAGCAGAGGTCGGCGACGCAGGCGCTATCGGGGCCGTTGGGGGCGGTCGGCTCGGTGCTGCGGAGGGTGCCGGGCGCGGGCACGGTCGGGCGGGTGGCCGAGGGCGCGCTGGACCGTATCGAGGCGGTGTCGCCGCGGGCGCGGCGGGTCGTCGTGTACACCGGCGCCGGGGTGCTCGGCGTCGCCGGGCTGGTGGAGTGGCCGGTCGCCGCGGCGGGCGCGGCCGTCGCCTGGCTGACGCAGGCCCGGCCCGGGGGCGCGGGGGAGACGGGGCCTGCGGGGGCCGCCTCGCCGGCGGTGCGGGGGTCGCGGGCCAGGAAGGCGCCCGCTCCGCCACCGCCGGTCGCGCCGGGGAAGGGGGCGGCGGGTGCGGCGACCGGTACGGCTGCGGCGTCCGCCGCCCGCACGGGGGGAGCGGCGGCCAAGGCGGCGCCGGCCTCCGGCGGGAAGGCGGCGCCTGCCTCCGGCGGGAAGGCTGGTGCAGGCGCCGGTGGTGCCGCCGGCGCCGCCGGTGCCAAGGCGACCGGCAGCCCCGCCACCAAGCGTGCCGCCACCGCAGCGAAGGCTGCCGCCGCCGGTACCGGCTCCGCCAAGGAGGCCCGTACCAAGACGACCTCCACCACCCGGCACGCCTCCGCCTCCGCCGCCAAGGGCGTCTCCGCGGGCAAGCGGACCGCCGCGGGCAAGCGGGCGGCCGAGGAGGAGCACAGCGAGGCCGCACGGCGCTCGGCCACGGCCGCCGTGCGCGGCACCCGCAAGACCCGCGGGTGAGGAGAGGGCCATGGCCGCTGGGCTGCTGACGCGTTCGCAGGAGGCCGTCACCGGGGCCGTCCTCGCCGGGCCCCGGCTGCTGGCCCGGGGCACCGCGCCCGCCGCGGGCGCCGCCGCCGGCGCGGTGGCGGGCACGGCGCGCGCCGGGGTGCGGGGCGCGGACTTCGCCGCCCGCGCGGCCCGGGTCGCACGGGCGGCGCTGCCCGGGGGCGGGCGGGAGTGGCGGGCGGGGAGCCGGGTGCACTTGGCCCTTCGGCCGGCGGAGGGCGCCGGGGGCGCCGGGGGTGTGGAGGGTGCTGGGGGCGTCGGGAGTGTGGAGGGTGCTGGGGGCACGACGAGCACCGCGGGCGCCGAAGGCACCGTCGGCTCCAGCAACGCCGAGGGCGTCGGCGGCGCCTTGGGCCCTGCGAGCGCCGAGGGCGCCAAAAGCATCGCAGGCTCCCGCAGTGCCGAAGGCATCGGCGGTGCCTTGGAGCCTACGAGCGCCGAGGGCGCCGAAGGCGCGGGCAGTGTGATGAGCGCCGAGGGCGCCGAAGGCGCGGGCAGTGTGATGAGCGCCGAGGGTGTCGGCGCCGCCTTGGGCCCTGCGAGCGCCGAGGGCTCCGGAAGCGCGGGCGGCGGCGGCACCGAAAGCGCCGACGGTGTGATGAGCGCCGAGGGCACCGGCGGCGCCTCGGGCACGACGGGTGCCGAGGGCCTCCAAGGCGCGGGCGGTGCCGGCATCGGAAGTGCCGGCGGTGTGCCGGGTGCCGAGGGTCTTGAAGGTGCGGGCGGCACCGGCACCGAAGGTGCCACCCCCAGCCCCGCCGCCAAGCGCACCGCCCCCGCCGAACACGCCGCACGCCGTGTCGCCGCCGCCCTCGCCGCGCACCCCGACGTCGCGCTCGCCTACTGGGACACCGGCCTCGCCCGGCTGGTCGTCACCGCGACCGAGGACGCGCTCACCGACCGCGTCGTGGACCGCGCCGCCGCGCTCGCCGAGGAGCACGGGCTGATCCGTGTCCCCGACCCCGTGGAGGACCTGGCCCACCCCGGCGACCCGACCCCCGTGCGCGTCGCGGCCGTCGCTCTCGCCGCCGACGCCCTCGGCATCGCCGCCGCCTTCGCCGGCTCCGCGCTGCGCCTGCCGCCCTCGCCGCGCCTGGTCACCGCCGTGGCGACCCTGCTGCGCGAGAACCCCGCCTTCCGGGCCTGGCTGCGCGAGCGCCTCGGCGACCATCGGATGGACGTGGCACTCGCCGCCGCCAACGCCGCCGTGCACGGCGCGGGGCAGAGCCCGACCTCCCTCGTCCTCGACGGGGCGCTGCGCGCCTGCCAGTTGACGGAGGCGGTGGCCCGTACGGCCGCCTTCGAGGCCGTCCACGACCGGCTGTGCGACCCCGGCCGGGGCAGCCTGCCGGCCGCAACCGCGCTGCGCCCGCCGCCGAGGGTCTCGCCGGCGCAGGAGTACGCCACCCACGCCGCCACCGGCGCCGTCGCGGGCGCGGCGGCCACGCTGCTGGTCAAGCACGACATCGCGGAGGCCGCCGAGGCGGTGCTCGCCGGTTCGCCGAAGGCCGCGCGGTACGGGCCCGCCGCCTTCCAGGCCGTGCTGAGCGCGGCCCTCTCCCGCACCGGCGTGCTGGTCCGCGACCCCGGGCGGCTGCGGCAGCTGGAGATGGCCGGCACGGTCGTCCTGCACCCCAGCGCGCTGCGGGCCCCGGGCGCGGGCGCCGACGCCTGGACCGAGGACGTGCTGGACGCGGCGCGGCGGGCCGGGCTGCGCGTGGTCATGGTCCAGGACCCCGCCCTCGCCGACTTCACCGGCCTCGCCGACCAAGTCGTGCCGGCGGACCGGCCGTTGCCGGACGTGGTGGCCGAACTGCGCGGTGACGGCGGCGGCGTCGTCACCGTCGTACGCCCTTCCGCCGGCGACGATCCGACGGTCCTCGCCGGGCTCTACGCCGGTGAGGTCGCCGTCGCCCTGGCCGACGGGGGGTGCCCGGTGGCGTGGGGCGCCGACGTGCTCGCCCCCGGCGGCCTGGCCGACGTGTGGCGGCTGCTGCGCGCCGTGCCGGCCGCCCGCGGCGTGGGGCGGCGTTCGCAGGTGCTCGCCCGGTCCGGGGCCGCGCTGTCCGGGCTCCTCGTCGCGGTCGGCGAGGCGCGCGGCCGGGTGCCCGGCTCGCCGCTGCCGGGGCTGCGGCACGCGCCGGTCGACGCGAGCGCCGCCGCCGCGCTGCTGTCCGGCACCCGGGCCGCGCTCGGCGTCGCGACGGCCCGCGCGCCCCGGCCCCGACCCCGGGTGGCCTGGCACGCGCTGGCCCCCGACGACGTACGCGACCGCCTGGAGCGCGAGCGCGAGCCGGAGCCGACGGCCGTGGAGCAAGCCACGGCGTGGGTGCGGACCACTGCTGAACAGGCCCTGGAAAACAAGGCGTTGGCGCCGGCCCGCTGGACTTGGCAGCTGGCCCGGGCCGTACGCGGTGAGCTGGACGACCCGCTCACCCCGGTCCTGGCCGTCGGCTCGGCCGCGTCCGCGATCCTCGGCTCCGTGGTGGACGCGCTGCTCGTCGTCGGCGCCCTCGACCTCAACGCCCTGGTCGGCGGCTTCCAACGGCTGCGCGCCGAGCGGGCGTTGTCGGGGCTGCTGGCCGAGCAGAAGCAGAAGGCACGGGTGGCGGCCGAGTCCCGCGAGGAACCCCTCGTCGTCGACGCCGCCAAGCTGCATCCCGGCGACGTGATCGAGCTGAGGACCGACGACGTGGTGCCCGCCGACGCCCGGCTGCTGTGCGAGGACGGCCTGGAGGTGGACGAGTCCGCGCTGACCGGCGAGTCGCTGCCGGTGGACAAGTCCGTCGACCCCACCCCGCGCGCCCCCGTCGCCGAACGGCACTGCATGGTGTTCGAGGGCACCACCGTGGTCGCCGGGCGGGCCCGGGCCGTCGTCGTGGACACCGGCCGGCACACCGAGTCGGCGCGCGCGGTCGCGCTGGCCGCCCGGACGCCGTCCGCCGCCGGTGTGCAGGCCCGCCTCCAGGAGCTGACCCGCAAGGCGATGCCGCTCACCCTGGCCGGCGGGGCGCTGGTGACCGGCCTGTCGCTGCTGCGCGGGGCGCCGGTCCGGCAGGCCGTCAGCGGGGGCGTGTCGGTGGCGGTGGCCGCCGTGCCGGAGGGGCTGCCGCTGGTGGCGACGGTCGCGCAGCTCGCGGCGGCCCGCCGGCTCAGCCGCCGGGGCGTCCTGGTGCGCACCCCGCGCACGCTGGAGGCGCTGGGCCGCATGGACACGGTCTGCTTCGACAAGACCGGCACGCTCACCGAGAACCGGCTGCGCCTTACCCGCGTCGCCGGCGCCGACGGCACGGTCCGCGATGTCGGCGACCCCGAGGCGGCCGGCCCGGTCCGCACCGCCGCCCGGGCCTGCCCCCGCCTGAACGGCGACGGCGGCTCCCGCCCCACCCACGCCACCGACGAGGCCGTCCTCGACGCCGCCGGGGACGATCCGGGGTGGGTGCAGGAGGAGGGGCTGCCCTTCGAGACCTCGCGCGGGTACGCCGCCGCGGTCGGCCGGGAGGGCCGCGGCAATGCCCTGCTGGTGGTCAAGGGCGCGCCCGAGACCGTCCTCCCCGCCTGCGCCGCGCCGCCCGCCCACGTCACGGACACCGCGCACGAACTGGCCCGCCGCGGCCTGCGCATCATCGCGGTGGCGAGCCGTCCGCTGCGCGCCGGTGAGCAGGCCGCGAAGGTGCTCGAAGAACCCCTGTCCGGGCTGGAGTTCACCGGCCTGGTCGCCCTCGCCGACGTGGCCCGGGAGACCTCCCCGGCGCTGGTGAGCGGGCTGCGCGAGGCGGGCGTACGGCCGGTGGTGCTGACCGGTGACCATCCGCAGACCGCCCACGCCATCGCCGTGGACCTCGGCTGGCCCGAGGACGCGGTGGTGGTCACCGGCGACGAACTGGCCGCCGCCGACCGGCGGGTGCGCTCGCGGATGCTGCGGGACGCCGACGTGGTGGCCCGGGTGGCGCCCGAGCAGAAGCTCCAGGTCGTGGAGTCGCTGCGGGACGCCGGGCGGGTGGTCGGCATGGTCGGCGACGGCGCCAACGACGCCGCCGCGATCCGCGCCGCCGACATCGGCGTCGGCATCAGCGCCCGCGGCTCGGCCGCCGCCCGCAACGCGGCCGACCTGGTCGTCACCGGCGACGACCTGCTGGTCCTCATCGAGGCGGTGCGCGAGGGCCGGGCCCTGTGGCACAGCGTCGCGGACGCCATCGCCATCCTCATCGGCGGCAACGCGGGCGAGGTCGGCTTCGGCATCCTCGGCACGGTGCTCGGCGGCTCCGCCCCGCTCTCCACCCGGCAGATGCTGCTGGTCAACCTCTTCACCGACCTCTTCCCGGCAATGGCCGTCGCGGTGACCCCGCTGGAGGACGCCGAGCAGGAGGCCGAGGACGCGGGGGCGCCGCTGGGCACCGCCGTGCTGGGCGAGCCGCTGATGCGCCAGATCCGGCACCGCGCGCTGACCACCGCGCTGGGCGCGACGGCGGCCTGGCTCTTCGGCCGCTTCACGCCCGGCACGCGGCGCCGCTCCACCACCATGGCCCTGTGCGCGGTGGTCGGCACCCAGCTCGCCCAGACCCTCGCCGACCGCCGCGGCAGCCGCCTCGTCCAGGTCACCGCCCTCGGCTCGACGGCGGCCCTGGTCGCCCTGGTCCAGACCCCGGGCGCCAGCCAGCTCTTCGGCTGCACCCCCCTCGGCCCCCTCGCCTGGACCGGCGTGGCAATGGCCATCGCCCTGGCGCTGGCGGGCCAGCGGGCGCTGCCGAGGGTGGAGGAGACGGTCATGCGCCACTGGCCGACGGTCTCGGCCCACCTGCCGCGGACGCCGTTCACGCCCGCACACTGACCCTCCCCCCGGGCCCCGGGAGGGGCTGTTCGATTGCGGACGCGGCCGACGGCTTGGCACGGTGCGGGGCAACGCGCGCCTCGCAGGCGTGACCGAGATCCGAGGAGGCACCCCCGTGACCGTCGCACCGCAACGTCGGCTGGCCCTCCTCGGTGGCGGCTTCTCCACCGACGCCGACGGGCTGCTGGACGACTGGCTGCTCGAGCAGGTGCCCGTTCCGCGCCCCAAAGTGTGTTTCGTCCCGACCGCCAGTGGCGACGCGCCCGCCTACGTCGAGCAGTTCCTCGCGGCGTACGGTGCACGTTCCTGCGAGCCCGGCGTCCTGCGGCTCTTCCGGCGGGAGTTGGACGACGAGGCCCTGCGCACGTTCGTCCTCTCCCAGGACGTCGTCCACGTGGGCGGCGGGAACACCGCGAACCTGCTGGCGGTCTGGCGCGCGCACGGCGTGGACCGGCTGCTCCGCGAGGCGTTCGACCGCGGGACGCTGCTGTGCGGCATCAGCGCCGGCGCCAACTGCTGGGCGGAGGGCTCGCACACCGACTCCTTCGGGCCGCTCACCCACCTCCCGGACGGCCTCGGCCTGCTGCCCGGCTCGGTCTGCCCGCACTACGACAGCGAGCCGGGCCGGCGGTCGTCCTACCGGGCCGCCGTGGCGAGCCGCGCGCTGCCGGCCGGCTGGGCGGTCGAGGACGGCGTCGGCGCCCTCTTCACGGACGGTCGGCTGACGGCATCCGTGACGCGTACGCCCGGGGCGTCCCTGTACCGGGTGGAGCCCGGCGAGGACGGCGGAGCAACGGAAGAGGCCGTGCCGTGCCGCCTGCTGACCTGAGCGGACGCCGGCCGGCGGCCCAGTGTCCGCCGCGGCCTCAGCCGATCGGCGCGGCGCCGGTCGCCGCGAGGGGCAGGTCCCAGAGCCGGGCGGCCGAGGCCGGGTCGACGGCGTAGCCGCGGACCCAGCCGTCGTCCATCGGCCCGTCCTCGTCTCAATAGGGCGACCGACGACTGGTCCCGAGTCGCTCACCAGCCCGGGACCGGGACGAACCCCGGCCACCAGGGAGGCACGCCTCGCGGGCACAGCGGCCCGGGGGTGCCGTCCCAGAAGAGCGAGATGGCGCACCAAGTCACCGCCAGGAGCGTCACCGTCAGGGTCAGGGCGTGCAGGAGGGGGCGGTTTCCGAGGAGGGCGCCCGCCGCTACCCAGGTCAGGAGCAGGGCCGCCCCCAGGACCGGGATGAACAACCACAGCAGGAAGCCGCTGTTGGCCGCGTTGTTCACTCCCACGTCGCAGGCGTTCCACGACCTGCCCAGGAGCATGGCGGTGCACACGCTGAGCACCAGCGCCACCGCCGCCCCGAGATACCCGTGCAGCCGTCGAGTTTCCACGGACCCCCCGTTCGCCGTCGTCCTCCCCGCTCGGCACCCGCCGGCTCCCACTCCGTGACGCCGAGGGGAGCGGTGTGGATGATGATGGCTCGGTGACAGCCGAATCATCAAGCGAGGAGGGGCCGAGCCGGTGGGGGTCGGCCATGACGTGGAGTGAGGCGGAGTACCTCGACTACCTGGGGTCCGAGCGACGCGGCTACGCCTGGGTGATGCGGCACTACGGCGGGCTGACGCCGGCGCAGGCCGAGGAAGCGGCTCTGGAGCGCTATCCGTACGAGCCGGCGGACGCCCCCTTCCGCGGACTCGTCTTCCACGATGAGGCCTGGCACTGGGCGATGCTGGCGATCCATGGCGACTTCTACTGGCAGGGCCACCCCGAACGGGAGAGCGGCCCACCCGAGTACCAGGCTCTGAAGTGACGCCGACCCATCCGCGAGGACGGCACACATGAGGGCGCGAATGACGCAGGGCACGCGTCAACTCCGGTACCGCCGCGCCACCGCCGCGAAGGCGGCCTTGGGCTCCCAGGGCATGTCGGGGTAGGTCCGTCCGTTGTGCCCTTCGAGGAGTTTGACGATGCCCAGGCCGGCCCGGTCCAGGTCGTCCCTGGGGTCGCCGTCGGGGCGGTGCGGGTAGCCGGGCAGGGCGAAGAGGAAGACGAACGCGCTGTCCACGCCCTCGGTCTCGAAGATCTCCAGCAGTTCGCTCAGGTAGGCGGCCTGGCCGGCTTCGTCACGCTCGTAGACGTCGTTCAGCCGGGCCGGGGCTCCCGTCTCCGGGTCGTGCTCGACCACTTCCAGCACCCGCCCGCCGCGGTCGCCCGCGCCGCGGTAGGCCGCGGTGCCGAATCCGGTGACGGCGAGCGGCTTCGGGCCCCGGGCCAGGGTGCGCACCGCGTCCCGGAACCGGTCGGCGACCTCGGCCGAGCGGATCAGCTCGTACGTCACGATGTCGAAGGGGGCCCAGTCGACCTGCTCGAACTGGATGGCCGCGTAGGTGAGCGGGCCCCGGTAGCGCCGGCGGACCGCCGCCACGGCGTCGTGCAGGAACGCGTTGACCCGCACGCCGAGTTCGCGCATCGCCTCGGCGCGCCGCTCGGGCCGGCCCATCAGGTGCCCGACCCGCTCCTCGGGGCTGTCGCCGGGCAGGAAGCCGCGGTTCATCACGCTCAGTTCGACGCCGGCGACGAAGACGACCGCGGCGCCCTGCTGCCGGAGGCGTTCCGCCCGCTCGGCGCAGTCGCGGAAGAGGGAGAGGATCTGCTCCGGCTCCGATTCCAGCGGGTAGGGCGAGAACCAGACCTCCAGGCCGAGCCCGGCGGCCGCACGCGCGGCCTGCTCCAGCCGGTCGGGGTCGCCGCCGATGACCTGGACCGCGTCGCAGTGCAGGTCGTCCCGGATGATGGCGAGTTCGCGCCGGACCACCGCCGGATCGAAGTGCTCGCGGGACAGCCGGCCGTGCGTGACGAACCCGGTGTCGTAGGTCATTCCTCTTGCGCGCACGGCGGTTTCCTCTCAGCCGGTTCCCAGCGGTCGGTTCGGTCCGACCTGGTGACGACGGTGAGGCTGACAGGGGAAGTGCGTACGCGCAAGTTTGCGTGCACGCATTTTTCGGGTGTGGAATGCTGTCGGCGTGACGACACCACCAGGGCTGCGGGAGCGGAAGAAGCAGGCCACGCGGGACGCGTTGCGCGAGGCGGCCCTGCGCCTGGCGTTGGAGCGCGGCCCGGACGGGGTGCGCGTCGAGGACATCGCCGAGGCGGCCGGGGTCTCGCCGCGCACCTACAACAACTACTTCGCCAGCCGTGAGCAGGCGATCGTCTCGGCGGTCACCGCGGACCGGGAGGCGCGGGTCGCGGCGGCGGTCGCGGCCCGGGCGCCGGGGGACCGGCTCGCCGACGCCGTCACCGAGGCGGTCGTCGAGCAGTGCACGGAAACCGGCGAGCGCGAGCGGGAAGTGCTGCTGCTCCTGACCGCCCGGGCCCCGCTGCGGGACGTCTACCTCGCCAGCACCGCCGACATCGAGGCCCCCCTCGCGGCGGTGATCGCCGAACGCCTGGAGGACACCGGAGCGCGGACCTCCTCCCGCGTTCTCGCGGCGAGCGTAGCCGCGGCGGTTCGCATCGCCCTGGAGGGCTGGCTCCGGCCGGCCGGGCCCGCCGAGGACGCCGCGAGCCCCGGTACCCCGGGACTGGTCGTGCCCTCCGGCGCACTGCACGACCGGCTCCGCGCGGCGCTGGCCCCGCTCGCGCCCGCGTTCGACGCCGCACAGCGACGCGTCCAGCCGTAGCGACGAACCCAGTCGTGGTGACGCACCCAGTCGTAGCGACACACCCAGCCGTCAGGTCGGCGGGAAGGTGTCATCGTGTCCTGGCATCCCGAGCGGCAGCAGCCCTGCGCCACTCGAGGTGCACGAGTTCGACGTCGGCTACCGAGGCCGCCGAGGCTCGGGCAGGGCTCACCGCCCCGCCCCCACCGGCTGCCGCACCTCCGCCGTCTCCAGCTGCTGAGCCGTCCGCTCCGCCGTGCGGTGGGCCCAGTGGCCGCTGGTCACCGCGCCGAGCACCAGCACCGCCAGGCCGCAGCCGGCCAGGATCCACCAGCCGGGGCGGGACGCGGTGACGAAGCCGGTGGCGTAGGAGGAGCCGGACAGGCCGGAGGCGAGGACCGCGCCGAGTACCGCCACGCCGAGCGTCTGGCCCAGCTGGCGGCTGGTCGAGGCGACGGCCGCCGCGACGCCCGCCTGGGCGCGGGGCATGCCGGAGACGGCCGTGTTGGTGATGGGCGCGTTGACGAAGCCGAAGCCGACGCCGAAGAGGAGGTAGCCGAGGAACAGGGTGACGTTCGACGTCTCCGCCTCGAAGGCGGCGAAGAGCACGCCGCTCACCGTCATCGCGCCGCCCGCGATCAGCAGCGGCAGCCGCGGGCCCCGGTTGCCCACCAGGCGTCCGGACAGCGGGGCGCAGAAGAAGGTCGGCACCGCCATCGGCAGCATCCACAGCCCGGCGTGCAGGGCGCTCAGCCCCCGCACGTTCTGGAGGTACAGGGTGGACAGGAACAGGAACCCGCCCAGCGCGGCGAACGCGGCGACCGCCGTCACCGTGGCCCCGCTGAACGGGACCGAGCGGAAGAAGCGCAGGTCGATCAGGGGCTCCGGGCGCCGGGGCTCGTAGACGAGGAGGGCGAGCAGCGCGACCAGGGCCACGGCCGCGTACGGCAGGACGGAGGCGAGGCCGGCGGAGGGGGCCTCGATGATCGCGTACGTCAGCGCGCCGAACAGGGCGATGACCAGCACCTGGCCGACCGGGTCGGCGCGGCGGGCCTTCGGGGCGCGGGACTCGGGGACGAAGCGCAGGGTCAGCAGCAGCGCGGCCAGGCCGACCGGCAGGTTGACCCAGAAGACCGAGCGCCAGCCCACCGACTCCACCAGCACGCCGCCCACCAGCGGGCCCGCGGCCATCGAGAGGCCGACCACCGCGCCCCACGTCCCGATGGCGCGGGCCCGCTCGCGCGGGTCGGTGAAGGTGTTGGTGATGATCGACATGGCGACCGGGTTGAGCATCGAGCCGCCCACCGCCTGCACCATCCGGAAGACGATCAGCGAGGTCAGGTCCGGGGCAAGCGAGCAGAGCAGGGAGCCGATGGTGAACAGGACCAGGCCCGTCATGAAGACGCGTTTGCGGCCGATCCGGTCCGCCGTCGAGCCCGAGAGCATCAGCAGCGTGGCCAGGACCAGGGTGTACGCGTCGATGGCCCACTGGAGCCCGGACGTGCTCGCGTGCAGGTCGCGCTGGATCGAGGGCAGGGCGACATTGAGGATGGTGTTGTCGATGCTCACGATGAGCAGGCTCATGCAGCAGATCGCGAGCACGAGCATCCGGCGGCGGTGGGTCAGCTCGGGCATGGTCTCCATCGTACGCCCGCATCGATAGTGCGGTTAACTAATGACCGATACATGATCTCCGTCCACAGGGTCCCGCAGCTCCGTCCACAGGGACCGCGGGCACCGGCCCGCGTACGCGACAATGGAGCAATGCCCGAGAACCAGCCGCCCCTCGCCATCGGCCCCCACACCGTCGCCCCGCCCGTCGTCCTGGCGCCGATGGCCGGGATCACCAACGCGCCCTTCCGCACGCTGTGCAGGGAGTTCAGCGGCGGCAAGGGCCTGTTCGTGAGCGAGATGATCACGACCCGGGCGCTGGTCGAGCGCAACGAGAAGACCATGCAGCTGATCCACTTCGACGCGAGCGAGACGCCCCGCTCGATCCAGCTGTACGGCGTGGACCCGGTCACCGTCGGCAAGGCCGTCCGCATGATCGCGGAGGAGGACCTGGCCGACCACATCGACCTGAACTTCGGCTGCCCCGTGCCCAAGGTGACCCGCAAGGGCGGCGGCTCCGCCCTGCCCTTCAAGCGGAACCTGCTGCGCGCCATCCTCCGCGAGGCCGTGACCGGCGCCGGCGACCTGCCGGTCACCATGAAGATGCGCAAGGGCATCGACGACGACCACATCACCTACCTCGACGCCGGGCGCATCGCGGTCGAGGAGGGCGTCACCTCCATCGCCCTGCACGGCCGCACCGCCGCCCAGCACTACGGCGGCACCGCCGACTGGGAGGCCATCGCCCGGCTGAAGGAGCACGTCCCGGAGATCCCGGTGCTCGGCAACGGCGACATCTGGTCGGCCGAGGACGCCCTGCGCATGGTCCGCGAGACCGGCTGCGACGGCGTCGTGGTCGGGCGCGGCTGCCTGGGCCGCCCGTGGCTCTTCGCCGACCTGGTCGCCGCCTTCGAGGGCCGCACCGAGGATCTGGCGCGGCCCGTGCTGCGCGAGGTCGCCGACGTGATGGTCCGGCACGCCACGCTGCTCGGCGAGTGGATCGGGGACGAGGCCCGGGGCGTCATCGACTTCCGCAAGCACGTCGCCTGGTACCTCAAGGGCTTCGCGGTCGGCTCCGAGATGCGCAAGCGGCTGGCGATCACCTCCTCGCTCGCCGAACTGCGCGCCGGGCTGGACGAGCTGGACCTGGACCAGCCCTGGCCGACCGGCGCCGACGGGCCGCGCGGCCGTACCTCCGGCAACAACCGGGTCGTCCTGCCGGACGGCTGGCTGAAGGACCCGTACGACTGCGCCGGCGTCGGCGAGGACGCCGAGCTGGACACCTCCGGGGGCTGAGCTACCCCGCCGAGGGACGCGGTGTCGACCCGTACGCCGTCAGGAAGCGGTCCCGGAAGGCGCTCATCGGCCAGACGGGGGCGTCGTGCGCCGGCTTCAGGCCCTCGCTCCATCCCCAGCCGGCCACCGCGTCCAGCACCTTCGGGTCCTTGGCGACGATCGACACCGGCACGTCCCGGCTCGCCCCCGCCCCGCTCACCCGGGCGATCGGCTGGTGGTCGCCGAGGAAGACGAGGACCGTGTCGTCGGTGCCGTAGCGCCGCAGCCACTGGGTGAGGCAGGTGACGGAGTACTCGATGGAGCGGCCGTACGCCCGCCGCGAGGCGGCCTGGTCGGGGATGACGTCGGCCGGCCTCTCGCCCGCCGCCGCGATGGGGCCGAAGGGAGCGCCGTCGCCCATGGCGTCCCAGTCGACCAGGTGCGGGACGGGCGCCCAGGGCTGGTGGCTGGAGGTGAGGATGACCTGGGCCATCAGCGGCCGGTCCCGCTTCCGGCCGTGCTCCAGGCGCTGGAAAGCCTCCAGCGCGTACTGGTCCGGCATGGTCGACCAGCTGAACCTCGGGCCCGCGTAGCCGAGGTGCGCCGCGTCGCGGACCGTGTCCAGGCCGTGCCACGCGGCCTCCGGCCAGACCTTCCGCACGCCGGGCATGATCCCGACGGTGTCCCAGGCGCCGGTCTTCTGGAAGGCGCGGGTGAGGGAGAGGCGCTCGCCGGCGGTGACGGTGCGATAGCGCTGCTGGTTGTCGATCCACAGGCCGGACAGGAAGGTGGAGTGGCCCAGCCAGCTGCCGCCGCCGTATGTCGCCGACGTCAGCCAGCCGCTGCGCGCCCGGAAGCCCGCCTCGGCCAGCGCCCGCGTCTCGGTGTCCAGGGTGCGGCCGACGCCGGGGGCGGTCGCCGGGTCCTCGACGGCGCTGCGGCCGTAGCTCTCGATGAAGGTGAACAGCATGTCCTTGCCGCGCAGGGCGGGCACGAGCCGGTCCGGCGGGGTGGCGCCGAAGGGGTCGGTCCGTGCCTCCTTCGCGAACGCGGCCTCGTCGCGCAGGGTGTCGGCCACTTGGCGCGCCTCGGCCCCGACCGCGCCGGCCGCCTGTCCGGAGGCCAGGGGCACGCCGAACGCCTGCAGGCCGAGGACCGAGCAGGTGATCCACACCGCCCCGGCGAGCAGCGCGCCCTTCGCCGTCCGCGCCCGGTGCGCGGCCAGCAGCTCCCCGAGCCGCACGGTCGCCAGGGCCAGGCCGGCGAGGAGGACGACGACGAGGGCGACGGCCCCGACCACGGCCCAGGCGGCCGTCGTCCCGCCCATCGAGTCGGCGACGTAGGACCGGGCGTCGCCGAACAGCTCCCAGTCCAGGACGGGGTTGAAGCGCCGGCCCAGGTACTCGGTGAACCCCATGTCCAGCAGGTTCAGCACGGTCAGCGCCCCGAGCGCCAACCCGGCCGGCACGGCCACGGCACGCCGTGCCCAGGGCCGGGGCAGCCACGGCAGCACGACCGCCCCCACCACCGCCTCGGCCGGCAGCCGCACGAAGCGGCCCGGTGCCAGCGCGGTGAGGGTGTTGGGCAGCAGCAGTGCGCCGAGGACGAGGGCGGCGGCGAGGGCGGTGGTGAGATGCCGGGCCGCTCGGGCGACGGCGGCCCGGTCCGGCCGGGAGCGGCGGAGAAAGGTGAAGGCTGGCACCCCGGGAGACCTTCCGTGCGGAGCCGGTGAGGGGCGGGCCCGGCGAGGGGGTGCCGGGTCCGCCGGGCTCTCTTACGGGCGCCGCCTCCGAGGTGTTCAGCCGGGCCCCGATCCCGTCCGCATGGTGGAATCCGGCGAGCTGTGGCAGCGTGATTCTCGCCACCCTTGATAAGGGTAGCGCTCAGATGAGCGGATCATGGGCGACTGCACTTCCTCAAGGGGTGGCACCGAGTGCCACCCCTTGATCGTTCATCGATCGAACTCATACGTGGCGAGAGGCGCTCAAGTGAGCGGAATACCCCGCACCCAGCCCACGCCGCGTTCAAGAAGTGAAAACACCGGACGGCTTCGGCTTGCCAAGCCTTGACTTTCGATCCGCTGGCGGACGAGTGGTTACAGGCGCATGACGCGCAGTGGACGTACCCATGGACCTTCGATCTGGGTATGTTCCTGGCCGTCAGGGCAGCCACCGTGGCCTCAAGGAGTCGAGACCCGTGTCGGAAAACAAAGAACCCCACGTAACGAAGTTCGTCTACGACTTCACCGAGGGAAACAAGGACCTCAAGGACCTCCTCGGGGGCAAGGGCGCCAACCTCGCCGAGATGACCAACCTCGGCCTCCCGGTCCCGCCCGGCTTCACCATCACCACGGAGGCCTGCAAGGTCTGGCTGGACAGCGGCGAGGAGCCCGCGGCACTGCGTGACGAGGTGAGCGCGCACCTCGACGCCCTCGAATCGAGGATGGGCAAGCGGCTCGGCCAGGCCGACGACCCGCTGCTCGTCTCCGTACGCTCCGGCGCCAAGTTCTCCATGCCCGGCATGATGGACACCGTCCTGAACATCGGCCTCTCCGACAAGTCCGTGCAGGGCCTGGCCCAGCAGGCCGGCGACGACCGCTTCGCGTGGGACTCCTACCGCCGCCTGATCCAGATGTTCGGCAAGACCGTCCTCGGCGTCGACGGCGACCTCTTCGAGGACGCCCTGGAGGCGGCCAAGACCGCCAAGAAGGTCGCGGTCGACACCGAGCTGGAGGCGGCGGACCTCAAGAAACTGGTCGCCAAGTTCAAGAAGATCGTCAAGACCGAGGCAGGCCGGGACTTCCCGCAGGACCCGCGCGAGCAGATGGACCTCGCCGTCAAGGCCGTCTTCGACTCCTGGAACACCGACCGCGCCAAGCTCTACCGCCGCCAGGAGCGCATCCCGCACGACCTCGGCACCGCGGTCAACGTCTGCTCCATGGTCTTCGGCAACCTCGGCCCCGACTCCGGCACCGGCGTCGCCTTCACCCGCGACCCCGCCTCGGGCCACCAGGGCGTCTACGGCGACTACCTCCAGAACGCCCAGGGCGAGGACGTCGTCGCGGGCATCCGCAACACCGTCGCCCTGGCCGAGCTGGAGAACATCGACAAGAAGTCGTACGACCAGCTGATGCAGATCATGGAGACGCTGGAGAACCACTACCTGGACCTCTGCGACATCGAGTTCACCATCGAGCGCGGCCGGCTGTGGATGCTCCAGACCCGCGTCGGCAAGCGCACCGCAGGCGCCGCCTTCCGCATCGCCACCCAGCTGGTCGACCAGGGCCTGATCGACGAGGCCGAGGCGCTCCAACGGGTCAACGGCGCCCAGCTCGCCCAGCTGATGTTCCCGCGCTTCGACGACACCGCGAAGGTCGAGCAGGTCGGCCGGGGCATCGCCGCCTCGCCGGGCGCGGCCGTCGGCAAGGCCGTCTTCGACTCGTACACCGCGGTGAAGTGGTCCCGCTCGGGCGAGAAGGTCATCCTGATCCGCCGCGAGACCAACCCCGACGACCTGGACGGCATGATCGCCGCCGAGGGCATCCTGACCTCGCGCGGCGGCAAGACCTCGCACGCGGCCGTCGTCGCCCGCGGCATGGGCAAGACCTGTGTCTGCGGCGCCGAGGAGCTGGAGGTCGACACCAAGCGGCGCCGGATGACCGTCTCCGGCGGGCACGTGGTGGAGGAGGGCGACGTCGTCTCCATCGACGGCTCCTCCGGCAAGGTCTACCTCGGCGAGGTGCCGGTCGTGCCCTCCCCGGTCGTGGAGTACTTCGAGGGCCGCATGCACGCCGGCGCCGAGGACGCCGACGAGCTGGTCGAGGCCGTGCACCGCATCATGGCCTTCGCCGACCGCAAGCGCCGCCTGCGGGTGCGCGCCAACGCCGACAACGCCGAGGACGCGCTGCGCGCCCGCCGCTTCGGCGCCCAGGGCATCGGCCTGTGCCGCACCGAGCACATGTTCCTCGGCGACCGGCGCGAGCTGGTGGAGCGGCTGATCCTGGCCGACACCGAGGCCGAGCGCGAGGAGTCCCTGAAGGAGCTGCTGCCGCTGCAGAAGCAGGACTTCGTGGAGCTGTTCGAGGCGATGGACGGCCTGCCCGTCACCATCCGCCTGCTCGACCCGCCGCTGCACGAGTTCCTGCCCGACATCACCGAGCTGTCGGTCCGCGTCGCGCTCGCCGAGTCCCGCCAGGAACCGCACGAGAACGAGCTGCGGCTGCTCCAGGCCGTGCACCGGCTGCACGAGCAGAACCCGATGCTGGGCCTGCGCGGCGTGCGCCTCGGCCTGGTCATCCCCGGCCTGTTCACCATGCAGGTGCGCGCCATCGCGGAGGCCGCCGCCGAGCGCAAGGCCGCCAAGGGCGACCCGCGCGCCGAGGTGATGATCCCGCTGGTCGGCACCGTCCAGGAGCTGGAGATCGTCCGCGACGAGGCCGACCAGGTCGTCGCCGAGGTCGAGGCCGCCACCGGTACGAAGCTGAGGCTGGCCGTCGGCACCATGATCGAGCTGCCGCGGGCCGCGCTCACCGCCGGGCAGATCGCGGAGGCCGCGGAGTTCTTCTCCTTCGGCACCAACGACCTGACGCAGACGGTGTGGGGCTTCAGCCGCGACGACGTCGAGGCCAGCTTCTTCACCGCCTACCTGGAGAAGGGCATCTTCGGCGTCTCCCCGTTCGAGACGATCGACAGGGACGGCGTCGGCTCGCTGGTCGCCGCCGCCGCCGAGGCCGGCCGCGCCACCCGCCCCGACCTCAAGCTCGGCGTCTGCGGCGAGCACGGCGGCGACCCGGAGTCCGTGCACTTCTTCCACGAGGTGGGCCTGGACTACGTCTCCTGCTCCCCGTTCCGCATCCCGGTGGCCCGCCTGGAGGCCGGCCGCGCTGCGTCGCAGTCCACGGGCAGCGACCACCGGTAGCCCCTGGGGGGCGATGAGCCCCGGAGTCGCCGTCTGTCACCCGACCACCCTCACCGATCGGCGGCGGCTCCGGACCGCGAGAGAAGGGCGGCACCCTGTGCGGGGGTGCCGCCCTTCCGCCGTTCCGGTTTCCGTGGCCAGTAGAGTCGGGGGACTCCCGCCAGCACACACGACCACGCCGGAACGGTGACGCATGACCCAGACCCAGAGCGGAGACACGGCCGGTGCGGGGGCTCCGGGCCCGAGTCCGGACGCGCAGGCGGAGGCGGTCGCGCCGAGCGTGCCGGCGTCCCGGGCGTCCCCGTCGTCCGTCGAGGGGCGGGCGCCCGGGTCCACGTCCCGCGGTCACGGCCGGCTGCCCGCGCTGGACGGTCTGCGCTTCCTCGCGGCCCTCGCGGTGGTCTGCTTCCACTTCGTGGGCCAGGCCCCGCACACCATGGCGTGGATCTGGGGGCGTCCGTACCAGGAGGTCTTCCCCCAGGCGCACGGCTACTTCGCCTTCGGCCGGCTCGGCGTGGAGCTGTTCTTCCTGATCAGCGGGTTCGTGATCTGCATGAGCGCCTGGGGACGCTCGCCGCGCGACTTCTTCGTCTCCCGCGTCACCCGGCTGTACCCGATGTACTGGGCGGCGATCGCGGTCTCCACGGCGGTGCTGTACACCGTCGACACGCCCTTCGGGCGCCCCGACCCGCGGATCCTCTTCGCCAACCTCACGATGCTCCAGAAGCCGCTCGGCGTCGACGACCTGGACTCGGTGTACTGGACCCTCTGGCCCGAGCTGTGCTTCTACCTGACCTTCGCGGTCGTGGTGTGGAAGGGCCTCACCTACCAGCGGGTCGTCATCTTCTGCGGCCTGTGGACGGTCGCCGCCGCCCTGGCCCCCGGCGCCGACATCCCCCTGCTCACCCTGATGACCAACCCGACGTCCGCGCCGTACTTCATCGCGGGCATGGCCTTCTACCTCATGCACCGCTACCGGCCCACCCCGCTGCTGTGGGGCATCGTCGCCATGTCGTGGCTGCTCGCCCTGCACTTCCTGCTCACGCCCGACGGCGGCCGGGTCGACTGGAGCGAGTGGTCCCCGTGGCGCGGCTGGCTGGTCCTGGTGATCACGGTGTTCTTCGCCCTGATCGCCGCCATCGCGCTCGGCTGGACCCACCGGATCCGCTGGCGGGGGCTGACCGTCGCGGGGACGCTGACCTTCCCGCTGTACCTGCTGCACGACATCGTCGGGGTCAGCGTCGTACACCGCCTCAGCGGCCGGGCCGACCCCTGGGTCGTGGTCGGTGCGACGGCCGGCGCCCTGGTCCTCCTGGCCTACCTGGTGCAGCGGTTCGTGGAGCGCCCGGTCGCCCGGGCCGCCCGGCGCTGGCTCTCCAGCGCCGAGTTCAGCCTGCGGACGCCGCTGCCGAAGCGGCGCTGAAGGAGCGCCGGCAGCGTCCTGGTCAGGCGGTCTGGCCGCCGTCCACCACGAGGTCGGTGCCGACCACCGACGCCGCGTCGTCGGAGGCCAGGTACAGCACGGCGGCGGCCACCTCGGCCACCTCCGAGACCCGGCCGAGCGGGACCTCGCCCCGCATCCGCTCGGCCCGCCCGGCCTCCGTCTCGCCCCCGCGCAGGGACATCGACGTCGCCGTGGCGCCGGGGCTCACCGCGTTGATCCGGACGCCGTCGGCGATGTGGTCGAGCGCCGCGCCCCGGGTCAGCGCCGAGACGGCCGCCTTGGAGGCCGCGTACGCCGCCGCGCCCGGCGCCCGCTTGTGCGCGCCGAAGGTCGAGGCGATGTTGACGATCGCCCCGCCGCCCGGCTGGGTCCGCATCTGCCGCACCTCGGCCCGCAGGGCGTGGAAGACGCCGGTGACATTGGTGTCCAGCTGCGCGTGCCAGTCCTCCTCTGGCAGGTCGGCCAGTGGGACACCGCCGCGGAAGACGCCCGCGTTGTTGACCGCCACGTCGAGGGAGCCGAACCGGTCCACGGCGGCGGCGACCAGCTCCCGCAGCTCCTCGGCACGGGAGACGTCGGCGGTGACGGCGAGCGCCTTCGCGCCCTCCCGCTCGATCAGGGCCACGGTCTCCGCCAGCGCCTCGCGGCGCCTCCCGGCGACGACGACCTGGGCGCCCTCGCGGGCGAAGGCCAGCGCCACCTCGCGTCCGATGCCGGAACCGGCGCCGGTGACGAGAGCGGTACGACCGGAGAAACGGTGTGCCATGGGACTCCCCTTTGTGGAACGTACGGTCAAATATGAGGGTGTGCAGGAGAGCGGGCCTCCCCCGTGGGCCCGCTCTCGGTCCGGCTCAGCGGCTCAGTCGAGGAGTGCCAGGGCCTGCTCGGCCGCGTCCCGCGCCCGGGTCGGGTCCGCGCACGCCTTGCCGACCACCCGCAGCCCCTGGAGCAGGACCAGCAGCATGCGGGCGAGGGCCAGCGGATCGCGGCCCTCGGGCAGCTCGCCCTGGGCCCGGGCGCGGACCAGGGCGGAGTGCAGCAGGGTCTCCAGGGTGTCCCAGCTGCGCTCGACCCGGCGGGCGGCGTCCCGGTCGTGCGGGCCCAGCTCCACCGCCGTGTTGGTGACCAGGCAGCCCCGTGCGCGGGTGGCCTCGGCGGTGGACTCGTCGGCGAACCGCCGCACCAGCGCCCGCACGGCCGGCAGCACCGGACCCGGCGCCGACAGCTCCCGCGTCAGCCGCGGGTCCTCGTTCTGCCCGTACCGGTCGAGGGCGCGCAGATACAGCTCGTGCTTGCTGCCGAAGGTGGCGTACAGGCTGGCCCGGCCGATGCCCAGGTGGGTGACCAGGTCGGCCATCGACGTCGCCTCGTAGCCGCGCCGCCAGAACAGCTCCAGGGCGGCGCGCAGCGCGGTGTCGGGGTCGAACTCCTTGGTCCTGGCCATGCCCGGGAGCGTAGGCAATTCCAGAACGATCAGTCAAGTACGTTCGCGGGGGCGGCGGCCCGCACCCGGTACGCCGCCACCCGCACCGAGGCGTCGTCCAGGCACTCCCCGCTCAGCAGGTCGAAGCGCTGCTTCAGCAGCGGGGACGCCACGAACGGGCGGCCCCGGTGGGTGCCGGTCAGGCCCCGGGAGAGGACGGCGGCGCCGGTGAAGGGGTCCCGGTTGTCGACGGCGTACAGCCGGTCGGCGCGGTCCCGGAAGACGGCCGCCTGCCGGCCGTCGGGCAGCAGGGCCGCCACCCCGCGGCCCGGGATCAGCGCGTCGAGACCGCAGACGGTGAACCAGGATTCCGCGAAGCGGAGTTGGACCGCGGCGGAGGCCACCGGGTGGGTCATCGGGTGCTCCCTTCCAGGGGGCGGGTGCCGAGGGTCAGCAGCGGCAGGTCGGGCTTGATCTGGCCGCGTTCGGGGACGAAGGCGACCACCGGGTCCGGGGTGTCGGGGGCGTTGACGAAGGACACGAACCGGGCCAGCTTGCCGGAGTCGGCGAGGGTGGCCGCCCACTCGTCGCGGTAGTTGCCGACGTGGGCGGACATCAGCGCCTCCAGCTCGTCGCCGATGCCGAGCGAGTCGTGCACCACCACGTCCCGTACGTGGTCCAGGCCGCCGGGGATCCGGTCCAGCCAGGCCGAGGTGCGCTCCAGGCGGTCGGCGGTGCGGATGTAGAACATGAGGAACCGGTCGGTCAGCCGCACCAGTTCGGCGTCGGTCAGGTCCTGGGCCAGCAGGTCGGCGTGGCGCGGGGTGGCGCCGCCGTTGCCGCCGACGTAGAGGTTCCAGCCGCTGGCGGTGGCGATCACGCCGAAGTCCTTCGAGCGGGCCTCGGCGCACTCGCGGGCGCAGCCGGAGACCGCCGACTTCAGCTTGTGCGGGGAGCGCAGGCCCCGGTAGCGCAGCTCCAGGTCGATCGCCATGCGCACCGAGTCCTGCACGCCGTAGCGGCACCAGGTGCTGCCCACGCAGGACTTCACCGTGCGCAGCGACTTGCCGTACGCGTGCCCGGACTCGAACCCGGCGTCGACCAACCGGGTCCAGATCTGCGGCAGTTGCTCCACCCGGGCGCCGAAGAGGTCGATGCGCTGGCCGCCGGTGATCTTCGTGTAGAGGCCGAAGTCGCGGGCGATCTCGCCGATCACGATGAGCTTCTCCGGGGCGATCTCGCCGCCCGGGATGCGCGGGACGACCGAATAGGAGCCGTTGCGCTGGAGGTTGGCGAGGAAGTGGTCGTTGGTGTCCTGCAACGCCGCCTGCTCGCCGTCCAGGACATGGCCGCTCGCGCCGATCGACGGGGCGAGCGAGGCGAGGATGGAGCCGACGGCCGGCTTGCACACCTCGCAGCCGTCGCCGCCCCGGGCCTCCTCGCGGCCGTACCGGTCGAGCAGTTCGCGGTAGGAGGTCAGGCGCAGGGCGAGGACGATCTCGTACAGCTCCTCCCGGCCCTGCGCGAAGCAGCCGCACAGGCCGCCCGCCACCTCGACGCCGTTCGCGGCGAGTTCGGCCCCGACCAGGGTGCCCAGCACCTTCACGCAGGAGCCGCAGCCGGTGCCGGCCCGGGTGCACGCGCCGACCTCGGCCGCCGAGGCGCAGCCGTGCGCGGTGACCGCCTCGCGGACCGTGCCCTTGGTGACGTTGTGGCAGGAACAGATCACCGCGTCGTCCGGCAGCGCGGCCGGCCCGAGCGAGACGGGGCCGCCCCCGCCGGTGCCGGCCGGCAGCACCAGCGACTCGGGCGCGACGGGCGGCACCGAGCCGGTCAGCGCGCGCAGCGTGCCGTACGCCTCCGCGTCGCCGACCAGGACGCCGCCGAGCAGGGTGCCGTCCCGGGCGACGACCAGCTTCTTGTACAGGCCCGCGCGGGAGTCGGCGTAGACCACGTCGAGGCAGTCCTCGGCGGTGCCGTGCGCGTCGCCGAAGGAGGCGACGTCGACGCCGAGCAGCTTGAGCTTGGTGGAGAGGTCGGCGCCGGTGAAGGCGGCGCCCTCCTCGGTGCCGGCGATGGCGGCGGCGGCCGTCTCGGCCTGCTGGTAGCCGGGGGCCACCAGGCCGTACACCCGGCCGTCGGCGGCCTGCGCGCATTCCCCGATGGCGAACACGCGCGGGTCGGTGACCGTGCGGCACCGCTCGTCCACCCGTACGCCGCCCCGCTCGCCCACTTCCAGTCCGCACTCCCGGGCGAGCTGGTCGCGCGGGCGCACCCCGGCGCTGAACACCACCAGGTCCGTGGCGAGTTCGGTCCCGTCGGACAGCCGCATGCCGGTCACCCGGCCGTCGGCGCCGGCCAGGACCTCCTGCGTGCCGGTCCCGGTGTGGACGCTCAGGCCCATCCCCGCGACGGTGCGCAGCAGGGCCGCGCCGCCGCCCTCGTCGACCTGCACGGGCATCAGACGGGGCGCGAACTCCACGATGTGCGTGTCGAGTCCGAGCCCCTGCAGCGCGCCCGCCGCCTCCAGGCCGAGCAGTCCGCCGCCGACCACCGCGCCGGTGCGGGCGCCCTTCGCGTACGCCTCGATGGCGAGGACGTCCTCGATCGTGCGGTACACGAAGCAGCCCTCGGCGTCCCTGCCCGGCACCGGCGGCACGAACGGGGCGGAGCCGGTGGCCAGCACCAGCGTGTCGTAGCCGAGCACGAGCCCGGAGCGGGCGGTCACCGTGCGGGCCGCCCGGTCGACGGAGACGGCCGGGTCGCCGAGGCGCAGTTCGACGCCGTGCGCGTCGAGGAACGACCGGTCGGTGAGCGACAGTTGCTCGGGGCTCGACCCGGCGAAGTACGAGGTGAGCCGGACCCGGTCGTAGGCGGGGCGGGGCTCCTCGCAGAGCACGACGACGCGGTGGGTCCCGGTGAGTCCGCGCTCGGCGAGGGCCTCCAGGAAGCGCTGGCCGACCATGCCGTGGCCGACGAGCACGAGGGTGGGCGGTTGGTGGGGCATCAGTGGCCTCCGTCGTGGTCGGTGAGCAGGTGCAGCGGGGATCCGGCGTCCCGGGGCAGCGGTTCGGCCCGCTCCCAGGCACGGGCCAGCGCGCCGACCGAGCCGAGCGCGCCGATCAGGACGCCGCCGACGAGGTGGTCGTCGCGCACGACGACCTGCCGGTAGGTGCCGCGGGTGGCGTCGGAGAGGCGGAGCACGTCGTCGCCGGGGCGGGGGTCGGTCTCGCCGAACGCGGCGAGGTCGAGAGGGGCTCCGCGGCCGGTGGCGGGGAGGGTGAGGCGGGTGAGGGAGCGGGTGCCGGTGTAGGGGGCGGCGGGGGCCCCGGGGGCCTCGGGGGTCTCTGGGGCCTCGGGGGCGGCCAGGAGGGCGGCCAGGGCGGCGGCCTGCTCCAGGGCGGGCGCCGCCAGCCCGTACACCCGGCCGGCGTGCTCGGCGCAGTCCCCGACGGCGCGGACGCGGGGGTCGGAGGTGCGCAGCTCGTCGTCGACCACCACGCCCTCGCGCACGGTCAGGCCCGCCGCCCGGGCGAGCCCCGTGCGGGGCCGCACCCCGCAGGCGAGGACGACCAGGTCGGTGCCGAGGACGTACCCGTCGGCCAGCACCACCGAGCGCACGGCGCCGTCCACCGTGCGCAGCCCGCGCACCCGGCACTCGGTGTGCACCTCCACGCCCAGCCCCTCCAGGTGCCGGCGCACCAGCCGTGCGGCCTCCGGGCCGACCCGGCGCTCCATCAGGTGCTCGGCCTGCTGGGCGAGGACCACCTTCACACCCCGCACGGCCAGCGCGCGGGCGGCGGAGACGCCGAGCAGGCCGCCGCCGACGACCACCGCGCGGGCGCCCTCACGGGCGGCGGCGGACAGGGCGAGGCAGTCGTCCAGGGTGCGGAAGGTGTGGACGCCGGAGGGGAGTTCACCGGCGGGGGTGAGCAGGCCGCGCAGGGGCGGCAGGACGGCGTTGGAGCCGGTGGCCAGGACGAGGGTGCCGTACGGGATCTCCCGGCCGTCCGCGCAGTGGACCCGGCGGGCGGCGCGGTCGACGCGGGTGGCTGCCGCGCGGATCGGCGCGGCCGGTCCGGATCCCGGTCCCGGTCCCGGCCCCGGCCCCGGTCCCGGAAGGGCGATCACGTCGGGGGCGTAGCGGCCGGCCAGGACCTCGGTGAGCAGGACGCGGTTGTACGGGGCGTGCGCCTCGTCGCCGAGCAGGGTCGCCGGGACGCCCAGCTCTGCGAGGCGCCGGGCGAGGGCGGTGCCCGCGAGCCCGGCGCCGATCACCACCACGTGGGGGTTGCGGTCCATGGCGTCGAGGGTGGGGGACGGGTGTTGCCGTGCGGGATCGAGACCGTTTCCCGGGCGGTACGGGGGGCTCAGCGGGGGGTGGGGGCGGGGTGTGAGGGGCGGCGGCACGGACGGCCCGCGGCCAGGTGGGCGAGGGGGCGGGCCAGGGCGCGGGCTAGGGTCTGGATCATGCCCGACATAGCGTGGACCACGGTCGTTCTGCTCTGCCTAGCCGCTCTCGCCGCAGGATGGATCGACGCCGTCGTCGGTGGGGGAGGGCTGTTGCTGCTGCCGGCGATGCTGCTGGGGCTGCCCTCGGGGACGCCGGCCGCGCACGCGCTCGGGACCAACAAGGCGGTCGCCATCGTCGGCACGACGGGCGCGGCCGTGACGTACGCGCGCCGGGCGCCGGTGGACGTGGGCACGGCCGTGCGGATCGGCCTGGCGGCGCTGGCCGGCTCCTCCGGCGGGGCGTTCTTCGCGGCCGGGATGAGCACCGACGTCCTCAAGCCGGTCATCATGGTCGTCCTGCTCGGGGTCGCGGCCTTCGTGATCCTGCGCCCCTCCTTCGGCACCGCGCCGGCGCCGGGCCCGGTCACCCGGCGCCGCCGGCTCGCCGCGATCGGCCTGGCCGGCCTCGGCATCGGGTTCTACGACGGCCTGATCGGCCCCGGCACCGGGACGTTCCTCGTCCTGGCGCTGACCGCGCTGCTCCACCTGGACCTGGTGACCGCCTCGGCCACCGCGAAGATCGTCAACTGCTGCACCAACGCCGGCGCCCTCGCCACCTTCGCCTGGCAGGGCGCCGTGCTGTGGCAACTGGCCGCGCTGATGGCCGTGTTCAACCTGGCCGGCGGCATGCTCGGCGCCCACACCGCCCTCAAGCGGGGCACCGGCTTCGTCCGCGTGGTCCTGCTGACGGTCGTCTTCGCGCTGGTGGCGAACCTGGCGTACGAGCAGTGGCTGGCCTAGGCGCCCGCGTCGGTACGTTGCTCAGCGGTAGACGTCGACCACGACGCGGTCGGGCGCGGTCAGGGTGAAGACGCTGTACCGGGAGTGGCTTCCCAGGGACAGTCCGAAGCCGACCTGCCCCTCGGAGTCCGGTATCCGCTGCACCCCCTTGACGGCCGACAGATTCGTCGCCACCACGTCGGGGCTCGTGTACACCTTCTTGCCCGTCGTGTCCACGATGCCGGCCCCTTGCAGGCCGAGGAACAGATACGAAGAGCCGGGTGTCTGCAGGTCCTTCACGTCACCGCTCGGCAGGACGTACGACGGGCTGTCCGACTCGTCGGCCCGCGTCACGGGCCGCCCGCCGGCCAGATCGATGACCACCCGGTCGAAGTCCGCGTGCGCGCCCGACCGCACGTCCAGGACGCACACGTTGTCGCAGACGGGCGTGGCGGTCTGGGTGGCGGCCTGCGCCGGCGCCGACCCCAGGAGGGCGATGCCGGTCAGCGCGGCGGACGCCAGCGCGACGCGACGAGCAAACGAAGTCCTGGACAACATGGGTATCTCCCGTTCGTCGAATGAGAGCACTGTAGGCGTGTGGTCTGGACCGCGGACCGTCGATGGGCGCGACCGCGGCTCGATGGCGTAAAGACGACTCTCACCCGCCGCCCGCCGCGCCGACCGGCAGGTACCGGCGACGGAGACGGGTGAAGGCGCCGGGCCCGGTGCGGCGCGGCAGGAACTCCTTGATGCGCTGCGCGCACTCGCGCGGGCTCGCCGTGCCGGTGTCGCACTCCAGGTCGTAGTCGCCGTGGGCGTGGACCAGGCCGTACTGCTGCGCCGCGAGGCCCGGAGGCCGGTCCCCTCGGGCCGACTCGCGGCGGGTCAGCTCGTCCAGCGGGCAGTGGACGCCGACGAACACCACGTCCTCGGGCGGCAGCACCGCCAGGCAGTCGAGCAGGCGCCACGGCTCGCTCAGCACGTGATCGACCACCACGCCGTTGCCGACCTCGGCCATGGCGGCGATCGACCGGTGGAAGCCCATGCGGGTCCGCCGCAACGCGTCGTCGAGCTCCGCGGCCCCCAGCACCCGCTTGCTGCGCATCGCGTTGAAGCCGTCGACCGCCAGGTGGAAGAAGACGCCGTCGTCCAGGACGTCGAGCAGCTCCCGGGCGATGCTCGACTTCCCCGAACTGGAGGTGCCGTTGAGGAAGATGATCCGACCAGCTGCCATGCCGACATGATCACACGGCGCGCAGGGTCCGCTCTTGGTGACAATGCGTCGGAATCCGCAGGGATCGGGTGCGCCTAGGATGGGCCGTCAACATGCCTCCGTCGGGTGGGAGTTGGCCCGCATGAATGACGTCGTACGGATCGGTTCCCGGGCGAGCAGGCTGGCTCGGCGGCAGGTCGTGGAGTGGCTGTTGCCCCTCGCCGAGCAGCTTCCGGACGTGACGTTCCGGCGGGAGGTCGTCCTCGAGGGCGGTGACCGGGACCGTGTCACGCCCACCCTGGCCGAGGTCGCCAGGACGGCCGGCGGGTCGGCGTTCTCCACGAATCAGGAGGCGGCCCTCGTCGGCGGCCGGGTCGACGTGGTCGTGCACTCGCTGAAGGACCTGCCCACCACCGTGCGCGAGGGCACCCTGCTGCTGACCACCCCCGGGCCGCGCGAGGACGTACGGGACGTGCTGTGCGGCTCGACCCTCGCGGATCTCCCCGAGGGCGCCCGGGTCGGGACCGGCGCCCCGCGCCGGGTGGCCCAGCTGCTCGCGCTCCGCCCCGACCTCAGGGTCGAGCCGATCCGCGGCAACGTGCCGGGGCGCCTCGCGAAGGCCACGAAGGGCGGGCTGGACGCGGTGGTCCTGGCGGCGGCCGGGCTGAACCGCCTCGGCCTGATGCCGGACGTGTACGAGGTGCTCGACCCCCTGGTCCATCCCCCGTCGCCCGGGCAGGGAGCCCTCGGCATCCAGGTCCGGGCCGGCTCCCGGGCCGCCGAACTCCTCGCGGGGACCGGGGACCCGCAGGTCGACGCGTGTGTGCGGGCCGAGCGGGCACTCCTGGCCGAACTGCACGGGGGCTGCTCCGTGCCGGTCGGGGCGTGGGGCCGGATCGGCGGCGACGGGCTGCTGCAGCTCTCCGCCACCGTGACGTCCCTGGACGGCGCACGGCAGGTCACGGCGACGGGCGGCGGGCCCGTCGACGCCCCCGAGAAGGTCGGCGCCTGCGTCGCGGCCGACCTCCTCGACCAGGGCGCGGCCGGCATCCTCGAGGTCATCAGGAACACCTGAGCGCTCACACGCCGACGGTCTCCTCCGCCTCCCAGCGGAGCAGGTCGCCCGGCTGGCAATCGAGCACGTCGCAGAGCGCGGCGAGCGTCGCGAAGCGCACCGCCTTGGCGCGGCCGTTCTTCAACACGGCCAGGTTGGCGGGCGTGATCCCCACGCGGTCCGCGAGTTCGCCCACGGACATCTTCCGCCGGGCCAGCATCACGTCGATGTCGACGACGATCGGCATCAGATGACCTCGGCCAGCTCGGCCCGCATCCGCGCCGCCTCGACCTCGCGGGCGACGGCCTGGGCGAGCAGCATCCGCAGGACGAGCACGATGAGCGCGACGCCCAGCACGGCGACGCCGATCCCGCCCATGATGAGGCTGACGCCCGGATCGTCCCGCTGGCCGGGCGCGTTCACGGCCGTGACCGCGAACCACACGAGGGCGGCCGAGACGATCGCGCCGATGATGACGTCCACGTACCGGAAGGCGGCGTGCGAGAACACCGTTCCGCGCCGCACCATCGTCACCAGGCGCCAGACGCAGACCAGGCAGACCTGGACCGCCCCGATGCCCAGGATCGTGAGCACGCGCAGCGGGGTCAGCGGGTGCGAGCCGTCCTCCGGGTCGTTCCCGCCGGCCAGCGCCCACACCATCAGCGCCTGGACGAACAGGGTGCCGGTGAGCACCGCCGTGAGCACGGCGAGGGACGCAACCGTTCAGCGGCTGCCGGTCAGGTGCGCGAAGACCACCACGTTCCCCCGGTACCCGGTGCCCGGCGAGTAGCCTCCGCCGCAGGTGATGACGCGCAGCTCGGGGCGGGGCGCCGGGCCGTAGACCTTCGCGTCGGGGAAGTCCTTCGCGGCGTACACCTCCACCGCGTCCACCGTGAACACGGCCACGCCGCCGTCCAGCCGGTCCACCTCGATCGCGGCGCCCTTGCGCAGGGCGCCGAGCCGGTAGAACACCGCGGGCCCCCGCGCGTTGTCGACGTGCCCGGCGACGATCGCCGTGCCGCGTTCGCCGGGCGTGGTGCCGGCCTCGTACCAGCCGGCGAGGTTGTCGTCCGCGGCGGGCGGCACGTCCAGGCTGCCGGTCGCGGTCAGCCCGAGCCCCGTCATCGGGGCGTCCACGTCGATGGCCGGGATGCGGACCCGGTCCGGCGGGGAGGGCGGCAGCGCGGGGGCCCCGGTGCTCGCGGCGCCCGCGCCGGCCGGCCCGGTGTCGGCCTGGGCGGCCGACGGCTGCGGCGGGGCGTCCGCCGCGCGCCCGTCGAGCAGCAGCCACGCCCCGCAGCCCAGGGCGAGGGCGGTGACGGCGGCTATCGCGGAGTTGCCGACCTTGCGTACGGCCATGACGGCCCCCTTCCCTCGAAAGCCCTGCGAACGGCCCCGGCCCCCTCCGGGCCGCGAGGGGCGTCGGACCCGGAGGGGGCGGGGGAGTGCGGTACCGGCAGGCGGACAGCGGAGGGTGTCCGTCAGATCCCGTCGCCTCTCGCCCGGCGATGCAGGAGCCACGTACCGCCCGCGGCGGCGACGGCCAGGGCCGCCACACCGGCCGCGGTCTGCACGGGATCGGGGCCCAGAGCGCCGCCGACCCCCGTCTTCACGCTGCCCCGGGGCTCCACCTGGCCGCGCACGGCGGTCAGGGTGACCTCCAGGTCGCCGGTCACCCGCCGGCCGTCGCCGGCGCAGGTCACGACGATCTCGTACGTCCCCGGCTGCGCGCTCTCCGGCACCTCGAACCGGCCGGTCTCCGCGTCCTCGCGGCCACTGGGCGCCAGCGCGAAGGTGCCCGCGCCGACCGCGGTGGCGTCACCGGAGGTGGGGCCGTCCGCGCCGCACGCCGCCGTGTCCACCATGGCCTGCTCGCCCGGCACCACCGAGGCCGGGTACACCTCCAGCGAGCCGGACGCCGTGGCCCGCCCCGCGTACGCGGGCCCCGCGGCGGCGAGGCCGGCGGCCGCGGCGGCGAGCGCGGTGCCGGTCAGCAGGCGGGCGGTACGTCGCATCGGTGCTCCTCGGGCGTGTGAAGTCCTGCGCTGGCGGTGGCGTGCCCTACCGAGGAAACCGGCACCCGCGCGGACCTGCTTGCTGACCGACCGTCAGAAATGCGGTGAACGGGTGGCGCCGCGAGCCGTGGCCACCGCCACCCGCGTGATCGTTCCGGCAGGTCACGGGCGCGGACGGCGCCGCCGAACGGGCGGCGCGTGCAAGCGGCCCCGAAGGGCGCAAGGGTGGGTGGTGAACGGGTGACCGCCCCCTGCCCGACCGCGCTTGACCTCGATCAAGGTTGAGGTACCAAGGTGTGCCGCATGGACACAACGACCGCGCCCCTGCGCGTGACCCTGCTCGTCGGCAGCAACCGCGACGGCCGCTTCGGCCCCGTCGTCGCCGACTGGCTCCTGGACCGTCTCCGGGCCCGCGAGGACCTGGTCGTCGACGCCGTGGACGTGGCCGGCGCCGAGCTGCCCACCACCCTCGCCCGTACGCCCGAGGCGAGCGCCGTCCTCGCCGAGGTCACGCCGCGACTGGCGGACGCGGACGCCTTCGTCGTCCTCACCCCCGAGTACAACCACTCCTTCCCGGCGGGCCTGAAGAACCTCATCGACTGGCACTACACCGAGTGGCGGGCCAAGCCCGTCGCCCTGGTCTCCTACGGCGGCCTGGCCGGCGGCCTGCGCGCGGTGGAGCACCTGCGCCAGGTCTTCGCCGAACTGCACGCGGTGACGATCCGCGACACGGTCTCCTTCCACAACGCGGGCGCGGCCTTCGACGACACCGGCCGGCTCCGGGACGCGTCGGCGCCCGACGCGGCGGCGAAGGCCATGCTGGACCAGCTGGTGTGGTGGGGCCGGGCCCTGCGCGAGGCGAAGGAGCGCCGCCCGTACGCCGCCTGACGCGCCGGTGGCCGGCTTGGCGTGGCCCCCCCGCGGCCTGCCGCGCCGCCGGCATCGGCGCGGCGAGCAGCTCGGCCCGACGGCCGGTGCCCCCTCCCCGGGACCGGCCGTCGCCGCACGCCCGACCCGGGCTGCCCCGGCCCGCCCGGGAACAATGACCGGGTGACCCCGCTGCGACTCCCGTTCTTCGTCTACGGCACCCTGCGCCCCGGCGGCAGCAACCACCACCTGGTCCGCCCGGCCCTCACCGGCCCGCCGCGACCGGCCCGCCTCCCGGGCGCGGTGCTCTACGCCGGCCCCGGCTACCCCTTCGCCCTGGACGACCCGCACGGCACGGTCACCGGCGACCTCCTCACCCCGGACCCGGCGGCGTACGGCGACCTGCTCGCCGCCCTTGACCACCTGGAGGAGTACGTGCCGGGCGACCCGGCCAACCTCTACGACCGCGTCCCCCGCACCGTCACCCTCACCGCCGACGCCCGCCCGGCCCGCGCCTGGACCTACCTCGCCGCCCCGGCGACCGCGAGCCGCCTGCGCAGGCACGGTGAGCGCATCGCCGGCGAGGAGTGGCGGCCCTAGGGGGCGTCGCCCCGCGCCACCTCCACCCGCACCGCGCACACCTTGAACTCCGGCATCCGGGACGTCGGGTCCAGGGCCGGGTTGGTCAGGGTGTTGGCGCGGCCCTCGCCCGGCCAGTGGAAGGGCATGAAGACGGTGTCGGGGCGGATGCCGGTGGTGATGCGGGCCGGCGCCACCGCGCGGCCCCGCCGGGAGACGACGGCCAGCGGATCGCCCTCGGCCGCGCCGAGCCGCGCGGCGAGGCGCGGGTGCAGCTGGACGAAGGGTCCGGGCGCGGCGGCGTTCAGCTCGGCCACCCGCCGGGTCTGCGCGCCGGACTGGTACTGCGCCACCACCCGCCCCGTGGTGAGCAGCAGCGGATACTCGGCGTCCGGCTCCTCCGCGCTCGGCCGGTGCGCGACGGGCGCGAACCGGGCCCGCCCGTCCTCCGTGGCGAAGCGGTCCAGGAAGAGCCGGGGCGTCCCCGGACCGCCCTCGTCCCCGGTCCCCGGGCACGGCCAGAAGACACCGTCGCCCTCGGCGAGCCGCCGGTAGCTGATGCCGGAGTAGTCCGCGGGCCCGCCCGCACTGGCCCGGCGCAGCTCCTCGAAGACCTCCTCAGGATCGGCCGGGAAGCCCTTCTCCACGCCGAGCCGCGCGGCGAGCCCGTGCAGCACGTCCAGGTCGGAGCGGACCCCCGCCGGCGGGTCGAGCGCCCGGCGGCGCAGCAGCACCCTGCCCTCCAGGTTGGTCGTGGTGCCGGTCTCCTCCGCCCACTGCGTCACCGGCAGGACGACGTCCGCGAGGGCCGCCGTCTCGGACAGCACCACGTCGCACACGGCCAGGAAGTCCAGCGACCGCAGCCGCTCCTCCACATGGGCCGCGCGAGGCGCCGAGACGACCGGGTTGGAGCCCATCACCAAGAGCGACCGCACGTCCCGCCCCAGCGCGTCGAGCAGCTCGTACGCGCTGCGCCCCGGCCCCGGCAGCGCGTCCGGGTCCACACCCCACACCTCGGCGACGTGCCGCCGCGCCGCCGGGTCGGTCAGCTTGCGGTAGCCCGGCAACTGGTCGGCCTTCTGCCCGTGTTCGCGCCCGCCCTGCCCGTTGCCCTGCCCGGTCAGGCAGCCGTACCCCGACCTCGGCCGCCCGGCCCGTCCGGTCGCCAGGCACAGGTTGATCCAGGCGCCCACCGTGTCCGTGCCCTTCGCCTGCTGCTCGGGCCCCCGCGCGGTCAGCACCATCGCCGACTCCGGCGCGCAGAACAGCCGCACCGCCTCCCGCAGTTCGGGCACGGAGACGCCGGTGATCCGCTCCACGTACTCCGGCCAGTGCGCCATCGCCGAGGCGCGGGCCGCGGGCCAGCCGCTGGTGCGCCGCTCGACGTACTCCTCGTCGACCAGCCCCTCGGCCACCACCAGGTGCAGCATCCCGAGGGCCAGCGCGAGGTCGGTGCCCGGCCGGGGCGCCAGGTGCAGGTCGGCCAGCTCGGCGGTCCGGGTGCGCCGGGGGTCGATGACGACGAGGCTGCCGCCGTTCGCCTTCAGCTCGGCGAAGTACCGCAGCGCGGGCGGCATCGTCTCCGCCGGGTTCGAACCGACGAGGATCACGCAGCCGGTCAGCGGGACGTCCGCCAGCGGAAAGGGCAGCCCGCGGTCGAGCCCGAAGGCGGCGGTGCCGGCCGCGGCGGCCGACGACATGCAGAACCGCCCGTTGTAGTCGATCTGCGAGGTGCCGAGCACCACCCGCGCGAACTTGCCCAGCGCGTACGCCTTCTCGTTCGTCAGCCCGCCCCCGCCGAACACCCCGACCGCGTCGGCCCCGTGCTCGTCCCGCACCCGCGCGAGCCTCCCGGCGACGACGTCCAGCGCCTCGTCCCACCCGGCCGGCACCAGCGCCCCGCCGGACCGCACGAGGGGCGTGGCCAGCCGCGCCCCGGGGGCCAGCACGTCGGCAGCCGTACGCCCCTTGCCGCACAGGGCCCCCCGGTTCACCGGAAAGTCGGCCCGCTCGGCCACCTCCACACCCCCGCCACCACCGGCGGCCACCAGGTTCATCCCGCACTGGAGGGCGCAGTACGGGCAGTGCGTGGGCGTCGCGGAGACGGAGTCGGTCATGCCGCCCAGGGTGCGGGGGTGGTGTTACGCGCCCGGGGGCCACCGGGTTACGGCACCGGGGCGGGCCCCTCCCAGGCGCCGGGGGCGCCCCGTGAGGACCCCCAGGACCCTCACCGCCCGGACGCCGGCGCCCGCGTCACCCCGGGCTCCTTCGGCCCCAGGAAGCGCGGATCGGGCTCGAACACGACGTCCAGCGCGGCTTTCCCGGCCGCGAGGACCTCCCGCGCCCCGCCGTAGTACCAGGTCGCGTCGTGCCGGTCGTCCACCCCGACGCCGTACGACGCCACCCCGGCCGCCTCGCACAGGGCCACCGCCCGCCGGATGTGGAAGCCCTGGCTGATCAGCACCGCCCGGTCGACGCCGAAGACCTTCTTCGCCCGCACGCAGCTGTCCCAGGTGTCGAAGCCGGCGTAGTCGCTGACGATCCGCCCGTCCGGGACGCCGTGCCGCACCAGGTACGTCCGCATCGCGTCGGGTTCGTCGTACTCCTCGCGGCTGTTGTCCCCGGTGACGAGGACGACCTCGATCCGCCCCGCCCGGTACAGCCCCGCCGCCGCGTCGAGGCGCCGCGCGAGGTACGGGGACGGCTCGCCCTCCCACAGCCCGGCCCCGAAGACGACGGCCACCTCGGTGCGCGGCACGTCCTCCGCCGTGCGCAGCCGGTCGCCGGTGGCCAGGTACAGCCACGTCGACGGCAGCAGCGCCAGCACGCAGACGCCCATCACCCCCTGCACCAGCCGCCGCTGCCGCGCCCTGCCCGCCCACCACCGCCGCATCCGCCGCCCCCCTGTCGCCTACCAGGACGCCCCCCGCGCCCCGCCGGTTCACCGCACCGCCCCGCACCCCGTGAGCCGGCGGCAACGGAGGGGCAACGCCGACGCGCAACACTCGCCCCATGACCAGGACGCCCCGCCCGCCGGCCCTCGTGGCCGTCGCCCACGGCAGCCGCGACCCCCGCGCGCTGCACACCGTAAGCGCCCTGCTGGACCGCGTCCGTCCCCTGCGCCCGGGCCTCGACGTCCACCTCGGCCACATCGAGCTGAACGCCCCCCTCCTCCCCGACACCCTGACCGCCCTCGGAGACCGCCCGGCCGTCCTGGTCCCGCTCCTGCTGAGCCGGGGCCACCACGTCACCCACGACATCCCGGCAGCGGCAGGCGGCCGCTTCCCCGTAGCCGCCCCGCTGGGCCCCCACCCCCTCCTGGCGCACGCCCTGCACGACCGCCTTCGGGAAGCCGGCTGGGACGGCCGTACCCCCGTGGTCCTGGCAGCGGCAGGCTCCCGCGACCCGGACGCCCTGGTCGACACGACCCGAATGGCGAGCCTCCTGGCCACCCGCTTGCGCGTGCCGGTCCGTCCGGCGACCCCTGCGACCCTCCAGCAGACCCTCACCACCCTCCACTCCGAGGACGGCCCCCCAGCCATCGCCTCGTACTTCACCGCCCCGGGCCGCTTCGCGACCCAGACGGCAGCTCTGGCCCCCTCGATAGCGACAGCCCCCTTGGGGGCACACCCGGCGATGGCGACCCTGATCCTCCAGAGATACGACCAGGGAACGTCCCTCAGGGGCGCGGGGAACTGCGCGACCAGCCACAACGCACCCGCACCCGCCACACAACAGGTCAAGGCACACGCATAGGCACCCCCCACAACGCCCCGACTACTGTTCACCCCATGGAAGGCACCGCACCCCACACCCCGTACAACCCCGCGTCAGCGGCCCGCTACGCCCCGGAACCAGACAAACGCCCCGGCCGCACCGCCTTCCAACGCGACCGCGCCCGCGTCCTCCACTCCGCCGCCCTGCGCCGCCTCGCCGGCAAGACCCAGGTCGTCACCCCCGGCACCACCAGCCCCGCCAAGGGCCTGGGCCCGGCCTGGGACGCCAGCCCCCGCACCCGCCTGACCCACTCCCTGGAGTGCGCCCAGGTCGGCCGCGAACTCGGCGCCGCCCTCGGCTGCGACCCCGACCTGGTCGAAGCCGCCTGCCTCTCCCACGACCTCGGCCACCCCCCGTTCGGCCACAACGGCGAACAGGCGCTGAACGAGTTCGCCGAGGACTGCGGCGGCTTCGAGGGCAACGCCCAGTCCCTCAGACTCCTCACCCGCATCGAACCCAAGCGCTTCACCGAGGAAGGACCCGTCGGCCTCAACCTCACCCGCGCCACCCTGGACGCCGCCACCAAGTACCCCTGGCCCCGCGGCGCCCACCCCACCGACCCGGCGTCGCCCAAGTTCGGCGTGTACGACGACGACCGCCCCGTCTTCGCCTGGGTCCGCGAGGGCGCCCCCGCCACCCGCACCTGCTTCGAGGCCCAGGTCATGGACTGGTCCGACGACGTGGCGTACTCCGTGCACGACGTCGAGGACGGCCTGCACGCCGGCCACATCGACCCCAACTGCCTGCTCGCCGACGCCGAACGGCAGGCCGTCTTCGCGGTGGCGATCGGCCGCTACGTCCCCGCAGGGACCGACCCCGCCGAACTGGGCGCCGCCCTGGACCGGCTGCTGGCCGAGGAGTGGTGGCCGCACGGCTACGACGGCACGGCCGTCGCGCAGGCCCGCCTGAAGGACGCCACCAGCCAGCTCATCGGCCGCTTCTGCCTGGCCGCCGAGACCGCCACCCGCACCGCGTACGGCACCGGCCGGCTCACCCGTTACGCCGCCGAACTCGTCGTCCCGCGCGAGGCCCGCCTGGAGTGCGCCGTCCTCAAGGCCGTCGCCGACCGCTACGTCATGCAGCGCGACGAGCAGGAGCGGCTCCGCGCCGCCCAGCGCGTCATCGTCGCCGAACTGGCCGAGGCGCTCACCGCCCGGGCCCCCGACGGCCTCGACCCGCAGTTCCGCGCCCTGTTCGACGCGGCCGGCGACGACCGCGCCCGCAAACGGGTGATCGTCGACCAGATCGCCTCCCTCACCGACGCCTCGGCCCGCTCGCTTCACGCCCGTCTGACGGGCCGTCCGTGACACTGGCGGGGGAGGAGTGACCCGCACGAACCCCAGCGACACCAGTGACGACAGGAGCCCCGCCCATGTGACCCTCCGTGGCCTGATCGGGCCATCCCCCCTTCCCGCACCCGGTCGGGTGCGGGACGCTCATGTGGCGGCACCCTGACGAGGAGGCAACAAGTGGTCGACGCGGATCAGACATTCGTCATCGTCGGAGGAGGTCTGACCGGCGCGAAAGCGGCCGAGACGCTCCGTGAGGAGGGCTTCACCGGCCGGGTGATCCTCGTCTGCGACGAGCGCGACCACCCCTACGAGCGCCCCCCTCTCTCCAAGGGCTTCCTGCTCGGCAAGGCCGAGCGCGACAGCGTCTTCGTGCACGAACCCGGCTGGTACGCGGCGCACGACGTCGAGCTGCACCTCGGCCAGACCGTGGCCGCCATCGACCGCGCCGCCAAGACCGTGCACTACGGCGACGACGGCACCCGCCTGCGCTACGACAAGCTGCTCCTCGCCACCGGCGCCGAGCCCCGCCGCCTCGACGTCCCCGGCACCGACCTGGCGGGCGTCCACCACCTGCGCCGGCTCGCCCACGCCGAGCGACTCAAGGGCGTCCTCGCCTCCCTCGGCCGGGACAACGGCCACCTGGTCATCGCCGGCGCCGGCTGGATCGGCCTGGAGATCGCCGCGGCGGCCCGGGAGTACGGCGCCGAGGTCACCGTCGTCGAGCCCTCCCCGACCCCGCTGCACGGCGTGCTCGGCCCCGAGCTGGGCGCCGTCTTCGCCGAGCTGCACGCGGCGCACGGCGTCCGCTTCCAGTTCGGCGTCTCCCTCACCGAGATCATCGGCCAGGACGGCATGGTGCTTGCCGCCCGCACCGACGACGGCGAGGAGCACCCCGCGCACGACGTGCTGGCCGCCATCGGCGCCGCCCCGCGCACCTCGCTGGCCCAGGCGGCCGGGCTGGAGATCGCCCCCGCCGAGCACGGCGGCGGCATCGTCGTGGACGAGCGGCTGCGCACCTCCGACCCGGACGTCTTCGCCGCCGGTGACGTGGCGTCCTTCCCGCACGCCCTGCTCGGCACCCGGCTGCGCGTGGAGCACTGGGCCAACGCCCTGAACGGCGGCCCGGCCGCCGCCCGCGCCATGCTGGGCCGCGAGGAGCCGTACGACCGCGTGCCCTACTTCTTCTCCGACCAGTACGACCTGGGCATGGAGTACTCCGGCTGGGCGCCGCCGGGCGCCTACGACCAGGTGGTGATCCGGGGGGACGCCGCCAAGCGCGAGTTCATCGCCTTCTGGCTGAGCGAGGGCCGGGTGCTCGCCGGGATGAACGTCAATGTGTGGGACGTCACCGACCAGATCCAGCGCCTCATCCGCTCGGCCGTCCCGGTGGACGCCGACGCCCTCGCCGACCCGCACGTCCCGCTGGAGAACCTCGTCGGTTAGCACCCCCCGCCGCCCCCGTAGAATTCACGCGTGGCAGGACGGATCAACGACGAGGACGTGAAGGCGGTACGGGACGCGGTCCCGATCGACGCCGTGGTGTCCGAGTACCTCCAGCTGCGCAACGCGGGCGGCGGCAACCTCAAGGGGCTGTGCCCCTTCCACGACGAGAAGTCGCCGTCCTTCCAGGTCAGCCCCAGCAAGGGCCTCTTCCACTGCTTCGGCTGCCAGGAGGGCGGCGACACCATCACGTTCGTGATGAAGGTCGACCACCTCACCTTCTCCGAGGCCGTCGAGCGCCTCGCGGGCCAGGCCGGCATCACCCTGCGCTACGAGGAGGGCGGGTACAACCCGGCCCACCAGCGCGGCGAGCGCATCCGTCTGGTCGAGGCGCACAAGATCGCCGCCGAGTGGTACGCCGAGCAGCTCGCCACCGGCCCCGAGGCCGGGCCGGGCCGCACCTTCCTCGCCGAGCGCGGCTTCGACCAGGACGCCGCCCGGCACTTCGGCGTCGGCTACAGCCCCCAGGGCTGGGACCACCTCATCCGCTTCCTGCGCGGCAAGGGCTTCAGCGACAAGGAGCTGCTGCTCTCCGGGCTCGCCCAGGAGGGCCGGCGCGGGCCCATCGACCGCTTCCGGGGCCGCCTGATGTGGCCCATCCGCGACATCGGCGGCGACGTCGTCGGCTTCGGCGCCCGCAAGCTCTACGAGGCGGACAACGGGCCGAAGTACCTGAACACCCCCGACACCGCGATCTACAAGAAGTCCCAGGTCCTCTACGGCATCGACCTCGCCAAGAAGGACATCGCCAAGGCGTCCCGCGCGGTCGTCGTCGAGGGCTACACCGACGTCATGGCCTGTCACCTGGCCGGCGTCACCACCGCCATCGCCACCTGCGGCACCGCCTTCGGCGGCGACCACATCAAGATCCTTCGCCGCCTCCTCATGGACAACGGCTCGGCCCGCGTCATCTTCACCTTCGACGGCGACGCCGCCGGGCAGAAGGCCGCCCTGCGCGCCTTCGAGGACGACCAGAAGTTCGCCGCCGAGACCTACATCGCCGTCGCCCCCGACGGCATGGACCCCTGCGACCTGCGCCTGGCCAAGGGCGACGAGGCCGTCGCCGACCTGGTCCAGCCGCGCACCCCGCTCTTCGAGTTCGCGCTCCGCCAGATCGTCGCCCGCTACGACCTGGACACCCCGGCGGGCCGCGCCGCCGCCCTGGACGAGACCGCCCCGGTCGTCGCCCGGATCAAGAACACCGGCGCCCAGCACGAGGTGGCGGTGCAACTCGCCGGCATGCTCGGCATCCTGGACACCCAGTTCGTGGTCCGCCGCATCGCCCAGCTCGCCCGCTGGGCCCGCGACCGCGGCGGCCAGGGCCCGGCACCCGACCAGCGGGCCAACCGGGACGCCCCCCAGTACGGCGCCGCCCCGGCGGCCTCCGGCGGCCCCGCCCTCACCCTGCGCAACCCGGTCTTCGCCACCGAGCGCGAGCTGCTCAAGCTCGCCCTCCAGCGCCCCGACCTGGTCTCCCCGGCCTTCGACGCCTACGGCACGGACGAGTTCACCGCCCCGCCCTACGCCGCCGTCCGCGAGGCCATCCTGGAGGCCGGCGGCGCCGAGTACGGCGTCCAGGACCCGCCCGACTACCTGGTCCGGGTCCGCGACGCCGCCCCCGACGACACCGTCCGCGCCATGGTCACCGAGCTGGCCGTCGAGGCGATCATGCGCCGCGCGGTGGACGAGCTGTACGCCGGCGAGGTCCTGGTCCGGGTCCGCCGCCGCGCCGTCGAGCGCCGCGTCCGGGACGTCAACAGCCGCCTGGCCCGCCTCACCAACCATGGCGACCCCGCCGAACTCTCGGCCGTGCAGAACGAGTTGTGGATCCTCCAGCAGTACGACCAGACGCTGCGCACGCAGGGAGCCGCGGCCCTCTAGGATCACCGCGCCGTCACGGAACGAATGCAAAAAGTCACCGCACGCCCCTCGTGGCGGCGATGTGTCGTACCCCACACTGAGGGCGGTGCCTGAGTCCTCGGACGTTCCGTCCAACGCGCGCGGGAGGGACAGCGGCGGGGCCGCCGACTCCCCTCCCGGACCACCGCTGCCACCGCCCCCGCGGGCAGCGTCCCTCCTGGAGGTCGCCCCGGTGCAGACCCAGACCCTCACCTCCGCTCCCGCGGAGCCCGACGAGAGCCCCGTGCCACCCGCCCCGGACCGCGCCCCCGCCCGCACGGAGTCCGGCGGTCCCTCCTCCGACCTGTTCCGCCAGTACCTCCGCGAGATCGGCCGCATCCCGCTGCTCAGCGCCGCCGAGGAGGTCGACCTCGCCCGCCGCGTGGAGGCCGGCCTGTTCGCCGAGGAGCGGCTCCGGCTCGCCACCGACCTGGACAGCCGCCTCGCCGGCGACCTGGACCGCCTCGTCGTCCTCGGCCGGGTCGCCAAGCGCCGCCTGATCGAGGCCAACCTGCGCCTCGTCGTCTCCGTCGCCAAGCGCTACGTCGGCCGCGGCCTGACCATGCTCGACCTGGTCCAGGAGGGCAACCTGGGCCTGATCCGGGCGGTGGAGAAGTTCGACTACGCCCGCGGCTACAAGTTCTCCACCTACGCCACCTGGTGGATCCGCCAGGCCATGTCCCGGGCCCTGGCCGACCAGGCCCGCACCATCCGCGTCCCCGTGCACGTCGTCGAGCTGATCAACCGCGTCGTCCGCGTCCAGCGCCGCATGCTCCAGGAGCGCGGCTACGAGCCGACCCCGCAGGAGGTCGCCGCCCAGCTGGACCTGCCGCCCGAGCGGGTCGGCGAGGTGCTGCGGCTCGCCCAGGAGCCGGTGTCGCTGCACGCGCCGGTCGGCGAGGAGGACGACGTCGCGCTCGGCGACCTCATCGAGGACGGCGACGCCGCCAGCCCCGTGGAGTCCGCCGCCTTCCTGCTGCTGCGCCAGCACCTGGACGCCGTGCTCTCCACCCTCGGCGAGCGCGAGCGCAAGGTCGTCCAGCTGCGCTACGGCCTCATCGACGGCCGCCCGCGCACGCTGGAGGAGATAGGCCGGCTCTTCGGCGTCACCCGGGAGCGGATCCGGCAGATCGAGTCCAAGACCCTCAACAAGCTCCGCGACCACGCCTTCGCCGACCAGCTGCGCGGCTACCTCGACTGAGGGCGCAACGGCCGGCGCCGAAGGACCGGGGGCCGCTCCGCCCGTGCGGAGCGGCCCCCTCGGCCGTACTCACTCGACCTCGGCCACCGCCTGCGCGAACTGCGCCCGGTACAGCCGCGCGTACGCCCCGTCCGCGTCCAGCAGGTCCGCGTGCGCGCCCTGCTCCACGATCGAGCCGTTCTCCATGACGAGGATCACGTCCGCGTCCCGGATGGTGGAGAGCCGGTGCGCGATGACGAACGAGGTCCGCCCGTGCGCCAGCTTGGCCATCGCCTTCTGGATCAGCACCTCGGTGCGCGTGTCCACCGAACTGGTCGCCTCGTCCAGGACCAGGATCACCGGGTCGGACAGGAAGGCCCGCGCGATGGTGATGAGCTGCTTCTCACCGGCGCTCACCCCCGTGCCCTCGTCGTCGATCACCGTGTCGTAGCCGTCGGGCAGCGTCCGCACGAACCGGTCGGCGTGCGCGGCCCGCGCCGCCTCCTCGATCTCCCCGCGGGTGACCTCGCGGGAGGCCCCGTAGGCGATGTTCTCCGCGATGGTGCCGCCGAACAGCCAGGTGTCCTGGAGCACCATGCCGATGCCGGAGCGCAGCTCGTCCCGGGACATCCGGCTTATGTCGACGCCGTCCAGGGCGATCCGCCCGCCGGACACCTCGTAGAACCGCATCAGCAGGTTGACCAGCGTGGTCTTGCCCGCGCCCGTAGGGCCGACGATGGCGACCGTGTGGCCCGGCTCGACCGTCAGCGACAGGTCCTCGATCAGCGGCTTGTCCGGGTCGTAGCGGAAGGAGACGTGCTCGAGATCCACCCGCCCGCGCCCCTCGCCCTCGGCCGGCCGCACACCCGCCACCGGATCCGGGGACTGCTCCTCGGCGTCGAGCAGCTCGAACACCCGCTCCGCCGACGCCACCCCGGACTGCACCAGGTTCGCCATCGAGGCGACCTGCGTCAGCGGCATCGAGAACTGCCGGGAGTACTGGATGAACGCCTGCACGTCGCCGATGGACAGCGTGCCGGACGCCACCCTGAGGCCGCCGACGACCGCGACGAGCACGTAGTTCAGGTTGGAGACGAACATCATCAGCGGCTGCATGACCCCGCTGTTGAACTGCGCCCGGAACCCCGCCTCGTACAGCGCGTCGTTCTCCTCGGCGAACTGCCGCGCCGACTCCTCCTGCCGCCCGAAGACCTTCACCAGGGTGTGCCCGGTGTACATCTCCTCGATGTGGGCGTTCAGCTTGCCCGTGGTGCGCCACTGCTGCACGAAGTGCGGCTGGGAGCGCTTGCCGACCCGGGTGGCGACCACGAAGGACAGCGGCACCGTCACCAGCGCGACCAGGGCCAGGATCCAGGAGACGTAGAACATCATCGCCAGCACGCCGACGATGGTCAGCAGCGAGTTGATCAGCTGGCCCATCGACTGCTGGAGGGTCTGCCCGATGTTGTCGATGTCGTTGGTGGCGCGGCTGAGCACCTCGCCGCGCTGGCGCTGGTCGAAGTAGGACAGCGGCAGCCGGGACAGCTTGGTCTGCACGTCCTCGCGCATCCGGAACATGGTGCGGTTGACCGACCGGTTCACCAGCCGGGTCGCCACCGCCATGAGCACCCCGGCCACCGCGAACACGGCGAGCGCGAGCAGCAGGACGTGCGCGACGGCGGTGAAGTCGATGCCCTCGCCGGGCGTGAAGTCGGTGCTGCGCAGCATGTCGGCGACCCGGCCGTCGCCGCGCCGCCGCAGCGAGTCGAGCACCTGCTCCTTCGTCGCGCCCGCCGGCATCCCCCGGCCGACGATGCCGGCGAAGACCAGGTCGGTGGCGTTGCCGAGGATCTTCGGACCGACCACGCTGAGGCCGACGCTGAGGACCACGCAGGTCAGCAGCGCGACGATCGTCACCCGCTCCGGCCGGAACCGGGCGATCAGCCGCTTGCCCGACTTGGTGAACTCCATCGAACGCTGGTCGGGGTTGCCGCCCCCGGCCATCATGCGCCCCGCAGCCCCGGCCATCAGGCAGCCTCCGCTTCCGTGAGCTGGGAGAGCACGATCTCCCGGTAGGTCTCGTTCTCCGCCATCAGCTCCTCGTGCCGGCCCACGCCGACCACCCGGCCCTCGTCCAGGACGACGATCCGGTCCGCGTCGCGGATGGTCGCCACCCGCTGGGCGACGATCACCACGGTCGCCTCGGCCGTCTCCCGGCCGAGCGCGGCGCGCAGGGCCGCGTCGGTGGCGTAGTCGAGGGCGGAGAAGGAGTCGTCGAAGAGGTAGATCTCCGGGCGCTGCACGAGCGTACGGGCGATGGCGAGGCGCTGGCGCTGCCCGCCGGAGACGTTGGTGCCGCCCTGCGCGATCGGCGCGTCGAGCCCGCCGTCGAGGCGGTCCACGAACTCCCTGGCCTGCGCCACCTCAAGCGCGTGCCACAGCTCCTCGTCGGTGGCGTCCGGGTTGCCGTAGCGCAGGTTGGTGGCGACCGTGCCGGCGAACAGGTACGGCTTCTGCGGCACCAGGCTGACCGTGCGGGCCAGCAGCGCCGGCTCGACGGTGCGCACGTCCACCCCGTCGACCAGCACCTCGCCGTCGGTGGCGTCGAAGAGGCGGGGGACCAGGCCGAGCAGCGTCGACTTGCCGGCGCCGGTCGAGCCGATCACGGCCGTCGTCTCGCCCGGCCGGGCCAGCAGGTCGATGCCCCTGAGCACCGGCTCCTCGGCGCCCGGGTAGCGGAAGCCCGCGCCGCGCAGCTCAAGGGTGCCGTGCCGGCGCAGCTCGGTGACCGGCGCGAGCGGCGGCACCACGCTGGACTCGGTGCCCAGCACCTCCTGGACGCGCTCGGCGCACACCTCCGCGCGCGGCACCATCATGAACATGAAGGTGGCCATCATCACGGACATGACGATCTGCATCAGGTAGGCGAGGAACGCGGTCAGGTCGCCGATCTGCATCCCGCCGCTGTCGATGCGGTGCGCGCCGAACCACACCACCGCGATGGAGGAGAGGTTCACCACCGTCATGACCACCGGGAACATCAGCGCCAGCAGGTTGCCGGTGCCGAGCGCCACGTCGGTCAGCTCGGTGTTCGCCTTCCGGAAGCGCCGCTGCTCGTACTCGTCGCGCACGAAGGCCCGGATGACGCGGTTGCCGGTGATCTGCTCGCGCAGCACCCGGTTCACCGTGTCGAGGCGCTTCTGCATCGACCGGAACAGCGGCCGCAGCCGCCGCACGATCAGCGTCACGCAGATCGCCAGCACCGGCACCACGCCGACCAGCACCCCGGACAGCGGCACGTCCAGGCCGAGCGCCATCACGATGCCGCCGACGCACATGATGGGCGCCGACACCATCAGCGTGAACGTCATCAGGGCCAGCATCTGGACCTGCTGCACGTCGTTGGTGGTCCGGGTGATCAGCGTGGGCGCGCCGAAGTTGCCGACCTCCCGAGCCGAGAAGGACTGCACCCGCCCGAACACGGCGGCGCGCAGGTCCCGACCGAGCGCGGAGGCGGTGCGGGCGCCGTAGTAGACGGCCCCCATGTTGCACACCACCTGCGCGAGGGAGATGCCGACCATCAGCGCGCCGTAGCCGAGGATGTAGCCGGTGTCGCCCTTGACGACACCGTTGTCGATGATGTGCGCGTTGAGGGTGGGCAGGTAGAGGCTGGCGCAGGTCTGGAGGAACTGCAGCACCACCAGCAGGGTGATGGGTTTCCGGTAGGGCCGGAGGTAGGCCCTCAGTAGTCGTATGAGCACGCTGGTCTCTCGGTGTCGGCGCGGAGGGGGCGGGCGGTCGCCCTCGGCGGGTTGGTTGCCCTTGGCCCCCATCGTCCGACACTCCACCCGCGTTACCTCAACTCATTAACGCGGCGAGGCGGAAGCCGCGGAAGGCGCGACCCTTACGGACTACGGACTACGGACTACGGACTACGGACTACGGACTACGGACTACGGGCGCATCGCGTCGGGGTGGGTCTGCTCGCGGACGGCGACGAACTGCTGCCGAACCGCCTGCCCCACCGCCAGCTCCTCGCCCGGTTCCAGGACCTGCGCGACCGCGCCCTGCCAGCGCGGGGGAGTGTGCGGGTCGAGGGTGCCCCGGTGCACGCCGAGCGCCCAGGCGGCCTGCCGGGCGGCGCCGATCGCGGCGTAGTCGGCGGGCTGCGGCACCACGACCTGCGCCCCGAACAGCCCGGGCGCCGCCGCCTGCACGGCCGGCAGTTCGGCCGCCGCGCCGAGCAGGAAGACCCGCCGCACCTCCACGCCCCGGCCGCGCAGCACGTCGAGGGCGTCCGCGAGGCCGCACAGCATGCCCTCGAACGCCGCCCGGGCGAGGTGCTCGGGCTTCATCGACTCGCGCCGCAGCCCGGCCAGGGTGCCGGCGGTGTGGGGGAGGTGCGGGGTGCGCTCGCCCTCCAGATAGGGCAGCAGGACGAGGCCGTGCGCGCCGGGCGTCGACTTCATCGCCAGCTCGGAGAGGGCCTCCAGGTCGGACACGCCGAGCAACTCGGCGGTGCCGCGCAGGGTGCGTACGGCGTTCAGCGTGGTGACGACGGGGAGGTGCATGCCGGTGGCGTCGGCCAGGGCGGTGATCATCCCGGAGGGGTCCACCAGCGGCTCGGGGTGCACGGCCATCACGGAGCCGGAGGCACCCAGCGAGACGACGGCGTCCCCGAGGCCGATCCCGAGCCCGAAGGCGGCGGCCATGGTCTCGCCGGTGCCGGCGGAGATGAGCAGCCCCTCCGGCGTCGTACCGGCGGCGTCGGACGGGCCGAGCACCTCGGGGAGCATCGCGTGCCGCCCGAGGGCCAGCTCGACGAGGTCGGGCCGGTACCCGCCGGTGGCGGCGGACCAGTACCCCGTCCCGGACGCCCCGCCCCGATCCGTCGTGCGCCGCACGGGCCGCCCGAGCAGCTGCCACACGAGCCAGTCATGGGCCTGCAACAGCACGGCGGTCCGCCCGGCGGCCTCGGGCTCGTTGCGGGCGAGCCAGCGCAGCTTCGTCACGGCCTGCCCGGCCTGCGGCACGGAGCCGACGGCCTGGGCCCAGCCCTCGCGCCCGCCGAACCCGTCGATCAGATCGGCGGCGGCGACCTGGGCGCGCTTGTCCGCGCCGACCATGGCGGGGCGGACGGTGTTGCCCTGGGCGTCCAGTGGCACGACGGCGTTGGCCTGCGAGGAGACCCCGATGGCCTCGACGCCTTCGAGGAGCCCGCCGCCGGCGGCCTCCCCGAGCGACAGCAGCCAGACCTGCGGGTCGATGTCCGCGGGGCGGCCACCGCCCTCGGGGATCTCCACCGGGTGCGGCGCGTACCCCTGGCGGAGCACGGCACCCGTGTCCGCATCACAGACGACGATACGAGTGAAATCGGGCGAACTGTCCAACCCGGCGACTATCCCCATGCCCGGAATTCTGCCGCACCGGGCGCGCGGTCCGTACCCGGCGGGGGCACCCGGGCCTCAGGTGGTGCTGGTGCCCCAGTCGTCGGCCCCGTTCCCTTGGGCGTTCCGCTCCCGCAGCGACTTCACCCGCTGCGCGACCGAGTCGGGCAGCCGGTCCCCGACCTTGTCGCTCACCGCGTGGTACGCCTTGTCGGCGAGGCTGCGGCCCTGCTGCGCGGCGGACTCGGCAGTGTTGCGGACGGCCGGGTTCTGGCCGACCCGGCGGGCGGACTTGCGCAACTGCTCGTACCGCTCCCGCCCGGCCTTCGTGCCGAGCACGTACCCCACGGCGAGACCGCCGACGAACGTGAGCCGGTAACGCATGTGGCCACCCATCCCTTCCTAGCTCTCCCGTGCCGGGGAGTACCGATTGGCGGAGCACCCCCCTGCTTGCGCTAATGTATGTGTCGCAGCGAGCGCGTTCCCCTGGCGAATACCCAGGTAGATGCGTTCGATGCAACGAGACGATCCTCCGTAGCTCAATTGGCAGAGCAGCCGGCTGTTAACCGGCAGGTTACTGGTTCGAGTCCAGTCGGGGGAGCTCGGTCCTCCGTAGCTCAATTGGCAGAGCAGCCGGCTGTTAACCGGCAGGTTACTGGTTCGAGTCCAGTCGGGGGAGCAGTCGACGAGGGGCCCTACGGGGCCCTCAGTCATGTCCGCCCCTCCCCGCGGGAACCGCCCGCCGAGCTGCGGAGTCCTCATGATCAGGCAGGTGCCGCGGCAGCCGACCACCCGAGGCAGGAGATCGTATGAGCGGCTATGCTGCGGCAGACGACGCGCACACTTGTACGCGACACGCCGCTAAGGGGCGGTAGCTCAGCCGGTTAGAGCAGCGGACTCATAATCCGTCGGCCGTGGGTTCGAGTCCCACCCGCCCCACCATGCAGAAACGCTCTGAACCGGGGCGCAGCGAACATCTTGCCCGTCTCCGATTCACCGCGCCGCAGCCCACGGAGGGCGATCAGGTGTCCGGGGTCAGCGGAACGCCGGCGTTTTGCCGTACCTCCAGTCGGTCAGCCGCTTGCGGATGCCGGCCACCATGGGGAGGTCGTCGGTCTCGGCAGGTTCGAACCAGGCGACCTCCGTGGACTCGTCCGACACGGCCAGTTCGCCGCCGGTGGGCCGGGCCAGGAAGCAGATGGAGAACTCCTGCCTGACCTCGCCGTCGTCGTAGGCGAAGACGTGTCCGGGATCCGTGTACGTCCCGACCAGACCCAGCACCTCGACGTCGAGCCCGGTCTCCTCGCGGGTCTCCCGGACGGCGCAGCCGGGCAATGTCTCGCCGATCTCCATCCGCCCGCCGGGCAGGGCCCACTTCCCGTTGTCGACCCGCCGCTGAAGGAGCACGCGCCCGTCGGCGTCGACCACGATCACCGAGGCGGCGGGCACCAGGCTGTTCGCGGCGGGGGCCGCCGGGTCGTTCTCGTAGTCACGCCTGCCCATCGGGGTCCTCTCGTACCGGACGGCCGCGCGTCCACAGCTCCTCGACGTGGGTCGCGAACCGGTCGAACATGCCGTCGTTCTGGTGGCGTCGCAGGTAGAGCGTCGGGGCGTCGTGGCCCACGCTGTAGGGCAGTAGCGGCGTGACGATCATCGCGTCATCGAAGCGGAACACCGAGAGGTAGGCGTGTCCGTCCGAGAAACGGGCGGCGACCGCGCCGTCCAGCTTGGCCAGCTCGGCGAGCGTGACGCGGATCCGCGTAGAGAGGGTCAACGGCACATTCTCGTCCCGCTCGCGCGACCTCGTCAGCTCGCTGTCCGGGTCACCGACGACGAAGCGGACTCGGCAGCCGCGCTCCGCTTTCCGCCGCAGGGCCGTGCCGAAGCGCGCTTGTTCGAGCCAGAGGAAGTAGTTGGTGTACCCGGCGAACGTCAGCTCTCGCTCGGCGCGCGTGATGAGGGTCCGCCACAGGGAGGCCGGCACCGCCGAGCGGTACGGGAACACCTCGGCGATTTCGCGGTTCGGGCCCACCTTGATTGCCGTCTTCGCCGCGTCTGGCCACAGCACGCCTTCGTCCTCCTTCAGCGCTTCGGCCACCGCCCAGCGGTGCCTGGCGTGGGGGACGCGCCCCGGCTGCGTGATCCACCGGCCGACGGTCTTCGTGTCGACGTCGCAGCGTTCGGCTAACTCGCGGTCCGTCATCCGTGCATTCGCCATGGCCCTGCGCAGTGCTTCGTTCACCGCTACCCCCTGGGACGTTCGGCACGCTTCAAACCGTAGCGATGCTGCGTGCCCAACGGCCGTTGAACGAGGTAGGAACTGCCTGCGCACCGCCGACTTCCTCATCTCCCAGGGCTGGGACATCGATGAGGAGCTGTGGGCGATCGACGGCGTCGACTGCTCCCCGTGCGACAGCAAGGTCCCCGACAGCCACTGACCCCGCTACAGTCGCCCCCGCCCTTCGCAGTACGCCCGGGGGCGGGGGCTCCGCCGCGACCAGGAGAACCATCGTGCCCGTACCGCACGACATCACCGCCGAGACCGAACTGTGGGACGCCTACGCCGAGAGCGCCTTCGACCCGAGCGCCGAGCCGTCCTTCCGCTGGACCCAGTACGCCGGCCACGGACCGGGCCCCGAACTGCTGAACCGGCCCGAGTCCGTGCTGGAGATCGGCTGCGGCACCGGCAGGGCCCTGGCCCATCTCGCGCAGCAGGGTGTGAAGGCCACCGGCGTGGACCTGTCGCCGCGCATGGTCCAGCTCGCAGGCGAGCGGTGGGCACCCTTGGGTGCCCGGATCGAACGGGCGGAAGTCCTCGACTGGCTCGCCTCCGACACCGGCCGGTACGACGCGGTGTACTCCATCTTCGGCGCGGCGTGGTTCACCCACCCCTCCCGCCTGTTCCCCCTCGTCCGCGAGCGCCTCGCCCCCGGCGGGGTGTTCGTGTTCTCCCAGCCGCCGGCCATTCCGGGCGCCTACGGCCCGCAGGGTATGTACAAGGGCGGTTTCGCGGGCAAGGCGATGTTCACCTACCGCTACAGCTACAAGCCCTCGGTGTGGGAGCGGCACCTGCTGCGGGCCGGCTTCTCCACGGCGGACGCCCGTGTCGTGGACGCCCCGAGGGAGGGACACATCGGCACCCTCATCGTCAGCGCCCGAGCCTGACGCACTCCATCAGCGGCCCCGGCCGGCGACCCGAACGCCGTGCCGGGTCGCCGTCACGCCTACTCCGGTGCGTATTCCCGGCCCAGGTGGGGGTCGTCGAACACGAGAACCTCCCACCACTTCAGAGCGTCTGAAGTGAGTCAGAGCCATCCGGCGTGAAACCTCCGGACTCATAGCCCGCGCTGATCGACCGCGACGACCCGGTACAGGCGCTCAGCCGCGACGCCACCACCTCCCACTCATCCGCACGACCGGCGCTATGAATCATCTGCACGTTCGCGGCGACGGTGCCCTGCGACGGCAGCAGGGCGGAGCGACTGTCAGACCCAGGTGGCAGGATCGTCGATGTGAACGCCCTGAGGCGTCCTCAACTCCGTTTTGTAGCAGGTGAAGAGGAGCATTCCCCTTGCGACTGCATCGTGTAGCGCCCGGCATCGTGGTGGGCGTTCTCGCCCCGGCCCTCCTGCTCGCCACCCCGTCCTTCGCCGCTGCGGCGGCACCGAGCGGGGAGGCGGTGCCCGCGGTGTCCTCGTCCGCGGACGAGCCGGACATCGACGACCTGAGGGTGGCGATACTCCGGATCCTCGCCGACCCGGACAGCGGCCGGCGTGTGACAGAAGAGGGCAACGCCCTCTTGGACGCCAACGACCCCGAGGCGATGCGGGTCTGGTTGGAGAGCGGCTACCGGCTCGCCCAGGGTGAGGACGACCGTGTCGCCCTCATGCGCATTCTCGCCGACCCGGACAGCGGGCGGCGTGTCACGGCCGAGATCAACGCCCTGATGGACGGCAACGACTCCGACGCGTTACGTGCCTGGTTGGAGAGCGGCTACCGGCTCGCCCAGGCCGAGGACGACCGTGTCGCCATCGCTCGTGTCCTCGCCGACCCGTCCAACAGCCCGGCCCTGCGCGCGGCAGCCAATGCCGCCCTCGACGACAACTCCCCCGAAGCGCTGCGCCACTTCCTGGAAGTCGGCAGATACCAGGTCGCCTGACCGGCGCAGCGCCGCACCGCAGCGCCGTCGCCCGACCCGCTCGCGTCTCCGACAGCAGAAAGCACCTTCCTCGATGACCGCACGACCCCTCCGCCCCGAGCGCGGCGTGACCGACCTGCCGTTCAAGCCCCGGCTCGTCAAAGCGGTGTTCCGGGACGTGACCTCGTTCCCCGTCTCCCGGCCGGCCGCGTGGGTCGCCGCGTCGGTGACGCGGACCGTGCTGACGGAGATCATCGACGTCGCGAGAAGCGCGGCGGCCGAGGAGGGCAGGAAGAGGCTGACAACGCGGGACCTCATCTCGGCGATCGACCGGAACGTCGAGGTCGAGGTGGGAACGGCGTGGTACCTGTACAGCCCGACCTTCCACGGCCTGTTGGGCGAGGTGCGCGACGCCGACGGTGCGCTCGTGTCTCTCCGTGAGCGCCGCGGGGCGCGTACGCCAAAGGGCGTGGCCGGCGCCCACCGGTTCGAGCCCGGGGTGAGAAGGCTGCTGGGGAGCCGGGGGGTGAGGGCGGTCCCGGCGATGGTCCGCGACCTGGACGGAATCGCGAGCGTGTTCCTGACGGACCTGGCCCGGGGCGCTGCCCAGGTCGTCCGCGAGGGCGGAGTCAAGCTGTTCGGGACGGTCGCTCTGGTGGTACCGGGCGAGCCGGCCCCTGCCCCGCCGCTCAAGGACCCCTTCCCCGCGCTGTCCACCCGCAGCGGGGGCGGGCGGACTGTCGGCGGGGACGACGTCCTGGCCGCCGTCGCGATGCAGCTGTTCGGCGGTCTCCGAGAACGCGCCCTCACCGAGGCAGTCGCGATGACACGGAGCGCGACGCCGGTGGATCTGTGGCGATCGTGATCGCGGCGGCCGTGCCCCCTCGCCGGCGCTCGTCATCGGCCCTCCCACCGGCGTGACGGGACCGACCGCCGCGACGACGGAGTGCGTCAGTTCTTGATCGCCACCCCGCACACCGACACGTCGGCCGTGGGCTCCTCCGGCTGGTCGGGGTCCGGGTGCCAGGTGGCGGTGGGGACGACGCCGGGGTCCAAGAGGGTCAGGCCGTCGAAGTAGGCGGCGATGTCCTCCGGGGAGCGGAGGTGGTAGGTGTTGGCCGACTGGCCGTTGTAGACCTGCACCGCCTTGTTGAGCGCCGCGTTGGAGTCCGTGCCGTCGCTCAGGGCCAGGTAGCTGCCCCTGGGCAGGCCCGCGAGCAGGGTGCTCACCAGGTCCGCCGGGCGCTCCGCGTCGGAGATCTGGCCCAGGATGCCGAGCATCGTGAGGGCCACCGGGCGGGTGAGGTCCAGGGTCTCGGCGGCTGTCGCCAGGATGCGGTCCGGGTCCCTGACGTCGGCGTCGATGTACGAGCAGGCGCCCTCCGGGCTGCTGGTGAGCAGGGCCTTGGCGTGGGCCAGGACCAAGGGGTCGTTGTCGACGTAGACGATGCGGCTCTCCGGGGCGATGCGCTGCGCCAGTTCGTGGGTGTTGTCCGCGGTGGGCAGGCCGGTGCCGATGTCGAGGAACTGGCGGACGCCCGCCTCCCCGGCCAGGAAGCGCACGGCGCGGGCGAGGAAGCGGCGTTGCAGCCGGGCGACGGCGACGAACTCCGGGAAGGTCGACAGGATGACGTCGCCGGCCTCGCTGTCGACCGGGTAGTTGTCCTTGCCACCCAGAAGGTAGTTCCAGACACGGGCGGAGTGCGGGCGATCGGTCTGCAGCCTGGCCCGGATTTCTTCACGCGGATCAACCATGGGTAGAGCTTCACACATGAGTGCCGCGGCGTGTGTACGGGTGGTGAACTCTGTGGACCGTACCTGGAGTTACCGCCTGGTCGCTCTGTCGACGCGGTCGCGCGTTCGGATAGCGTCTTCACGTCGCCGCCACACCTTGGGCACAAGGCCCACATGGGACTCGCGGTGCGTAGGGATCACCGTCTCTTGACGACAGCCACCAGTACCTTCCACGTGCGGCCCTACACGCCGCACTGCCAGGTCATCCACGCCGAGGGCGCGCACACCGTCATCGGCATCTCGCCCGGGAACGGGTACTTCAGCCACCAGCGCGTCGCGGAGCTCGCCGCCTGGGGGTTAGCCAACTTCGAGCAGGTCGACCTGATCTACACGGACCTGCACGTGGCCGACATGTACGAGGCATTCGGCTATACGGCCGTGGACGCGCAGCGCAAGGCCGTCAAGAACCTGCGCGGTGTGCGGGCCAAGGTCACCGCCGCCGTCGCCGCGTTCGACCCCGACGGCGTGCGGCTGCGCGGCCGGCCGATGTCCGCGCTGCTCGATCTGCCCGCCTACCAGCGGCTGCGGGGGCGGATCGGGGGGCTCCTCGCCACGGACGCCGAATTCCGGTCCGTCTGCGACCAGTTGGTGGACGCCTTCCTCACCGCGAAGGTCCTCGACGGGCGGCGGCCCAGCGAGCGGCAGCGGCAGGTCTGCCTGGACTACGTCTGCGCCGAGGCCCCGCTCTTCCTCGACACCCCGGCCATCCTCGGCGTGCCCTCGTCCCTGAACGTGTACCACCAGGCGCTGCCGATGGCCGACCTGCTCTACGCCCGCGGCAGCGGCCTGCGCGCCTCCCGCAACCAGGGCCACGCCATCGTCACCCCCGCCGCCGAAGGAGCCCTGGCATGAGCACGAGCACCGCGACCGACACGCTGCCGCGGTTCCCCTTCGACGCCCGGGGCGACCGGCTGCCCGCGGAGATCGACGCGCTGCGCGCCCAGCCGGTGCGCAAGGTCCGCACCATCGCCGGGGACGAGGCGTGGCTGGTCTCCTCGTATCCGCTGTGCAAGCGGGTGCTCGAGGACGAGCGGTTCTCGCTGAAGGACACCTCAGCCCCGGGGGTGCCGCGCCAGTACGCGCTGACCATCCCGCCCGAGGTGGTCAACAACATGGGGAACATCACCGGCGCCGGCCTGCGCAAGGCCGTGATGAAGGCGCTCAACCCGAAAGCGCCCGGGCTGCGGGAGTGGCTGGGCGAGCTGGCCCACGCCCTCGTGGACGACCTCGTGGCCAAGGGCGCGCCCGCCGATCTGCGGGGCGACTTCACCGTCCCCTACTCCACGGGGCTGCACTGCCGCATCCTCGGCATCCCGCAGGCCGACGCCCCGCTGCTCTACCGCAGCCTCGACATCGCGTTCATGAACTCCGCCTGCCCCGTCACCGGGGCCCGGCTGAACTGGGACCGCGACATCGCCTACATGGTCGAGCGGCTCGACGACCCCGCCGTCACCGGGCTGATGGGCGAACTCGCCGCGCTGCGCGGCACGCCCGAGTACGCCCACGTACCCGACGAGATGCTGGCGACCGTCGGCGTCACCATGTTCGGCGCCGGCGTCATCTCGGTGATGGGCTTCCTGACCATGGCGCTCGTCTCGCTCATCCAGCACCCCGATCTGCAGCAGCAGTTGGCCGCCGAGCCGGCGCTGATCCCCGCCGCGCTGGACGAGTTGCTGCGGATCAACCTGTCGATCGCGGACGGGCTGCCGCGCATCGCGCGGGAGGACGTCACGCTCGGGGACGTCACGGTCCGCGCGGGCGAGCTGCTGCTGGTGCTGGTCGAGGGCGCCAACCACGACCCGGACGTCTTCCCGGACCCGCTCACCTTCCGGCTCGACCGGCCGAACGCGGGGACGCACCTCTCCTTCGGCGGCGGCGGGCACTACTGCCCCGCGACCGCGCTCGGCAAGGCCCACGCCCGTACGGCGATCGAGGTCCTCCTGGAGCGGATGCCGGAGTTCGGGCTCGCCGTGCCGATGGAGCAGCTGGTCTGGCGCACGGGGTTCATGAAGCGGATCCCTGAACGGCTGCCGGTGGCCTGGTAGTCGGTGGTGGCCGGCGGTCACCCGAGGTGGCCGCCGGCCGTCCGTTCACGCCGCCGGCCGTCCGTTCACGTCACGCCGGCGAATACTCCGCGCCGGCCAGCCACACCCGCCGGATGGCCCGGGTGGCCCTGATGTCCGCGAGCGGGTCGCCGTCGATCAGGACGAGGTCCGCTCGGGCGCCGGGGCGGACGGCGCCGCGGTCGCGCAGGCCGAAGGTCTCGGCCGGCAGGCTGGTCGCGGAGCGCAGGGCCTCGCGGGTGGTCAGGCCGGCGTGGACCAGCCGTTCCAGCTCCTCGTGCAGCGAGGTGCCGTAGGCCGGGTGGACCGGCACGCCGGGGGTCTGGTTGGCGTCCGTGCCCGCCAGGATCCGTACGCCCGCCCGGCGCAGCGCGGCGACGCTCGCCTCGGCGTTGGCGTAGTCGTAGCCCGGGATGCCGAGGTCGGCGAAGCCCCTCATCACGGTCAGCGTGGGCACGGCGACCCGGCCGCCGGACGCGTAGCGCGCGGCGGTGGCCGCGGGGAGGGGGCTGTCCAGGGGGACGTGGTGGATCACGTCGACCCCGGCCGCCAGGCTGACCTCGGCCGCCGCGGCCGAGATCGCGTGCGCCATGACCTGCTTGCCGCGGGCGTGCGCCTCCGCGGCCACCGCGGTCACCGTGGCCTGGGCGAGGCCCGGCACGTCCACGATGACCTTGATGTAGTCGGAGCCCTCGGCGATCCGCGCCCGCACGAAGGCACGCGCCTGCTCGGGACCGGTCAGCACCGCGTCCGCCGGGAAGCCGGGGATCTGGCTCTGCGGGCTGCCGGGCGCGACCGCCGGGGTGCCCGCGCTGCGGATGTCGGTCAGGCCGGGGCGGCGGCGCAGCGAGTCGACCAGCGCGGGCGGGAAGCACGCCATGTCCAGGCCGGTCGTGACGCCGTACCCGGCGAGCTGCTGGAGCGTGGAGACGTCCTTGAGGTGGAGGTGCGCGTCGATGAGGCCGGGGAGCAGCACGGCGCCCCCGCCGTCGATCCGGCGGGCGCCGAGAGGGTTGAGGCCGATCACGCCGCCCTCCACCACCACGGTGCGCGGCGCGGTCAGCGCCGTGCCGTCGAAGACCCGCACGTTGGTGAGGGCGAACCGGTCGAGGCCCGCGGTGGTCTCCAGAGGGGACGCGGAGGCGGGCGCGGCGAGCGCCTGCGCGCCCGCCACGGCGAGGCCGGCCGCGGCGGCCGTCTTCAAGAAACCACGCCGGTTCTGGTCGTGTTCGTCGTGCAGGCACATCGTTGTGGCCCTTCTGCCGGGGGAGGGGATGTGGTTGCTACAGCGCGAGCAGGCGTTCGGCGTTGCGGTGGGCGATCCGGGCGCGCTGCCCGGGGGAGAGGCGCGCGCCGCGCAGGAAGCCGACGGCCTGGGCGCTCTTCTCGAAGGGGTAGTCGATCGCGAAGAGGACGTTGTCGATGCCGACGGCCTGGATGGCGGCCCGCAGCATGGTGTCGTCCATGACGCCGGACGTCGTGATGGCGACGTTCCGGGTCAGATACTCGGAGGGCTTGCGCTTCAGCGCCACGCGGGTGGCGATGTTCTGGATCTGCACGTCGAGGCGCGGGATCTGGAAGGGCAGGAACTCGCCCATGTGGCCGAGGATGAGCCGGGCGCCGGGGAAGTCGTCGAAGACGCCGCCGAGGATGATGCGCAGCGCGTGGCCGCCGGTCTCCGCCGCCCAGGTGTAGAGGGGGCCGTTCAGTTCCGGCCGGTCCTTGGGGATGGCCCAGTCGCCGGCGGGGGCCGGGGTGGGGTGCAGGTAGAGGGCGGCGCCGAGTTCCTCCAGGACGGCCCACACCTCGCGGAACTGCGGCTCGTCCAAGTAGTGGCCGCAGGTGTGCCCGTTGACCAGGAAGCCCGCCATCCCGAGGTCCCGCATGGCCCGCCGGGCCTCCCGCACGGCCGCCTTCGGGTCCTGCAGGGGCAGCGTGGCCAGGCCGGCGAAGCGGGTGGGGTGCGCGGCGACGATGGCGGCCAGCGCGTCGTTGGCGACCTGCGCGTCCCGCACGGCGACGGCCGCGTCGGGCTGCATCTGCACGCCGGGCGGCGCGAGGGAGAGCACCTGCATGGTGACGCCGTTGGCGTCCATGTCGGCGAGCCGGTACCGGGTGATGTCCGGCAGCCGCCGCATCCACTCCGCGACGACCTCGGGCTTGAAGGGGATGGCGCCGTTCAGGGCGGTCCCCTGGGTGATGAGGCCCGGCAGCAGCACGGCCTCCTCGATGGCGATGATCTTCATACGGTCCTTCGGGCCGGGTCCGCCGCCGTGTGCCGACGCCGCGGTGGGGCCCGCCAGGCCGGCCGCCCCGCTCAGGGCCACTCCCGTCCCGGCCGCGGTGCCCAGCATCCGGCGTCTCGTCCAGTCGTCGTGCGTGCTCATGTCTGCCACTTCCTAGGAGGTGAGGCGGGCCGTCGCCGGCCGCGGGCTGCCGCGCAGGGTGTCGATCAGGGCGACGGGGTCGTCGGGAGGCTCGTCGCCCGACCAGGCGACGACCTGGTCCGGGCGGACGAGGAGGAGGCGGGCCCCGAGGGCGGCGGCGTAGCCGTCGCGCACGGACTCCGGCAGGCCGACCACGGTCAGGGGGACGCCCCGGGCCCGCGCCGCCCGCTCCAGCTCCGGGGCCGCGTCGGAGGCGCCGAGGGTGAGGAGCGTGAGGTCCGCGCCCAGCAGGTCGTAGAGGGAGCGGCCGTCCCCGAGGAACGCGTGGGGCAGGCGCGCGCCCACCCACGGGCCGTCGGGGACGTCGGGGAGGACCGGTGAGGAGGCGATGCGCAGCCCGAGGACCAGGTCGAGCGAGTGGAACTCCGCCTTCTTGGTCTCCTGGATCCGCGCCCCGGCCGCCCGGCGCACGGCGGCGCCCGCCGCGTCGTCGGCGTCGAGGCCGTCGGCGAGCAACTCCGTCGACAGCACGCGCATGTTGGCGGTCGCCTCGTCGATGACGCGTTCCTGGACGGGGCGCCGCTCGGCCTCGTAGCTGTCGAGCACCCCGGGACCGCCCCAGCCGGCCAGCACCGCCGCCAGCTTCCAGCCCAGGTCCACCGCGTCCCCGACGCCGGTGTTGAGCCCGTGGCCGCCGAACGGCGGGTTGAGGTGGGCGGCGTCGCCGGCCAGGAACACCCGGCCGCGGCGCATCCGGTCGGCGAGCTGCATGCGGGCGGTCCAGGGGTCGGTGGACAGCACCTCGGCCCGCACCGCCCGCCCCGCCACACCGTCGATGATCCGGTGGGCCTCCCGCTCCCCGGTCGCGCCGTCGACGCCGAAGGCGATCGCCCACCAGGTGCCGGCCCGGTCCAGCGGGCCGGCCAGCGCCGGGGCGGAGCCGTTGACGATCCAGTACTGCACGGCCGGGCCGTGGCGGACCTCCTCCAGGAGGCCCGGGCAGCTGAAGACCATGCCGAAGTTGGGGCGCAGGTCCGCGCCGCCGATGTAGCGGGAGCCGATCCGGTCCCGTACGACGCTGCGCGGGCCGTCGCAGCCGATGACGTACTCCGCCTCGACGACGCTCCGCCGCCCGGACGCGTCCTCGACCGTCACCGCGACCAGGTCGTCCTCCTCGGCCACCTCGACGACCCGGGAGCCGAGCACGAGCCGGCAGGCGTCCAGCTCCTCGACCGCCTCGCGCAGGACCTCCTCCAGGACGTACTGCGGTGCCTGCTGGCCGGTCTCCGGGAACCGGTCGCCCTCGGGGGCCAGGCCCAGGACGCCGGTGAAGCGCGACAGTTCGCGGCCGGTGAGCGAGGTGCAGAACACGACGTCGGTGGACCAGGTGGCGGGCAGCGGGGCGCGGGCCCGGAGCCGGTCGGCCAGGCCCCAGCGGCGCAGGTGCTCCATGGTGCGCACGTTGAGCGTCTTGCAACGGGGGCGGGCCCGGGAGACCCGCGGGCGCACCTCGACGACCAGGCACTCGACGCCGCGCCGGCCCAGCTCGACCGCCGCCGCGAGGCCGACGGGGCCGCCGCCGGCGATGAGGACCGGCACCCGGGGGTGCGCGGCGGGGGCGGGCATCAGCGCCCGGTCCCGGTGCCGGTGCCGGTCCCGGGCCGGGCCGCTGCCTCGGCCGCGTGATCGGCCGCCTCGGCCGCGTCCCCCGCTTCGCCGGCCGCCCACACCGCGCACTCCTCCGCGAACGCGAGCTGTCGCAGGTGCAGGGCGTGGCCCAGGAGGTGGTGGTCGATGCAGTGGCCCGTGCCCCGGGCCACGCTCGCGTCCACGAAGGGCGCCGCCGTGAACAGCCCGGCGAAGCGGGCGACGTCGGCCGGACCGCTGTCCCACAGCGCGTCGAACTCCGCCAGCGCGTTGTGCACGGGCACCCGCACCCGGGGGGCGATGCCGGCCAGCTGCTCCCTCGGCCACGCCGGGGCCTGGATCAACTCCCGTACCGGCACGGGGGCGTAGGACTCCCGTGCCTGGCGCAGCCCCTCGGCCCGGTAGGTGTGCGCCGGCCCGAACATCACCTGCTCCCGCCCCTCGTGCGGCAGGTCCACCGTCTCGTCCGGGGGCAGCGAGCCGAGGGCCTCCGCCGCTCCGCCGCTCGGTATGACGGCCCCCATCCCGGTCGCCGAGACGCCGATCAGGGGGAGGTCGGGGCGGGTGGCGGCGATCGTCAGGGCGATCATGCCGCCGATGGAGTGGCCGGCGAGGAACACACCCCGTGCTCCCAGGCGTTGGGCCGCCTGCTCCAGCGCGCCGGCCAGCAGTTCCGCGTGCCGGTCGAAGGTGTTGGCGTCCGGCGCCAGCGGCGTGCTGCCGCCGTAGCCCGGGCGGTCGAAGGCCACCACCGGGTGGCCGTGCGCGGTGGCCGTGTCGAGGAAGGACCCCTCGGGGGCGCCCGCGACGTCGAAGTAGCGCGCCGTGTACGTGCCGCCGTGCAGGGCGGCGATCAGGGGCTTGCGGGTCGGCCCGGCGGGGGTGGCGGTGAGCGCCGTGATCGTGTGCCCGTCGACCTCGTAGGTCGCGCGGTCGCGCTGGTCGGCCATCGGTGGCCTCCTCTCACTGAGCTACGACTGGGCTGCTTGCCGGAGCGACGGGTCAGTGGGCGACGGGCGCGTAGTCCTGCACGATCTGCTTGTGCTCCAGGAAGTCCTCCACCGAGGCCAGGCCCCCGAGCCGCCCCACGCCGCTGGACTTGAAGCCGCCCTCCTCGAACTCGACGGTCAGGTTCGCCCAGCTGTTGACCGAGACCAGGCCCGCGTCGAGCTGCCGCGCCACCCGCACCGGCCGGTCCGCGTCCCGGCTCCACACGCAGGCGCTCAGCCCGTACTCGGTGTCGTTGGCGAGCGCCACGGCCTCCGCCTCGGTGTCGAAGACCTGCACGGTCTGCACCGGCCCGAAGGTCTCCTCCTGGACGATGGGCAGCGCGGAGTCGGACACCGCGAGCAGGGTGGGGTGGTAGAAGGCGCCGCCCGCCAGCTCGGGGCGGGTGCTCGGGCCGCCCCGGACCAGCGGCTTGGCGCCGGCCGCGACGGCCGCCTCGACCGCCGCGTCCACCCGGGCGACCGACGCCTTGTCGATCAGGGGGCCGATCTGGCTGGCCGGGTCGGACGCCGGGCCCGGCCGCACGCTCTCCAGGCGCTCGGCGAGCGCGGCGGTGAACGCGTCGGCGATCTCCCGCTGGACCAGGACCCGGCTGCCCGTCATGCAGAACTGCCCGGCGAAGACGGTGCACGACTGGACGGCGGTGGCGAGCGCGGCCTCCACGTCGGCGTCGGCGAAGACCAAGTGGGGCGTCTTGCCGCCCAGTTCGAGGCCGACCCGCTTGAAGCGGGCCGCCGCGCCCTGGGCGACGAGGCGTCCGGTGGCGGTGGAGCCGGTGAAGCTGATGACCGGCACCCGCGGGGAGTCCACCAGCAGCCGGGCCACCTCGGAGCCGGACTCGACGACGACGTTCACCACGCCGCGCGGCAGTTCGGGGACCGAGGCGAGGAGCTCGCTCATCAGCGCCGCCGTCCGGGCCGCCTGCCCCGGCATCTTCACCACCGCCGTGCAGCCCGCCGCGAGGGCCGGGGCGAGCGCCCGGACGCACAGGTAGGCGGGCGAGTTCCAGGGCACCACGATCCCCGCGACCCCCACCGGCTGCCGGATCGACATGGCTTGGCGGCCGGGGTGGGTGTCGGTGACGCGGCCGTGCGGCTGGAGGGCGAGGCCCGCCGCGAACCGCAGGGCGCGGACGATGAAGTGCGCCTCGAAGCCGGCCTCGTGGCGGAGCTTGCCGTTCTCCCGGCACAGGGTGTCGACCACCTCGCCGAGCCGCGCGTCGTAGGCGTCGGCGAGGTGGCTGAGCGCGGTGGCCCGCACCATCGGGTCCAGGCGCCAGGTGCCCTCCGCGAAGGCGCGGGCCGCCGCGTCGACGGCTCGCCGCCCCTCCTCGGCGCCGCCGTCCGCGTACCCGCCGATCACCTCGCCCGTGGCCGGGTCGACGCTGTCGGAGGTGCGGGGCGAGCCGGCCCACTCGCCGTCGATCCAGTGCCGTGCGGTGTTCTCTGCGGCCATGCCGATGACTCCTTGCTGGGGGGGAGGGCGGGAGGTCAGAGGCGGAGCAGGCGCTCCGCGTTCAGGTGGGCGATCTTGGCCCGGTCGGCCTCGCTGACCGGGGCGTCGCGCAGGAACGCGGTGGCGGTCGCCATGTCCTCGAAGGGGTGGTCGGTGCCGAAGAGGATGTGCTCGGGGCCGAGGGCGAGCAGCGCGCACAGCAGGGGCGGGGCCGAGCAGACGCCGCTGGTGGTGATGTAGAGGTTGTGCCGCAGGTACTCCGAGGGGTTGCCCCGGGCCAGTTCCACGCCGTGGTGGTGGTGGAAGCCCCAGCGCGAGTCGAGCCGCCACAGGACGTACGGCAGGGACTCGCCCATGTGGCCGAGGAGCAGCTTGGCGTCGGGGAAGTCGTCGAAGACGCCGCCGAACACCAGCCGCAGGACGTGCGAGGCGGTCTCCGTGCCCCAGCTCCACATCGGGCCGATCAACTCGGGGTGGCCCTCCAGGACGTGCGGCGTGCCGACCCCGTTGGCGGGGTGCAGGTAGAGCGGCACGTCCAGGCCCTCGGCGTGCTCCCACACCACCCGCAGCGCGGGGTCGTCGAGGTAGCGGCCCTGGGTGTGCGCGTTGACCAGCGCGCCCCGCAGGCCCAGCTCCTTCACCGCGCGCTCCAGCTCCTTCGCCGCCGCCCGCGGGTCCTGCAGCGGCAGCGCGGCGAAGCCGGCGAAGCGGTCGGGATGGTCCGCGACCACCCCGGCGAGCAGGTCGTTCACCGCCGCGGCCCGGGTCACGGCGGTCGGGGCGTCGGGCTCGGCCTGGATGCCGGGGGCGTTCAGGGACAGCACCTGCGTGTCGAGGCCCGCGGCGTCCATCTCCGCCAGGCGCTCCCCGGTCAGGTCGAGCAGCCGGCGGGACGCCTCGCGCCAGCGCTCCGGCTGGGCGATCGAGGCGGATCCGGCGCCGTACTCCACCAGTTCGGGGGTGACGAAGTGCTCTTCGAGGCCGATGGTCCGCATCGCGGTGCTCCCTGATCGCCGTGCCTGCCGTATCGGGCTTCACTTATATGCATTGACTTCATCGATGGTGAAACCTAGGTTACGGCGGTGTCAACCCTTCGACGGGGGTGCGAGCGGACGGAGGAAGCCGATGGCGGTGGTGGACGTCGCGGTGGTCGGTTACGGCCCCGTGGGCATGGCGGCGGCGGCCCTGCTCGGGCAGCGGGGGCACCGGGTCGTGGTCCTGGAGCGGTATCCGGGGCTGTACAACCTGCCGCGGGCGGCGAGCTTCGACGACGAGACCATGCGCACCCTGGCGGGCCTCGGCGTGGCCGGGGAGCTGCTGCCCGGGCTGCGCGTGCAGGGGACGTACGAGTGGCGCAACGGGCGGGGCGACCTGCTCCTGGAGCAGTCCTTCGCCGAGCGCGGCCGGAGCGGCTGGGCGGAGTGGTACATGATGTACCAGCCGGAGCTGGAGGCGGCGCTGGACCGGCGCTGCCGATCGCTGCCGAACGTGGAGGTGCGGGCGGCGAGCCCGGTGGTGGCACTGGAGCAGGGCCCCGAGCACGTCGTGCTCACCACCGAAGGCCCCGGCGGACGGGAGGCCGTCCGCGCCCGGTACGTCGTCGCCTGCGACGGGGGCAACAGCTTCGTGCGGTCGGCGCTCGGGATCGCCTCGGAGGACCTCGGCTTCTCCGAGCCCTGGATGGTGTGCGACTTCCGCTTCCGCCGCCCCACGCCGGTACCGCCCGCCCTCCAGCTGGGCGACCCGTCGGGCCCGACCTCGGTCATCTCGCTCGGCCCCGCGCACCACCGGTTCAGCTTCATGCTGGACTCGGTGGACGACTTCGCGACGGAACGCGCCGCGGAACGGGTCTGGAAGCGGGTCGCCTCCCACCTCGCCCCGGAGGACGCCGACCTGATCCGCGTCGCCACCTACACCTTCCGCTCCCTCGCCGCCGAGCACTGGCGGCGCGGCCGGGTGCTGCTCGCCGGCGACGCGGCCCACCAGATGCCGCCGTTCCTCGGGCAGGGCATGTGCTCGGGCTTCCGGGACGCGCAGAACCTCGCCTTCAAGCTGGACCTCGTCCTGCGCGGGGCCGTGGGCGACGGGATCCTCGGCACCTACCAGAGCGAACGCGCCCCGCACGTCCGGGCGGTGACGGAGAAGGGCATCGAGCTGGGGCACCTCCAGACCCTCCGCGACCCGGCACGTGCCGCCGAGCGCGACCGCACGCTGCTGGCCCGCCGGGCCGCCGGCGGCACGACCCCGCAGCCCCTGCGCTTCCCGAGCCTGCGCGACGGCTTCTTCGCCGCCGTCTCGGCAGCGGGGCGCGGCGAGTTGTCGGTGCAGGGCGTCGTGGCCGACGGCGACCGCGCCGACCGGCTCGACCAGGTGGTGGGCGGCGGCTTCCACCTGCTCCTCCAGGAGCACCTGGTGGCGGCGCTGCGGGACGCCGGACTGCTCGGTCCGCTCGCCGGCGCGGGCGTCCGGGTCGTCGTGCCGGGCGAGCGGGCCGTCGAGGACTCACCCGTCACCCTGGTGCGCGACGTCGACGGCACCTACCGCGACTGGTTCGCGGCCCTGGACTGCGGGGCGGTGGCCGTGCGCCCCGACTTCTACGTGTACGGCACCGCCCGCACCCCCGCCGAAACGGCCGCGCTCGCCGCCGAGCTGCTGCGGGCGCTGGGCACGGACGCCCCCGGCTAGCCCGTACGAGTCACTATGATCGGCCGCGTGGCAGCTCAGCGACCCTCCCCGGCCGAGAACGGCCAGAACACCGAGTCGGCACCGGCCCGCCAGGGCATCCAGTCCGTCGAACTGGCGATGACGGTGCTGCAAGCCCTGGAGGAGGGGCGCGGGCCGATGAGCCTCACGCAGATCTCCGCGGCCAGCGGCATGCAGCCGAGCAAGGCCCACCGCTACCTCGTCAGCCTCACCCGCGTCGGCCTGGTCGCCCAGTCGCCCAGCTCGGGGCGGTACGACATGGGCCCGGCGATGCGCCGGCTCGGCGTGGAGTCGCTGCGCAGGATGGACGAGGTCGCGCTGGTCAGCGAGCACCTGCCCGGGCTGCGGGACCGCACCTCGCACGCGGTCAACCTGGCGGTGTGGGGCGACCACGGGCCGGTCGTCGTGCGCTGGGAGTACGGCGCCCACGCCCTGCCCATCACCGTGCGGGTGGGGGCCACCATGCCCCTGCTCAGCAGCGCCATCGGCGGCGCCTTCCTGGCCCACCTGCCCGCGCAGCTCACCGAGCCGGTGCTGCGCGCGCAACTGGAGGAGACGCCGCTGAGCCCCGCCACGCGGGAGCGGGTCGACGCGATCCGGGCCGAGGTGCTGGCCGGCGGGGTCGCCACCACGTACGGCGGCGTCATCCCGGGCGTCACCTCGGTGGCCGCCCCGGTCTTCACCGCCGGGGAGTCGCTGCCGCTCGTCGTCACCCTGGTGATGCCGACCCGCGGCGTCAGCGAGGAGGACCTCCCCGTCCTCTCGGCCGAGGTGCTGCGCTCGGCCCGGGCCATGTCGGAGGAGCTGGGCCGCTCGCGGCACGACGCCTAGGACGGCCCCGCCCTCAGCCGCCGTACGGGACCCAGGCGCGCTCGCCCGCCCCGTTCGTGCCGTACCAGTAGCGCGGCAGGCCCTTGATGCTCGTCGTGCGGAACGGGCGGCCGTGGTCGTCGATCCGCAGGGTGCCGGTGCGGCCCTGGGAGGACCAGTCGAGTTCGAGGTACCAGCGGGCGTCGTGGGCCAGCGTCGTCGCGTCGACCAGCAGGGCCTCCGGGTCCTCGGCGGAGACGCGGTACGGGAAGTGCACGGCCGGCACGGTGTGTTCGCTGTCGGCGCCGTCCGCGGGGCGGGTGACGGGGCGGTCGGCGTCGAGGTTCACGGTGAAGCGGCGGGGGGTGAGTTCGCCGCCGCAGCCCTGGTCCATGGCGTACGCGGTGCCGCCGGCCGGGGCGCCGCGGCTGACGATTCGGACGCGCAGCGCCTCCAGGACCACGGCGGTGGCGGACCGCCCCTGCACCGAGATCCGCACCATCGTCTGGTGCCCGTGCACCGCGCCCTGCGTCGCCGCCCACGCCGCCGCGTCCTGCTGCACGGGCGGCGGGGGCACCTGGGCGGGGGGCTTGCCGATGACGTAGTCGTGGCCGCAGCCCATGTTCCAGACCTGGGAGTCGGCGCTCCAGGTGAGGGGCGGGGTGCCGGTGGCGGGCTTCGGGTCGGCGGCCGAGGGGGGCCTGCCTGCGGTAGGGGTGGGGGTGGATGTGGTCGTGGCGGCGGGGGCCTTCTGCGAGCGGGGGGTGGGCGAAGACGTGGGGGCCTGCGAGGAGGAGGGGGACGGACTCGCCGTGGGGCTGGGGGTGTCGGAGGGCGCCGTCCGCCGGGGCGGGGCGGTGGGGGAGGCGGCCTCCGGTGCGGAAGGGTGGTCGTCGGCCAGGGCCGAGGCGAGGCCGAGCGTGGCGAGCAGGGCGCAGGCGACGGCGGCGGAGGCCAGGGCGCGCCGGCGGTGGTACCAGGGGCGGGGGGCGGGGGCGGGCTCGTCCGGGTCGGGGTCCGGGTCGGGCGCGGGTGCCGGTGCCGGTGCCTGTGCGGGTGCCGGGGTCGCCGCCCGCGCCGTGGCCGCCGGGACGGCCGCCGGACGGACCCGCCGGCGCGCCGCCAGCGCGGCCAGCCACAGCCGGTGCAGTTCGAGCCGCTCCTCGGGCGTCGCCGCGCAGAACGCCGCGAGCCGTTCCACCGGCGCGAAGTCCTGCGGCACCGCCTCGCCCGCGCAGTACCGGTGCAGCGTGGAGGTGTTCATGCTGACGCGGCGGGCCAGGGAGCCGTAACTCCGGTCCGTGCGGTCCTTCAGCAGGCGCAGCAGCGCCGCGAACTCCTCGACCTCGTCCCGAGTCGACACGCCCCGCCCCCGTCGTCCGCCCGCGTTCCCGTATCCCAGGTGCTCGTATACCTGCACGTCGGAGGGGCTGGGATGGTTCCACCGTGCCCGGCGGGGCGGGGATCGTTGCGGGCGGCTCCGGTGGTCGCCCATGCTCCTGGTGTCGCACCGACCAGGGCCGATCGGGCCCCAGCGATCACCGAACCACTCACTCACGGGGGACATCCATGCCCAAGCGCATCCGAGCAGGCACGCTCGTCGCAGGGGCCGTCGCGGCTTCCGCCGCGGCCGTCGCGGGTTCCGCCGTGGCGCTCGCCGGACCGGCCACCGCCGCTCCGAAGGCGCCCGGCTTCCTCACCGCCGCCGACCTGCCGCCGCCCGTCGGCACGGCCTGGACCGCGGGCCGGATCGCCGCCGGCGTCCCGGAGGAGACGACCGGGGACACCTGTCTGCGGGCGCTGCCCGGCCACCGCGCCGCCTGGCACCGCGACTTCCGCACCGACCTCGACACCCGCGCCCGCCAGACCACCGTGGTCCTGCCCGACGCCCGCGCGGCGCGACGGCTGGCCGCGCGGCTTGACGGGGACCTCGCGTCCTGCGCGGCCCGCATCGAACGGCTCGACCCGGACACGGAGGCCACCGGCCGGGACTACGGGACGCTGCCCGTCGAGGACGGCGCCCACGTCCACGGCGTCCACACCGAGACCTCCTGGGGCGCGAGCGACGTCCGGCTGCTGTCGGTCGGCCGCGACGGACGCACCGTCACCGTCGTCGACTGGGCGCGGCTCGGGGGCTTCGACGGCGTCCCGGTGCCCGCCTTCGAGAAGACCACCGTCAGCGCCGTGACCAAGCTGCGCTGACGGAGCGATCGGTGCCGCCCTCCCGTCTCGGGGGTCGGGAGGGCGGCCCGACCGATGAAACACTCATCACTGGGGGAGACAGACATGAACCGCACGATTCGCACCGCCCTCACCGCCGGCGTGCTCGCCGCCGCCCTCGGCCTCGGCGCCACCGTCCAGGCCACCGCCGGCACCCCGCGCACCGTCAGCGGCAAGCCGGCCGACGACATCACCCGCATCGCCGACTTCTACGGCGCCTACATCGACGCGGTCACCGACGAGGACAGCGGCGGCCTCGGTGACGCCCTGCGCGACCACTACCTCGGCGCCGGCTTCCAGAAGCAGCTCGACGCCTGGGAGGAGGCGAACCACGCCAACGGCGTCCTGCGCGCCCAGAACGTGCCGCTCGCCTGGAAGGTCACCGACAACGGCAGCACCGCCACCCGCACCGAGGCCCTGGTCACCCTCACCTGGAGCAGGAACAGCACGACCACGCTGGTCGTCGACCTGAACCGCGGCAGCCGCGAGATCGTCCGCATCGCGGAGAAGGGCGCCGCCACGAAGTGAAACCGCGGCGGCCGGTACGGCGGAAGGCGTCCCCGACAGATCCGAGGAGTTGTCGATCGGAAGGGGAAGACCGCCATGAACACTCGTGTCGCGGGTGCCGTCCTGGCCGCCGGTGCCGCCGTCGCGCTGTCCGCCACCGCCGGGGCCCCCGCGTGGGCCGCACCCGGTGCGCCGGGCGCGGCGGGCGACCAGGCCACCGTGTCGGTGCTGCACGGCGTGCCGGGCCTGACGGTGGACGTCTACGCCGGTGACACGGAGCTGATCCCGGACTTCGCGCCGGGCACGCTCACCGACCCGCTGAAGCTGGACGCCGGGTCCTACGGCCGTCGCCGGCACCGCGGTGAGCGCGGCGGCGGCCACGGCGGAAGCGGCGATGACGGTGGTGCGTGTGAGCATGGCCTCTCCTTGTGGGCTGAGCGTTCCGGAAGGCGTGCGGAGAGGGGTTCTTCCGGTACCGACGGGGCGGATTCAGCGAGTTGGGGGGCCGGCCGTCTTACGGAGCGGTGACATGCCGCGGCCGGCGCCCGGTCCAGGACCCCCGCGGATCTAGCGTGGCCTCATGCGCGTACTGGTCACCGGCAGCGCCGGGTTCATCGGGTCCCACGTCGTCGAGGCGCTGCGGGCGGGCGGGCACGAGGCCGTCCGCTTCGACGTGCGGGAGGACCCGGGGGCCGACGTCCGGGATGCCGGGGCCGTCGGCCGGGCGCTGGCCGGGGTGGACGCCGTCTGCCACCAGGCGGCCATGGTCGGGCTCGGCGACGGGGTCGTCGACGCGGCGGAGTACGTCTCGCGCAACGACCTCGGCACCGCCGTCCTGGTCGCCGCCATGGCGGAGGCGGGCGTGCGGCGCCTCGTGCTCGCCGGGTCGATGGTCGTGTACGGGGAGGGGCGGTACGAGTGCCCCCGGCACGGCGTGGTGCGGCCGGGGCCGCGGGCCGCCGCCGACCTGGACGCCGGCCGCTTCGAGCCGCCCTGCCCGGTGTGCGGCGCCGACCTGGCGCCCGGTCTGGTCGGCGAGGACGCCCCGGCCGACCCGCGCAACGTGTACGCCACCACCAAGCTGGCCCAGGAGCACCTGGCCGCCGCCTGGGCCCGCACGACCGGCGGGGCGGCGGTGTCCCTGCGCTACCACAACGTGTACGGGCCCCGGATGCCCCGGGACACCCCCTACGCCGGCGTCGCCTCCTTCTTCCGCTCCGCGCTCGCCCGCGGCGAGGCCCCGCGGGTCTTCGAGGACGGCCGCCAGCGCCGGGACTTCGTGCACGTGCGGGACGTGGCGGCGGCCAACGTCGCCGCCCTGGCGGCCGAGCGGCCGGCCGGGACGCTCACGGCGTACAACACCGGCAGCGGGGAGCCGCACACGGTGGGGGAGATGGCCCGCGCGCTCGCCCACGCCCACGGCGGCCCCGAGCCCGTCGTCACCGGCGGGTACCGCCTCGGCGACGTACGCCACATCACCGCCGACTCCGCCCGGCTGCGCGCCGAACTGCGCTGGCGGCCGGAGGTGGGGTTCGCGGCCGGCATGGCGGAGTTCGCGCGGGCCGACCTGCGCGAGGGATGAGGGCCGAGGGATGAGGTCTGCGGGCTGAGGGCCGAGGCCGGAGTGCTGGGGGCGGCAGTCCTCGTCAGCCCTCCACCACCGGCAGCGTGACCTCGAAGCGGCAGCCGCCGGGGATGTTGCGCACGGTGGCCCGGCCGCGGTGGGCCTCGACGATGCCCCGCACGATGGCGAGGCCCAACCCCGCGCCGGCCGGCGGCGTGCGCGCGTCCGTGCCGCGCCAGCCGGTGTCGAAGACGCGCGGCAGGTCCGCCTCGGGGATGCCGCCGCAGCCGTCGGTCACGGAGACCACGACGCCCTCGGGGGACCGCTCGGCGGCGACCGCCACCGTGCCGTCGGCCGGCGTGCGGCGGATCGCGTTGACCAGGAGGTTGCCCAGGACCCGGCTCATCTTCTGGCCGTCCACCTCGACGGGCAGGGCCGCCACCGCGTCGCCGACCAGCCGCACGCCGTGCTCGCGCGCCAGCGGGTCCGCGCCCGCGAGGGCGTCGCCGACGAGGTCGTAGAGGGAGATGCGGGCCGGCGTGAGGGGGAGCGCGCCCGCGTGGATGCGGGACAGCTCGAAGAGGTCGCCGACCATGGCGTCCAGGCGCTCCACCTCGGTGCGGATCTGCCGCAGATAGCGGCCGGGGTCGGTGGCGACACCGTCCTCCAGGGCCTCGGACATGGCGCGCAGGCCGGCCAGCGGCGTCCGCAGGTCGTGCGAGATCCAGGCGATCAGGTCGCGCCGCGAGCTCTCCAGGGCGCGCTCGCGTTCCCGGGCCTCGGCGAGCCGGGCGCTGGTCGCCGCCAGCTCGCGGCTGAGCGCGGCCAGTTCGGCGGTCGCGGGGGCCGTGGGTGCGGCGAATCCGCCGCCGTCGCCGAACGAGCGTGCCGCGGCCGTCAGTTCGCGGCTGCGGGCGACCACCCAGCGGCCGAGGAGCAGGGCGGTGGCCAGCGAGACGACGGCCGCCATCACCGCGACCGTGGTGACCACGGACAGGTCGTGCGGGGAGAGGAACATCGCCCAGGCGACGGCCAGGGTGCCGGCGAGCATCGCCAGGACGGCGACCGCCGTCACCACCGCGAGCGACGCGGTCAGCGAGCGCCGCCGGATCAGCCGCAGCACCCCCACCCCGAGCAGCCCGGTCGTGGCGGCGCCGGCGAAGGCGTAGAGCGCGATGAGCAGGGTGTCACGCACGTCGGTCCGCCTCCCGCCCCGCCGGGTCGAAGCGGTAGCCGACGCCCCAGACCGTCTGGATCAGCAGGGGCCGCGCCGGATCCTCCTCCACCTTGCCGCGCAGCCGCCGGACGTGGACGGTGACGGTGGACAGGTCGCCGAAGTCCCAGCCCCACACCCGGTGCATCAGGTCCTCCCGGGAGAACGCCCGCCCGGGATGCCGCAGGAAGAAGGCGAGCAGATCGAACTCACGCAGGGTGAGGGCGAGTTCGGTGCCGTCCTTCGTGGCCCGCCGGGCGACCGGATCGACGGAGAGGCCCGCCGCGGAGAGCGGTCGCTCCTCGGCGGCGGGCCGGGTGCGGCGCAGGACGGACTCCACCCGCAGCACCAGCTCGCGCGGGCTGAACGGCTTGGTCACGTAGTCGTCGGCGCCGACCTCCAGGCCGAGGACGCGGTCGTCCTCGTCGCCGCGGGCGGTCAGCATGATGACCGGCACGGGTCCGCCGCCCCGCAGCCGCCGGCACACCTCAAGGCCGTCCATGCCGGGCAGCATCAGGTCGAGGACCACCAGGTCGGGGCGGTGCTCCGCCGCCCGGGTCAGCGCGGACGGGCCGTCGCCGGCCCGGTCGACGGCGTACCCGGCGCGGTCCAGGTAGCCGGCGACGACCTCCGCCACCGTGGGATCGTCGTCGACGACCAGGACCCGGGCGGCGGCGGCCGGGGACGCGGGCTCGTGCTGCTGCTGCATGCGCCCAGCCTCGCACCGCGCCGGCGCGGACGGCCCCGGCGGGAGCGCCGGGAGTGGCGACGTCCGCGTTTCGTAAGCAGCGGGCGCCCGGTTCGTCCGATTCCGGTTCGTAGGGTGAGAGACGTGACCACCTCGTCCCCTCCGGACGTCGACGTCGTGCTGCCGTGCCTGGACGAGGCGGAGGCCCTGCCCTGGGTCCTCGCCCGCATCCCGGCCGGCTGGCGCGCCCTCGTCGTCGACAACGGCTCCACCGACGGCTCGGCCGACCTCGCCCGCGCGCTCGGCGCGACGGTCGTGTCCGAGCCGCGGCGCGGCTTCGGCGCCGCCTGCCACGCCGGGCTGAGCGCCGCGACGGCCGGCGTCGTCTGCTTCTGCGACTGCGACGCCTCCCTCGACCCCGGCCTCCTTGTGCCCTTCGTGGACGAGGTCCGGGCCGGCGCCGCCGACCTGGTCCTCGGGCGCCGGCGCCCCGAGGGCCGGGGCGCCTGGCCCGCGCACGCCCGGGCGGGCAACCTCGCCCTCGCCCGGATGCTGCGCCGCCGCACCGGCCTCGCCCTGCACGACCTCGGCCCGCTGCGCGCCGCCCGCCGCGAGGCGCTGCTCGCCCTCGGCCTCGACGACCGGCGCAGCGGCTACCCGCTGCAGATGGTGGTGCGCGCCGCCGACGCGGGCTGGCGGATCACGGAGCACGACGTGCCCTACCGGCCGCGCACCGGCGCCTCCAAGGTGACCGGTACCTGGCGCGGCACCTGGCACGCGGTGCGGGACATGCGCCGCGTGCTGGCCGAGGATCCCGTCCGTCCGCTCCCGTGTGAGGCGTCCGGGGACGGGAACTCACGATGAGCATGGCGCCCACCCTTCTCGTCATCGCCAAGGAGCCACGGGCGGGGCGGGTCAAGACCCGGCTCACCCCGCCCTTCACCCCCGCCGAGGCGGCGGCGCTGGCCGAGGCCGCCCTCGCCGACACCCTGCACGCCGTGGCCGCGGCGCCCGCCCGGCGCCGCGTCCTGGTGCTGGACGGCGCCCCCGGCCCGTGGCTGCCGCCCGGCTTCGAGGTCGTGCCGCAGTGCGCGGGCGGCCTCGACGAGCGGCTCGCGGACGCCTTCGCCGGCTGCGCGGGGCCCGCCCTGCTGATCGGCATGGACACCCCGCAGGTCACGCCTGAGCTGCTCACCGTGGATCTCGCCGGCTGCGACGCGTGCCTCGGCCCGGCCGAGGACGGCGGCTTCTGGGCGCTCGGCCTGGCCCGCCCCGACCCCGCCCTGCTGCGGGGCGTGCCGATGTCGACGCCGGTGACGGGGGCCGCGCAGCGGGCGCGGCTGCGCGCGGCGGGGCTCCGGGTGCGCGACCTGCCACCCCTGCGCGACGTGGACACCGCCGCCGACGCCCGGGCCGTCGCCGCGCTGGCCCCGGAGAGCCGGTTCGCCGCGCGGCTGGCCGCGTGCGAGGTGGCCGCCGGGCGCGGAGCGGGCCGTTGAGCGCCGGGCGCCTCGGGCCGCTCCCCGGCCTCGACCACCTGCCGGCCGCACCCCCCGCCTGGGCCGCCTCCGACCCGTACGCCGCCGCGCTGCGGGCCGGGTCCGGGCCGCTGTTCCTGCGGCGGGCCGACGGCTGGCTGCTGCCGCTGGACGTGGAGCGCTGGTGCGCGGTGGCCGACCCGGTCGACCTGGAGGTCCTCGACCGGTGCGAGGGCGCCGTGCTCGACGTGGGCTGCGGTCCGGGCCGGCTGGTGGCGGAACTCGCCGCCCGCGGCCGTACCGTCCTCGGCATCGACGTCAGCGAGGCCGCCGTCGCCCGCACGGTGGGGCTCGGCGGCCAGTCGCTGCGCCGCTCGGTCTTCGAGCCGCTGCCCGGCGAGGGCCGGTGGGGCACCGTCCTGCTCATGGACGGCAACGTGGGCATCGGCGGTGACCCCCGCGCCCTGCTGGCCCGCGCCGCCGCGCTGCTCCACCCCGGCGGGCTGCTGATCGCCGAGACCGCCCCGGTGGACGTCGACGAACGCGCCCAGGTGGAGGTCGTCGACGTCACCGACGCCCTCGCGGCCGGCAGCCCCTTCCCCTGGGCCCGGGTCGGCACGCCCGCCCTGCTCGGCCACGCCCGTGACGCCGGCTGGCGGACCGCCGGTCAGTGGGCCTCGGGCGGGCGCCGCTTCGTCGCGCTGCGCAACACCAGCAGCAGCGCCGAGGCCCCGAACAGCGCGGCCGTGATCAGCAGCCAGCGGGTCAGGAAGCCGTCCGCGGACAGCCCGGCGGCCGAGGCGTAGCCCCGGTCCACCCGCCCGCTGATCAGCGGGAACCACACGAGCAGCAGCAGGAGCGAGAAGGCGGCCGGGACGCGTACGTACATCGCGTACCCGCGCCGGCCGGCCGCGCCGAGGCCGCCGGTGACCACCCGGTCGGCCAGCGAGTACAGCGGCACCAGCACCAGGTCGTGCAGCAGGGCCGCCCCCACGAACCAGAGGGCCACCGCGAGCCAGTCGCCGGCCAGCAGCCGCACGCCCGCGTAGCCGGCGAGCGCGAAGGAGCACAGGAGCAGGAGGATCGTGAGGGGGCTGCCCGTCAGGGCGCGCAGCCCGCCGGTCGTCGGTCGCGGGGTCATCACAGGTCTCCGAAGGTCAGCCGGGCCACCCACTTGGTGTTCAGCACGCCCGGCGCGGCGGGCACGATGACCCGCGCCGGGAAGCCGTGGTCGGGGCTCAGCGGCTCGCCGTTGACGGACAGCGCGAGCAGCGACCGCCCGTCGGCCACCTGGTTGGCGCGCAGCGCCCCGCTGCGGAACGCGCCGTGCCGCTGGAGGGACTCCACGAACACGTCCGGCGGGTCGTCCGCGAAGCCGACCAGCGCCGCGAGGTCCCGCAGCCGTACCCCGCGCCACCACTGGGCGGACGTCGACCAGCCCTCGACGCAGGCGATGGGCAGCGCGGCGCTGGCCGGCGGCAGGGCGAGGAGGTCGGCGCGGCTCAGGCGGACGGTGCCCGAGCGCCCCCGGACGACGAGCCGCCAGGCGTCCTCGGCCGTCTCGGCCGGGGCGATGCCCGCGTAGGCGGCGGTCTTGTTGATCTGGAACCCGTTCGGGCCGCTCCCCGGGTCCGCCCAGCCGTGCGGGGCGAGCAGGGCCGTGCGGCGCAGGGCGTCGAAGCTGCGGCCGACGCTGGTCGCGAACAGCAGCAGCGAGCCCCCGCCGACCGCCCACAGCGCCCCGCGCCGCGAGACGGTCGGCTCGGCGGGCCGCGGGGAGACCAGCACGTCGGGTTCCGGGGCCGGCCCCTCCGGCTCCCCGGCCCGCATCCGCCGTACGGCGCTGACGGCGGCGGGAGTCTTCAGCACGGCGTGCGCGACGAACGCGGTGAAGAAGACCCAGGCGCCGTAGAAGTGCAGCGGGTAGAAGGAGCCGGGGAAGACGTAGTCCAGCTGGATGTTGAGCACCCCGGTGGCGAACTCGAACAGCGCGCCCCCGACCAGCAGGAGCAGCGAGATCCGCTCCAGGGCGTGGGCGAGCGAGCGGGCCGGCGGCAGGGCGAAGAGCCGCGGCACGACCGACCAGAGCTTGGCCAGCAGCACCGGGATCAGGGTCAGGCCCAGGGTGACGTGGACGCCCTGCGTCAGCCGGTACAGCCAGGTCGGGCCGGTCGGCCAGGCGAAGAGGTAGAAGCCCAGGATCCCCTTGTCCGGCGTCTTGTCGTTCACCGGGGACAGGTCCGGGTTGTACGCGGCGTAGGAGACCAGGCCGGTCACGAACATGACGGTGATCCCGGCGAGCAGGACGAGGCCGAGGACCGCGGTGAACCGGACACCGCGCAGCGGGCTGCGCCAGAAGCCGGGCGAGGTGGGCGAGGCGGGGGAGGAGAGCAGCCGTGGGGCGTGGTCGCGCATGTACCGACCGTAGGGCGGGACCCGCCCGGGACAGGCCCAACGACCCGTGACGAAACGCTGACGTCCGCCGTGTGCGCCGCCCGCCGCGCCCAGCCGCGTCCTACGGTTCCCGTGTGATCCGTCCCCCCGAGCCCCGTTCCCCCGCGCCCCGTCCCTCCGCCCCGACTCCCGCCGACCGCCCGCGCCGCCGCCCGCCTGGCGACGCGTACGCCGTCTCGGCCGCCGTGCTGCTGGTGCTGGCGGCGGTGTTCGTCGGGCGGCACATCCAGGCCACCGCCCACACCCTCTCGGTCGGCTGGCCGCCCCTGGTGGGCCGCTGGGACCCGCACGTGGGCCCGGGCACACCCGCCGCCGTCCTGGTGGCGGTGGCGACCGTGGCGTACGGTCCCGCCGTCGCCGCGCGCCTGCCGTGGCGGGCGCTGCTCCTCACGGCCTGGGGCGCGGCCATGGCCTGGATCTGGTCCCTCGCCCTCGTCGACGGATGGCGGGAGGGTGTCGTCGTCCGGCTCACCAGCCGCTTCGAGTACCTCCAGGTCATCGACCGCTGGCACGACATCCCCGCGACGCTGCGCGACTTCACCCGGCACATCCTGATCGACTCGCCCGACAACTGGCCCGCCCACACCGCCGGGCACCCCCCGGCGGCCACCCTCACCTTCGTGCTGCTCGACCGGATCGGCCTCGGCGGCGGCGGCTGGGCCGGCGCCTGGTGCATCACCACGGGCGCGACGGCCTGCGTGGCGGTCCTGGTGGCCGTGCGGGCGCTGGCCGGCGAACGGCTGGCCCGGCGCGCGGCGCCCTTCCTGGTCCTGGCGCCGGCCGCCGTGTGGATGGGGGCGTCGGCCGACGCCTGGTTCGCCGCGGTCGCGGCGTGGGCGGTGGCGGCACTCGCCCTCGCCGTCACCGGGCGCTCGGTGGGGTGGGCGGCGCTCTCCGGCCTCCTGTTCGGCCTGGTCTGCTACCTCTCCTACGGCCTCACGCTGTTCGCGGTGATCGGCGCGGCGGTGCTGCTGCTCGGCCGCCGCCGGGTGCGCGAGCGCCCCGTGCTGCTCGCGCTGCTGCTCGCCGGGTTCGTCGTGGTGCCGGCGGTGTTCACGGCGCTCGGCTTCGACTGGTGGGAGGCGTACCGCCTGCTGGTCACGCGCTACTACCAGGGCGCGGGCGGCAGCCGCCCCTACGGCTACTGGGTGTGGGCGAACCTGGCCTGCGCGGTGCTCATCACCGGCGTGGCCTCGGCGGCCGGGCTGCGGCGGGGCGGGGCGGTGCTGCTGCGCCGGCGGGGCGAGCGGGGTGTCGAGGAGCGGCGCCTGGCGTTCCTGGTGGCCTGCGTGCTGCTGGCGCTGCTGCTCGCCGACCTGTCCGGCATGAGCAAGGCGGAGACGGAGCGCATCTGGCTGCCCTTCGCCGTCTGGCTGCTGGCCGCCTGCGCGTTCCTGACCCGCCCCCGCGCCTGGCTGGCGGCCCAGGCACTCCTCGCCCTGCTGCTCAACCACCTGCTGGCGACGGGCTGGTGAGCCACGCCGAACGGCGGCGCGCCGGTCAGTCCCCGCAGCGCGCGCCGTCCGCGCCGCCGTGTTTGTTCGTGCCGACGGAGAGCGCGTAGACGACACCGCCGGGCGGTGCGGTCGGCGGGGGCGACCAGGGGGGGTGCGGAAGTCGAGCTGGAGGAGGAGGTGGCGGTCGCCTTCCGTCCTCGTCCAGCAGACGGTCACCGGGTCGGCCCCGCGCCTCCAGCCGGCCGCCGCGGCGGCGCGGGCGTAGTGCGCGACGACCCGCTCGGGCGGTCCGGCGAAGCCGTAGTAGCGGTCGGCGTGCAGCCAGGGCTCGACGCCGCTGTCGCCCGCCTTCCGTCCCCGTCAAGACGCTTCCTCCCACGACCAGTTCATTGCAGCCATATGAAACCTCCGCCCCCTCGTTGCGGGCGTATGAAACCTCCCGCCCCGGCCCCCTGACGCCGTTGCCGGGCGACTCCCCGTACTTCTACCGTCCGCGTGGGTCATGCCCATGACCAGCCCCGCCGGAACTCTCCGACAGGAGCACCACGTGCCCGAGCATCCGCACCCCCGTCCCCTCGGCAGACGCGGCTTCCTCGCCGCCGCCACCGCGACCGCCGCCGCCACCGCACCGGTCGGCGCCCTGCTCACCGCCGGCGCCGCCACCGCCGCGCCGGCCGCCGCGCGGCCCAACGTCCTGCTCATCGTCACCGACGACCAGCCCAAGGACACCGCGTGGGCCACCCCGCGCACCATCGGCTGGCTCGGCGAGAAGGGCGTGACCTTCCGCAACGGCCACGTCACCACGCCGCTGTGCGCGCCCTCCCGCTCCTCCGTCTTCAGCGGCCGGTACGCCCACGCGCACGGCGTCCGCAACAACGGCGCCTCCGCCGCCCTCGACCAGTCCCGCACCGTGCAGCGCAGGCTCGCCGACGCCGGCTACCGCACCGGCCTGTTCGGCAAGTACCTCAACTCCTGGCCGCTGGCCGACGCCCCGCCGCACTTCGAGGAGTTCACCCTCCTCCAGCCCGCCTACGACGACGCCCGCTACAACGTGAACGGCACCGTCAAGACCATCCCCGGCTACAGCACCGACATCGTCCGCGACCGCGCCCTCGCCTTCCTCGACAAGGCCGCCACCGACACCCGCCCCTGGTTCGCGTACGTCACCCCGTACGCCTCGCACAGCCCCAACGTGCCCGCGCCCCGGCACGCCGACGCCGCCGTGCCCGCCTGGAACGGCCGCCCCTCCGTGCCCGAGCCGGACGGCGCCGACAAGCCGCCCTTCATCCAGGACGCCGGCGCCACCCTCGCCGACGGCCGCGCCGTGCGGGCGAAGCAGCTGCGCAGCCTGCTCGCCGTGGACGAGGCGGTGCAGGCGTTCCACGACAAGCTCGCGCAGCTCGGCCAGTTGGAGAACACCCTGGTCCTCTACATCGCCGACAACGGCTTCACCTGGGCCGACCACGGCTGGACCAAGAAGTCGGTGCCCTACACCCCGGCGCACGCCGTCCCGCTGCGGCTGTCCTGGCCCGCCGCCGGCCTCGACCGCGGCACCACCGACGACCGCATCGCCGCCAACATCGACATCGCCCCCACCCTGCTGGCCGCCGCCGGGCTCGCCCCCGACACCGGCCACGACGGGCACTCCCTGCTCGGCACCGCCGACCGCGACCATCTGCTGGTGGAGTTCTGGAAGCAGGGCACCGCGGCCGGCGGCCCGCCCACCTGGGCGTCGTACGTCGCCAAGGATCGCCAGTACACCGAGTACTACGACCTGCACACCGACGCCGCCGGCACGGTGAGCGGCACCGGCCGGGTCACCTTCCGCGAGTACTACGACCTGGCGGCCGACCCGTACCAGCTCACCAACCTGCTGCACGGCGCCACCCCGGCGCGCGAGCGGGAACTGGGCATCCCCGCCCTGGCCGCGGCCCTGGCCGCCGACCGCACCGCCTGACCCAGGCCCTCAGTCCAGGTCGGACAGGTCGAGGACGAAGCGGTAGCGGACGTCGCCCCGGCCCAGGCGCTCCAGCGCCTCGTTCACCTGCGCCGAGGGCAGCACCTCGACGTCGGCCGCCACGCCGTGCGCGGCGCAGAACTCCAGCAGCGCGGCGGTCGCCGGCCGGCCGCCGCTCCCCGCCGAGCTGAGCTTCTTGCGGCCGATCAGCAGGTCCATCGTCTCGACGGTGACCGGCCCGAGGTGCCCCAGGTGGCTCAGCGTGCCGTCCATCGCGACGAGCCGCAGGTAGGGGCCGAGGTCGTGCGGCGCGGAGATGGTGTCGATGACGACGTCGAAGCTGTCCCGCGCCGCCGCCAGCTGCTCCTCGTCGGTGGAGACGAGCAGCGCGTGGGCGCCCAGGCGGCGGGCGTCGGCGGCCTTCTCGGGGGTGCGGCTGAGCACCGTGACGGTGGCCCCGAGCGCCACGGCCAGCTTGACCGCGAGGTGGCCGAGCCCGCCGAGGCCGGCCACCGCGACCCGGCTGCCGGGGCCGACGCCGAGGGTGTGCAGCGGCTCCCAGACGGTGATGCCGGCGCAGAGCAGGGGCGCGGCGGCGGCCGGGTCGAGGCCGGGCGGCAGCGGGTGGGCGAAGCCCTCGCGGACCACGTACTCCCGGGCGTACCCGCCCAGCGTGGTCGAGCCGTCCTCCCGGTCGGTGCCGCCGTAGGTGAGCGTCGGGAAGGCGTGGCAGAAGTTCTCCTGGCCGGCACGGCACATGGCGCAGGTGCCGCAGGAATCGACGATGTTGCCGACGGCCACCGCGTCCCCGGGCGCGAAGCGGGTCACCGCGGCCCCGGTCTCGGTCACCACGCCGGTGAACTCGTGGCCCGGCACGAGGGGATGATCGGCCGACGCGTCGTACCCGCCGAGCGCGTGCAGGTCGGTGTGGCAGACCCCGCAGTGGTCGACGCGCACCGCGAGGTCGTCGGGGCGCAGGTCGCGCCGGGTGAGGGAGGTGGGTCGCAGCGCCGCGGGCGAGCCGTCGGCCTGCCATCCGGTGGTGGTGCGCATGAGGATCTCCTCAGACAGACTGTTCGGTCTGCTTCGAGAGTAGGCACACCTCGGGCCGCCAGGCAAACCAACCGTTCTGTCTGGTAGCGTCGTGAACATGCCCGAGCAGCCCCTGACCGCGCGCGGCGCCGCGACCTACCAGCGCATCCTGGACGCGGCGACCGGCGAGTTCGCCCGGTACGGCATCGCCGGCGCCCGCGTCGAGCGGATCGTCACGGCCGCGCGCACCAACAAGGCGCAGCTGTACGCGTACTTCGGGAGCAAGGAGAAGCTGTTCGACGCGATCTTCTTCGAGTTCCTGGAGTCGATCACGAACGTCGTCGCGATCGACGCCGGCGACCTCGCCGACTGGGCCGTCCGCCTCTACGACGAGTACCTGCGACGCCCCGACCTCATCCGCCTCGCCACCTGGGCGCGCCTGGAGCGCCGGCCGGCCGGGCACCTGGTCGAGGAGCATCAGCGGCTCGACGACCCCAAGCTGCGCGCCATCGCCGAGGCGCAGGCGGCGGGGCGGGTGCGGGCGGGGGAGCCGTTCGACGTGATGGCGATGGTGATCGCCATGTCCATGGCCTGGTCGCCGGTGAGCAACGTCTACGCCGCCACCGCCGACGAGCCCGCCGAGACGCACGAACGGCGCCGGGCGCTGCTGCGCGAGTCCGTGCGGCGGGCCGTGGCGGCCGACTGAGGCGGGCCGGGTCGTCCGGCGTCCCCATGACGCCTGGTGTCCCAATGATGCCTAAAAAGATCAGATTGTCTGATTAACGGATCTCGGCTTCGGGGATCGGTGTTGGCAAGCAGGAGGCGACACGTTCGCCTCCGCCAACGCGGATCGGGGTGCTGATGCGGGAGATGAGTCGAAGAGACGTCGCACGTCTCGGGCTGGGCGCCGGCGTGGGCGCGGCCGTCACCTCACTCGGCGGCTGCGGCCGCGACGTACCGGGGCTGTCGCCGGGCGGGGCCGGCCGGCCCCCCGACCGGCCCGGTGCCCCGGCGCGGGCGGTTCGGCTGATCGGGGACGGCTCGACGTCGTTCACCGGCAGGCAGCCGCGTCAGCCGGCCGCGCCCGTCCCGCTCGAAGCGGGGCAGAGACCGCCGCAGTTCGTGGTCTTCTCCTGGGACGGCGCGGGCGAGGTCGGCAACGGCCTGTTCCCGAGGTTCCTCGACCTGGCCCGCGAGCACGACGTCCGCATGACCTTCTTCCTCTCCGGCCTCTATCTGCTGCCCGAGGCGAAGAAGCGCCTGTACTCCCCGCCGAACAACCCGGTCGGCGCCTCCGACATCGGCTACCTCAACGACAGCCACGTCAGAGCGACGCTCACCCACGTCCACCAGGCGTGGCTCGACGGGCACGAGATCGGCACGCACTTCAACGGCCACTTCTGCGCGGGCGCGGGATCGGTCGCCAACTGGAGCCCCGCGCAGTGGCGGAGCGAGATCGAGCAGGCCCGCGCCTTCGTCAAGACCTGGCGGACCCAGACCGGTTGGCACGACCACCCCTCGCTGCCCTTCGACTACGACCAGGAGCTGATCGGCGGACGCACCCCCTGCCTCCTCGGACAGGACAACCTGCTGCCGGTCGCACGGGAACTCGGCTGGCGCTACGACGCCTCCTCACCCGGCGGGACGCAACGCTGGCCCGACAAGAAGCAGGGTGTCTGGGACCTCCCCCTCCAGGCCATCCCCTTCCCGGGCCACAGCTTCGAGGTCCTGTCGATGGACTACAACATCCTGGCCAACCAGTCGCAGAACAGCACCCGCGCCCCCGCCTACAACTACCCCGCCTGGCGCACCCAGGCCACCCAGTCCTACCTGGCGGGCTTCCAGCGCGCCTACGAGACGAACCGGGCGCCCTTCTTCATCGGCAACCACTTCGAGGAGTGGAACGGCGGCATCTACATGGACGCCGTGGAAGCGGCCCTGCGCCAGATCGCCGGCAAGCCCGACGTGCGGGTCGTCTCCTTCCGGCAGTTCGTCGACTGGCTCGACGCGCAGCCGCCGGCGATCCTGGCCCGGCTGCGCACCCTGGACGTGGGAGAACGCCCGCCGGGCGGCTGGTCCGGATTCCTGCGCGAGCAGCGCGGCACCGCGAAGCCCGGCACGGCACCGCCGAAGGGCGAGGCGTAGGCGCCGGCGCCGTCAGGTGGGGCTCAGCCCTCGGGGACGGCCCGGGGCGCGGGGTCGTGCGGGCTTTCCGGCACGTCGCCCCCGGGCCCGGCCTCGCGGCCGTCCAGGCGGTCGAGGCGGGCGACGACCGGGGTCGCCAGGGTGCCGTGCAGGACCACCGACACCAGCACGGTGAAGGCCACCGCGGCCCACAGCCCGTCGGCGGGGGCGGCGAAGCGGCCGTGGCCGAGGGCGTAGGAGAGGTAGAAGAAGGAGCCGATGCCGCGGATGCCGAAGAAGGCGGTGACCAGGCGCTCGCGGCGCGCGCCGGCACCCCGGCGCTGCGAGGCGAAGCCGATGAGCGGGCGGATCACCAGCAGCAGCAGAAGCGCGACCACCGCGCCCCGCCAGGTCAGCGCCGCCAGTCCGCCCTGGGCGACGAACCCGCCCACCAGGAACAGGATGGCCGCCGTGAGCAGCCGTTCGACCTGGTCCATGAAGGAGTGCATCACGCGGTGGTAGCCGTGCGCCCGTTCGGCGGTGCGGATGGACACGGCGGTGGCGAAGACGGCGAGGAAGCCGTAGCCGTGGATGACCTCGGTCAGGCCGTAGGAGGCGAAGGTGGCGGCCAGCGCGACGAAGCCCTCGCTGTGCTCCGACAGCCGCAGGGCCGTGCTGCGCGCCCGGAAGAAGAGCCAGCCGAGGAGCCGGCCGAAGGCGACCCCGACGGCCGTGCCGATGGCGATGCGGGCCAGGACGTCGTACCAGACCCAGTGGCCGATCCAGCCGGCCGACCAGCCGGTGGCCGAGGCGGCGGACAGGGCGAGGGCGGCCAGCACGAAGGGGAAGGCGAGGCCGTCGTTGAGGCCGGCCTCGCTGGTGAGGGCGAAGCGCACCTCGTCCTCGTCGAACTCCGCGTCGGTGGGCTCCCCGACGCGTACCTCGCCGGCCAGGACCGGATCCGTGGGGGCGAGGACGGCGGCCACCAGCAGGGCGACGGCCGGGGCCCAGCCCAGGGCCCAGCCCACCGCGGCGGTGGCGAGGATCGTCAGGGGCATGGCGACGCCGAGGAGCTGCCAGGTGGTGGACCAGGACCGGCGCCCGAACGGGCGGTTGATGGCGAGGCCGGCGCCCATCAGGGCCACGACGATGCAGATCTCCGTGAGGTGCTCGACCGCGCTCGCGTCGGCCACGGGGTCCAGCTCCGGCAGCAGGCCGACGGGCAGCAGGAAGACGGCGAACCCCAGGGCGAGGAAGACCATCGGGGCCGACAGCGGGCGCCTCGCCACCAGGGCGGGCAGCGCCGCGGCGCCCAGCGCGCCCAGGCCGAGCAGGACGTACGTCAGGTCCGTACCCGACAGGTGCATCGTGATCCCCTCCCCGGGCCGCCGGTCCGGACGCGACGGCGACACGGGTCAGGAGAGTGCCCGAGCCGGTACGCGGCACACCTCGTGGTGCCCTGCGCGTCAGCCCCAGTCGCAGCCGGTGCCGTCGTTGTCGCGGTCGAGGTGGGGGCCGTAGCCGGGGTCGCCGCGGTGGACCGGGGCGGCGCCGGCGGCGCGGGCGGCGGCGCAGTTGGCGTAGTAGACGTCGTCGTCGGCGGAGTTGTCGGAGCTGTCGGAGTCCGCGGAGTCGTCTGAGTCGGCGCCGCTCAGGGCGGTGTCGGTGTCCGGGGCGGCGGTGACCGTCTTGGTGACCTTCACCCGCACCTTCACCGTCTCCGTCACGGTCGGGGCCGGCTCCGGGACCGCGGTGGCGGTGGTCGTCGTGGTGACGGTGACCGTCGGCCGGGGCGTGGCCACGACCGGCTTCGCGTCGACCCGGGTCCCGTCGTCGCCGTCGGCGGCGCCCATGCCGATGCCCAGGGAGACCGCGACGGCGAGTGCGGGCAGGACGTAGCGCTTGCGGGCCCACCTGGGGGCGGGCCGGGCCGGCGTCGGCGGGGTGTGGGGATAGGACATGTCGCCCCCTGGGTGCGTTGGTTGAAGCGTTGACAGTATCCCTTCGGTGAAGGAGATGTGGACGTTTCGCGAAGACGCGTCGGCTCAGGTCGCGGCGACCGGTTCCGCCCCGGCCGCGGGGCGGGCCGACGCCGCCCAGCGGGCCGCCGGCGTCATCGCGTACGACGCCGCGAGGGTGAGGGCGCCGAGCAGGAGCCAGCCGGGGGTGCCCCACTCCACGATCGACGTGGTCAGGACCAGCGGGCCCAGCGTGCGTGCCACGGTGACGCCGGTGCCGAAGAAGCCCTGGTACTCGCCGACCCGTCCGGCCGGCGCCAGCGCGAAGGAGAGCTGCCAGCCGCCCGCCGACTGCCACATCTCCGCGACCACCTGCAACCCCGCGCCCAGCACCAGGAACCCCGCCGCCACTTGGGGCGAGGCCCCGGCCGACAGCGCGAACACCCCGCACCCGGCGAGCATCACCCACCCCGCGCGCCGCACCGCCCGCGTCGCGCCGGCCGTCCCCGTCACCCCGCGCGCCGCCCGCACCTGGAAGGCCGTCACCGCCGCCGTGTTCAGCACGAACAGCGCCGACACCAGCCAGGCCGGGGCCTCGGTGCGCTCGGCGATCCACAGCGGCAGGACCAGGCTCAGCAGCGGCATCCGCAGCAGCAGCACGGTGTTGAGCAGGGCCAGCACCACGTACGGCCGGTCGCGCAGCACCCCGAGCCGGGCCCTCGGCCCCGCCGGCATCCGCGCCGGGCGCGGCAGGCCGGCCAGCAGCGCCGCGCAGACCAGGAAGCTGACCGCGTCCACCGCGAACACCGTGAGGTACGCCCGCTCGGTCCCCGCGTGCAGCGCGAGCCCGCCGAGCCCCGCGCCCACCGCGAGCCCGGCGTTGGACACCGCCTGCAACCCGGCCAGCAGCCCGGTCCGCCCCGCCGGCGGCACCAGCCCCGCCAGCAGCGCCTGCCGCGCCGCCGCGAACCCGGACTGCGCCGACGCGTACGCGCACGCGGCAAACAGGAACCCCGCGAAGCCCGTCACCACCGTGAAGGAGCCGACCGCCAGGGCCGCCGCCAGTGCCAGCGCCACCGAGGTGCCCCGCGCCCCCGCCCGGTCCGCCAGCCGGCCGAGCGGCACGCCCGCCACCGACCCGACCGCCCAGGCGACGGTCAGCCCGAGACCCACCCGGGCCGGCGCGAGACCGATGCTCTGCGTGAAGTAGAGGGCGGAGGCGGTGTAGTACGCGCCGTCCCCGATCGCGTTGGCCGACTGGGCCGACGAGAGGCGACGGGCGACAGCGGATCTTGTCATAATCGGGACGGTAGAAGGCGGTTGGGTCGCCGCACAGCACCAATTCCCCCGGGATCCACTGGCCCAATCGCCCCCGGGGACAACGAGGGAGACCATGGCCGACACCACCGCCGGCACGCCCGACGTGCTGCGCTACGCCGCCTTCACCGCCGACCCCGCCGGGGGCAACCCGGCCGGCGTCGTGCTGGACGCGACCGGCTGGGACGACGCCCGGATGCTGGCCACCGCGGCCGGACTCGGCTACAGCGAGACCGCGTTCGCCGTGCCGGCCGAGGAGGAGCGGACCTACCGGGTGCGGTACTTCAGCCCGCTCGCCGAGGTCCCCTTCTGCGGCCACGCCACCGTCGCGGCGGCCGTCGCCCTGGCCCGCCGGGACGGCGCGGGGGAGTACCTCTTCCACACCCCGGCCGGTGAGGTGCCGGTCGAGGTCGTGGAGCGGGACGGCGCCCCGTACGCCACCCTCACCAGCGTCGCCCCGCACAGCGAGCCGGTCGCCGACGCCGACCTGGACGAGGCGCTGGCCGCCCTCGACTGGTCCCGCGCCGACCTGGCCGAGGCCCCCGTCCCGCGCATCGCCTTCGCGGGCGCCCGCCACCTGGTCCTGGCCGCCGCGACCCGGGAGCGCCTCGCCGACCTGGCCTACGACTTCGAGCGCCTGAAGGCGTACATGCTGCGCCTCGACCTGACCACGGTGCATCTGCTCTGGCGGGACGCCGACGACGCGGACGGCGACCCGGTCTTCCACGCCCGCGACCCCTTCCCGGTCGGCGGCGTCGTGGAGGACCCGGCGACCGGCGCCGCCGCGGCGGCCTTCGGCGGCTGGGCCCGCGAGAGCGGCCTGGTCCCCGAGGAGTCCCGCCTCACCCTCCACCAGGGCGCGGACATGGGCCGCCCCGGCGTGCTCACGGTCACCCTGCACGCGGGCGACCCCCGGGTCCGGGTCAGCGGGACGGCGGTGCCGCTCGCGGAGTGAGGCCCGCGGTCGGCGGGCGCCGGCGGATCGCCGGGCGCCTCCGCGCCGGTGGCGGAAGGACACCCCCTCCGCCGGGGCGGCGGGCGGCGGTCATACGGCGGCGGGCTCCGCGGAGACGCCCGTGGTGGCGCCGGAGGCCGGGCCGAACTCCGGGTCCGGCACCGACTCCGGGGAGATCAGCACCGACGGGCGGCCGTCCACGCCGACCGGCACGTCGCCGTCGATGGTGACCCGGCGCAGCTTGCGCTCGTGGTCGTCGGAGTCGTCCACGCCGTAGTGCTGGGTGGCCCGGTTGTCCCAGATCGCCACGTCGCCGACCTGCCACTGCCAGCGGACGGTGTTCTCGGGACGCTCGACGTGCGACTGGAAGAGCTGGAACAGCGCCCGGGAGTCGGCGGCGGTCAGGCCCTTGACGCGCTGCACGAAGTTGCCGAGCAGCAGCACGCGTTCGCCCGTCTCGGGGTGGACGCGCACCACCGGGTGCTCGGTGAGGAACTTGATCGAGGCGAACACCTCGCGGAAGCGCACCAGTTGCTCGGGCAGCGCGTCGGGGCGCAGGGCGGCGTAGTCGTAGTCGTTGGAGTGCACGGCGCGCAGCTCGTCGGCGAGGTGCCGCAGCGGCTCGGGCAGGTTCGCGTACGCCGTCGCGGTGTTGGCCCACAGGGTGTTGCCGCCGTAGGGCGGGATGACCTGGGCGCGCAGGATCGAGAAGGCCGGGTACGCCGGGACGAAGGTGACGTCGCTGTGCCACTGGTTGGCGCGACCGCCGTAGTCGGAGTCGATGGGGAAGGAGTAGCGGCCGTCGGCGGACGGCACGGTGGGGTGGGCGACCGGGGTGCCGAGCAGCCGGCCGAAGGACTCGTGCTCGTCCGCGTCCAGGTGGTCCTGGCCGCGGAAGAAGACGACCTTGTGAGCGAGCAGGGCGGCGCGGATCCCGGCCACGGTGCCGGGGGCGAGATCGCCGCCGAGCCGGACCCCGGAGATCACGGCGCCGAGCCGGCCGCCGACCTTCTGGACGGAGAGGGGGGTGGGGGTGGGCATGGTGGTGGATCCCTTCGGAGGGTGGGTCGAGGGAGATGGGTCGAGGAGCGTGCCGGGCGGCATTGCTTCCGGAGCGGAAGCAATTCGCCTACGGTGGGAGACTCGTCGTGGGTCGAGCCGGGGAACGGCGTGCGCGACGGCCCGTTGCGGAGAACGGGCGTTGAGGTCGGCGGTCGGTCAGGCGACGGACGGACAGCGGCGCGCAGCGGACATGTCCAGGAGACTCGCAAAGCCCCGCGGCGCCCGTCAACAGCCCGTACGGGACTTCACGTTCCCGCAACGAACGCCGATCCGACCCGCCCGTCCGCCCGTCCGCCCGCCCGAGAGAGGCCCCGATGCCCCCCGCCCCCCAGACCCCCCGCATGGTCGGCGACGGCCGTCGCGAGGCCAACGCCGCGCTCGTGCTGCGCGCCGTGCTCGACCACGGCCCCGTCGCCCGCAGCGCCGTCGCCCGGCTCTCGGGCCTCAGCCCCGCCGCCGTCTCCCGGCAGGCCACCGACCTCACCCGGCTCGGCCTGCTGCGCGAACTGCCGGGGCCCGCCGGGGCCGGCGGCGTGGGTCGCCCGCGGATCCCGGTCGACCTGCACCTCGGCGCGAGCGGCGGCCCGGTGGCCGGCGGCGTCCACCTGGGCGTGCCCGCCTCCACCCTCGGCCTGGTCGACCTGCGCGGCCGGGTGCTCGCCCGGCGCCTCGTCCCGCACGACGGCCTGGCCCCCGACCGGCTGCCCGCCACCGTCGCCGCCGAGCTGCGCGCCTTCCTGGACGCGCACGTCGGCACCCGCCCCCTGCTCGGGGTCGGCGCGGCCCTCGGCGGCCGGGTCGACCCGGAAGCGGGGACGGTGGTCCGGCACGACGCGCTGCGCTGGCATCACCGGCCGCTGGCCGCCGAACTCTCCCGGGCGCTGCACGGGTTGCCGGTGCGCGTCGACAACCACGCCCGCGCCATCGCCCAGTCGGAGATCCTCTTCGGCCGGCCCGCCGCCCGGCGCAGCCTGGTCCACCTGTTCGTCGGCAACGTGGTGGACGCCGCCCTCGGCATCGCCGGCGTCGTGCACCACGGGCCCGGCTCGGCGGCGGGCGACGTGGCACACCTGCCGGTGCCCGACTCCACCGTGCCCTGCCCGTGCGGGCGTTCGGGCTGTCTGGAGGCCACCGCCTCCAACACGGCCGTCGCCCGCACCGCGCTGCGCCGCGGGATCGTGCCGGAGGCCGACTACTTCCTGGTGGTCGACGCGGCGGCGGCCGGCGACCGGCGGGCGGACCGGCTGCTGCGCGAACGTGCCCGCGTGGTGGGCCGGGCGGCCGCCCTGCTGCTCGACATCGCCAACCCGGACCTGCTCCTCGTCACCGAGTACGCCGCCCTCCTCGACCCCGAGTACCTGGAGGAGATCCGGGGCGCGGCGGTCGACCTGTCGTACGTCTGCGACGACCCCGAGCGCGTGGTCGGTCCACATGCCGGTCCGGCCACCCTTCCGGTGGCCGCCGGGACCGTACTGCTGAACCCCCTGTTCAGAGCACCTTTGCGGGCGATGCGAGAGGTCGCCGCGGCGGATCGGAACGGCTGATTCCGTCTCACTTCCCGGACGGCGGCGTTGACCGCCCGACACGGGCGCTGCCATATTGGCGCCGTGAATCCGGACAAGCGCCTCGTCACCCGCAGGCACGTCGACCTCTGTCGACAGGCCAGCGCGGTCTGTGCCGTCCGCCGCTGATCACCCGGGCCGGGTGCGGGCGGCGGCGCCGCTTGCCGTGGGCACGCCATAGGGGCCCTGCGCCAACGACGCCCTGAGCCGTAGCCGCCGCTGAGCCCCGGCCGACCCCTTCACCGACGCCCCGCCCCGCCCGTACCGGCAGTCCGTGCCCTCGTGCGGCCAGGTCCACCGGCATTCGTTCCGCAGCGGAAGCAATCCGCCGACCGCCCCTGCCCGACCGGGCACGGCGGCGCGCCCCCACGTCCACTCGCCCCTCCCTTCGTCACAGACAGGCATCCGATGACCGAGTCGTACCCGTCCCTCCCCTCCCCGGCCACCGCACCCGCGCCCACCCGCCGCACCGCCCTGCGCGCGGCCGGCGGCGGCGCCCTGCTGCTCGGCATGGGGCTGGCGGGCTGCCGCTCGGCCGTCTCCGGCACCGGCTCGGCGTCGAAGGGGGGCGCCGGGAAGCCGCGCCGCGGCGGCACGCTCGACTTCGCCGTGGACACCGACTTCACGCCCAGCCTGCTCTTCGCCCAGAGCCGGCAGTCCTTCCAGCAGCGGCTGCTCTACAACACCCTGACCCGCTACGACGACCGACTCACCCCGCACCCCGAGCTGGCGACCTCCTGGGAGTACCCGGCGGACGGCCGCAGCATCACCCTCGAGCTGCGCACCGGTGTGACGTTCCACGACGGGCGCCCCTTCACCGCCGACGACGTGATCTTCGCGGTGCAGAACCTCCAGAACCCGGCTCGCGCCGCCCAGTTGCGGGCCACGGCCGCCGCCGTCACCGGCTTCGAGAAGCGCGGCGACCACGAGCTGACGCTCAAGCTCGCGCACCGCGTCAACAACCTCTTCGACCTCTTCGAGTTCATGATCATCGCGGACCGGAACGCCGTCGAGGACGCGGTCAAGGGCACCAGGCTCAACGGCACCGGACCCTTCAAGCTGGCCAAGTGGAGCCCCGGTACCGGCCTCAGCCTCACCCGCAACGACGCCTACTGGCAGCCGGACCGCCCCTATCTGGACGCCGTCGAGTTCCGCGTCGTCTCCCAGGGCGACGCCATCGTCTCCTCGCTGCGCACCGGCCAGACCCACCTCACCTACCAGGTCCCCGGCCGCAACCTCGCCTCCATCGCCCACGACCCCGGCCTCACCGTCACCGAGTACGCCACCGGCGCCGGCGCGATCTACCTGGGCGTCAACACCACCGTCGCGCCGCTGGACGACAAGACCGTCCGCCAGGCCCTCGCCCACGCCGTGGACCGCGACCGCATCCTCAAGCAGAGCCTCGGCGGCTACGGCCTCGCCTCCGCCGCGCCCTGGCCCAAGTCCTCGCCCGCCTACACCGAGGCCCGCCGCACCCACTACCCGCACGACCCCGCCAAGGCCCGCGAGCTGCTGAAGTCCGCCGGACACAGCCGCCTGAAGCTGCCCCTGCTGCACATCAGCCTGCCCGGGGACACCGCCGTCGCCGAGTCCCTCCAGTACGACCTGAAGCAGGCCGGCGTCGACGTCACCCTCCAGCCCACCGACCCGGCGACCGCGCAGAAGAAGCTCATCTCCCAGACGATGCCCGCCCTGTGGACCATGAGCCACGGCTTCGCCCAGGTGCAGCCCGCCACGCTGGCGGTCAGCGCCTATCCCTTCAACGAGGCCAAGAACACCTCGAAGTTCCACTCGGCCGAGTACACCCGCGTGGTGCGCGAGGCGTGGACCAGCCCCGCCACCGGCGCCGCCGCGGGCCGGCTGCGCGGCGCGGTCTCCGACATCCTCCTCGACGAGGCGTTCATCATCGACCTCGTCATCGCCGGCAACGTCCAGACCGCGTCGAAGAAGCTGCACGGCGTCACCCTCAACAAGTTCTCCTACCTGAACCTCGACGACGCCTACCTGGACGCCTGACATGCGCGGCCACCTCCTGCGGCGGCTGCCGTCCGCCCTCCTCGTCCTGTTCGTCTCCTCCGTGCTGATCTTCGGCATCCTGCGCCTGGTGCCCGGCGACCCGGCCACCTCCCTGGCCGGCCCGGACGCGGGCCCCGAGACCGTCGCCGCCATCCGCGAGCAGCTCGGCCTGAACGAGTCGCTGCCCGCCCAGTACGCCCACTGGATCGGCGGCCTCGCCACCGGCGACCTCGGCCCGTCCTACGCCATCGGCGGCCGGACCGCCGACCTGATCGGCGACGGCCTCGGCGCCACCGTCGAACTGACCCTGGCCGCCATGCTGTTCGTCGCCGTGCTCGGCACCGCCTTCGGGGTGCTCGGCGCCACCGCCCGGCGCGGCTGGGTGCGGGCCCTGGTCCGGGTGCTGACCACCGGGGCGCTGTCGGTGCCGCCGTTCGTCACCGGCGTACTCCTGGTGCTGCTCTTCGCGGTGCTGCTCGGCGTGCTGCCCGCCGGCGGGCGGGTGCCGCTGCTGACCGCGCCCGACCTCGCCGTGCAGTACCTCGTGCTGCCCGCCCTGTGCCTCGCCCTGCCCAGCGCCGCCGTCGTCGGCCGCTACCTCCAGGACGGCATCGAACGCGCCCTCGCCGAGGACTACGTGCGCACCGCCACCGCGGCCGGCGTGCGCCCCCGGCGGCTGCTGTGGCGGCACGTGCTGCCGAACGCCGCGCCGCCCGTCGTCACCCTGCTCGGCATGCAGACCGGCCACCTCCTCGGCGGCGCGGTCCTGGTGGAGGCCATCTTCGCCTGGCCGGGCCTCGGCCGGCTCGCCGAACAGGCGCTCACCCGCCGGGACTACCCGGTCGTGCAGGACCTGCTGCTGCTCCTGGTGACCGTCTTCGTCCTCGTCCAACTGCTCACCGACCTCGTGCACGCCTGGCTCGACCCCCGGATCAGGTGGGAGTGACCCATGACCGCCATCACCCTCCCGGCGCCCGCGAAGCGCCCCCGCCACCCCTATGGCGCCGCCCTCGCCTCCGGACGGGGCCGGACCGGCCTCGCCCTGGTCGGCCTGGTCGTCCTGGCCGGGCTGCTCGCCCCGCTGCTCGCCGGGCACGGCCCCACCGACCAGTCCGGCCAGTCCCTCGCCGGGCTCGGCACGCCGGGCCACCCGCTCGGCACCGACGACCTCGGCCGCGACCTGCTCGCCCGGCTGCTCTACGGCATCCGCGCCGACCTCGGCATCATCGCCCTCGCGGTGCCGCTGGGCGCGCTGCTCGGCTGCCTGTTCGCGCTGCTCGCCGCCGTCCACCCGGTCGCCGACACCGCCGTGCAGCGGACCTTCGACCTGATCCTGGCCTTTCCCGGGCTGATCCTCGCCCTCGCGGTCACCGCCATCCTCGGCCCGGGCCGGCTCCCGGTCGTGCTGGTCATCGCGCTCGCCGAGATCCCCGCCTTCGGCCGGCTGCTGCGCACCGGCGTGCTGGTCGAGCGGGAGCGCGAGTACGTCACCGCCGCCCGGGTCGGCGGCGCCTCCCGCACCCGGCTGCTGACCCGGCACATCCTGCCCAACGCCGCCGACCCGCTGGTCGTGCAGCTCGCGGTGTCGCTGACGGTGGCCGTCTTCCTGGAGGGCGCGATGAGCTTCCTCGGCGTCGGCGTGCGCCCGCCCGAGCCCACCGTCGGCTCGGTGCTCAGCCAGTCGCTGCCCTACCTGTCCGACGCGCCGCACTTCGCGGCCGGGCCGCTGGTCACCGTGACCGTCCTCGTCCTCGGCCTGTCCCTGATCGCCGAGGCCCTGAACCGGGGGATACGCCGATGACCGACCCTCTGCTGGAAGTCCGCGGCCTGGACGTGGAGTTCACCGCCCCCGACGGCGCCGTGACCCGCGCCGTGCGGGACGTGTCCTTCACCCTGCGGCGCGGCGAGACCCTGGCCGTGGTCGGCGAGTCCGGCTCCGGCAAGTCCACCACCGCCCTCGCCCTGCTGCGCATGCTGCCCGGCACCGGACGCGTCACGGGCGGCTCGGTGCTGCTCGACGGCCGGGACCTGGCCGCCGCCGGGGAGGACGAGCTGTGGCAGGTGCGCGGCGCCCGGATCGGCATGATCTTCCAGGACCCGATGACCGCCCTCAACCCGGTCCTGACCGCCGGCGCCCACCTGGACGAGGCGCTCCGCGCGCACGGCACCGCCGACCGCGCCGCCCGCCGGGCCCGCGCCGCCGAACTCCTCGGCCTGGTCGGCATCCCCGACCCCGAGCGCCGCCTCGCCGACCACCCGCACCAGTTCTCCGGCGGGCAGCGCCAGCGCATCCTCATCGCCATGGCCCTGGCCGCCGAACCGGACGTCCTGGTCGCCGACGAGCCCACCACCGCCCTCGACGCCACCGTGCAGGACCAGATCCTCACCCTGCTCGGCGAGTTGAACCGCACCACCGGCACCGCGCTCCTCCTCATCACCCACAACATGGGCGTCGTCGCCCGCTCCTGCGAGCGCGTACTGGTGATGTACGGCGGCACGGTCGTCGAGGACGGCCCGACCGCCGAGGTCCTCACCCGCCCCCGGCACCCCTACACCGCGGGCCTGCTGGCCGCCGTACCCCGGCTGTCCTCCCCCTCGGGCACCCGCCTGACCGGCATCCCCGGCTCCCCGCCCGACCTGGCGCTCCTCACCGGGGGCTGCGCGTTCGCCGAGCGGTGCGCTCTGGTGGAGGAGCGGTGCCGTGTGAAGACGCCGCCGCTGGTCGCGTCGGCCGCGCGGGGCTCGTCGGAGGACCCCGCGGTCAGGGCCGCCTGCTGGCCCGCCGCCGAGCACCCCGCCCCGCTGCCCGCCGCCCCCGCCCCGGCCCGCGTGGACCGGCCCCGCCCCGGCGCCGTCGTCCTCGCCGCCGAGTCCCTCCGCAAGACCTACCGGGGCCGTGGCCCGCGCGGCCGTAGCGTCACCGCGCTGGACGACGTCTCCCTCACCCTGGCCGCGGGGGAGACCCTCGGCATCGTCGGGGAGTCCGGCTCGGGCAAGTCCACCCTGGCCCGGGTCCTCGCCCACGCCCACCCCAGCGACGGCGGCACGCTGCGCCTGGACGGCGCGGACGTCACCCGGCCCGCCCGGCGCGAACTGCACGCGGTGCGGCGGCGGGTGCAGCTGGTGTTCCAGGACCCGTACGCCTCCCTCAACCCCCGCATGACCGTCGGCGAGATCGTCGCCGAGCCGCTGCACGCCTTCGGCATCGGCGACCGCGCCGGACGCGAGCGCCGGGTCGGGGAACTGCTGCGCCTCGTCGGTCTCGACCCGGCCGCCGCCGACCGCCGCCCCCGCTCCTTCTCCGGCGGGCAGCGCCAACGGATCGGCATCGCACGGGCGTTGGCGCCCGAGCCGACCGTCCTCATCTGCGACGAGCCGGTCTCCGCACTCGACGTCTCCGTGCAAGCGCAGATCGTCGGCCTGCTCACCGACCTCCAGCGCGACCTCGGCCTCGCGCTGGTCTTCATCGCCCACGACCTCGCCGTGGTCCGCCAGGTCAGCCACCGCATCGCCGTCATGCACCGGGGCCGGATCGTGGAGACCGGCGACGCCGACGAGGTGTGCGAGCGCCCCGCCGACCCCTACACCCGCGCCCTGCTCGCCGCCGCGCCCGACCCGGTCCCGGCGGGGGCCCGTCCGCGTACGCCCCATTCCGCGGAGGTGCCGGCATGAGCGCGTGCTGCACGCCGGGCCGTCCCCGCGGCGCCGGTACCGGGTTCGCGCCGGTCGACCTGTTGCCCGTGCCCGCGATCCGGCCCCCCGCCGCCCACCCGCCGCTGGTGGAGCTGCCCGGCGGCACCTTCCGCATGGGCGACGCCTTCGACGAGGGCTACCGGGCCGACCGCGAGGGCCCGGTCCGCGAGGTCGAGGTGGCCCCGTTCGCCCTCTCCGCCACGGCCGTCACCAACGACGAGTACGCCGCCTTCGTGTCGGCCACCGGCCATCGCACCGACGCCGAACGCTTCGGCTCCTCCTTCGTCTTCCACCTCCGACTGCACCCCGACGCCCACCGCCACGTCCTCGGCACCGTCCAGCAGGCCCCGTGGTGGCTCGGCGTCGAGGGCGCCTCCTGGCGGGCGCCGGAGGGCCCCGGCTCGGACCTCGACGGCCGCGGCGACCACCCGGTCACCCACGTCTCCCACCACGACGCCCTCGCCTACTGCGCCTGGGCGGGCCTGCGCCTGCCCACGGAGGCCGAATGGGAGTACGCGGCCCGCGGCGGTCTGGCAGGGGCCCGCTACCCCTGGGGCGACGACCTCACCCCCGACGGCCGGGAGATGTGCAACACCTGGCAGGGCACCTTCCCGCACCGCTCCGACCGCCCCGGCGGCGCGACCGGCACCGTGCCGGTCACGGCGTACGAGCCCAACGGGTACGGCCTCCTCAACATGGCCGGCAACGTCTGGGAGTGGACGGCGGACGCCTGGGGCCCCGCCGAACGCGTCATCCGGGGCGGCTCGTACCTCTGCCACGCCTCGTACTGCAACCGCTACCGGGTCGCCGCCCGCTCCCACAACACCCCCGACTCCTCCACCGCCCACGGCGGCTTCCGCTGCGCCCGCGACGCGCGCCCCGCCGCCCCCACTCCCACCACCGAGGTCCCCGTATGAGCACCCGCCGCGACCCCTACGAGGGCTTCCCCGGCCGCATCGGCCGCACCTTCGCCGACTCGGAACCTGCCTGGCCGACGCCGACCCGGCCCGCTTCGGGGGACCGCCGCCCGCCGAACATCGTCGTCGTCCTCGTGGACGACATGGGCTACAGCGACATCGGCCCCTTCGGCTCGGAGATCCCGACCCCGGTCCTGGACGGCCTGGCCGAGGACGGCGTACGGCTGACCAACTACCACACCATGCCGCTGTGCTCCCCGGCCCGCGCCGCCCTGCTCACCGGCCTCAACCCGCACCGCGTCGGCTACGCCATGGTCGCCAACGCGGACCCCGGCTTCCCCGGCTACGGCATGGAGATCGCCGACGACATCCCCACCCTGGCGGAGCTGCTGCACGACGCCGGCTACGCCACGTACGCCGTCGGCAAGTGGCACCTGGTCCGCGACTCCGCCTCCAACGCGGCCGACGACCGCGCCAACTGGCCGCTCCAGAAGGGCTTCGACCAGTACTACGGCGTACTGGAGGGCCTGACCAGCCTCTTCCACCCGCACCAACTGGTGCGCGACAACACCCCGTTGCCGATCGACGACTTCGCGGACGACTACTACTACACCGACGACATCACCGACCAGGCCATCGCCATGGTGAAGTCGCTGCGCGCCCACGACGCCGACAAGCCGTTCTTCCTCTACCTCGCCCACAACGCCGTGCACGGCCCGCTCCAGGCCAAGGCCGAGGACATCGCCCGCCACCGGGGCCGCTACGACGCCGGCTGGGACACCCTGCGCGACACCCGCTTCGCCGCGCAGATCGCCGCCGGCCTCTTCCCGCCCGGCACGCGGCTCCCGGCCCGCAACAGCGAGGCGGGCGAGGAGGTCCCGCCGTGGGACAGCCTCACGCCCGCCCAACAGCGCCTGTACGCCCGCTACATGGAGGTCTACGCGGCCCTGGTCGACAACATCGACCAGAACCTGGGCCGCCTCACGGAGACCTTGGCGGCCCTGGGCGAACTGGACAACACCATCATCGTCTTCACCTCCGACAACGGCGGCACCGGCGAGGGCGGCGCGGAGGGCACCCGCTCCTACTTCAGCCGCTTCGTGCACCACCCCGGCCTGCCCGGCGACTGGGACCCCGACGTCGACCGCGACCCCGAGCTGATCGGCGGCCCGCGCAGCCTGGTCCACTACCCGCGCGGCTGGGGCATGGCCTCGAACACCCCGTTCCGCCTCTACAAGGGCCACACCTACGCGGGCGGCGTCCGCGTCCCCTTCGTCCTCTCCTGGCCGGAGGGCACCCGCACCGGCCGCCTCACCCCCGGGCAGCGCCCCCAGTACCAGTACGTCACCGACCTGACCCCCACCCTCCTCGACCTGGCCGGCCTGGACCGCCCGGCGACCCGCCGAGGCGTCCCCCTCCAGGAACCGGACGGCGCGACCTTCACCCCGGTCCTGGCGGACCCGGCCCACGCCTCCACCCACGGTGAGCAGTACTGCGAGATGACCGGCAACCGCAGCCACTACCGCGACGGCCACAAACTGGTCACCCTGCACGAGCCGGGCACGCCCTACGACGACGCCGAGTGGGCCCTCTACGACATCCGCACCGACCCCACCGAGATCCACGACCTGGCCGCCGAACGCCCCGACCTGGTGGCGGAGTTGTCCGCCGCGTGGGAGGCCGCCGCCTGGCGCAACGGCGTCTTCCCCCTCCCCGACGGCAGCGGCGCCCTCGCCCGCCGCAACCCCGCCGACCAGCGCCTGTCCCGCCCCCTCACCCTCCTCCCCGGCACCCCGGAACTGGAGCGCTACCGCTCCTCCCGCCTGATCACCCTCCGCTCCTTCACCATCGACCTCCGCATCGAGCAGACCGGCGAGGGCGTCCTCGTCTCCCACGGTGACCAGGGCGGCGGCTACAACCTCCACATCGAGAACGGCCGGCTCCGCCTCGCCTACAACGAGTACGGCGTCCTCCACGAGACCGACGCCGGCCCCGTGCCCCCGGGCCCGCACGACATCCGCCTGACCGCGACGGCCGAACCGGGCCTGCGCTGGCGCTTCACCCTCACGGTCGACGCCACGGACCGCGCGACATCCCCCTCCGTCCACCAACTGATCGGCATGGCCCCCTTCCAGGGCATCAGCATCGGCATAGACCGCAAGTCCCCGGTCTCCTGGCCCCTCCACGAACGCCACCGCACCTTCCCCTTCACCGGCCGCCTGAAGTCGGTCACCTACCACCCCGGCGCCCCGGGCCCGGACTCCCCGGAGGCGGTGGCGGAGGCGCTGAGGGAGGCGGCGGCGGCGTTCGAGTGAGGAGCCGGTTCCTCGCGGACCAGGCTCCAGACGGTGACGGCATCACTGACGTGCACGAAGACCGGCTCCTGCGCCGCGGGAACCGTCTACGCCTGGGAAACCTGGTCCCCGTGAGCCCGGTGCGCCGCCCGGCTACGGGGCGGTGAGGTGGGCGGAGACGACGACGTTGCCGTTGTAGTGCCCGTGCTGCTTGTCGTAGCCACCGCCGCAGGTGATGAGGCGCAGTTCGGGGTCGCCGGTGTCGGCGTAGACCTTGTCGTCGGGGAAGTCGTCGGCGGCGTAGACGTCGATGGCGTCGACGGTGAAGTGGGCGGTGGCCCGGTCGCTGCGGGCGACGTCGATGCTCATGCCGGGTTTGACGGCTCCGAGGTCGTAGAAGACGGCGGGACCGGTGGGAATGTCGACGTGACCGGCGATGATCGCGGTGCCGCGCTCGCCCGGTGCGGGGCCGTCCGCCCACCAGCCGGCGAGGTCGTCGTCGGTCTCGGACGGTGCGCCGAGCCGGCCGCTGCCGTCGAGTCGCAGATCGGTCAGCGGAGCGTCCACACGGATGGCGGGGACGCGGACCCGCAGCGGCCGGGAGGCCCGCATGGGCGCGGCGACGACGCGCGTGGGTCCGGAGACTCGCAGGTCCTGTCCCGAAGGCGCGGGAGGTCCCGACGGTCCACGGCCCAGGGCGATGAACGCCACCACGGCGACCGCCGCCAGCATCAGGCACAGTTCCCACGGAAACCGCCAGCGCACCCCGCCGCCGGCCCCGTACCGTCTCGTGCGCGACCCTCTCACCCCGTCGTCCCTTCCGAACCGCCCCGGCTTGCCACGCGCCCGCTCGCCCCCGCCCGCCGGCCTCGCGGAGCGCGGCGGGCGGGCGGCAGCGGCCGTCGTCAGTGCCGGCGGCTGTGGATCTTGCGGTGGCGTGCCGCGAAGCCGACGGCGCCGGCCCCGGCGAGAGCGCCTGCCGCAGCGAGGCCGGCGGTGGAGTTCGTGGCGGAGCTGGTGGAACCGCTGCCGGTGTGCATGGCCCCGGAGGGCTTACGACTCGGGTCCATCACCTGGTCGCCGCAGACGCGCTGGGCCTCGGACGCCGCGGAGTCGGCCTTCTGCTTGAGCTGGTCGACGTTGTCCTGCTGGGACTTGTCGGGGTGGCCACCGTCATTGATGATCTTCTGGTAGTCGGCGAGGGCGGCCTTGTAGTCGGACTCGGCCCGCTGCGCGGCGGCGGTGGCCGGGTCGCACTGCGTGTCGGACGCCGAGGCCAGCGGGGCGGTCATCAGCAGAGCGGCACCGGCGAAGACGGTGGCGGTGGCTATGCGCACAGAACGCATCGAAGCTTCCTCCTCGAGAGAGCGGCAACGGCACACGGCGTGCCGCGAACGAACCGCTGTCCTCTCCGACCAGACCCGCGCCCGCCCCGGACCGCAGCCACGCATATGCCCGGCCGCCACGGGCTTGTCGTTCCTTTGCCGGCATGCCCGCAGGCCACCGGGCGTGCGCCTGCGTCATCCGGGTGAAGCCGTGCCCGACAGGGCCGAATGAGGCCCCGGCCTGCCTCGCGAGCCCGGATCGCTCCCCGCGCAGGGCGGTGCCGGGCGTCCGGCGACGGAGATCGCCCTCCTCCTCGGGGCCATACCTAGGGGAACCGGATCGCGTGCAACTCCTTGTGCTCGAAGCGCAGTTGCGGCTAACTTGTGCCGCCAGTTAAGCGTTCATGTCAATCCAGTTAACTCCTTGCTTAACTCGCCGGCCGGTCCCTGTCGGCCACCCCCCACCACACGAGGAGTCCTCCATGCGCAGAGTCCTGCCCCCGGCGCTCGCCGCCGCCCTCACCGCGTGCTCCCTCGCCCTCGCTCTCGCGCCGGCCCAAGCCGTGCCCCGGCCCGCGGGACCGTCTGGTCCCGGCGTCCGGACCGAGCAGCGCGAGGTGTTCGCGCCCGACGGCTCCATACGCACCGTCCGGGTGCCCCGGCCGGCCCAGGCCGCTCCGGACGCCCGTGCACGTGAGGCCGCGGCGGCCGCCGCGGTGGAGCCGGTCGAGGTGAACGGGCCCAGCGGCAGCAAGGTGGACCTGGTGTTCGTCGGGGACGGCTACACCTCGGCGCAGTTGGACACCTACCGCTCCCACGTCCGCTCCAAGGTCGCCGAGTTGTTCGCGGTGGAGCCGTTCAAGAGCTACCGGACGATGTTCAACATCTGGCAGGTCAACGTCGTCTCGCGGGAGTCGGGCGTGGACGACGACCCCACCCCGGGCGTGCGGCGGGACACCGCCCTGGACATGAACTACTACTGCGGCGGCACAGCGCGGCTGCTGTGCGTGAACGAGGCCAAGGCCGCGCAGTACGCCGCCCAGGCGCCGCAGGCGGATCAGGTCGTCGCGCTCGCCAACAGCAGCACGTACGGCGGGGCGGGCGGCACGGCGGCGACCGCGGCGGGCGGCAACGCGCAGGCCGGGCAGATCGTCGTCCACGAACTGGGCCACTCGCTGGGCGGCCTGGCCGACGAGTACGACAGTCCGGGCCGCTACCAGGGGTCCGAGCCGCCCGAGCCGAATGTCTCCGTCTACCCGCAGGCCACCATGGCCGCCTACCGGCTCAAGTGGTACCGCTGGCTCGGGCAGCCCACGCCGGACGGCGGTACGGTCGGCACCTACGAGGGCGCCAAGTACGCCGCGCAGGGCATCTACCGCCCCAGTCAGAACTCGATCATGCGCACATTGGGCCGCGAGTACAACGCGCCCGGGCGCGAGGCGATGATCGCCGCCTTCTATCGCAAGGCCGGTGTCGCCGCCGCGTCCACCGAGGGGCGGGTCGGCGGGCGGGTACTGCAGGTGGTGCCGCAGCGACCGGACGGTTCGCGACTGTCGGTGACGTGGCAGGTGGACGGCCGACCGTACGCCCACGAGGGCGAGCGGCTGGACGTGTCCTCCATCCCGGCCGCCCTGCTCGCCGGTGCGGGCCCGCACCGCGTCACCGCGACGGTGAGCGACCCGACCCCCTGGGTGCGCGACCCCGCGCTGCGGGCCGCTCTGCGCCACACCTTCGCGTGGCAGGTCGCGGCCGGGGAGCGCTGAAGCGCGCGATCACCGCGGGATGGACGCTCGTACTCCCGGCATGGCCGAGTTGGACGGAGTTCCGGACGGGGCGGTCGTGGTGGATGTCCTGCGGGCCTTCACCGTGGCCGCCTGGGCGTTCGCCCACGGGGGCGTTCGACGCGGTGAACTCGCCGGGGCTGCTGCGGGCTGATCAGGTCCAGATCGCCTCGGCCAGCGACACCCCCACGAACACCGCGCCCAGCCCCGCCACGATGCTCGCGACCACGTTCGCCGCGGCGAAGAAGCGGGCGCCGGACTCGGCCAGGCGGAGGGTCTCGTAGGAGAAGGTGGAATATGTGGTCAGGGCGCCGCACAGGCCCGTGCCGAGGAGGAGCTGGACCGCGTGCGGGGCGGCGCCCGCCGAGGTCGCGCCGGTCAGGGTGCCTAGGATCAGACAGCCGGAGACGTTGACCGTGAAGGTGCCCCAGGGGAAGACGGTGTCGTGGCGGCGCTGGACCGCCAGGTCGGTCAGGTAGCGCAGGGGGGCGCCGACGGAGGCGCCCAGGACCACCCAGAGCCAGTTCACCGGCCGGCCTCCCGGTCGCGGCCGACGTAGCGGATCACGTCGCAGTCGTCGAGGATGACCAGGCCCTCGCCGACCAGCTCGTCCAGCTCCGGCAGGAAGGCGCGGACGCGTTCCTCGTCGTCCACGATGAAGACCACCACCGGCAGGTCCTCGCTGAGGGAGAGGAGGCGCTGGGTGTGGATCAGCGAGGACGCGCCGAAGCCCTCGATGCCCCGGAAGACCGAGGCGCCGGCCAGCCCGGCGCGGTGCGCCCGGTGGACGATCTCGCTGTACAGGGGCTTGTGGTGCCAGACGTCGTTCTCGCCGATGAAGATCGATACGCGCGTCGCGCGCCCGGTCAGTCGCGTCATGCCTGCCTCCGAGCCACCAGCCGGCGCGTCACCCACGCCGCGCTCCACACCGCCGCCAGGGCCGCCACCAGGGTCAGGGCCAGGTAGGCCAGGCCCGCCCCGGGACGCCCCGCGTCCACCAGCTTCCGGATGTCGACCGCGTAGGTCGAGAACGTCGTGAACCCGCCGAGCACCCCGGTGCCGAAGAACGGCCGCACCAGCCGGTGCGCCGCCCACGCCTCGCTGATGACGACCATGAAGACGCCGATGATCGCGCAGCCGAGCACGTTCACCCAGAGGGTCGTCCAGGGGAAGCCCGTGGGCGGTGTCGTCCAGAGGAGGGACGCGCCGTAGCGGGCCGAGGCGCCGATCATGCCGCCGAGGGAGACGACCGCCACCACCGGGGCCTGGGAGGGCCAGGAGCGGGGGCGCTGCGCGGGGACGTGCAGGTCGACGTCCGGGTCGGTGGGCTCGCCCACGGCCTGGGGCTGTGAGGGCTTCATCGGGGTCATCGGGGTGCGTCTCTCCTACTCGCCGGGCGTCGCCCGCCGGTGGCGGGGCGCGCGTGATCGCAAGTAGGGACCGTTGGCGGCATCCTCGCCGCGGTTCGGGTACGGCGGGCCCCACCGCCGCGCGACCGCCCGTCACCGGGCCGCCGCCGCTGCCAGCGTACGTCACGGTCCGAGCGGTCACCCCCGGGAGGTGAGCGCCCGCTGCATCAGCACCGTGTCCACCGCGCGGCCCAGCTTGTGCCCCACGCCGGTCAGCCGGCCGGCCTCGGCGAAGCCGTGGCGCCGGTGCAGCGCGGTGGAGGCGTCGCCGCCGGTGTCCGCGATCACCGCGATCACCTGGCGGACGCCCGCCGCCGCGCAGCCGTCGAGGACACCGGCGAGCAGGGCGCTGCCCAGGCCCCGGCCGGTCCGGGCGGGGGCGAGGTAGACCGAGTCCTCGACGGTGTGGCGGTAGGCCGGCTTGGGACGCCAGGGGCCCGCGTAGGCGTACCCGGCGACCTCGCCGTCCACCTCGGCGACCAGGAAGGGCAGGCCGCGCCCGGTCAGGTCGTCCAGGCGCCGGTGCCAGTCGGCGGCCGGGGGCGGGGCCTCGTCGAAGGTGGCGACCGTGTGCCGGACGTAGTGGGCGTAGATGTCGGCCACCGCTGCCAGGTCGGCGGGGGCGGCGGGCCGGACGGGCGGCACGGTCACGGCGGTTCCTCTGTTGGGGCCACGGGCGCCGGGCGGGCGTTTCTCCGGATGGCGCCGGTCGTTGGGACGGGCATGATCAAGCAGCTTGCCACCGTCACCGTCCTGGCCGCCAGCGTGCTGGCCGCCGCCCCCGTCGCCCAGGCCGCCGCCCCGGCCGCGCGGCCCGGACCGTCCGCCGGCGTGCCCGGCGCCCCGCTGCTCGACGGCCTCCTCGGGATCCTCGAGGTGGGTCACCCGGCCGCGTCGGCGCAGTCGCTCGTCCCCGGGGGCGTGCTGGGCCGCTGACCGGCTCAGCTCTCGTCGTCGGTCTCCTCGCGCTCTCCCTCGGCCTGCGAGGGCGTGGTCTGCGCCGGGTTCTGGCCGCTGGTGACCCGCGGGTCGTCGTCGCGCTCGCCCTCGGCCTGGGACGGGGTCTGGTCGCTCATGAGGGCCTCCTGCGGGGGAAGGGGCGGGTCCCGGCCGAGTACCCCGCCCCCGGCGGTCAGTCCGTGCCCCGCCAGATGTGCGGCTCCACCCCGTCGTCCTCGGCCTCACCGGCCAGCAGCGGGGTGGCGTACCCGGCGTACCCCCGGGGCCCGGAGCGTGCGGTCGCCTCCGGTACCGGTTCGTCCTCCTGGATCTCCGTGACGCCCATCCGACGCCTCCTCTCAGCGCTGGTGCGCCCAGCGTGCCGCAACCGTCCCGAGGCGCGGTCGAGGACGGCAGGAGGGCGGGCATGGCCGCAGGTCACAGCGGCGACAACCAGACCGTCCTGTTCCAGGTGCCAGTCTCCGGCCCCGGCCCGGTCCCTGTCCCCATAACGCCCCCCGCGACCTCCCCGTCGTCCGCGACAGCCAGCCGCACCCCCTCCCGCCCGTCCGGCAGCGCCACGCCCGCCTCCACGGTCACCGCCACCCGTGACACACCGGGACGCCCCGCCGCCGCGCCCAGCGCCGCGCGCAGCGCGTCCAGCAGGCTGTCGGCCACCGGGTCCGTGACCCGCGTGTCGACGGCCCCGGTGAACTGCGCGGACGGCGGGAAGCCGAGCCGCGCCGCCGCGACCGCCGTCTCCCGCAGCACCCGCCCCCGCAGCCCGGTGGGCGGGTCGGCGGGGGGCTGCTGGAGCGCGAAGATCGTCGTACGGACCTCCTGGACCGTGGAGCGCAGCTCCTCCACCGCCCGGCCGAGGGCCTCGCCGACGTCGTCGGCGCCCGGGCGGCGCCGGGTGGACTCCAGCATCATCCCCGTGGCGAACAGCCGCTGCACGACGAGGTCGTGCAGGTCGCGGGCGATGCGGTCGCGGTCCTCGTAGACCGCGAGCCGCTCCCGGCGGCGCCGGGCGTCGGCGAGGACGAGGGCGAGCGCGGCCTGCGAGGCGAACTGGGAGGCGAGGAGCCGCTCCAGGGCGGTGTACGGCCGGCCGCCTCGGCGGCGGGGGAGGGCCAGGGTGCCGATCAGCCGCCCGTTCGCCTGGAGCGGCAGCATCATGCTGGGTCCGAAGCGGTGCCGCACGTGGGTCGTCATCCGGGGGTCGGTCGCCGAGTCGGTGAGGAACACCGGCTCTCCGCCGAGGAGTTGGGTCAGCACCGGACTGCCCGGTTCGATGGTCGTGCCGACGATGCCGGCCGGGTCGTCCGGCGTGGAGGCGGTGACGATCTCCATGCCGCCCTCGGGGGTCGGCTGGAGGATCACGCCCGCGGACGCGCCGGCCAGCAGGCGGGCCCGCTCGGCCACCGTCATCAGGGCGTCCTCCGCGCTCTCCCCGGTGAGCAGGGCGGTCGTCACGGCCGCCGCGCCCTCGATCCACCGGGCGCGCTGCCGGGCCCGCTCGTAGAGCCGGGCGTTGCCGATGGCGATGCCGGCCTGCGCGGCCAGTACCTCGAGCAGCCGGCCGTCCTCGACGGTGAACGGGGCGGCGCCGGGCCGGCCGGTCAGGCACAGCTCGCCGAACTCCTCCGCGCCGACGTGGATCGGCGTCCGCAGCCCGGGTGCGCGCCCGGCGTCGGCACCGCGGGCCTCGACGGGCGTACGGATCGGGTCAAGACCGTCCCGCGCCGGGTCGGCCGGCACCAGCTCCGCCTCCGCCGCGCCGGTCAGCTCGGCGGCGCCGGCCACGATGTGCCGCAGCGTGCCCGGCAGGTCGAGGGCGGTGCCGGTCTCCAGGACCGCTTCGAGGAGGCGGGTGAGCCGGGAGGGGGAGGGGGCGCTCATCCGATCGTCCCGGCATCGGAATGGTCGGGCACCCGGGCGGACCGGCGCGGCACCCCGCTCAGTCCGCCAGCGGGTCGAGGACCAGCGGCTCCACCCGGCCCTCCAGCATCGTGCCGAGCCCCTGCACCGCGCACACGTCCGGCCGCTCCGCGATGTGCACCGGCATGCCGGTGGCCTGGCGCAGCATCTGGTCGAAGCCCGGCAGCAGCGCGCTGCCGCCGACCATCATGATCCCGCGGTCCGCGAGGTCGGCCACCAGGTCGGGCGGGCAGTCCCGCAGCACCTTGCCGATGCCGTCGAGGACGGCGGTCAGCGGCGTCTGGATGGCGTTGCGCACGGCGGCCGTGTCGACCTTCACCGAGCGGGCCAGGCCGGTCGCGACGTCCCGCCCGTGGATCTCGGTGGACGCCGGGCCCTGCGGGGTCAGCCCGTTGCCGGACAGGGCGAGTTGGAGCGGGCGCACCGACTGGCTGGGCAGCACCAGTTCGTGCTGGAGGCGCAGGTGCTGCACGATCGCGTGGTCGACGGCCTGCCCGCCCACCGGGATGCGCTCGGCGGTGACGATCGAGCCGAGGGAGAGCACCGCGACCTGCGTGGCGTGCGCCCCGCACACCATGATCATGGTCGCCTCGGGCTGCTCCACAGGCAGCCCGCAGCCCACCGCGGCGGCGATCAGCGTGTCGACCAGCTCCACCCGCCGGGCGCCGAGGCCGACCAGCGTCTCGATGGCGGCGCGCTGGGCCAGCGGGTCGGCGTCGTGCGGGGTGCAGGCGGCGGCCCGCAGCCGGGGCTTGCGGCGCAGCGCGCGGCGGATCTTGTCGCCGAGCAGGTGGCGCAGCATGCGCTGGGCCATCTCGATGTCGACGACCGTGCCGTTGGAGATGGGCCGCACCACCCTGATGTAGCCCGGCGTCCGGCCGGTCATCCGCTCCGCGAACTCGCCGACCGCGATCAGCGCGCCGGTGCGGGTGTTGACCGCGGCGGCCGACGGCTGGTCCACGACGAGCCCGGCGCCCTTGACGTAGACGCGGGTCCGCGCCGCGCCCAGGTCGACGGCGAAATGGCAGCGCCGCAGCTGCTCCAGAGTGGCGGTCATGGCGGATCCTCCCGAGAGCGCTGACCGTGCGGGGCCCGCCGGACGGCCGGCCTCCCTGGCATCGTGCGCGCGACGGTGCCGGGGCGCCGCCGGGAGGGGGCCGGGCGGGGGGCCGCCGAATGGGGGTTTGCTCTCCCCCACGCCCTGTCTGGCGGGAACATGCCAGGGCGCCATTCCGCCATGTCCCGTCAACAGCCTCGCAACACAGGCCCCCTGACACTCTTCGCAGCACTCGTCAGTGACGTGAAGCACCGACGTGAAGCACCGATGCGAAGTGAGGCGTGGATGAGCAGACGACCAGTCAGACGCGCGGCGGCCCTCCGGTCGGCGGGACTGTCGGCGGGATTGCCGGTGGGACTGTCGGCCGGCCTGGTGATCGCGCTGTCGCCGACCGGCATGGCCGCCGCCCAGTCACCACCCGGCGGGATCTCACGGGCCCCGGTATCCGCCGGCACGGCCCACGCCCCGGCGGCAGCCGCCCGCACCGTCACCCTCGTCACCGGCGACCGCGTCACCGTCACCGACGCCGACGCCGGCGGCGGCAAGCGCACGGTCGCCGTCGAGCGACCCCCGGGCGCCACCGGCGCCGTGCGCACCCAGGACGCGAACGGCAGGCTCACCGTCGTCCCCGACGAGGCCCTGCCCCACCTGCGGGCCAAGACCCTCGACCCCCGCCTGTTCGACGTGGACGAACTGCTGCGGCAGCACCTCGCGGACGCCGACAACGATGCCCTGCCGCTCATCGTCACGTACGACAAGAAGGCTGCCGTACGCACCCCGCGCGGCGCGGACACCGTCCGGGGCCTGCCCAGCGTGCACGGCGCCGCCCTCGCCGCCGACAAGGGCAACCGCACCCTGTGGCGGGAGTTCACCGCCCCGGGCAGCGCCATCGACAAGATCCGCCTCGACGGCAAGGTCAAGGCGGCCATGGCCGAGTCGAACGCGCAGATCGGCACCCCCGAGGCATGGCAGGCCGGCCTGACCGGCAAGGGCGTCACCGTGGCGGTCCTCGACTCCGGCGTCGACGCCGACCACCCCGACCTGGCCGGCCGGATCGCGCAGAGCCGCAGCTTCATACCCGGCGAGGAGGTCGCCGACCGGCACGGCCACGGCACCCACGTCACCTCCACCGTCGGCGGCAGCGGCGCCGCCTCCGACGGCAGGGAGAAGGGCGTCGCGCCGGGCGCCACGCTCGCGGTCGGCAAGGTCCTGGACGACTCCGGCTCGGGCAGCGAGTCCGAGATCATCGCCGGCATGGAGTGGGCGGCCCGGGACGTGCACGCCGACGTCGTCTCCATGAGCCTCGGCTCGCCCGAGGCCAGCGACGGCACCGACCCGATGGCGCAGGCCGTGAACACCCTCTCGCGCGAGACCGGCGCGCTCTTCGTCATCGCCGCCGGCAACACCGGCGCCCCCTCCTCCATCGGCTCGCCCGGCGCCGCCGACGCCGCGCTGACCGTGGGCGCGGTGGACTCGGCCGACGAGGCGGCGTACTTCACCAGCGCGGGCCCCCGCTACGGCGACCACGCCCTCAAGCCCGACCTGTCCGCGCCCGGCGTCGACATCCTCGCCGCCCGCTCCCACCTCACCGAGGGCAGCGGCGACTACACCACGATGAGCGGCACCTCCATGGCCACCCCGCACATCGCGGGCGTCGCCGCGCTGCTCGCCGAGAAGCACCCCGACTGGACCGGCGCGCGGCTCAAGGACGCGCTGATGTCCACCTCGAAGGTGCTGGACGACTCCGCCTACCGGCTCGGTGCGGGCCGGGTCAGCGTGCCCGCCGCGATCGGCGCCGACATCACCGCCACCGGCAGCGCCGACCTCGGCTTCCACGCCTGGCCGCACGACGACGACCAGCCGGTGCGCCGCACCCTCACCTACGCCAACTCCTCCGACGCGCCCGTGGAGCTGACCCTCGCCGTCGAGGGCGCCCCCGCCGGCGTCGCCGCACCGGCCGACAGCCGCCTCACCGTGCCGGCCCACGGTTCCGCCACCACCACCCTCACCGGGAACAGCGGCCCGGCGCCGGCCGGCGAGACCAGCGGCCGGGTCGTCGCCTCCGCCGGCGGCACCCCCGTCGCGCACACCGCTTTCGGGCTGGTGAAGGAGGAGGAGCGCTACACCCTCACCGTGCACGTCAAGGACCGGGCCGGCGCCGCCACCGCCGCCGACCTGGTGGTGCAGCAGCTCGCCGCGTATGTCGACCCCTTCCCCGCGTACGTCGGCGACTCCGGCACCCTCGCCCTGCGCCTCGCGCCCGGCACCTACCACCTGGCCTCCTACCTCGACGTGCGGGGCAGCCACGGCAAGGACTCGCTCGGCATCGGCCTGCTCGCGGCGCCCGAGATCACCCTCGACCGGGACCGCGAGGTCACCCTCGACGGGCGCGAGCTGCGCGAGATCCGCGCCGACGTCGACAGGCGCACCGAGATCCGGCAGCTCCTCATGGAGTACGACCGCAAGGCGAACGACGCCGACTTCTTCAGCGCCGTCCAGGTCCCGCTGAAGTACGACAGCGTCTTCGCCGCGCCCACCAAGAAGGTCACCCGGGGCTCCTTCGAGTACCGGACCGTGTGGCGCCTCGGCAAGCCGCTCCTCGACGTGGACGGCGTCCGGGAGGCCGTGGTCCAGTCCGGCGGCACCCTGCCCGAGGGCCGCCGCCGGCTGTCGCTGGTGGACGTCGGCACCGGCCCGTTCACCGGGGTGCGCGGCAAGGCCGTGCTCGCCCGGCTCACCGGGGGCACCGAGCCGGCCGCCCTCGCCCGGGCCGCCCAGGACGCGGGCGCCGCGGCGCTGTTCGTCACCGACGACGCGCCGGGCCGGCTGACGGCCTGGTGGGGCACCGACGACAACGCCGACCGGCCGCTGCTCATCGCCACCGTCAACGCCGCCGACGCGGCCCGGCTGCGCGCCGGCCACCGCGTCGACCTGACCGGCACCCCCGACACGCCGTACCTGTACGACCTGTCCGAGGGCCACCCGGGCGCCGTGCCCGACCGCGATCTGACCTACCGTCCTGGCCGCCGCGACCTGGCCACCCTGCACACCGAATACCACGCGGCCCAGCCGACGGACGGCGGCGAGTTCCGCTACTCCCTCACCGACACCTTCACCCTCGGCCTCGGCTTCGCCGAGCGCATCGCCTACCCGGCCGAGCGCACCGAGTACGTCTCCACCGGGCCAGGACAGCTCTGGCTCGAGTCCGTGCGCACCGCCGACGAGGCGCTGGAGGAGCGCGGCGGTCTCGTGCGCTACCGGGGCGGCAGCAGCCAGGACCTCGACTGGTTCAAGCCCGTCTGGCACCCCTGGCTCGGCACCGGCCTCGGCTGGGGCCAGCAGCGCGCCGGCGACCGGATGCAGTTCAACGCGCCCGGCTGGGGCGACTCCGGACCCGACCACACCGGCTTCGGCGACGTCTACAGCGACACCAGCGGCATGAGCCAGAAGACGGCCGTCTACCTGGACGGCGCCCTGGTCGACGACAGCGCGTCCTCCGTCGCCTACGTGGACGAGGCGCCCGCCGACACGCACACCTACCGGCTGGTCACCGACACCGCCCTCGCCCCCGACCGTTGGCCGCTCGGCACCCAGGGCCACGCCGAGTGGACCTTCCGCTCCGCGGCCACGCCCGAGGACCGGTGGACCTTCCTGCCGCTGATCAACCTCGGCCTCGACGTCGACACCGACCTCGCCGGCCAGGTGCGCGCCGGGCACAGGGTGAGCGTCGGCCTCGGCGCGGAGTACGTCGTCGGGGCCGCCGGCACCGGGCGGATCACCGGCGGCACCCTGGAGGTCTCCTACGACGCCGGCAAGACCTGGCGCGAGGTCCGGCTCAGCGGCCGGGCCGGCGACTGGCGGGGCACGATCGACGTGCCGCGCGGCGCCGCGCACGTCTCGCTGCGGGCCACCGCGCGGGACGACCGGGGCGGCTCGGTCCGGCAGGAGATCGTGCGGGCGGTGGCGGTGCGCTGACCCGTGGGGCGCTGGGTCACGACCGGTCCAGCGCCCGCTTCATGATCTTGCCCATGTCGTTGCGGGGCAGCGCGTCGAGCAGGCGCAGCACGCGGGGCCGCTTGTGCGGGGCGAGCCGGGCGGCCACGTGGTCGGCCAGCTCGCGCAGCTCGGGCGGCCCTTCGGGGTCCGCCGGCACCACCCAGGCCACGATCCGCTCGCCCAGGTCCGGGTCGGGCTCCCCGGTGACGGCGGCCTCCAGGACCGCCGGGTGCTCCAGGAGCGCGTTCTCGATCTCGCCGGCCCCGATCTTGTAGCCGCCGCTCTTGATCAGGTCGGTGGCCTTGCGGCCGACGATGCGGACGTACCCGTCGGGGTCGCGCACCGCCATGTCGCCGGTGCGGAAGAAGCCGTCGGCGGTGAACGCGGCGGCGGTCGCGTCGGGGCGGCCCAGGTAGCCGGTGAACAGGTTCGGGCCGCGCACCTGGATCTCTCCGACGCTCTCCCCGTCGTACGCCGCCACCGGGCTGCCGTCCTCCTCCACCAGCCGCAGCTCCACGCCGGGCAGCGGGACGCCCACCGTGCCGGCGCGGGGCTCGCCGTCCGCGCGGACGCTGGTGTTCATCAGCGTCTCCGTCATGCCGTACCGCTCGATCACCCGGCGCCCGGTCGCCGCGGCGATCCGCTCGTGGTCGTGCACCGGCAGCGCGGCCGAGCCGGACACCAGCAGCCGGGCCCCGGCCAGTGCCTTCGCCAGCTCCGGGTCGGCGGGCAGGGCCTCGGCGATCCGGTGGTACATCGTCGGCACCCCGAACAGCATCGTCGCGCCCGCCGACAGCTCCCGGGCCACGCCCCCGGTGTCGAAGCGCCCGAGGTGCCGGACCTCGCCGCCGCGCCGCAGCGGGCCGAGCACGCCGAGGACCAGGCCGTGCACATGGAACAGCGGCAGCGCGTGCACGAGGACGTCCGCCTCGGTCCAGTCCCAGGCGTCGGCCAGCGCGTCCAGGGTCGAGGCGAGGGCGCGGCGGGGGAGGACGGCGCCCTTGGGCGGGCCTGTGGTGCCGGAGGTGTAGACGACCAGGGCGGGGGCGTCCTCGTCGGCGGGCTCCTCGGGGAGCGGGCCGGTGGCGCGCACGTCGACGTCCGTGCGGGGGAGGCCGGACAGCGCGTCCGGGAGTACGTCACCGGGGGCGGCCAGCACCAGGGTGGGGGCACTGTCGGCCGCGATGTGCGCCAACTCGGCCGCGCCCGAGCGCGGGTTGAGCGGCACGGCGGCGACGTCGGCCAGCAGGGCGCCCAGCACGGCGACGGCGGTCTCCGGCGCCGGCGTGGCCCACACGGCGACCCGCCCGGTGCCGCGCACCCGCTCCCCGACGGCGCCGGCCGCGGCGGCCAGCTCGGCGTAGGTCAGGGTCCGGTCGCCGAAGCGGAGGGCGGTGCGGGAGGCCGCGCCGGGGCCGGGGGCGGCGGTGAGGGGCGGGAAGAGGGCGGGCATGCGGCGTCTCCTCGGGTCGGTCGGGGTGCGTGAGCGCGTCCCCCGTTCCTACCCTGCCGCCTCCTCGCCCACCGCCGTCCGCTGCAACAGGCCCCACGTGAACTCCGCGACCACCTCCCGCACCGCCCCCGCCCCGTCCGGCGCCCGGAAGGCGAGCCCCCAGCGGGTCGGGGCGGAGCCCTGGAGCGGGCGGGCCGGCGCGAAGGCGCGGGCGGCCTCGTCGACCGTGCAGGACCAGGGCGCGAGGTCGTCCAGGGTGCGCAGGTCGGGCCCGGCGGCGCCCGGGGCGCGTACCAGCCACTCGTTCCAGACCATCCCGTCCGCCGCCACCAGCACCTCGAAGCGCAGGTCGGGCCAGAGCGGCACCGGCCAGCGGCGCGCCTCGCACTCCAGATCGCCGATCCGGCGCGGCTCGGCCGACTCGGGCTCGCCGAGGACCTGGCGGTAGCGGGCGGCGGCCGAACGGGAGCGCGGCGAGCGGACCATGGCCTGCCAGCGCTTGTTGGCCTCGCGCATCCGCCCGGCGGAGGCGCCGAGTTCGTGGCGGGCGGCCTCCACCAGGCCGGGCTGGTGGTCGGCCATGCGGCGCAGCAGCACCAGTTGGAAGTCGAGCGGGGTGAACGGGGGCATGCGTCCATGGTGACCGGGCGGCGGCCGTGCGCGCGGGACCATTGCCGGGACGAACGGGCCCTGAGTACGCTGCGTTCGCGATTCCGATCACCTGTTGGTATGTCGAACGAACGACGGAGGGGGATGCGCACGTGGGACGCCTCGTGCCGGCCGTGAGCCGGGCGCTGGACATCCTGGAGCTGTTCCTGGAAGGCGACGGCACGCTCTCCGCGCCGGAGATCGTGCGCCACCTCGGCCTGCCGCGCACCACCGTGCACGAGCTGGTCGCCACCCTCACCGCCCGGCGCTACCTGGTGCCGGCCGCCGACCGGCCCGGCCGGTACCGGCTCGGTGTGCGGCCGTACCAGCTCGGCGCCCGCTACGCCGAGCAGCTGGACCTGGCGGCGGAGGGCGAGCAGGTCGCCCGGAGCGTCGCCGAGACCTGCGACGAGACGGTGCACGTGGCGATCCTGGAGGACACCGACGTCATCTACGTCGCCAAGGTCGACTCCACGCACGCCGTGCGCATGGTCTCCGCGGCGGGCCGCCGGCTGCCCGCGCACTGCACGTCGGTCGGGAAGATGCTCCTCGCCTCGCTGCCCGAGGCGGAGCTGGCCGCCCGGCTGCCGGACGGCGCCCCGCTCGCCGCGATGACCCCGAACAGCGTCACCGACCCGGCGGAGCTGCGCGCGGCCCTGGCCGGGGTGCGCGAGCGGGGGGTCGCGGTGGAGAACCGGGAGTCCAACCCGGACGTCTCCTGCGTGGCCGCGCCGGTCCGCGACCGCACCGGCACGGTGGTCGCCGCGCTCTCCGTGTCGGTACCGATGATCCGCTGGAGCGAGGAGCGCCGCGCCGAGCTGGAACACCTCGTCGTCAAGGGCGCCGCCGACCTGTCCGGGCGGCTCGGCCACCGGGGCGCGGCGTGAACCGGCCGCCCGCCCACGACGTCGCGATACGGGCTGCCGCGGCGCTCGGCGAGGGCCCGACCTGGGACCCGGCGGCCGAGCGGCTGATCTGGGTGGACGTGCTCGGCGCCCGCGTGCACACCTGGCACCCGGCCACCGGCCGGCGCACCGTGCGCACCACCGGGCAGCACGTCGGCGCCGCCAAGCCGCGCGCCGGCGGCGGCCTGGTCCTCAACCTCCGGGACGGCGTCGGCCTGCTCGACCCGGGCACCGACGTCTTCCGCTGGCTGCACCGCGAGCGCGTCCCCGGCCGCCGCGCCAACGACGCCGCCGTGGCGCCCGACGGCAGCCTCTGGGCCGGCACCATGCGCTACGACGAGGCGGCCGGGGGAGGCACCCTGGCCCGCCTCACCGGCGAGGGCCGGGTGAGCGCCGTCCTGGACGCGGTGGCCGTCAGCAACGGCATCGGGTGGAGCCCCGACGGGCGGCTGATGTACTACGTCGACTCCCCGACCCGCCGCGTCGACGTCTTCGACCACGACGCCGAGGGGCGGCTCACCGGCCGGCGCCCCCTCGCCGCCGTGGAGGAGGGCGCCGGCTTCCCCGACGGGCTCACCGTCGACGCGGACGGCTGCGTGTGGGTGGCGCTGTGGGAGGGCGGGGCGGTGCGCCGCTACACGCCGGCCGGCCGCCTGGACCGGACCGTCCCCCTGCCGGTCCGCCGGGTGACGGCCTGCGCCTTCGGCGGCCCGTCCCTCACCGACCTCTACGTCACCACGGCCCGCACCGGACCGGCCGCCCCGCACCCGCTCGCCGGCTCGGTCCTGGTCGTCCCGGACGCGGGCACGGGCCTGCCGCAACCGGCCTTCGCCGGCTGACCCCGCGAGAGGCGCGGGTTCAGACCCCCACCCGGTCCAGCCCGCGCAGGACCTCCCGCTCCTCCCGCGTCAACGGCGGCTCCGCGGCCGGCGGGAGGGCCGCCCCGGTGAGGGTGGGCAGCAGGACACCGGGGCGCAGCACGCGGCCCGGGCCGGCCAGGAGGCTGGTGACGTCCCACAGGGCCGCCGCCACCGGGTACGAGCCGGTCGCCGTCCGCGTCATGCGGCGGGTGTACGCGGCCACCAACTGGTCGGCGGCGCCCGGCTTCCCGCCCCGCGTGGCCGGGTACCGCACGTCCTGGCCGACCGCCACCGCCCAGGCCGCCTCCACCGACCGGGCGGCCCCGCGCCGCACCCGCCGGGCGAGACCGGGCGCGGCCGGCCCGTCGCGCCGCACCTCCCGCGCGAGCACCCCGGCGCCCAGCGCGGCCACCGACATGCCCTGCCCGTAGGCCGGGTTGAAGGTGGCCAGCGCGTCGCCCAGGACGACCAGGCCCTCCGGCCAGTCCCGCACCTTCTCCACGTACCGCCGCACATTGCTGGTGGAGCGGCTGACGTGCACGCCGGTCAGCGGCTCGGCCCCCGACACCAGGCGGCCGACCAGGGGGTCGGGCAGGTCGAGGAGGTAGCTCAGGAAGCCGTCCGGGTCGGCCGGCGGCTCACCGCCCCGGGTGCCGGCCAGGCTGACCATCCACTGCCCGTCCTCGATGGGCAGCACCATGCCGCTGCGGCCCGGCCGGGCGGCGTACGGGTCGGCCTGCACGACCGTCAGCGGGAACCGCTCGGCGCCCTCCGGCACCCGGTAGACGCGGGTGGCGTTGACCAGCCCGGCGTCCACCGTGCGCTCCCTGACGCCGGTCACGCCCAGCTCCGCCAGCCAGGCGAGCACCCGCGTACCCCGCCCGCTCGCGTCCACGACGAGGTCGGCGTCCAAGACGTCCGCGCCGTCACCGCCGTCCGCGCCGTCCGTCCCGTCCGCCGCCGTCACCCGCACACCGCGCACCCGCCCGGCGTCGCCCGTGAGGGCCACCGCGCCGCCCCGCCGTATCGTCACCCGGCCGTCCTCCAGGACCGCCGTGCGCACCACCCAGTCCAGCAGTGCCCGGCTGCACGTGACCATGCTCGGCCCCGGGTGCCGCCAGCGCCGGTGCCAGCCGTCGGGGGTGCGGGCCAGCATGCCCGAGCCGAGCGGGATGTCGTGGGCGCCGGCGGCCAGCAGCCGCTCGCCGAGGGCCTTGCCCGGCACCAGCTCCTCCATGGCCGCCAGGCCCCCGGCCATCAGCAGATGGGCGTGCCGGCCCTGCGGCAGCCCCTTGCGGTGCTCGGGCCCGTCGGGCAGGTCGTCGCGCTCCAGCAGGACCACCTCGTCCACGGCGGCGGTCAGCGCCGCCGCCGCCAGCAGTCCGGCCAGTCCGGCACCGATGACGACAGCTCTGCGGGTCATGGATCTCCTCGGGTCTCGGGGTCGTGGCCGGCCGGCCTGGGAATCACGGCTGTCCGGCTAGGGGGTCATGGCCGTCGGCCGCGGCACCCTGGCCGTCGGCCTCGGGAACGCGGCCTTCCGGCCTCGGGAACGCGCACCGCCGCCAGGTCAGCCGGCCGGCGACCGGTCCAGGTTCCGGGCCAGCTCCACCAGACCGCCGGGCCCGGTCACCTCGGTGGCGTGCAGCCGGTAGGTGCTGGGCCGGGGCGGCGGCTCCTCGCGCGCGGCGGCCCGCTGGGCCGCGTCGGCGAGCATCGCCGCCTCCGCCGCGAGCCGGGCCTCGTGCGCGGAGCGCCCGGCGCGCAGCGCGGCGGCCCGCTCGCGCTCGCGCACCCGGTCGTCGAAGTAGGGCGCGAGCGCCAGCAGGGCGTCGTGGATGGACACCTCGCGCCACTGGAGCCGCTCCCGGGGCAGCTGCCACCACGCGGCGGGCGGCTTCGGCGCGGTCGGCGCGAACCGCAGCAGCCGCCACAGCGGCCCCAGGCGCCGGTAGTCGTCGAGGCCCTGCCACTGGGCGACGGCCGCCGGCAGCAGCCGGGGCAGCACGAAGCCGGCCGAGAAGGTCAGGGCGCCGAGCGAGGCCATCGGCGGGGCGAGGTCGGTGGACAGGAAGTCGAGGTCGTGGCCGGACCAACGGGCCGCCACCGCCGTGTACTTGGCGAGCTGGAAACCCACCACGTCGAGCAGGCTGCCGATCAGGATCAGCCGCAGTCCGAGCCGCAGCAGCCCGGTGACCTCGCGCGCCCACCGCGCGCAGACCGCGCACATCACCAGCGTCGCGGCGCTGTGCCCGGCGAGATAGAGCAGGATCATCTCCCGCATGTAGCGGGTGTTGGCGTAGTACGTGTCGAGGTCGGTCAGCCGCTCGGTGTCCGGGTCGGCCAGCAGGAACAGCACCACGATCGCGACGATCAGCACCGCGTAGGCGGCCACGCAGCGCAGCACCCGGCGCCGCACCCGCGCCCGCGGCCCGCCCCGCCAGTTGACCAGCAGCACGAGCAGCGCGCAGCTGTACGCGGAGAGCATGCCGTACGTCAGCGGCGCGCCGAAGTTGGGTACGCCGGTGAGGTCGTTGACGACGGCCAGCGTCGCCGGGGCGGCGCAGACCAGGACCGAGGCGCCGAGCAGGACCGCCGCGCAGGTGGACAGGGCGAGCGGCGCGCGCACCGGGGTGCGGGGCCGGCGCAGCAGCACCAGGGAGGACAGCGCGAACGCCCCGGCCGCGAGGTACACCACCACACTCACCGCGCTCGGCCTCCCTCGCCCCGGGTCACTGGCTGCCCGCCGCGGTCGCCGTGCCGGGCTCCGGGACGGCGACGGGCCCGGCGGCCAGCGCGTCCGCGATCCGCACCAGCACGGCGGGATCGGGCAACCGCTCCGGCAGCCGCGCCGCGCCGGACACCGCGGGCGCCTCGGCCCGCCCCTCGTCCCGTACGGCCGCCGTGACCACCGCCGCCCACGCCGCGCCCTCGGCCCGCCCGGCGTCGCCCGTCGCGCGCAGCGCGGCCTCGCGGGTGCGGTCGTAGAGCGGGCCGTCGAAGCGGGGGGCGAGGTGGGACAGCGCGTTGTGGACGCTGGTCCGCCGCCACATCAGGAGGGCGGCCGGCGAGGCGAGCCGCGGCCGGGGCAGCCGCAGCGCGTGCGCGACGAGCACCCCGTCGAGCAGCCGCTCCAGCGGCGCGAGGCGCGCGTACGTCCGCCGCGCCCGCCGCTCCTCGGCCAGGCGCGGGGCGAGCAGCGGCACCAGCACCCCGGCCACGGTGAGCACGGCGCTGACCGCGGCAGCCGCCGGCGACACCCCGGTGACCAGCACCGACCAGTCCCGTCCTGCCCAACGGGCGCTCACCGCGGCGAGCTTGGACACGCTGTACCCGGCGTTGCACAGGGCCCCCGCGCCGAGCAGCCCGAGCCCCACCCGCAGCGCGCCCCGCACCTGCCAGGACCAGCGCAGCGCGGACACCGTGGTGACGGCGACCGCGGTCAGGTGCGCCACCAGGTACAGCACGATCATCTCGCGGATGAACGGCGTCGTCGCGTAGTAGGTGTCGAGATCGGTACGCCGCTCCACCCCCGCGTCCCCCAGCGCGAAGAGCACCGCGATCCCCAGCACGACGAGGACGTAGGCGAGCACCCACCGCCGCGCGGTCACCCCCACCCGCGGCCCGCCCCGCCAGTGCACGACGAGCACCTGCGCCGCGGCCCCGTACGCCGTGATGGAGGCGTAGGTCAGCGGCGCGGCCAGGTTCGGCACCCCGGTCAGCTGGTTGACGGCCCCGACGGTGGGCGGGGCCCCGAGGAAGAAGCACAGCCCGGCGAGGCCGAGCACGGCGCAGATGGCCCGCAGATAGGGATCCCCCCGGTGCCGCACCAGATCGGGCGCCTTGACCAGGAGCCCCAGCCACAGCACCCCGCAACTCACGTAGTTCACGGTCCCGTTCACCCGCGCGGCCCCCGGTAGTTGAGCGCGGCCCCGATCCGCCCCGCCAGCCCGTCGGCGTCCTCGCCCCCGGCCGCCGGTTCCCCGGGCTCCTCCAGCCACCCCCGCAGCCGCCGCCCCATCAGCATCCCGAACCGCTCGGCCTCCTGCTCCTCGGCCACGCTGAAGTCGGTCCGCGCCGCGACCGCCAGCGGCACCCCGTCCGCCTCGCGCACACCGTCCCCCTCCCGCCGGTGCATGTGCCACACCTCATGGCAGAGGATCACGATCTGATGCCACAGCGCGGCCCGCCCGTCGACCACGATCACGTCGTACTCGGCCGCCTCCAGCCACAACCCGCTCCCGAGCTGCGGCGGAAACGCCTCCCGGCGCACCACGATCTCCCGCCCCCGCCAGTCGGCCACCGCCGCGACCAGCCCGTCGAACACCGCCTCGGGCTCCGCGGGCACGGGCACCCGTATGGACTCGACGAGCACGTCGGCGAGCCGCCGCATCTGCCGGTTGGTACGCACGGTTCTCCTCCCGCCCCTCTCGTCCACCGGACGCCAAGACTAGGGCGCTCCCGGCGCCCCGGACAGGGCGGAGCCCAGGAGGGTGAGGTGGGGGGTGAGTGGGTGGGTGGGGGGTTCGCCGTCCGAGAGGACGGCCAGGGCGAGGGTGTTGGGGGTGGCCCGGGGGTGGAGGAGGCCGGTGGGGAGGACGAAGGTGTGGGGGGCGGGGGTGGTGTCGCCGGTGTGCTGGCCGAGGTTCCAGCCGTTGAGGAAGACCTGGACGCGGTCGGTGCCTTCCAGGGTCAGGCCGAGCGAGGCGTCGACCTCCGGGGGGACGTCCAGGCGGAAGGAGGTGCGGTACCAGGTGACGCCCTGGCGGCCGGGGGAGCGGGGTGCGTCCACCGGCTCCCAGTCCGCGTCGTCGTGGTCGGGGAGGTGCCAGCCCGAGCGTTCGCCGTGCAGGCCGCCGGTGTTCAGGGGGCCGCGCACCGGGTCGGCCGCCGCCGCGCCCTGTAGGCGCCAGCGGGCCCGCGGGGCGGCGCCGGTGAAGTCGGCCGAGGTGAGGCCGCGGGCGGCCCGGGGGGCGTCCTCGTCCTGCTGGGTGCGGCGGACCAGGACCGAGAGGACGGCCTCGTCGGTGAGCAGGGGGTTCCCCGGGGTGGGGAAGCGGGCCGTGGCCCGCCAGGTGCCCGGGGTGTCGGCGGAGGTGTCCTCGGCGGACACGCGGTGCGTGCCCAGGGGGGTGCCGTCCAGCCAGGCCATCAGCAGGCCCTGCGCGCCGGTGGCGTAGGACAGGGCGACGGAGCCGAGGCCGGCGGCGCCGGTGAGGCGGGCGCGGTACCAGACGTCGCCGTGGTGGAAGCCGTGGGCGCCGGCGTCCAGCACCCGGCCGGCGGTCGGCCAGGCCGAGTCGTCGTAGCCGGGCGCCGACTCCGGGTTCTCCGCGCGGCGCCGCCAGGGGCCCAGCGCGGGCGGCGCCAGGTCGGGGACGCCGGGCAGCCGGGCGGTCGTCACGAGTCCGCCCGCGCGGCTGGCCGTGGTGGCCACCCGGGCGCCGTTCCAGGTGACGTCCGTGATGCCGCGCGGCGCCCACACCTCCAGGTCGCACTCGCCCACCGTGTCGCCGGTCAGCCGGACCGTGTCGCCGTCCAGGTCGGCCGAGCGCAGCAGCCCCGGACCGCGCACGAGGACGCTGCCCGTGGGGGTCTGCCGGGGCCACAGCCGCAGCGAGTAGGCGTCGTCGGTGAAGAACAGCAGCAGCAGCCGGTCGGAGTCCGGGTTGCGGACCCGGACCCGGGTCAGCGTGCCCGCCGCCAGCTCCACCGTCACGTGCAGCTTGCCCTGGTCGTACGCCCAGGCGCCCTCCTCGTCCAGCCGGACCGTCCACGGCTCCTGCGGGCAGTCCAGGACGACGTGCGCCATCTCCCCGGGCCGGCCGGTGAAGACGGCCAGGTCCACGCGGCCGACCTTGAGCGTCATCATCGGCTGCACGGTGGCGTACGCCAGCTTCCGCCCCTGCCCGAGGTCGAGCCCGGTGGCCAGCAGCCGCGCGTCCCCGGCGGGGACGGTGACCTTCACGTCGGTGCCGGCCATCCGCACCCGGGAGGTGACGGGCGCGGCGGAGTCGTTGCGCAGCACGTACGCCTCGGCGCCGGTGTCCGGATCGGCCAGGTGCCGCACGTCCAGGCCCGGGGCGGCGACCTCGGCGGCGGGCTCCAGGCGGGCCAGGTCGGGGACGTGGCGCAGCAGGTGCCCGACCTGGTGCAGCGGCACGAGCCGCTCGGTGGGCCGGCGGGCCTCGTCGATCCCCGCCGTGGGGTCGTACTCCGTGCCGGGCGCGGACGACGCGGCCAGCCACCCCCAGGACGAGCCGCCGAACACGGTGTTCACGGAGTGCAGCGTGACGCCGTCGGCGACGTCGCCGAGCAGGGCCCGGCGCGCCGCGGCGACGTCCCGGGGCCGGCGCACCTCGCCCCAGGCGGGCGCGGAGCCCTCGTGCAGGACGGGGACGTCGACGCCGTCGGCGCGGACGCGGTCGCGCAGGGCGGCCTGCTCCGCGGGGTGCGGGGAGTCGAGGCGGTAGAGCAGCACCGTGCCGGTGCCCCGCGTGTACAGGTGCCGGGCGGCGACGGCGTTCACCCGGGACAGCCACTCGCCGGCCTGCCGCAGGTACTCCGGCTCCCCGGGGCGGGCCGTGAGCCAGCCCGGCAGCCCGCCCGAGTCGACGCCGGCGCCGATGCGCGGGCCGGGGCGCAGGACGACGTAGAGGCCCACCTCCGCGGCGGTGCGCAGGAACCCGCCGAGGTCGCGAACGCCGGTGAAGTCGTAGCGGCCCGGCGCGGGGGAGTGCGTGTTCCAGGCGAGCGGGACGGTGACGGCGTTGCAGCCGTGCGCCCGGATCTTCTCCAGCACGTCCCGCCACAGCGCCGGGCTGGGCAGCCGGAAGGGGTGCAGCTCCCCGGACCACAGCACCAGGCGCCGGCCGTCCACCACCAGCGCGTCCCGCTCCACGGCGACCCGGTGGCGCACCCCGTCGGCCGCGGGCGGCCCGGGCTGCCCGGTGGGTACGGGGCCGTAGGCGCCGGCCTCGGACGGCACCTCGCTCATGCTGCCGCCCAGCGCGAGGCCGAGGACGGAGCTGCCCGCGAGGGCGCTGAAGACGCGTCTGCTGAGCCCCAAGGGAGTTGCTCCTGTTGCCGCCGGTACGGGTGCCGCGGCGCGCGACGGACCGCGCGCACCCGGACATTGTCCCAGCGTTCCGGTCCCCGTCGGCACACGGGCACCTCGGGGCCCACCAGATGGCCTCCCGTCCGGTGCGCCCCGGGTCCGCTCGGGTCTCGGTCCGCGGGCCCGGCCCGTCCGGCCCGGGCCCGCGGACGGATCGTCGGCTGCGGGTCCGTCGTGGCTGGTCGCGCCCGCGCGGCGGAGCCGCAAATGGACACAGCCCCGCGCCCCTAAAGGGCGTCTCCTCGACCTCCGTGGACATGCCGCGACGTCGACTCCGGGCGGGCGGCCACGACCCGGGTGCGCAGGCCCGCCCCGTTGGTCTCACCGATCAGCCGGTCCACCGCCGCCGTACCCGAGCTGTAGCCTCCCGTCACCCTGCCCGGGCGGTAGCCCCCCGAAGCACCCGGCGCCTCCCGCGAAACCCCCGCCCCCGCCCCGTACAGCACCCCCTCCAGCCCCGACACCAGCCGCGCCGCGTCCGCCTCCGGGCGTACCGCGAGCCGTAGGAAGCGGCTGGAGGAGCCGAGCAGGTCGCCGCACTCGCGGACCAGCACCCCGTGCCCGGACAGGAGCCGGTCCCGCACCACCGTCCCCTCGGCGCCCACGGGCAGGCGGACGGAGAGGTAGTTGCCCTGCGACGGGTAGACCGTCAGGCCGGGCAGCGCCGCGAGCCGCCTGGCCAGCGACGCCCGGTCCCGCCGGACGCGCCGCAGGCTCTCCGCGTACGCCGCCCCGTGGTCGCGCAGCATGAACACCACCTGCTCGGCGACGGAGTTGAGGTTCCACCGCGGCAGCGCATCCCGCACCCGCCCGGCGAGGGCCGGGTTCGCCACCAGGTACCCGCAGCGCACGCCGGGCAGGCCGAGGCTCCTGCCGAGGCTGCGCAGCACGACGACGTTGGGGCGCAGCACCGCCTCCCGCACCGCGCTCGGCTCGGCCTCCGCGTCGGCGAACTCCAGGAACGTCTCGTCCACCACGACCAGGTCGAGATCGGCCAGGGCGTCCAGGAAGCGCACCACCGCCGCCCGGGGCAGGAAGCCGCCGTCGGGGTTGTTCGGGTTGCACAGCACCGCCACCCGCGTCCCGCGCGCCCGCACGAAACCGGCGTACCGCTCCGGGTCCAGGGCGAAGCCGCCGGACTCCTGGAGCGGGAACATGTCGACCCGCTTGCCGCTCTCCACCGCCTGCTCCGTCCAGCGGCCGGAGACCGGCACGGGGACGGCCAGGGAGTCGCGGACCAGCAGCCGGTCCAGCCAGGTGATCAGCTCGGTGGCCCCGTTGCCCGGCACCACGCACCGCGGCGGCAGCCGCAGCAGCCCGCCCAGCTCGGCGGCGACGGTGTCGGCGCCGGCGGGCCGGCGGGTGAGCAGCCCGGGCAGCAGCGCCGCCAGCTCCTCGAACAGCGCCGGCGTCGGGAAGTACGGATTGCCGGGGAGGCGGAAGTCGACCGGCCCGGCCGCGTCGCCGCCGCGGAAGAGCGAGGTGACGTTGCCGGACAAGGCGCCTCCGAACCGACGGGGTGACGTGCCGATGGGCGGCCCGCGCCGGGGGAGCGCGGGCCGCCCATCCATACGCGCCGGAGCGCGCTGGCGTTCAGCGGGGGCTACGAACCCACCCTCCGCTTGTTCCACACGTCGAACCCGACCGCCGCCAGCAGCACGAGCCCCTTGATGACCTGCTGCCAGTCCGTGCCGACGCCGACCAGGTTCATGCCGTTGTTCAGCACGCCGAGCACCAGACCACCGATGATCGCGCCGAGCACCGTGCCCACGCCGCCGCTCATCGAGGCGCCGCCGATGAACGAGGCGGCGATGGCCTCCAGTTCGAAGTTGAGGCCGGCCTTCGGCGAGGCCGCGTTGAAGCGGGCGGCGAAGACCAGGCCGGCCAGCGCCGCGAGCATGCCCATGTTGAGGAAGACCAGGAAGGTGACCTTCTTGTCCTTCACACCGGACAGCTTGGCCGCGGGCAGGTTGCCGCCGATGGCGTAGATGTGGCGGCCGACGATGGCGTTGCGCATGAGGTAGCCGAAGCCCACCAGCAGCACGCCCAGGATCAGCAGCACGATCGGCGCGCCCTTGTAGCTGGCCAGCAGCATGGTGACCGTCAGGACGGCCGCGACCAGGGCCACCAGCTTCAGCGCGAACAGCCCGGCCGGCGGCACCTCCAGGGAGAACTCCCGCTGCCGGCGCCGGTCCCGGACCTCCTGGTAGACCACGAAGGCGATCAGCGCGATGCCCAGCAGCAGCGTGAGGTTGTGGTAGTTGGTGTCCGGGCCGACCTCGGGCAGGAAGCCGTTGGAGACCTTCTGCAGGCCCTCGGGGAAGGGGCCGAGCGTCTGGCCCTCCAGGAAGATCTCGGTGAGCCCGCGGAAGATCAGCATGCCGGCCAGGGTCACGATGAACGACGGCATCCCGGCGTACGCGATGAAGAAGCCCTGCACCGCCCCCGCCACCGCGCCCATCACCAGGCACAGCACCACCGCCAGCGGCCACGGCAGATCGTGCCGGACCATGAACACCGCGGCCATCGAGCCGATGAAGGCGGTCAGTGACCCCACCGACAGGTCGATGTGCCCGGCGATGATGACCAGCATCATGCCGATCGCCAGGATCAGGATGTAGCTGTTCTGCAGCACCAGGTTGGAGACGTTGCGCGGCAGCAGCAGGTCGCCCTCGGTCCACACCGCGAACAGCACCACGATCAGGCCGAGCGCGAACAGCATGCCGTACTGCCGCATGTTGCGGCGCATGCCCTCCACGACCAGGCCGAGCAGTCCGTCACCGCCGGCCCGCCCGCCCGGCCCGTCCTTGCCGGCCGGCGTCGGCGCCGGCGACTTGGCGGTCACATCCGTGCTCATCTGCTTACCTCTTTGTCCTTCGTCATCTGGCGCATCAGCGACTCCTGCGTGGCCTCGGCCCGGCTGAACTCGCCCGTGAGCCGCCCCGCGGCCATCGTGTAGACGCGGTCGCACATGCCGAGCAGCTCCGGCAGCTCGGAGGAGATGAAGACGACCGCCTTGCCCTCGGCGGCCAGCCGGTCGATGACCGTGTAGATCTCGTACTTGGCGCCCACGTCGATCCCGCGGGTCGGCTCGTCCAGGATCAGCACGTCGGGACCGGCGAAGATCCACTTGCTGAGGACGACCTTCTGCTGGTTGCCGCCGGACAGCTTGCCCACCGGCTCCACGACCGTCGGCGCCTTGATGTTCATCGAGGTGCGGAACTCCTCGGCGACCCGCCGCTCGTCGTGCGCGTTCACCACGCCCCGCCTGGCCACCTTGCCCAGCGCGCTGAGCGAGATGTTGCGGTGCACGGTGTCGATGAGGTTGAGGCCGTAGTGCTTGCGGTCCTCGGTGACGTACGCGATCCCGTGCCGGACCGCCTCCGGGACGGTGCGGGTGCGGATCTCCCGGCCGTCCTTGAGCACCGTGCCCCGCGCGTGCCGGCCGTAGCTGCGGCCGAAGACGCTCATCGCCAGCTCCGTGCGCCCGGCGCCCATCAGGCCCGCGATGCCGACGATCTCCCCGCGCCGCACGGTCAGCGAGACACCGTCGACCACCTTGCGCTGCTGGTCGATGGGGTGGTGCACGGTCCAGTCGCGGATCTCCAGGGCCGGCGCCGTCCCCTCCTCCGGCTCGTGCGGGGTGCGCTCGGGGAAGCGGTGCTCCAGGTCGCGGCCGACCATCCCGCTGATGATCCGGTCCTCGGTGGTCTCCGGGGCCTTCACGTCGAGCGTCTCGATGGTCCGCCCGTCGCGCAGGATGGTCACCGAGTCGGCGACCTTGCGGATCTCGTTGAGCTTGTGCGAGATGATGATCGAGGTGACGCCCTGCTCCTTCAACTGGAGGATCAGGTCGAGGAGTTTGCCGCTGTCCTCGTCGTTGAGCGCCGCGGTGGGCTCGTCCAGGATGAGCAGCTTCACCTTCTTCGACAGCGCCTTGGCGATCTCCACCAGCTGCTGCTTGCCGACCCCGATGTCCGCCACCCGGGTCTCGGGGTGGTCGTCGAGGCCGACCCGGCGCAGCAGTTCGGCGGCGTGCCGCAGCGTCTCCCGCCAGTCGATGAGGCCGCGGGTGGCGTGCTCGTTGCCGAGGAAGATGTTCTCCGCGAGGGAGAGGTAGGGCACCAGGGCCAGCTCCTGGTGGATGATCACGATGCCCTGCTGCTCGCTGGCCCTGATGTCCTTGAACGCGCAGGGCTGCGACTCGAAGAGGATCTCCCCCTCGTACGTGCCGTGCGGGTGGACGCCCGACAGCACCTTCATCAGCGTCGACTTGCCGGCGCCGTTCTCCCCGCAGATGGCGTGGACCTCGCCAGGGCGGACGGTCAGCGTGACGTCCGACAGTGCCTTGACGCCGGGGAAGGTCTTGACGATCGAGCGCATCTCCAGGACGGGTCCCGCCATGGTGGTGCCTTCCAATCCCTCGTAGCCGGTCGTTACTTGAGGTCGCTCGCCTTGAGGTAGCCGGAGTCGACCACGACCTTCTGGTAGTTGGCCTTGTCGACGGCGACCGGGTCGAGCAGGTAGGAGGGCACGACCTTGGCGCCGTTGTCGTACGTCTTGGTGTCGTTGACCTCGGGCTTCTTGCCGGTCAGCAGCGCGTCGACCATGTCGACGGAGACCTTGGCGAGCTGCCGGGTGTCCTTGTAGACGGTCATCGACTGCTCGTCGGCGATGATCGACTTCACCGAGGCGACCTCGGCGTCCTGCCCGGTGACGACCGGCAGCGGCTTCTTCGCGGAGCCGTAGTCGTCCGACTTCAGGGCGGAGAGGATGCCGATGGAGATGCCGTCGTAGGGGGAGAGTACGGCGTCGACGCGCTGGCTCTTGTAGGACGAGGTGAGGACGTCGTCCATGCGCTTCTGGGCGGTGCCGCCGTCCCAGCGCAGGGTGGTGACCTGGTTGAGGGCGGTCTGCCCGGAGCGGACGACGAGCTGCTTCTTGTCGATGTACGGCTGGAGGACGCTCATCGCGCCCTGGAAGAAGTAGCGGGTGTTGTTGTCGTCGTTGGAGCCGGCGAACAGCTCGAGGTTGAACGGGCCCTTCTTGCTGCCGTCCTTCAGGCCGAGCTTGTCCAGGATGTAGGTGCCCTGCAGCTCGCCGACCTTCTCGTTGTCGAAGGAGGCGTAGTAGTCGACGTTCTTGGTGCCCAGGATCAGGCGGTCGTAGGAGATGACCGGGATGTCGGCGTCCTTGGCCTGCTGGAGCACGTTGTTGAGCGACTTGTTGTCGATCGCCGCGACGATCAGCGCCTTGACGCCCTGCGTGATCAGGTTCTCGATCTGCGAGACCTGCTGGTCCGGGTCGTCCTCGCCGTAGACCAGCTTGGTCTTGTAGCCCTTGGACTCCAGCGCCTTCACGACGTTGTTGCCGTCGGCTATCCAGCGCTCGGAGGACTTGGTCGGCATCGCGATGCCGACGGTGGCGCCCTTGGCGTCCCCCTTGCCCTCCTCGCTGCCGCCCTCGCTGTCCTGCCCGCAGGCGGACAGGGTGAGGGCGAGGGAGGCGGCGGTGGCGACGGCGGCGAGTGCGGCTCTGCGGTTGCGCATGATCATCATCCTTGATGTGAGTGCAGGGCTGAGAGTGCAGGGCTCAGGTGTGGTGGATTGTGCGCGGTCGTGTCGTCTTTTGTGAAGGCGGTTTCGGTAACGTTATGACGGCATCTCACGGCGACGGCGGGGGAAAGCGCTTGAGCCGGGGCGGGGTCCGGTCGCCCAGCGGCGCCATGCCGCCGTCCGCCCCGTGCCGGGCCAGCAGATCGAGGGCGAGCCTGCCCCTGCGCACCCGCTCCCGCGCCGAGGCCAGCGCCGCCTCGCGCAGGTGGTGGCCGTACGGGTAGATCCCGGGCGCCTTGGCGAGGCCGAACTTCAGGTACAGCGGCGCCCCGCGCCGGATCAGCTCGGCCACCTCGTACATCCGCACGAAGCCGCCGAGGTCGTCGGGCGCCTCGATGTACAGGTCCATCGGCGCCGCCGACACCCGCCGGATCTCGGTGAGATGGGCCGGCGTGAGGTCGCTCGGCACGTTGACGGAGTCGGCGCCGAGCCCCTCGTACACCGCGTACGACGCCGGGTTGACCGGCCCGACCAGCGCGGACAGCTTCAGCGTGGTGTCCGCCGGGAGCAGCCCGGCCTCCCGCGCCCGGTGCAGGGTCCACAGCACGCCCTCGTCGGCGACCAGCAGGCACCCCACACCCAGTCCGGTGGCGCGCACGGCGTCCTCGACGCACCCGGCGAGCGCGTCGTGCCCCCGGGCGCGGGGGCCCGCCCCGCCGGAGTCGGTGCGCACCGAGCCGCCGGTGTCCCAGGTGCCGCGCGGGCCGGTGAACAGGCACAGCTCGATGCCGCGCTCGGCGGTGGCGCCGGCCATCTCGGTGATCTCGGCGTCGGTCAGCATCCACACGCCGCTGCCCTGGCTGATGCGGTGCACCGGCACGTCGAGGCGGTCGGCCTCCGCGAGCACGACGGCCAGCGCCTCCGGGCCCTCGCAGGAGGGCACCTCGGTGCGCCAGCGTCCGCCGCCCGGGAAGGCGTGCGGGGAGGCGTCGGCGGGGTCGGGGGCGGGGGCGGCGAGGCCCAGGGCGGTGAGGGCGGGCTCGCCGGGTCTGCGGGGGGTGTCTTGAGTGCGGTCGGTCACGGGCGGGTCCTTCGCGTTCGGTTCTCGGAACGGGGTGCGGCGCCCGCTCCCGGGGCGGTCACCTGCGTACGGCTCAGGGGCGCAGCAGCACCTTGCCGACCCCCGGATCACCGGAGCCGACCAGGTCGATGGCGTGCGGGAACTCGGCGAGCGGCAGCTCGTGCGTCACCAGCGGCAGCGGGTCGAGCAGCCCGGCGGCGAACATCCGCACCGCGTGCGCCCAGGCGTGCGGCGGCGCCCCGAAGACGGTGCGCACCTCCAGCTGCCGCAGCACCAGGTCTGCCGGGTCGAGGCCGCCCCCGCCGGGCGCCGGCAGCCCGGTCAGCACCAGCCGCCCGCCCCGCCGCAGCAGCCCGGCCGCGACGCCGGCCGCGTCGGGGGAGCCGGCGGCCTCCACGACCACGTCGAAGTCGGCGGGCAGCGGCTGGTCCGTCGTACGGAAGCCGGTCGCGCCGAACCGCTCGGCCAGCGGGGCCCGCCGCCGGTCCACCCCGACCACCAGCAGCTCGGCGGGGGAGGCGGCGGCGAGGAACCGCACGGCCAGCATGCCGAGCGTGCCGGTCCCGACCACGGCGACCCGCTCCCCGGGCCGGGCGTCCGCCTTCAGCGCGGCGGCGGCCACGCAGGCGGCGGGCTCCAGGAGGGCGGCGGCCCCGAGGTCGGCGTCGTCGGGCAGGGGGTGCAGCAGCCGGGCCGGCAGGGTGAGGGTGGCGGCCATGGCGCCGGGCTCGGTGAACCCGGTCTCGGCGTACCCGGCGGTGCACAGCGTGGTCTCCCCGGCGTGGCAGCGCGCGCACACCTGGCAGTTGCGGAACCCCTCGCCGACCGCCTTGCGCCCGACGAGGCCCGCGGGCACGCCGTCCCCGACCCGGTCCACGGTGCCGGACCACTCGTGGCCCGGCGTGACGGGGTACCGCACGTACGCCGCCGGCCGGCTGCCCTGGTACACCTCCCGGTCACTGCCGCAGATCCCCACGGCGTGCACCCGCACCAGCGCCTCGCCGGGCCCGGGTTCGCGCGGCTCGTGCCGGACCAGCCGGTGCCGACCTGGCGCGTCCAGGACGACGGCGACCCCGCTCACGCCCGCCCCGCCGCCGGCCGGCGCCGCTCCCAGCCCTCGGCCCACAGGTCGAACCGGGCCTGCTGCTGCGGGAATTCGGCCGCCGCGTCGGCGTCCAGCTCGACGCCGAGCCCGGGGGCGTCGGAGAGGTGGAAGCAGCCGTCCTCCGGGTCGACCTGCGGGGCGCCCTTGACCACGTCCTTGATCTCCGCGTCGGCGAAGTCGTTGAAGTGCTCCAGGACCTTGAAGTTCGGCGTGGTGAAGCCGACTTGCAGGCTGGCGGCGGTGAGCACCGGGCCGCCCACGTTGTGCGGGGCGACCAGCGTGTAGTGGGCCTCGGCGGTGGCGGCGAGCTTGCGGGTCTCCCAGATGCCGCCGATGTGGCCGACGTCGGGCTGGATGATGTCCACCGACTGGTCCTCGAACAGCTCCCGGAACTCGATCCGGTCGTGGATGCGCTCGCCGGTGGCGATCGGCAGGTCCACCCGCTCGGCGACCTTCCTCAGCGCCTTCAGGTTCTCCGGCGGCACCGGCTCCTCCAGCCAGGCCGGCCGGTACGGCGCCAGCTCGCGGGCCAGCCGGATCGCGGTGGCGGGGGAGAAGCGGCCGTGCATCTCCAGCATCAGCTCGGCCTCGGGCCCGATGGCGTCCCGCACGGCCTCGATGAGCGAGACGGCGTACCGGGTCCGCTCGTGGTCGAGTTCGAAGTGCCCGGTGCCGAACGGGTCGATCTTCAGCGCCCGGTACCCCCGGGCCACCACCGCGCGAGCGGCCTCGTGGTACGCCTCGGGCGTCCGCTCGGTGGTGTACCAGCCGTTGGCGTACGCCTTGACCCGGTCGGTCACCTTCCCGCCGAGCAGCTGCCACACGGGCACGCCGAGCGCCTTGCCCTTGACGTCCCAGCACGCCATCTCGATGACGGCGATGCCGGACATCACGATCTCGCCGGCCCGCCCGTAGTCGCCGTACTTCATCCGGCGCACCAGGTCCTCGACGGCGAACGGGTCGGAGCCCGCGATGTGGTTGGCCTCGGCCTCCTTGAGGTAGCCGAGGAGGGCGTCGGTGTGCCCCAGCATCCGGGTCTCGCCGACCCCCGTGAGCCCCTCGTCGGTGTGCACCTGGACGTAGGTCAGGTTCCGCCACGGCGTCCCGACCACGTGTGTGCTGATCCCGGTGATGCGCACGGCGGCGTCCCCTCGCTCTGGCTCATGTTGTTCGATATCTCGTCACTCGTTCGAAATGCTGGCGTGACAGTAAGGAGAGCGCGGCGGGGGTGTCAATGCCCGGGACACGGCGACCTGTTCGGCCGGCGGGGACAACGTTTCCCACACAACCTTCACAGCCGTCTCTGGAGCCGCAACCGTCCCGGAACTTACTCTTCCCGCGTCATGGACTACTGCCACCCGTGCCGTCGGCACCTCAACGGCGCCCTGGCCTGCCCGGGTTGCGGCGCGCCGGCCCCCGCGCACATACGGGCGCCCCCGGCACCGGAGCCCGCTCCCGCCCCGCCCGAGGCCCCCGAACCGGGCCGCCGCGACCGCAAGGCCGCCGCCCACCGCAGGCGCCGCCGCCGCACGCTGCTCGTCACCGCGGGCTTCCTCCTCGCGGCCGGCGCGCTGAGCCTGGCCGAACTGGGCCTGGACGGACCGGGCTCGAAGCCGACGCGGCCGGCGGCCGAGGCCACCCCCGCCGCTCCCGCGCCCGAGGACGCCCAGGGCGCCACGGCGGTCCCGGCGGCCGACAGCACACGGGCGGCCACCGCCACGGCCGCCGCCTCGGCCACCCCGTCCGGGTCCGCGTCGTCATCGCTGTCGCCGTCCGCCCCGGCGAGCGCGTCCGCCGCCGCCTCCGCCACCGAGCCGCCCCGCGCGGACCCGCCGGCCGCCTCCCCGCACCGCCCCGCGCCGACGACCGCCGAGGCCCCGCCGCCGGCCGGCGCCACCACCCCGCCCCCCGCGGCGCCCGCCACCCCGCCGCCGACCTCTCAGGCCCCGGAGCCGTCCCCGACGAAGTCCTGCGACCGCTTCCTGTGGTGGTGCACCTGACGGGAGGTCAGCCGGGCTGCTCTCCGAGCCTGGCCGCGACGGCGTCGAGGACCCACTCCAGGCCGGTCGCGAACGTCGTCTCGGCGTCCACCTCCGCCGCCTCGTGCACGAACCTGGCCAGCGCCGGGAAGCGGCCCGTGGCCAGCAGCCTCGTCACATGGGACCCCGAGGCGCGCTGCCACTCCCGGTCGGTCAGGCCGGTGTCGCGTTCGGCCCGCAGGCCGGCGATCTCGCGCCGGATCGCGCCGGTGGTGTAGGCGCTGACGGTCTCCGTGGCGCGCAGCACGGTGTCCGCGTCGGCGAGGCCGTCGAGGGCGGCGAGCGTGGCCTCGGTGACGGCGAGGCCGTTGGGGCCCAGGGCGGGCCGGCCGCCGAGCAGGTCGGCCAGCCAGGGGTGGCGCAGGGCGGTCCGCCTGGTCCGGTGGGCGATGCCGCGCAGGGCCTCCCGCCAGTCGCCGGGCGGCTCCTCGGCCTCGGGGAGGATCTCGGCCTTGACCTCGTCCACCATGAGGTCGAACAGCTCCTCCTTGGTGGCGAGGAAGCCGTACAGCCGCATCGGCCCCGCGTTCAGCCGCGCGGCGACCTTGCGCAGCGACACCTCCGCGAGCCCGCCCTCGTCGGCGAGGGCAACGGCGGCGGCGACGATCCGCTCTCGGTCGAGCGGCACGGGGCGAGCCGGCGGCTCGGGCCGGTCCCAGACAGTCATGGCCCCACCGTACTGTTGCGCTTCACCGTCTCCCGCCAATACGGTGTATCGCCATGAGACACCGCATCGCCGTGGTCGGCAGCGGCCCGGCCGGCCTCACCTTCGCCCGCGTCATGCACCGCCACGGCCACCCCGTCACGATCCTGGAACGCGACCCGTCCCCCGACGCCCGCCCGCCGGGCGGCGCGCTCGACCTGCACGAGGGGATGGGACAACTGGCCCTGCGGAAGGCGGGCCTGCTGGCGGAGTTCGAGGCGCTGTCCCGCCCCGAGGGCCAGGCCATGCGCATCCTGGCCCCGGACGGCACGGTCCTGCGCGACTGGCGACCCCGCCCCGACGAGCGGGCCAACCCCGAGATCGACCGCGGCCACCTCCGCGACCTGCTGCTCGGCCCCCTGGAGGTCCGCTGGGGCCAGTCGGTGACCCGGGTCGTGCCGGGGACGGGGGAGGGCGTACGGGTCGACCTCGCCGACGGCCGCTCGGAGACCTACGACCTCGTGATCGGCGCCGACGGCGCCTGGTCCCGCACCCGCCCGGCCCTCTCCCCGGTGCGGCCGCACCACACCGGCGTCACCGCGGTCGAGACGTACCTGGACGACATCGACACCCGCCACCCCGCCCTCGCCCGCCTGGTCGGCGACGGCTCACTGGCGGTGTACGGCGTGAACCGCTCCCTGGTCGCCCAGCGCAACAGCGGCGGCCACGTGCGGGTGCACGCCCAGTTCCGCGCCCCCGCCGACTGGCACGGGCGCCTCGACGCGGCCGACCCCGAGGCGGTGCGCGCCGCCCTGCTGGCCCTCTTCGACGGCTGGACCACGGAGGCCCTCGACCTCCTCCGCCACGGCACCGCCTTCACCCCGCGCCCCCTCCACGTCCTGCCCGTCGGCCACACCTGGCCGCACACCCGGGGCGTCACCCTGCTCGGCGACGCCGCGCACCTGATGCCCCCCTTGGGCGCGGGCGCGAACCTCGCCATGCTGGAGGGCGCGGAACTGGCCGAGTTGCTCGCCGCAGCCGCCGACGACGACCTGGCCGAGGTGCTCCGCACCTTCGAGGAACGCATGTGGCCGAGGGCCGCCCGCTGGGCCGGCATCACCGCGGCGGGCCTGGACCGCCTGGTGAGCCCCGACCCTGCCGAGGCCCTCGCCGTCTTCGACGCGGTCCAGCCGTCCTGACCGGAGGGCTCACTCCCCGGACGCGTCCACCATCCTCCGCAGCGCGTCCCGCAGCGCGACCCGTTCCGGCTCCGACAGGCCCGCCAGCGGCTCCCGGGCGAAGCGCAGGGAGTCGCGGAGGGCGCGGGCGGTGCGGCGGCCCTCCTCCGTGACCGCCGCGACCTTCACGCGGCGGTCGGCCGGGTCGGGGCGGCGCTCGACCAGGCCGCGCGTCTCCAGGCGGTCCACGATGCCGGTCACGTTGGACGGCTCGCAGCGCAGTTTGCGGGCCAGGCGGCGCATCGGGAGGGGCTCCAGGGAGAGCAGGCTCAGGAGCCTCGCCTGCGCGCCGGTGAGGGACTGGGCCGCCGCCGCCTCCTCGTACTCCGCGTGGAAGCGGGCCACGGCCTCGCCGATCAGCTCGACGACCTCGAGGGTGAGGGCGTCGGGTCTGCGGGTACTTCCGTGCGGGGTGGCGGCCATGCGCTCAGGGTACCGAGGTGTTTGACAAGGTGAAATATGCAGGAGCATGGTTGTTTCAGGTACTGAAAGATATTTGAACCATGCGAGAGGCGGACCCCCATGCCCGACGTCAACCGTGAATGGCACCTGAAGAGCCGCCCCGTCGGCGTGCCCACGCCCGAGAACTTCGCCCTGGTCGAGGCCGACGTCCCCACCCCGGGCCCCGGCCAGGTGCTGGTGCGCAACGAGTACGTCTCCGTCGACCCCTACATGCGCGGCCGGATGAGCGCCGCCAAGTCCTACGTCGACCCCTTCGAGCTGGACAAGGTCATGCAGGGCGGCGCGGTCGGCGAGGTCGTCGCCTCCGACGCCGAGGGCATCGCCGTCGGCGACCACGTCCTGCACTTCTTCGGCTGGCGCGAGTACGCCGCCGTGGACGCCAAGAACGCCGTCAAGGTCGACCCGGACGCCGCCCCGCTCTCCACGTACCTCGGCGTGCTCGGCATGACCGGCCTCACCGCCTACGCGGGGCTGCTGCGTACCGCCTCCTTCAAGGAGGGCGACAGCGTCTTCGTCTCCGGCGCGGCGGGCGCGGTCGGCAGCCAGGTCGGGCAGATCGCCCGGCTCAAGGGCGCCTCCCGGGTCGTCGGCTCGGCCGGCTCGGACGAGAAGGTCAAGCTGCTCACCGAGGAGTACGGCTTCGACGCCGCCTTCAACTACAAGAACGGCCCGGTGAGCGAGCAGCTGCGCGCCGCCGCGCCCGACGGCGTCGACGTCTACTTCGACAACGTCGGCGGCGACCACCTGGAGGCGGCCATCGGCTCCCTGAACCGGGACGGCCGCGTCGCCATCTGCGGCGCGATCTCCGTCTACAACGCCACCGAGCCCGCCCCAGGACCGAAGAACCTGGCCCGCCTCATCCAGACCCGCGGCCGGATCGAGGGCTTCCTGGTCGGCGACCACTACGACCTCCAGCAGCAGTTCGTCCAGGAGGTCGGCCCCTGGGTCCGCTCCGGCGAGCTGAAGTACCGCGAGACCGTGGTCGAGGGCATCGGGAACAACCTGGAGGCGTTCCTCGGCGTCCTGCGCGGCGACAACACCGGCAAGATGATCGTCAAGCTCTGAGCCCTCCCTGAGCGCGCTTCCCGAGCGTTTCCGGCATGCGGTAGCGTCGTTCCGAAATCCGTCGTGGTCGTGGGCGCGAGTCACGGCGGACCGAGGAGGAAGAGCAACCACATGCCCATTTCGCAGTCCGAGGTCCTCTACACCGCAGTGGCCACCGCCGAGAACGGCCGCGACGGCCGGGTGGCCACCGACGACGGCAAGCTCGACGTCGTCGTGAACCCGCCGAAGGAGATGGGCGGCAGCGGCGCCGGCACCAACCCGGAGCAGCTCTTCGCCGCCGGCTACAGCGCCTGCTTCCAGGGCGCCCTGGCCGTCGTCGCCCGCCAGGAGAGCGCCGACGTCTCCGGCTCGACCGTCACCGCCAAGGTCGGCATCGGCAAGAACGACGAGGGCTTCGGCATCATCGTCGAGATCTCCGCGAGCATCCCCAACGTCTCCGCCGAGGCCGCCAAGGACCTGCTGGAGAAGGCCCACCAGGTCTGCCCGTACTCCAAGGCGACCTGCGGCAACATCACCGTCACCCTGGTCTGAGGACGCCCCTGTGGCCCGCACCCCCGCACCCCGCGGGGGCGCGGCGCCGGTAGAGTTCCGCCCATGCGCGATCTTGGGGCGGGATTCGGCCATCTCCTGAAGGGCCAGCGCTGGGTGGCCCGGCACGGCAGGAGCTACGGCTTCGGGCTGCTCCCGGGCCTGATCACCCTCGTTCTGTACGCCGCGGCCCTGGTCGCCCTCGCGCTCTGGGGCGCGGACTTCACCGCCTGGGCGACCCCCTTCGCCGACGACTGGGCGAGCCCCTGGGGCGGCCTGTTCCGCGGCTTCCTGACCGCCGTCCTCTTCGCCCTCGCCCTGCTCCTGGCGGTCCTCACCTTCACCGCCGTCACCCTCCTGGTCGGCCAGCCGTTCTACGAGAACCTCTCCGAGCGGGTCGACCGCGACGTCTCTCCGGACGGCACCGCCCCCGAGTCGCACCTGCCCCTCTGGCGCGAGCTGTGGATCTCCGCCCGGGACAGCCTGCGGGTGCTGGTCCGCGCCGCCGTGTGGGGCGTGCTGCTCTTCGCCCTCGGCTTCGTCCCGGTCGTCGGGCAGACCGTCGTCCCGGTGCTCGGCTTCTTCGTCACCGGCTTCTTCCTCACCGAGGAGCTGGCCTCCGTCGCCCTCCAGCGCCGCGGCGTCGAACTGCGCGAGCGCCTCGCGCTGCTCCGCTCCCGCCGCACCCTGGTCTGGGGCTTCGGCACCCCGCTGGCCGTCGCCTTCGTGGTGCCCTTCGTCGCGGTCTTCCTGATGCCGGGCGCGGTCGCCGGGGCCACGCTGCTTGCCCGCGACCTGCTGGGCGAGGAGATCCGCGAGGGCGACGACGAGGAGAACCCGCAGGTCACGCCCGAGACGGCCTAGGGAGCCTCCCCGGGCGCCTCCCCGAGCAGCGCCATGAAGTCCCGGAACGCCGCCGCCATGTCCACCGCCCCCGGGTCCAGCAGCCACTGGTACTGCAACCCGTCGAGCAGCGCCACCAGCAGCGGGGCCACCCGCTCGGGCGGCAGGCCGCCGGGGAGGCGGTCGCCGTACTCGGCGCGCAGCAGCTCCGCCATCGTCGCCCGCACCCGGCCGTAGCGCTCGGTGAAGAACGGCCGGGCCGGATGCCCGTCCGTGACGCTCTCCCCGAGCAGCGCCGAGAAGGTCTGGACGACGCCCGGGCGCATCGCGTTGTACTCCACCAGCGCGCCCAGCAGGTCCATCCGCAGCCGGTCCGCGGGCAGGGCGTCCCAGTGGTCGCGCTCGTCCAGCACCGCCACGAGCAGCGCGTCCTTGGTCGGGAAGTGGTGCATGAGCCCCTGCTGGGTCAGCCCCACCCGCTCCGCGACGGCGGCCAGACTGGCGCCCCGGTAACCGCGCTCGGCGATCACCTCCAGGGCGGCCCGCACGATCTCCGCGCGCCGCTCCCCACTTCTGGCCCTGGTGGTCATGGTGGTCACCGTACGGGATCGGGACAGGTCTCATATCACGGATCGATAACGAAACCTACCGGTCACCAGGGTACGGGTGCACCATGGTGCCGTCCCAAGGGCTTCGACGAGGAGGTGCCGCCGTGACGCAGACGGCGAACGCAGAGGAGAAGGACCGCGCCCGGGAGGCCGCCGTCGAGGCGGCGCTCGGCCTGCTCGACCTGGACGCGAAGGCCGGGCTGCTGTCCGGCCAGGACATGTGGACCCTGCCCGCCCTGCCGGAGATCGGCCTGGCCTCCCTGGTGATGTCCGACGGCCCCGTCGGCGTGCGCGGCGTGCGCTGGACCTCCGACGACCCCTCGGTGGCGCTGCCCTCCCCGACCGCGCTCGCCGCGTCCTGGGACCCGGACCTCGCCCGCCGGGCCGGCGCGCTGCTCGCCCAGGAGGCCCGCCGCAAGGGCGTGCACGTCCTGCTCGCCCCCACCGTCAACCTGCACCGCTCCCCGCTGGGCGGCCGGCACTTCGAGGCGTACAGCGAGGACCCGTACCTCACCGGCCGCATCGGCTCCGGCTATGTGGCCGGCGTCCAGTCCGGCGGGGTCGGCACCACGGTGAAGCACTTCGTGGCCAACGACGCCGAGACCGACCGCTTCACCGTGAACAACCTGGTCTCCGAACGCGCCCTGCGCGAGCTGTACCTCGCGCCCTTCGAAGCGATCGTGGCCGACGCCCGCCCGTGGGGCGTCATGACGGCCTACAACTCGGTCAACGGGCCGACGATGACCGAGCACACCCACCTCGTGCAGGACGTGCTGCGCGGCGAGTGGGGCTTCGACGGGGTCAACGTCTCCGACTGGGTGGCCGCCCGCTCCACCACCGGCGCCCTGCGCGGCGGCCTGGACATCGCGATGCCGGGCCCGCGCACGGTCTACGGTGCCGCCCTGGCCCGCGCCGTGCGGGACGGCGAGGTCACCGAGGCCGAGGTCGACGCCGCCGTGCGCAACGTGCTGCGCCTCGCCGCCCGCGTCGGCGCCCTGGCCGGCACCGAGCCCGCCGTCGCCGAGCCGCCCGCCGCCGTGGACGGCCCGGCCCTGGCCCGGGAGATCGCCCGCCGCTCCTTCGTCCTGGTGCGCAACGAGCCCCGCGCGGGGCGCCCCGCCCTCCCGCTGCGCCCCGGCACGGTCGCCCTCAGCGGCGCCGCCGCCCGCGACGCCCGGGTCCTCGGCGGCGGCTCCGCCACCGTCTTCCCCGACCACGTGGTCTCCCCGCTGGACGGCCTCACCGCCGCGCTGCCCGAGGGCACCCTGACCTACTCCGTCGGCGCCGACCCGAACACCGAACTGACCGCCGCAGGCGCCGGCTTCGACCTGCGCGCCGTCTGCCGCGACGCGTCGGGGGAGGTCATCGGCACCGGCTCCGTCCCCGGCGGGCACATCCAGTGGATGGGCTCCGACCTCCCCGAGGGCGTCACCCACGACCGCCTGGACAGCGTCGAGCTGACCGGCACCTTCACCCCGCGCGAGAGCGGCACCCACACCTTCGGCATCAAGGGCCTGGGCGCCTTCACCCTCACCATCGACGGGACCACGTACTTCGACGACGTGCAGCGCCCCGCCAAGGACGACCCCTTCGAGGCGATGTTCGGCGCCCCCGAGTCCCGCGCCGAGGCCGACCTCACCGCGGGCGTCCCGGTCGAGGTGTCCCTGCACCACCTCATCCGGCTCTCCGACGACCTGCCGGCCAAGGTGATCACCTTCTCCCTCGCGCACGCCGAGCCCCGCTTCGACCCGGACGCGGCGATCGCCGAGGCCGCCGAGGCCGCCCGCGCCGCCGACACGGCCGTCGTCGTGGTCGCCACCACCGAGCGCGTCGAGTCCGAGGGCTTCGACCGCACCGACCTGCGGCTGCCGGGGCGCCAGGACGACCTGGTCCGCGCGGTCGCCGCCGCCAACCCCAACACCGTGGTGGTCGTCAACTCCGGCTCCCCGGTGGAGCTGCCCTGGCGCGAGGAGGTCGCCGCCGTGCTGCTCGGCTGGTTCCCCGGCCAGGAGGGCGGGGCGGCGCTGGCGGACGTGCTGACCGGCGCGGAGGAGCCGGGCGGCCGGCTCCCCACCACCTGGGGCGACCTGGCCGACGCCCCGGTCACCCGGGTGACCCCGGAGAACGGTGAACTCCACTACGGCGAGGGCGTGTTCATCGGCTACCGCGCCTGGGACCAGGCCGGCCGCACCCCGGCCTACCCCTTCGGCCACGGCCTCGGCTACACCGACTGGGAGTACGAGTCGGCCGACCTCGACGGCACCGCCGCCACCGTCCGGCTGCGCAACACCGGTGAGCGGCCCGGCCGCGAGGTCGTCCAGGTCTACCTCGCCCCCGCCGAGCCCGACGCCTCCCGCCCCGCCCGCTGGCTGGCCGGCTTCGCCGTCGCCGAGGCCGGCCCCGGCGAACGGACCGAGGTCACCCTCGACCTGCCCCGCCGCGCCTTCGAGGTATGGGACGAGGCGGCCGGCTCGTGGGCGTTTGTGAAGGGTTCGTACGAAGTCCGAATCGGCCGCTCGATCACCGACCCCCGGATCACCACGCCGATTACCGTCTGAACCAGGGCGAGGCCCTCTCAGACAGCCCCGGCCCGGGCCCTGACACCCGGGCCGGGGCTCACCCCTTCGACGGGGTCGCCCCAGCGGCACGACTGCCCGCAGCTATGCAGGCAGGCGTGACTGCAACGCCCCAGGGGCGCGGGGAACTGCGCGACCAGCCACGACGCACCCGCACCCGGCATCGTGGCGCAACCCGGCACTACGGGGGGGCGTGGCGCAGCCCGGCGCGACGGGGTGCCGCTGCGCCCACCCGTGCCGCCCCAGCGGCACGACTGCCCGCAGCTGGGTGGGAGAGGGGCTACCGCACAGAGAAGCCGTACACCGTCTCCGACCTGAACACCGAGCCCGGCCTCAGCACCGTGCTGGGAAAGTCCGCCCGGTTCGGCGAGTCCGGGAAGTGCTGGGTCTCCAGGGCGATCCCGTCGCCCGGGGCGAACGGCTCGCCCAGCTGGTCGGCGGTGTAGAGCTGGAGCCCCGGCTCGGTGGTGGACACCGTCAGCACCCGCCCCGACGCCGGGTCGTACAGCTCGGCCACCTCCACGGCCGCCTCCGTCACCCCCTTGTCCAGGACGAAGTTGTGGTCGTACCCCGACCCGACCTTCCGGGACTGCCGGAAGTCGAACCGCGTGCCCGTCACGTCATCGGGCCCGCCCAAGGGGATCAGCGCGTCGTCCACCGGCGTGTACGCGGACGCCGCGAGCCGCAGCTCGTGCCCGCCCGCGTGCCCAGAACCCGGCCCGCCCAGGTGGAAGTAGCTGTGGTTGGTCGGGTTGCACACCGTGGGCGCGTCGGTGACCGCCTCGTAGGCGATGCGCAGCGCGCCCCGCTCGTCCAGCGTGTAGGTCACCGCCAGCTCCAGGCGCCCCGGGAAGCCCTCCTCGCCGTGCGGGCTGACCCGGCTCAGCCGTACCCCGTGCTCGACCGGCGCCACGTCCCACACGCGCTTGTCGAAGCCGCGCTCCCCGCCGTGCAGCGTGTTCGGCCCGTTGTTGTGCGCCAGCGCGTACGTCCGCCCGTCCAGCGGGAAGCGCCCGCCCGCGATGCGGTTGGCGTAGCGCCCCACCAGGGCGCCCAAGTAGGGCTCCGGGTGCGCCAGATAGCCCTCCAGGCCGGCGAACCCCAGCACCACGTCGGCGCTCACCCCGTGCCGGTCGGGCACCTCCACCGACTGCACGATCCCGCCGTACGACAGGATCCGCACCCGCACCCCGGCGCGCTCCAGAATCCAGCGATGGACAGGGGTGCCGTCGGAAAGTGTGCCGAAGAGTTCGTTCATGTGCGGAACTCTAGGACACGGCGGGTCCCCGCACAGCGGGTCAGGAACGCCTCGTCACGGCCCGGTAGGCGATCTCGGCCAGCCGGGCCTGTCCGTCGACGCTCGGATGGAACCAGTCCCAGTGACTCAACTGGTCGGTGCCGAACCGGTACGCGTTGACCGCGCCCCCGTCCGTGCGGCACCGGACGTCCTTCTCGCAGACCTCGCGCAGCACGTCGTTGTAGGCGTCCACCCGGTCCGCCACCGTGTTCCGCCGCTGGGTCGCCGCCGCGTCCAGCGCGTCCGCGTCGCCCAGCATCGACGGGCAGATGCCCAGCTTCCACACCTGCTTGCCCAGCGCGTTGGTGCGGCCCTCGGACCACAGCCGCTTCAGGTCCGGGATGCTCGCCACGTACACCTGCGCCTTCGGCAGCCGCGTCCGCAGGGTGCGCATCGCCTCGGTGAACTGGGCACGGAAGTCGGCCACCGGCGTCATCGCGGAGGCCGAGGCGCGGCACGCGTCGTTGGCCCCCGCCATCACCGCGACCAGCTCCGGGCGGTGCGCCGCCGCCCGGGAGACCTGCCCGGCCAGGTCCGCCATCCGGGCCCCGGTCACCGCGTAGTTCCAGCTGTGCGCCGTCGCCCCCGCCCCGCCGAGCAGCCGCACCGCGAGGCTGTCCACCCGCGCGCTGGAACCGGTCGCCCAGGAGACGTCCGGGCAGTCCGACAGGATCGTGCAGGCGTCGAAGCCGCGGGTGATGGAGTCGCCGACCGCGGCCACCGAGCCGGGCCGGGTGTCCCAGGCCGGGGTGGGCGACGCGGACGGCTTGCGCGCCCCGGAGCCGCCCGAGCCGGGGGAGTCGCCGCCGGCGGTGCAGCCGGCCGCTCCCAGCGCGACGGCGGCCACCATCCCGCACGCGGCCCGCGCCCGCCACCCTGTCCCGACACCCATACCGGTCCCATCTGTCGCCAAACGCCTCCACCACCTGAACCCATGACACAGCGTGAGGGTTCCCGGAGGCCGCAATCGGACCGGCATGGGGTGTCTCACACCCGTCTCACACCCGTACAGGCGTCCTGCCGGGTGAATGACGGCGCTTTCCCCGCCGCGGGACCGACGGTACGTCACCCTCCTCGCGCCGCCGCACGGTAGCCTCGCAGCACGTGACCCGCCCGGTCACGGCCGAGAAGTCCCGCTCAGCCCGGAGGTCCCGGTGACGACACGTGGAGTCCTGTACGTGCACTCCGCGCCGCGCGCGCTGTGCCCGCACGTCGAGTGGGCCGTCGCCGGGGTGCTCGGCACCCGCGTCAGCCTGGACTGGATCCGACAGCCCGCCGCGCCCGGCACCTGGCGCGCGGAGTTCTCCTGGCAGGGCCAGGCCGGCACCGCCTCCAAGCTCGCCTCCGCGCTGCGCGGCTGGCATCTGCTGCGCTTCGAGGTCACCGCGGAGCCCACCGCCGGCGCCGAGGGCGAGCGGTACAGCTGCACGCCCGACCTCGGCATCTACCACGCCGTCACCGGCGTCCACGGCGACATCCTGATCCCCGAGGACCGGCTGCGCGCCGCCCTGGTCCGCGCCCAGCGCGGCGAGACCGACCTGGAGGCCGAGGTCGCCCGCCTCCTCGGCAAGCCCTGGGACGACGAACTCGAACCCTTCCGCCACGCCGGCGAGGGCGCCCCGGTGCGCTGGCTCCACCAGGTCGTCTGAGCCCCGTCGCGGACATGGAAGAGGCCCCCGCCGGTCACCCGGTGGGGGCCTCACCCGCATGACGTCGGTCAGACCGAGCGGAACGCCAGCACCACGTTGTGCCCGCCGAAGCCGAAGCTGTCGTTGATGGCGGCGATGCGGCCCTCCACCGGCAGCTTGCGGGCCTCGTCGCGCACGATGTCCGCGTTGGCCTCGGCCTCCGGGTCGAGGTTCACGACGTTGATGGTCGGCGGCGCCACCCGGTGGTACAGGGCGAGCACCGAGGCCACCGACTCCACGCCGCCCGCGCCGCCGAGGAGGTGGCCGGTCATCGACTTGGTGCCGGAGACGGCCATGTGGTCCACGTCGTCGCCGAAGACCTTGCGCAGCGCCTTCAGCTCGGCGATGTCACCGGCCGGCGTCGAGGTGGCGTGCGCGTTGACGTGCACGATCTCGGCCGGGTCCAGGTCGGTGCGGTCGAGCAGGTTCTGCAGGGCGTGCGAGATGCCGCGGCCCTCCGGCTCCGGCTGCACGATGTCGTGGGCGTCGGCGGAGATGCCCTGGCCGACCGCCTCCGCGTAGACGCGGGCGCCGCGCGCGGCGGCGTGCTCGGCGGACTCCAGGACCAGGACGCCCGCGCCCTCGCCGAGCACGAAGCCGTCCCGGGCGGTGTCGAAGGGGCGGGAGGCGCCCTCGGGGTCGTCGTTGTTCTTGGACATCGCCATCATGTTGCCGAACGCGGCGATGGGCAGCGGGTGGATCGCCGCCTCGGTGCCGCCGGCCACGACCACGTCGGCGCGGCCGGTGCGGATCATCTCGATGGCGTAGCCGATGGCCTCGGCGCCCGACGCGCAGGCCGAGACCGGGGTGTGCACGCCCGCGCGGGCGCCCACGGCCAGGCCGACGTTGGCCGACGGGCCGTTCGGCATGAGCATGGGGACGGTGTGCGGGGAGACGCGGCGGACGCCCTTGTCCTTCAGCACGTCGTACTGGTCGAGGAGGGTCGTCACGCCGCCGATGCCGGAGGCGATGACCGCGCCGAGCCGGTCGGCGTCCACCTCGCCGCCCTCGTCGGCGCGCGCGGTGAAGCCGGCGTCCTTCCACGCCTCCTTGGCGGCGATCAGCGCGAACTGCGCCGAGCGGTCCAGGCGGCGGGCCTGCGGACGCGGGATGACCTCGGAAGGGTCGACGGCGGCCGTGGCCGCGATGCGGACCGCCTGGTCGGCGGCCCAGTCCTGGGTGAGGGGCTTGACACCGGAACGTCCGGCGACCAGGCCCTCCCAGGTGGAGGCCGCGTCGCCACCCAGCGGTGTGGTTGCGCCGATACCGGTGACGACCACGGTGCGATTGGTCGAGTTCACGGGAATTCTTTCTCCAACGAGATCGGGATTCGTACGGCGCCACCGCCGGGTGGCGGGGCCTGACGGCCTGCCGGCTGAGCGGAGGCTCAGGCGGCCTGGTGCTTGAGGATGTAGTCGGTCGCGTCGCCGACGGTCTTGAGGTTCTTGACGTCCTCGTCGGGGATCTTCACGTCGAAGCGCTCCTCGGCGGCGACGACGACCTCGACCATGGACAGCGAGTCGACGTCCAGGTCGTCGGTGAAGGACTTGTCCACCTGGACGTCCTCGACCGGGATGCCGGCGATCTCGTTCACGATCTCGGCGAGACCTTCGACGATCTCTGCCTGGGTGGCGGCCATGTTGGCGCTCCTTCTTCGGTGATCCATACGGTGGGTGACACGGGGGGCCGTGCCGGGTTCGCAGGGAATCCGGCACGGAGTGCCTAGGGGAGGGTAACGACCGTGGCGGCGTAGACGAGACCCGCCCCGAAGCCGATGACGAGCGCGGTGTCGCCGCTCTTCGCCTCGCCGGTCGCCAGGAGCCGCTCCATCGCGAGCGGGATCGAGGCGGCCGAGGTGTTGCCGGTGGTGCGGATGTCACGGGCGACCGTGACGTGCTCGGGCAGCTTCAGCGTCTTCACCATCGAGTCGATGATCCGCACGTTGGCCTGGTGCGGGATGAAGACGTCGAGGTCGTCCGCGCTGATCCCGGCCGCGTCGAGGGCCTGCTGCGCGACCTTCGCCATCTCGAAGACGGCCCAGCGGAAGACCGCCTGGCCCTCCTGCGTGATGGCGGGAAACTTCACGTTGCCGTCGGCGTCGAGCGGGAGCTGGGAGACGTCGCCGAGCCTGAAGCGGTCCCACGGCACCGTCTGCTTGATGGTCTCGGACTTGTCGCCCTCCGAGCCCCACACCGTGGGGCCGATGGCCGGCTCCTGCGACGGGCCGACCACGACCGCGCCGGCGCCGTCGCCGAACAGGAAGGCGGTGGCCCGGTCGGTCAGGTCGGTGAGGTCGCTCAGCCGCTCCACGCCGATGACGAGCACGTACTCCGCCGAGCCCTCGACGATCATCCCCTTGGCCAGCGTCAGCCCGTAGCCGAAGCCGGCGCAGCCCGCGGAGATGTCGAAGGCGGCGGCCTTGTCCGTGCCCAGCTTGTCCGCGATCTCGGTCGCGACGGCCGGGGTCTGGCTGAAGTGCGACACCGTCGAGACGACCACGGCGCCGATCTGCGTCGCGTCGATCCCGGCGTCCGCGATGGCCTTGCCGGACGCCTCGACGGACATCGCGGCGACGGTCTCCTCCGGGGAGGCCCAGTGCCGCGTCTCGATGCCGGAGCGGGAGCGGATCCACTCGTCGGAGGAGTCGATCGTCTCCAGGATCACCTCGTTGGGCACCACCCGCGTCGGGCGGTAGCCGCCGACGCCGATGATGCGCGCGTACGGGGCGCCCTTGCTGGGCTTGATCTTCGACATGATCTCGGGCTCCTAGTCAGGCGCCGACCGCGTCGGCGGCGGCGGTCGAGGCCTCTGCGATCAGCTCGCGAGCGGCATCGAGATCGGCGGGGGTCTTCAGCGCGAGCGTCTTCACGCCGGGCAGCGCGCGCTTGGCGAGCCCGGTCAGCGTGCCGCCCGGGCACACCTCGATGAGCGCGGTGACGCCCAGCTCCCGGAAGGTCTCCATGCACCGGTCCCAGCGGACCGGGTTGGCCACCTGGCCGACCAGCCGCTCGAGCACCTCGGCGCCGGAGGCGATCGCCTGCCCGTCCCGGTTGGAGACGTACGTCACCTTCGGGTCGGCCGGGGTCAGCTCCCGCGCCGCCTCGGCGAGCGCCTCCACCGCCGGCGCCATGTGCGGGGTGTGGAAGGCGCCGGCCACCTTCAGGGCCACGACCTTGCGCACGCCCTCGGGCTTGTCGTCGTTCAGCGCGGCGAGCTGCTCCAGGGTGCCGGCCGCGACGATCTGGCCGGCGCCGTTGACGTTCGCCGCGGTCAGGCCGAGCCGCTCCAGGTGGGCGACGCTGGTCTCCGGGTCGCCGCCGAGCAGCGCCGACATGCCGGTCTCGGTCACCGCGGCGGCCTCGGCCATCGCCAGGCCCCGGCGGCGCACCAGGCGCAGCGCGGCGGTGTCGTCCAGGACGCCCGCGAAGGCGGCGGCGGTGATCTCGCCGACGCTGTGTCCCGCGACGGCGCCGGGCGCGATGCCGGCGAGGTCGCCGAGGGCGGCGGCGGACAGCAGTCCGGCGGCCACGAGGAGCGGCTGGGCCACGGCCGTGTCGCGGATCTCCTCCGCGTCGGCCTCGGTCCCGTAGTGGGCGAGGTCGAGTCCGATGGCGTCGGACCACGCGGCGACGCGGTCCGCGGCACCGGGAAGGCCGAGCCAGTCAGTCAGGAAGCCGGGCGTCTGAGCGCCCTGGCCGGGAGCGACGAGTACGAGCACCTTCACACTCTCTCTTGAGGACGGCCATGACCGCCCGTGGGGACAGGGACGAAGAACGGGAGAGGGTTTTGTGGACCCCGTACAAAAAGCTAGAGCTGCGAGTCCCCGTCGGCCAGACGCCCCAGGATGAGCGCGATCCGCAGGGTGAAGGCAGACCGTACATCAGAGGGCGACCATCCGGTGACGTCAGTCACACGTCGGAGCCGGTAGCGCACGGTGTTCGGGTGAACGAACAGCATCCGGGCGGCGCCCTCCAGGCTGCTCGCCTGCTCCAGATAGACGCTCAGGGTCTCCAGGAGCGCCGCCCCCGCCTCCTCCAGCGGTCTGTAGATCTCCTCCACCAACTGCTCGCGCGCCGAGGGATCGGAGGCGATGGCGCGCTCCGGCAGCAGATCGTCCGCGAGGACCGGGCGGGGGGCGTCCTGCCAGGCGGTGCACGCCTTGAGCCCGGCGGCGGCGGCCTGCGCGGAGCGGGTGGCGGCGAGCAGGTCCGGCACCACGGGACCGGCCACCACCGGGCCCGGCGCGAACGGCCCGATCAGCGACCGCGCCACCGCCAGCGGGTTGTCGCTGCCGCCCGCGATCACCACCAGGCGGTCGCCGAGCACCCCGGTCAGCACCTGGAGCTTGGCGTGCCGGGAGGCGCGCCGGATCGCCTCCACGGTCAGCTCCGAGTCGCCGTCGGGCGCGGTGCCGAGGATCACGCACACGTGCTCGGGGGAGTTCCAGCCCAGCGCGGCGGCCCGGGAGACGGCGCCCTCGTCGGCCTCGCCGCTCAGTACGGCGTTCACCACCAGGGACTCCAGGCGGGCGTCCCAGGCGCCTCGGGCCTCGGCGGCCTGGGCGTAGACCTGGGCGGTGGCGAAGGCGATCTCCCGGGCGTAGACCAGGAGCGCCTCGCGCAGCACGCTCTCGTCGCCGGGCGCGGCCACCTCGTCGATGGCGCTCTCCATCACCTCGATGGTGGTGCGCACCATCTCCACGGTCTGGCGCAGCGTGATCGCCCTCGTCAGCTCGCGCGGCGCGGTGCCGAACACGTCCGTGGAGATGGCCTGGGGGGCGTCCGGACGCCGGAACCACTCGGTGAACGCGGCGATGCCCGCCTGGGCGACGAGGCCGATCCAGGAACGGTTCTCCGGCGGCATCGCCCGGTACCAGGACAGCGTCTCGTCCATCCGCGCGATGGCCTGCGCGGCGAGCGAACCGGACGACTGCTCCAGGCGCTTCAGGGTCGCGGCGTGCGGGTGGACGGGCCGCGCCGCGGCGTCGGGCCTGCTGGTCTCTGGTTCGGGCACGGGGACAAGAGTGCCTTATCGGGACGGCCGGGTGGGCGGCCGGGTCTACCGTGGGCGGCGTGATGGACCTACGCCGCGCCGGTGAGCGCTATCCGGGAGGGGAGCCGGGGGCCGGCATCGAGACGCGGCACGCCTTCTCCTTCGGGCCGCACTACGACCCCGACAACCTCCGCTTCGGCGCGTTGATCGCCTGCAACGAGGAGCTGCTGGCGCCCGGCGCCGGGTTCGACGAGCACCCGCACAGCCACACCGAGATCGTGACGTGGGTGATCGAGGGCGAGCTGACGCATCGCGACTCGGCGGGGCACGAGAGTGTCGTGCGCCCCGGTGACGTGCAGCGCCTTCGCGCGGCTGCCGGGGTGCGGCACGTCGAGCGCAACGCCGGGCCCTTGCCGCTGGCCTTCGTCCAGATGTGGCTGGCGCCGCGCGAGCCGGGCGGCGACCCCGCCTACGAGATCGTGCGCGGCATCGCCGACTCCACGCCGTACGCCGTCCCGGAGGCGGGGGCGATGCTGCACGTACGACGCCTGTCCGCGGGCGAGCGCACGGCGGTGCCGGATGCGGGGCACGCCTACGTCCACGTGGTGCGCGGCGGCGTCTCGCTGGCCGGCGCCGAACTGACCCCCGGCGACGCGGTCCGCCTCACCGGCGAGGTGGGGGTGGAGGCGCTCGCTTCAACACCGGCGGAGCTACTCATCTGGGAGATGTCCTAGCCCCCTGAGGCCGTCTCTCGGGTGCGGCCACGTCGTGGCTGGTCGCGCAGTTCCCCGCGCCCCTGGGGCGTTGCAGTCACGTCGGCCGCCCAGCCGCCGTAGCTGCGGGCAGTCGTGCCGCTGGGGCGGCACGGGTGGGCGCTGGGGGTACCCCCTGCTCGAAGAGCTTGGGGGAGGCACCCCGCTGCGCCGGGCTGCGAAACGCCCCCTACAGCTCCGCCAGCACCGCGTCCGTGAAGGGAGGCCATGCCTCCGCGGCCCACGGGCCGAAGGCCCGGTCGGTCAGGGCGACGCAGGCCGCCCCAGCCGCCGGGTCGATCCACAGGAAGGTGCCCGATTGGCCGAAGTGGCCGAAGGTGCGGGGCGAGGAGGCGGAGCCCGTCCAGTGCGGGGACTTGCTGTCGCGGATCTCGAAGCCGAGCCCCCAGTCGTTCGGGTTCTGGTGCCCGTACCCCGGCAGCACCCCCTTCGTGCCGGGGAACTGCACGCTCATCGCCTCAGCGACCGTGCGCGGGTCGAGGAGCCGCGGCGCCTGCACCTCCGCCGCGAACCGCAGCAGGTCCTCCAGGGTGGAGACGCCGTCCTTGGCGGGAGACCCGTCCAGCACCGTGGCCGTCATGCCGAGAGGCTCCAGCACCGCCTGCCGCGCATACTCCGCGAACGGCATGTCCGCCGCCTTCGCCACATGGTCCCCGAGCACCTCGAACCCGGCGTTGGAGTACAGCCGCCGCTCCCCGGGCGCCCCACTCGCACGGTGCTCGTCGAAGGCGAGACCCGACGTGTGCGCCAGCAGGTGCCGGACCGTCGCCCCGGGCGGCCCGGCCGGCTCGTCCAGCTCGATCGCGCCCTCCTCGTAGGCGACGAGCACCGCGTACGCGGCGAGCGGCTTGGTGACCGAGGCCAGCGGGAAGCGGTGCCCGGCGGGCCCGTGCACACCCAGCACGGTGCCGTCGGCCCGCACCACCCCCGCCGCGGCGGTCGGCACGGGCCAGCTCTCGATCGACGTCAGGCTCTTCAAGGACATGCCGCGAGCCTAACGGGGGCGCCGGAGCGGGGTTAGGGTCGGTGCATGAGCGGCATCGTCACGGCGGTCAGCAGCAACGGGAAGTACTCCTTCACCAAACCCAACCGGGACAGCATCACCCTGCTGACCGGCCTCGGCGTCGAGGGCGACGTGCACGCCGGCACCACCGTCAAGCACCGCTCCCGCATGGCGCAGGACCCCACCCGGCCCAACCTCCGCCAGGTCCACCTCATCCACGAGGAGCTGTTCACCGAGGTCGGCGAGGCCGGCTACGAGGTCGGCCCCGGCGAACTCGGCGAGAACGTCACCACCCGCGGCATCGACCTGCTCGGCCTGCCCACCGGCACCCTGCTGCACCTCGGCCCCGACGCGGTCCTGGAGGTCACCGGCCTGCGCAACCCCTGCCTCCAGATCAACGCCTTCCAGGACGGCCTGCTCAGGGAGGTCGTCGGCCGGGACGCGGACGGCGGCATCGTCCGCAAGGCCGGCATCATGACCGTCGTCCGCGAAGGCGGCGTGGTCCGCCCCGGCGACGAGATCAAGGCCGAGCTGCCCACCGGGCCGCACCGACCTCTGAAGCAGGTCTGACCAGGTCAGAGCAGCAGCCGCATCGACGGGTCGGCGTCCCGCGTGAAGCCCATCGACGCGTACAGCGGCTCCGCGTCCGCCGACGCGGTGAGCATGACGTAGCCGGCGCCCCGCGCGCGGAACCAGTCGAGCAGCCCCTCCATGCAGGCGCGCGCGTGGCCCCGGCGCCGCGCCTCCGGGTCGGTCGCGACGCTGAAGACGTAGCCGATCATCCCGTGCGGATTGCCGGCCCGCCCGATCCGGTACTCCAGCGAGCCCGCCGCAAGACCGGCCAGCGCGCCCGGCCGCGACGGGTGGTCCACGACGAACGCGGCGAACGTGCCCTCCGGCTCGGCGAGGCGCGCCCGCAGCGCGGGCAGGGACTCCGCGTGCCAGTCGGCGCCGGACGGGGCGGACGCCAGCGCGTCGATCATCACCTGGCGCAGCCGCAGCACTTCCGGCGCGTCCTCGGGCACAGCACGTCGTACGAGAGTCATGACCGGCACGGTAATGATCACTACCCCGGGATGTCCCGCCGTTTTCGCTTGCTTGGAGTGCACTCGAAGGTCATAGCGTGGAGGGCATGACGGTGATGCAGACCACGGCCGAACCCCGCACCGCGGACGCCGCCCCCGCGGACGTCTGCGCGGCCCCGCCCCGGCGCCACCCGCGCCCCGACGGGCGGGACCACTACACCATCAGCGAGGTCGTCGCCTTCACCGGACTGACGGCCCACACCCTGCGCTGGTACGAGCGGATCGGCCTGATGTCCTCCATCGACCGCTCCCACACCGGCCAGCGCCGCTACACCAACCGCGACCTCGACTGGCTCGACTTCGTCGGCAAGCTGCGCCTGACCGGCATGCCGGTGGCCGACATGGTCCGCTACGCCGAGCTGGTGCGCGAGGGCGAGGAGACGTATCTCGACCGGCGCGAGCTGCTCGAGTCGACGCGCCGCGACGTGCTGGCGCGCATCGAGGAGCTGCGGGACACGCTCGCCGTGCTCGACCGCAAGATCAGTTTCTACGGGGACGCCGGCGGCGTCCGCGAAGGAGAGAGGGCCCGATGACCGACACCACGATCCCGACGGTACGACTCGGCGACGGCGGCCCGGAGGTCGGCGTCCAGGGCCTCGGCTGCATGGGCATGAGCTTCGCCTACGGCCCGGTGGACACCGACGCCTCCCGGGCGACCCTGGAGCGCGCCCTGGAACTCGGCGTCACCCTCTTCGACACCGCGGACGCCTACGGCGACGGCGACAACGAGCGCTTCCTCGCCCCCTTCGTCAAGGCGCACCGCGACCGGGTCGTCCTCGCCACCAAGTTCGCCCTGTCGATCCCGCCGGAGGACTCGACGAAGCGGATCATCCGCAACGACGCGCCCTACATCCGCGCGGCGGTCGAGACCAGCCTGAGCCGCTTGGACGTCGACGTGATCGACCTCTACTACATGCACCGCCGCGACCCGGACGTGCCGATCGAGGAGACCGTCGGCGTCATGGCCGACCTGGTCCGCGAGGGCAAGGTCAAGCACCTCGGGCTGAGCGAGGTCACCGGCGACGAGCTGCGCGCCGCGCAGGGCGTCCACCCGATCGCCGCCGTGCAGTCGGAGTGGTCGCTGTTCAGCCGGGACATCGAGGCCGGCGTGGTGCCCGCCGCCCGCGAGCTGGGCGTCGCCCTGGTGCCGTACTCGCCGCTCGGCCGGGGCTTCCTCACCGGGTCCTTCGCCAACGCCGACAAGGACCTCACCGCCGACGACTTCCGCCGCCAACAGCCCCGCTTCACCGGCGACAACGCGGCGGCCAACGCCGCCCTCCTGGAGCCGGTCCGCGCGGTCGCCGAGGCGCACGGCGCGACCCCCGGCCAGATCGCGCTGGCCTGGGTCCAGCAGCGGGCGGCGGTGCACGGCCTGCCGGTGGTGCCGATCCCCGGCACCCGCAAGGTGTCCCGGGTCGAGGAGAACACCGGCGCCACCCGGATCGTCCTCACCGAGGACGAGCTGGCCGCCCTGGAGCCCATCGCGGGCAAGGTGGCCGGCGAGCGCTACGCCGACATGAGCTTCACCTCCGCCGGCCGGGAGTGAACCTCACAACTCCGCCAGCAGCTCGGCCTTCTTCGAGGAGAACTCCTCGTCCGTCACCAGCCCCGCCTGGTGCAGCTCGCCAAGGTGCCGGATCCGCTCGGCGATGTCCGCGGGGTCGCGGCGCGGCGCCGGGACCGGCACCGGGACGCCGGGCCCGCGCTCGCGCACCGCGGCCAGCACGGCGGCGGCGAACGGCAGCGACTCGTGCACCGGCCCGTAGCCGAGGCCGAACACCACGGCCGCCGGATCCTGGTCGGCCTGCGGGGCGGACGCCCGGTCGCCGTCGCGGGGCAGCAGCCGCAGATGGCCCTCGAAGACCTCGGGTGAGCGCCACTCCACCCCGCCCAGGCCGGCGACCGGGAAGCTCTGGTCGCCGGCCTTCCACTTCACCGACGAGGCGCCCGTCCACGACCACCGCAGGCGCACCGCCGTACCGTCGAAGGACGCCTTCCCGTCGTACGCCTTGAGCTGCCGCGGCGCCTTGGGCGCGGCCACCAGGAACCGCTCGGCCGGACCGGCGTCCCCGCCGAGCGCGGCGCGCAGCTCGTCGGCGTAGTACTCCGCGAGCGTCTCCCGCTCGGCGGGCAGCACCAGGCGGTACGGGTCGCAGCCCTCCTTCAGCTGGCCGTCCGCCGCCTCCAGGAGCGGATCGGCGCCCGGGCGCAGCTCGGCGCGCAGCACCACCGTGCCCCGCTTGCCGGGGGCCAGCGTCACTCCGGCGACCGCCGTCAGGGGCACCCGGCGTTCGCCCAGCGCCTGGAAGAGCCTGGGCGTGCGGATCCCCCGTTCGTAGCGGATGAGCACGGAGTCGGACTCGAACTCCCAGGCGGCATGAAATCCGGCCAGTACGTCACCCATGCGGCTCATCGTATGCGGCACCGGCTCCTCCGTCCCCTCCTCGTGCCGACCGCCGTTCTTGCGGCGAACCGGCCCTCAGGCCGCCGAGCTTGCGGGTAGCTGGGCTCGGCACGAGACACCGTCCCCCGCGCAGGCCACGTCGCGATAGGCCCCGACGCCGATCTCCGCGAAGTTCTCCAGGCTCTCCGTGCCCGGCACGAAGTAGCCGGCGTGCCCGTGCGCCCCGTGCGCGGACAGCAGCCGCGCCCCGAACGCCGGGGAGACCGGGTCCGCTCCGTGGCCGAGACCGCCGACCTCCAGGTTGGGCACGTCCGCGATCCAGTCGTCGGCGTCCCGCATCGCCCACACGCGGGCGGCGGTGTGCAGGTGCGCGGCGCTGTCGGTGCGCATGCCGGGGCTGCCGGCCACCGCGATGTCCGCCACCCGGGAGGGGGCGGTGGCCGCGGCCCGGCCGCACACCACCGAGCCGTAGCTGTGGCAGAACAGCGAGACGGGTGCCCGGCCGGGCAGCGCCGCGAGCAGCGCGTTCAGCCGGTGCGCCCCGGCCACGGCGCGGCCCGCGGTGGCCGCCTCCAGGCCGAGGCCGCTGGGCGCGGTGTAGTCGGCCCAGGCGATCACCGCGGTGCGGGCCCCCGGGCGCGCCGCGCGCTCGGCGTCGTACAGCGAACCGGCCATGCCGGCCGGCGCGCTGTAGCGGCGCCCGGTGCGCTGGTAGGTGAGCAGGTCGGTGTCGACGCCGGGCACGACGACCGACACGCGCCGGGCGCGGTCCAGGTCGCCGAAGACCTCCGCGACCCGTCCCGAACCCGCCGGGTCGAAGGCCAGGACGTGCCGGCCGGGGGCGAGCAGGTCCGTGTAGCGGTCCATGCGCAGCCCTGCCTCGCGCTGCCCGGCGGGGGAGAGGCGTGGATCGTGCAGGCGCTCGCGCTCGTCGGTGCGCGCGGTGGTGAGGGCGGCGCGGTTGGCTCGGTAGCGCAGCTCGACCGGGGCGCCGTTCATGTTGCCGACGGCGAGCGGGTAGCGGTCGGCGAGGCGGGCGCCTTCGCGGGCGTCGAGCGTGGCGAAGAAGAGGGCGAGGCGGCTGGGTTCCGTCCGGGCGTCCGGCAGCCGGCGGCCGTCGAGCCGGCCGTGGTCCCAGGCGGCGACCGAGGCTTCCAGCGCCGTCGGGCCGCGGTGGTTGCGCAGGGCGGTCCAGCCGGTGGTCGCCAGCATCACGAACACCACGGCCAGCGCGAGCAGCAGGCGCCAGACGTTCGGGTGCGGGGAGGTGTCGAAGGAAGTCACTGGGAGGACACACTAGGAGAACGAGCCGGTCTCACGGCAATCCAGTGACACGGATCACGTTTCGAAACCGTGGTACGGGGCTCCACCTGCGGTGATCGTCGATCAAGGGGCATGTCGTGTCAGCGACCGACTGCTGAATGTGTTTGTCAGTTGTCAGTGGCTGTCACTAGCCTTCCTTGTATGACTAGTCAGACCACCATCGACAAGGCGGGGCCGGGGGGCACTCCGTCCGGCCCGCCGGATCCGGCACCGGCCGCCGGGCTGCGCGGGCACCCGTGGTTCACCCTCATCACCGTCGCCGTGGGGGTCATGATGGTGGCCCTCGACGGCACCATCGTGGCCATCGCCAACCCGGCCATCGCCAAGGACCTGCACGCGAGCTTCGCCGACGTGCAGTGGATCACCAACGCCTACTTCCTCGCGCTCGCGGTCTCCCTCATCACCGCGGGCAAGCTCGGCGACCGCTTCGGGCACCGGCAGACCTTCCTCATCGGCGTGACCGGCTTCGCCGCCGCGTCCGGCGCCATCGGCCTGTCGCACAGCATCGCCGCGGTCGTCGTCTTCCGCGTCTTCCAGGGCCTGTTCGGCGCGCTCCTCATGCCGGCCGCGCTCGGCCTGCTGCGGGCCACCTTCCCGGCCGAGAAGCTGAACATGGCGATCGGCATCTGGGGCATGGTCATCGGCGCCTCCACCGCCGGCGGCCCGATCCTCGGCGGCGTGCTGGTGGAGAACGTCAGCTGGCAGTCGGTCTTCTTCATCAACGTGCCGGTCGGCCTGGTCGCCCTGCTGCTCGGCCTCCTCATCCTCCTGGACCACCGCGCCGAGAACGCGCCGCGCTCCTTCGACCTGCTCGGCATCGCGCTGCTGTCCGCCGCGATGTTCTGCCTGGTCTGGGCGCTCATCAAGGCCCCGGCCTGGGGCTGGGGCGACGGCACGACCTGGCTGTTCATCGGCGCCTCCCTGGTGGGCTTCGGCCTGTTCGCCTTCTGGGAGACGAAGGTCAAGGAGCCGCTCATCCCGCTCGGGCTGTTCCGCTCCGTGCCGCTGTCGGCCGGCGTGGTGCTGATGGTCCTGATGGCCATCGCCTTCCTCGGCGGCCTGTTCTTCGTCACCTTCTACCTGCAGAACGTGCACGGCATGAGCCCGATCGACGCCGGCCTGCACCTGCTGCCGCTCACCGGCATGATGATCGTCGCCTCGCCGCTGGCCGGCGCGGCCATCACCAAGGTCGGGCCGCGCATCCCGCTGGCCGGCGGCATGATCTGCACCACCGTCGCCATGTTCGGGATGTCCACGCTGGACACCGGCACCGGCAGCGCCGTCATGTCCATCTGGTTCGCGCTGCTCGGCATGGGCCTCGCGCCGGTCATGGTCGGCGCCACCGAGGTCATCGTGGGCAACGCCCCGATGGAGCTGTCCGGCGTGGCGGGCGGCCTCCAGCAGGCGGCCATGCAGATCGGCGGCAGCCTCGGCACGGCCGTGCTCGGCGCGGTGATGGCCTCCAAGGTCGACGGCGACCTGGCGGGCAACTGGGCGGACGCCGGTCTGCCCAAGCTGGCGCCCGGCCAGCTGGACCAGGCGTCCGAGGCGGTCCAGGTCGGCGTCGCTCCGGTCGCCCAGGGCACCCCTGAGCCGATCGCCGCGAAGATCACCGAGGTCGCGCACGACACCTTCATCTCCGGCATGAGCCTGGCGTCCCTGGTGGCCGCCGGGGTCGCGGCGGTGGCGGTGCTGGTGGCGCTGCTGACCAAGCGGGGCGTGAACGCGGACGCGGGGGCGGGCGTCGGCCACATCTGACGGCCTGCCCAACGCCCGGGCACGGTAAGGGACTTGCCCGCGCGATCCCGGGGTACCCGCTCGTCATCGGAAGGAGTTGACGATGACGAGCTTCGGACACGGGACGCGCGGGAACCCCCGCCCGGGCGGCCGGACGTGGTCGCACGGGGGGCCGGACCGGGCGACGCTCGCGATCATCGGAGTCGTGTGCGCGGTCGCCGGCTTCTTCGTGCTGGGGATCATCCTCGGCCCCGCGGCGGTCGTCTGCGGCTGGCTCGCGATGGGGCGCAGCTGGTCGGGCTCCCGTCCGGTGACGGCCGTGGTCGCCCTGGTCCTGGGTGCCATCGATACCCTGCTGGCGATCATCTGGCTGGCCGGCGCGGCCTCCCCCGGCTACGGCATGTTCTGACCCGCACACGGCACCACCGGGCCCCCGGCACCGTCCGGGGGCCCAGCCATGTCGTCGCCGTCCCCGGCCGGACGCCCCCGCAGCTCCGCCACCTCCGCCCGCAGCGCCCGGATCTCCTGCGCCAGGGCGTGGATCGCCTCCGTCTGGCGGCGCTCCTCCTCGTCGTCCTGGTCGAAGCGGGCGATGAACCAGGCCGCGATGTTGGCCGTGACCACACCGAGCAGGGCGATGCCGGACAGCATCAGGCCGACGGCGAGGACCCGGCCCAGGCCGGTCGTCGGCGCGTGGTCGCCGTAGCCGACGGTGGTCATCGTCGTGAACGACCACCAGACGGCGTCACCGAGCGTCCGGATGTTCCCGTGCGGCGCGTCCCGCTCCACCGAGAGCACCGCCAGCGAGCCGAACATCAGCAGCCCCACCACCGCCCCGGCGACATAGGTCGTCAGGCGTATCTGCGAGGCCATCCGGGCCCGCCGCCCCACCAGGAGCAGCGTCGAGACCAGGCGCAGCAGCCGCAGCGGCTGGAGCAGCGGCAGCGCCACCGCGCACAGGTCCAGCCAGTTGGAGCGCATGAACCGCCCGCGCCGCGGGGCGAGCGCGAGGCGCACCGCGTAGTCCACCGCGAAGGCGCCCCACACCACCCACTCGGTCACCGCGCACGCGACGGTCACCGAGGGCCCCGTCGACGCGTCCACGATCGGCACCGCGTAGGCGACGGCGAAGAGCACGGCGAGCGCCAGGAGCGGCCGCTGTGTCAGCCGCTCCCAGCGCCCCTGCGCCACCCCTGCCGGTACCTTCTCGACGCGCGCGTCCCCCGTGTCCATGCGCGCATCGTAAGGACCCGCGCTGGAAAGGGGGCCTATGCGTCGCCGCCCGCCGCGCCCGGGTCGGCCGCCGTCACGTCGAGCAGCCGGTAGTGGTCCACGGCCTGCTTCAGCACCGACCGGTCCACCTTGCCCTCGCGGGCCAGCTCGGTCAGCACCCCGACCACCACCGACTCGGCGTCGATGTGGAAGAAGCGCCGCGCCGCGCCCCGCGTGTCCGCGAAGCCGAAGCCGTCCGCGCCGAGCGACTGGTAGGTGCCCGGCACCCAGCGCGCGATCTGGTCCGGCACCGAGCGCATCCAGTCGGACACCGCCACGAACGGCCCCTGCGCCCCGGCCAGCTTCCGGGTCACGTACGGCACCCGCTGCTCCTCCTCGGGGTGCAGCAGGTTGTGCTCCTCACAGGCCACGGCGTCGCGCCGCAGCTCGTTCCAGGACGTCGCCGACCAGACGTCGGCCCGCACGTCCCACTCCTCGGCGAGGATCCGCTGGGCCTCCAGGGCCCACGGCACGGCCACCCCGGACGCCATGATCTGCGCCGGGATCGAGCCCGCCGAGGCGGGGCTCAGCCGGTGGATGCCCTTGAGGATGCCCTCGACGTCCACGCCCTCCGGCTCGGCCGGGTGCCGGATCGGCTCGTTGTAGACGGTGAGGTAGTAGAAGACGTCCTCGCCGTGCGGGTGCTCCTCGTCGGAGCCGTACATCCGGCGCAGGCCGTCCTGCACGATGTGCGCGATCTCGAAGCCGTACGCCGGGTCGTACGCCACGCACGCCGGGTTGGTCGAGGCCAGCAGCTGCGAGTGGCCGTCGGCGTGCTGGAGGCCCTCGCCGGTCAGGGTCGTGCGCCCGGCGGTCGCGCCGAGGACGAAACCGCGCGAGAGCTGGTCGGCCATCTGCCAGAACTGGTCGCCGGTGCGCTGGAAACCGAACATCGAGTAGAAGACGTAGACCGGGATCAGCGGCTCGCCGTGCGTCGCGTACGCCGAGCCGGCCGCGATCAGCGACGCGGTGCAGCCCGCCTCGGAGATGCCGTCGTGCAGCATCTGCCCGTTCGGGGCCTCCTTGTAGGCGAGCAGCAGCTCACGGTCGACCGACTCGTACTGCTGGCCGAGCGGGTTGTAGATCTTCGCACTCGGGAAGAACGAGTCCATGCCGAACGTGCGGTACTCGTCCGGCGCGATCAGCACGAACCGCCTGCCCAGCTCCTTGTCCCGCATGAGGTCCTTGAGGAGCCGCACGAAGGCCATGGTCGTCGCGATGGACTGCTGACCCGAGCCCTTCTTCACGGTCGCGTACGTCTTGTCCTCGGGCAGCGCCAGCGGCTTCGAGCGCACCACCCGGGTCGGCACGTACCCGCCGAGCTGCTGCCGGCGGTCGTGCATGTACTGGATCTCCTCGGTGTCCCGCCCGGGGTGGTAGTACGGCGGGGCGCCGGACTCCAGCTCCTTGTCGGAGATCGGCAGGTGCAGCCGGTCGCGGAAGCCCTTGAGGTCGTCGACGGTGAGCTTCTTCATCTGGTGCGTGGCGTTGCGGCCCTCGAAGTTCGGGCCCAGCGTCCAGCCCTTGACCGTCTTGGCCAGGATGACCGTCGGCTGGCCCTTGTGCTCCAGGGCCGCCTTGTAGGCCGCGTAGATCTTCTTGTGGTCGTGGCCGCCGCGCCCCAGGTGCAGGATCTGGTCGTCGGTCATGTTCTCGACCATGGCGCGCAGCCGGTGGTCGTCGCCGAAGAAGTGGTCGCGGATGTAGCTGCCGGGCTCGGTGGCGTAGGTCTGGAACTGGCCGTCCGGGGTGGTGTTCATCCGGTTGACCAGCACACCGTCCCGGTCCTGCGCGAGCAGCGGGTCCCAGGTGCGGTCCCAGACCAGCTTGATCACGTTCCAGCCGGCGCCGCGGAAGACCGACTCCAGTTCCTGGATGATCTTCCCGTTGCCGCGCACCGGGCCGTCCAGGCGCTGGAGGTTGCAGTTGACCACGAAGGTCAGGTTGTCCAGGCCCTCGCGGGCGGCGATGGACAGCTGGCCCAGCGACTCCGGCTCGTCCATCTCGCCGTCGCCGAGGAAGGCCCACACGTGCGACTTCGAGGTGTCGGCGATCTCCCGCGCGTGCATGTAGCGGTTCATCCGCGCCTGGTAGATCGCGCCGATCGGGCCGAGGCCCATGGAGACCGTCGGGAACTCCCAGAAGTCCGGCATCGAGCGGGGGTGCGGGTACGAGGACAGCGCGTGCGGCGCCGCGGACTTCTCCTGCCGGAAGCCGTCCAGGTGCTCCTCGCCGAGCCGGTCGAGCAGGAACGCGCGGGCGTAGATGCCCGGCGAGGCGTGCCCCTGGAAGAAGACCTGGTCGCCGCCGTCGCCCTCGTCCTTGCCGCGGAAGAAGTGGTTGAAGCCCACGTCGTACAGCGACGCCGAGGAGGCGAAGGTCGCGATGTGGCCGCCGACCCCGATGCCGGGGCGCTGCGCGCGCGAGACCATCACCGCCGCGTTCCAGCGGGTGGCGTTGAGGATGCGGCGCTCGATCTCCTCGTTGCCCGGGAAGAACGGCTCGCTGCGGGTCGGGATGGTGTTCACGTAGTCCGTGCTGCGCATCTCGGGCACGGCCACGCGCTGCTCGCGGGCCCGCTCGATCAGCCGCAGCATCAGGTAGCGGGCCCGCTCCCGGCCGCGCTCGTCCACGGCGGCGTCGAGCGAGTCGAGCCACTCCTGGGTCTCCTCCGGGTCGAAGTCAGGTACCTGACTCGGAAGGCCGCCAATGATGATCGGATTGCGATCGGATGCGGAAGCCACGCTGTTCCTTCGCTGTCGGAGGGCATCTTCGCCGTCCCCATGGTGTACCGCACGGCAGCGGACGTCATCCGTACCCCGGGGTAACCGATTGCCCGGGCGGATCGGGGGCAGGTCTATTCGAGTCTCGTACCCTCGCAGGGTTCCCAAATACGCAAACGGGGCAGATAGGTGTGGTGTACGTCACCTTCCGGTCCGACGGCGCGGTTGGGGTTGCGGGGACACGGCCCGGATCGTCACCGTTTCGGCGGTCCCGGACGCCGGGTACTTGCGCGATCCGTCCCGCACGTGTGGACTACGGCCAACGCTTCGCGCACGCGCGAGGCCGAGACAATCTCTGCAACATGATCAGGAGGCAACCCGTGAGCGCGACCGCGGACCACGCGGAGGAGCGGACGAACCCTGCCGCCAGGCTGGGGTTCCAGCCCGGGCAGGTGGTCCTGGAGATCGGCTACGACGACGACGTCGACGAGGAGCTCCGCGAGGCCATCGAGGGCGCCGTCGAGGGCGACCTGGTGGACGAGGACTACGAGGACGTGGCCGACGCCGCGGTGCTCTGGTTCCGTGACGACGACGGCGACCTGACGGATGCGCTGGTGGATGCCATCACGTACATCGAGGAGGGCGGGTCCGTCCTGCTCCTCACGCCGAAGACCGGCCGTGACGGGTACGTCGAGGCCAGCGACATCTCGGAGGCCGCGACGACCGCCGGCCTCACGGCGGCCAAGAGCGTCAGCGTCGGCCCCGACTGGAGCGGCAGCCGGCTGGTGACGCCGAAGGCCGCCAAGTCCAAGCGGTAGCGCCCGCGCTCCGCACCTCCGGGTGGACCGGCGCCCGCCGGTCCACCCGTGACGCGTGAAGATCCCTTTGTAGGGTGGATCGAAGCGAACCACCCCCCGAAGGGATGAACACGACATGGCCATCCAGGTCGGCGACAAGGCCCCCGACTTCGAGCTGAAGGACAACCACGGCGCGACCGTGAGGCTGTCCGAGTTCCGCGGCCGCAAGAACGTGGTGCTGATCTTCTACCCGTTCGCCTTCACCGGCGTGTGCACCGGCGAGCTGTGCGAGGTGCGCGACAACCTGCCGCAGTTCGCCGACCGCGACACCCAGGTGCTCGCCGTCTCCAACGACTCCATCCACACCCTGCGCGTCTTCGCCGAGCAGGAGGGCCTGGAGTACCCGCTGCTCAGCGACTTCTGGCCGCACGGCAACGTCAGCCGCGCCTACGGCGTCTTCGACGAGGACAAGGGCTGCGCGGTGCGCGGCACCTTCGTCATCGACCGGGAGGGCGTCGTGCGCTGGACCGTCGTGAACGGCCTGCCCGACGCCCGGGACCTGTCCGCGTACGTGAAGGCGCTCGACACCCTGTGATCCCCGGGCCCCTGGGCCTGCGCGTCACGGGAACCCGTCACTAGGATCGAACCGTTGATCCTGCACCACCGCATGACATCCGACGCACGTGGGGGCCACGCCCCCCGGACATCAATGGAGGACTCGTGGGAGTCAGCCTCAGCAAGGGCGGCAACGTTTCGCTGACCAAGGAGGCCCCCGGCCTGACCGCGGTCATCGTCGGTCTGGGGTGGGACGTCCGCACCACGACCGGCACCGACTTCGACCTGGACGCCAGCGCCCTGCTCCTGGACAGCTCGGGCAAGGTCGCGAACGACCAGCACTTCATCTTCTTCAACAACCTGAAGAGCCCCGACGGCTCCGTCGAGCACACCGGCGACAACATCACCGGTGAGGGCGAGGGCGACGACGAGCAGATCAAGATCAACCTCGCCGGCGTCCCCGCCGAGGTCGACAAGATCGTCTTCCCGGTCTCGATCTACGACGCCGAGAACCGCCAGCAGTCCTTCGGCCAGGTCCGCAACGCCTTCATCCGCGTGGTGAACCAGGCCGGCGAGGCCGAGATCGCCCGGTACGACCTGAGCGAGGACGCCTCCACGGAGACCGCCATGGTCTTCGGCGAGCTGTACCGCAACGGCGCCGAGTGGAAGTTCCGCGCCATCGGCCAGGGCTACGCCTCGGGCCTGCGCGGCATCGCCCAGGACTTCGGCGTGAACGTCTGACCGGTCCCGGACCGAGGACACCCCGGGGGCGGGGAGTCACCCGCCCCCACCGTCCGGCGCCGCACGGTTTACGTGCGGCGCCGGACGTGCAGGAAACCAGAACCATCACCCGGGGAGGGACATTCACCATGGGCGTCACGCTTGCCAAGGGCGGCAACGTCTCCCTGTCCAAGACCGCACCGAACCTCACGCAGGTCCTGGTCGGGCTCGGCTGGGACGCGCGCTCCACCACCGGAGCACCCTTCGACCTCGACGCCAGCGCGCTGGTGTGCAGCGGGGGCCGGGTGCTCGGCGACGAGTGGTTCGTCTTCTACAACCAGCTCACGAGCCCCGACGGCTCCATCGAGCACACCGGCGACAACCTCACCGGCGAGGGCGAGGGCGACGACGAGTCGCTCCTGGTCGACCTCCCCAAGGTGCCGGCGCACTGCGACAAGATCGTCTTCCCGGTCTCCATCCACGACGCCGACGCCCGCGGCCAGACCTTCGGCCAGGTCAGCAACGCCTTCATCCGGGTGGTCAACCAGGCCGACGGCCAGGAGCTGGCTCGCTACGACCTGAGCGAGGACGCCTCCACCGAGACCGCGATGATCTTCGGCGAGCTCTACCGCTACCAGGGCGAGTGGAAGTTCCGGGCGGTGGGACAGGGGTACGCGTCCGGGCTGCGCGGGATCGCTCTAGACTTCGGAGTCAACGTTTCGTAAAGCCGGGTACGGCGCGGGGGAGCCCCGTTCACACGATTGGGTAGCCAGTGCTTCTGAAAACCTTCGGCTGGTCGTTCGCGGTCACCGCGCTCGGCCTGGTCGCGGCGGTCCTCTACGGGGGATGGACCGCCTTCGGCATCGTCGCGATCCTCTCGATCCTGGAGATCTCGCTCTCCTTCGACAACGCGGTGGTCAACGCCGGGATCCTGAAGAAGATGAACGCCTTCTGGCAGAAGATCTTCCTCACCGTCGGCGTCCTCATCGCCGTCTTCGGCATGCGGCTGGTCTTCCCCGTCGTGATCGTGGCGGTCACCGCCAAGCTCAACCCGGTCGAGGCGGTGAACCTCGCGCTCACCGACAAGGACCAGTACCAGCAGCTGGTCACCGACGCGCACCCGGCGATCGCGGCCTTCGGCGGCATGTTCCTGCTGATGATCTTCCTCGACTTCATCTTCGAGGACCGGGACATCAAGTGGCTCCAGTGGCTGGAGCGCCCGCTGGCCAAGCTGGGCAAGGTCGACATGCTGTCGGTCTGCATCGCCCTGATCGTGCTGATCGTCTCCGCGCTCACCTTCGCCGCCCACGCCCACCAGCACGGGGGCGCACACGTCGACAAGACCGAGACGGTGCTCCTGGCGGGCATCGCCGGCCTGATCACGTACATGATCGTCGGCGGCCTCTCCGGCTACTTCGAGGACAAACTCGAAGAGGAGGAGGAACGGGAGCACGAGGAGGAAGAGGAGGCCGAGCGCACCGGCAAGCCCCGCTCGGCGGTCAAGCTGGCCGGCCAGGCCGCGTTCTTCATGTTCCTCTACCTGGAGGTCCTGGACGCCTCGTTCTCCTTCGACGGCGTGATCGGCGCCTTCGCCATCACCAACGACATCGTGCTGATGGCGCTGGGTCTGGGCATCGGCGCGATGTACGTCCGGTCGCTCACCGTCTACCTGGTCCGCCAGGGCACCCTGGACGACTACGTGTACCTGGAGCACGGGGCGCACTACGCCATCGGCGCGCTCGCCGTGATCCTCCTGGTCACCATCCAGTACGAGATCAACGAGGTCATCACCGGCCTGGTCGGCGTCATCCTCATCGCCGCCTCCTTCTGGTCCTCCGTGCGCCGCAACCGCGCCCTGGAGGCCCAGGGCGGGGCCGGCGACAGTGAGCAGGCGGAGGTCTCCTCCGGCGTGTGAGGACCCCTCTGAGGAGGAACGCTCTCAGCGGGGCGGCCGGCGAGGACGACTCCTCGGGGCCGCCCCGTCGGCGGTGACGGCAGTGGCACGGACATGGGGTGGGGCATGGGGATCCTGGACGGACTGTGGCGGGGCCGCACGGCCGACCACTTCGACTCGGGCAGCGCGGCGACCAACTCCATCGAGCTGACCAAGCGGCACAGCCAGGTCTCCCTGACCCGGCAGGGCGCGGCCACCGGCCACCTGCGCGTCAACCTGACCTGGCGGATGCGGACCTCCGACATCCTCGGTGCCCAGCGCGAGAGCCTGCTGCGCCACCCCTTCAAGGCGCTGCGGCCCCCGGAGGTCGTCGGGCACAGCCAGTCCATGGTCAACGTCGACCTCGACCTGGGCTGCCTCTACGAGCTGGCGGACGGTACCCGGGGCGTCGTCCAGCCGCTCGGCGGCCTGCTCGGCGACGTCAACGCCCCGCCGTACGTCAAGCTCAGCGGCGACGACCGGTTCGGCTCGGCGTCCGGTGAGACGATCTACGTCAACCTCGACCACCGCGACGCCATCAAACGGCTGCTGCTCTTCGCGTACATCTACGACCAGACGCCCGCCTTCGACCGTACGCACGCCGTCGTCACGCTCTACCCGAGCAACGGCCCGCGCATCGAGATCGGCCTCGACGAGCGCCACCCGCAGGCCCGCTCCTGCGCCGTGGTGATGATCGAGAACGTCAAGGGCGAGATCATGGTGCGCCGCGAGGTGAAGTTCGTCTACGGCTTCCAGGGCGAGCTGGACCGGCTGTACGGCTGGGGCCTGCAATGGGGGCGCGGCTACAAGACCAAGGTCGAGCGCTGAGCCGCTGGTCGCTACCGGCCCACGAACTGCGGGCCCTGCGGCGGCAGCCGGAAGTCCGGGTCGGGTCCCGCGGCGGGCTGCGGATAGCCGTAGGCCGGCTGGGCGGGCGGCGGCTGCTGCGGGTAGCCGTAGGCCGGCTGGGCCGGCGGGGGCTGCTGCGGATAGCCGTAGGTGGGCTGCACGGGCACGGTCATGGCCTGCGCCGAGGCCCCCGGGGGCTGCTCGGGCGGCAGCGGCCGGGACGGCTCGGGCACCGCTCCGGCGGGCGCCGGGTCCTCGGCCGCCTCCGCCTCGTCCACCGAGATGCCGAAGTCGGTCGCCAGGCCCTTCAGCCCGTTCGCGTACCCCTCGCCCAGCGCCCGGAACTTCCAGCCGTCCCCGCGCCGGTACAGCTCGCCGCAGATCAGCGCCGTCTCCTGGCCGGTCTCCGGCCGCACGTCGAAGTGCGCGAGCGGCTCCGCGTCGCCGGCCGCCGCGTCGTACACCGCGATCCTGAGGTCCCGGACCCGGTCGAAGGCCACCCCGTCCGCCGAGGCGACAAGCAGCACGCGGCGCACCTGCGCCTCGACGCCCGCGAGGTCTGTCTGGATCGTGTCGGTCAGCGCCTCGCCGACCCGCTTCTTGCCCAGCCGCCACACCTGGCCGGACGGGTGCCGCGGCTGGTTGTAGAAGACGAAGTCCTCGTCCGAGCGCACACGGTCGTCGGGCCCGAGCAGCAGCGCCGAGGCGTCCACGTCCGGCACCCCCTGCCCCGGCGTCCAGCGCAGCACGGCGCGTACCGTGGTGGCGCGCAGCGGGACGTTCGACCCCTTCAGCATCGCGTGCGTCATGCCGGTCATCCTGCCCTCTCGGTCCTGGTCACGACAACGCGGGTCGGGGTACTCGGTCCTCGCCCGACATGGCGGGGTTACCTGGAATTCACGGTCGGCGGGAACCTCCGACATGGACACCTACGTACTATTACCGGCCACCTTCGGCGCCACACCGGTCGCCCAGACACCACGGGGGAGTACTCATGCGTCACTTCGGGCACCTCGCTCCCGAAGCGCGGGACCGCCTCTTCCACCGGGCGCCGCGCGACTTCACCACCGCCTCCTCGCCCCGCGTGCTGGCCACCGCCCTCGGCGCCACCCTCTACAGCCCCGCCACCCGCCCCCGCCTCGCCGACGACGTGCTGAAGCAGGCGGCGCGCGGCGTGGTGTCGATGGTGCTGTGCCTGGAGGACTCCATCGACGACGCCGACGTGGCGGCCGGCGAGGAGAACCTGGTCCGCCAGCTCACCGACCTCGACGCCCGGGCCGGCGCGGACGTCCCGCTGCTCTTCGTCCGGGTCCGCACCCCCGGCCAGATCCCCGACCTGGTCCGCCGCCTCGGCCCCGCCGTGCGCACGCTGTCCGGATTCGTGCTGCCCAAGTTCACCGAGGAACGCGGGGTGCCCTTCCTGGAGGCCCTGGACGCCGCCGAGGGCGCCTGCGGCCGGCGGCTGTTCGCGATGCCCGTCCTGGAGTCCCCGGACCTGCTGTACCGCGAGTCCCGCGTGCAGACCCTGGAGGGCATCTTCCGCGCCGTCGACAAGTACCGCGACCGGGTCCTCGCCCTGCGCCTGGGCGTCACCGACTTCTGCTCCTCCTACGGCCTGCGCCGCGGCCCCGACATCACCGCCTACGACGTCCAGGTCGTCGCCTCCGTCATCGCCGACGTGGTGAACATGCTGGGCCGCGCCGACGGCACCGGCTTCACCGTGACCGGCCCGGTGTGGGAGTACTTCCACGTCCAGGAGCGCATGTTCAAGCCGCAGCTGCGCCAGAGCCCCTTCGCCGAGGTCCAGGCCGCCGACCTGCGCCGCAAGCTGATCGAGCACGCGATGGACGGCCTGCTGCGGGAGATCTCCCTGGACCAGGCCAACGGCCTGCTCGGCAAGACCTGCATCCACCCCTCGCACGTCCTGCCGGTGCACGCGCTGTCCGTGGTCAGCCACGAGGAGTACAGCGACGCGCAGGACATCCTGCGCCCCGAGCGCGAAGGCGGGGGCGTCCTGAGATCGGCGTACACGAACAAGATGAACGAGGTGAAGCCGCACCGGGCCTGGGCCGAGCGCACCCTGCTGCGCGCGGAGGTCTTCGGGGTGGCCCATGAGGACGTCGGCTTCGTCGACCTGCTCACCGCCGGGCTGGCCGGCTGACACCGATGCACAAGAGCACGAACCACGGGAGGCACCCGCACATGGCCGAAGGGCAGCAGCACGCCGAGGGGCGCGCCGGGATCTGGTCCGGCACCTGGGTCGCGGAGCGGCTCGGCGTCGGCCTGGCCGGGGACGAGTCCCTGCCGGGCCTCCTCGGGCTCGCCCTGCGCCGCAACCCCAAGCGGGCCCACCTGCTGGTCTCCAACGTGCTCGGCAAGCACGTCCCGCAGTCCCCGTCCGTCGTGCACGGCCACGGCACGGCGCTGGGCCGCCGGGTCCGCGAGCTGCTCGGCGACGAGGCGGCGGCCGGTGCCGTCGTCCTCGGCTACGCGGAGACCGCCACCGGCCTCGGCCACTCGGTCGCCGACGGCCTCGGCGGAGGCACCGGTATCGGCGGAGGCACCGGCATCAGCGGGGTCACGTACCTGCACTCCACCCGCCGTCCCGTCCCCGGCGTCGCGCAGGCCGGCGGCTTCGAGGAGTCCCACTCGCACGCCACCTCCCACCTGCTGCTCCCGGAGGACCCCGCGCTGCTCGCCGGCGACGGGCCGCTGGTCCTGGTGGACGACGAGTTCTCCACCGGCAACACCGTCCTGAACACGATCCGCGCCCTGCACGCCCGCTACCCGCGCGAGCGGTACGTGGTCGTCGCCCTGGTCGACATGCGCTCGCCCGCCGACGCCGGCCGCCTGGACGCCTTCGCGCGCGAGATCGGCGCCCGCGTGGACCTGGTGACGGCCGCCTCGGGCACGGTGCGGCTGCCCGACGGGGTGCTGGAGAAGGGGCAGGAGCTGGTCGCCCGGCACGAGACACCCGCCCCCGCCGAGCCGGGGCCCGGCACGGGCGAGGTCACCCGCGTCGCCCTGGACTGGCCGGCCGGCCTCCCCGACGGCGGCCGGCACGGCTTCACCGCCGCCCACCGCGCCCGCCTGGAGGCCGCCCTGCCCGCCCTGGCCGGGCAGCTCACCGCCGCGCTGCCGGCCGGCGCCCGCCGCGTCCTGGTCCTCGGCAACGAGGAGCTGATGTACGCCCCGCTGCGGCTGGCCACGGCGCTGGAGTCCTCCGAGGGCCCGGCCGAGGTGCGCTACTCCACCACCACCCGCTCACCCGTCCTCGCCGTCGACGACCCCGGCTACGCGATACGCACCCGCCTGGTCTTCCCGGCCCACGACGACCCGGCCGACGGACCCGGCGAGCGGTACGCCTACAACGTGGCCGGCGCCGGCTTCGACACCGTCGTCGCCGTGGTCGACTCGGCCGCCGACACCCCCGCGCTGCACGCGCCCGACGGGCTCCTCGCCCGGCTCGCGGCGCAGGTGCCGCACGTGGTCCTCGCCGTCGTCCCCTCGTACGTACCACCCGCCGCCGTCTCGCGCCCCACCGAAAGGCCCCCCATGCTGCCCGAGCCGCTGCGCGGCCCCGCCTTCGGCTCCTACCCGCCCGACGAGGTCGGCTGGCTGCTCCAGGACCTCTCGGACGTCACCCTGGAGGCGCCGACCGAGGAGCGCGAGGAGGCCATCCAGAGCGGCGGCGCGCACTACGCCGAGTCGCTGCCGGTGGAGTACCAGCCCAGCGAGCGCTACCAGGAGCTGTTCCGCACGGCCCTCGCGGAGTCCGCCGACCGGCTGGCCCGGGCCGTCGGGGCGGTCACGGAGGTCGTCCTCGCCGAGCGCTCGCCCCGCCCGGTCCTCGTCTCCCTCGCCCGCGCCGGCACCCCCGTCGGCATCCTGATGCGCCGCTGGGCCGCCCACCGCCACGGCCTGGACCTGCCGCACTACGCCGTCTCCATCGTCCGGGGCCGCGGCATCGACGCCAACGCGCTGCGCTGGCTGGCCGCGCACCACGACCCGGCCGACGTCGTCTTCGTGGACGGCTGGACCGGCAAGGGCGCCATCACCCGCGAACTGGCCGCCGCGCTGGCCGAGTTCGAGGCCAGCGACGGCGTCAGCGGCTTCGACCCGGAGATCGCCGTCCTCGCCGACCCGGGCTCCTGCGTGCGCACCTACGGCACCCGCGACGACTTCCTGATCCCCTCCGCCTGCCTCAACTCCACCGTCTCCGGCCTGGTCTCGCGCACCGTGCTCCGCGCCGACCTGGTCGGCCCGGACGACTTCCACGGCGCGAAGTTCTACCGCGACCTCGCCGGCGCCGACCTCTCCGGCGTCTTCCTGGACGCCGTCTCCGCCCGCTTCCCCGAGGTCGCCGACGCCGTCGACACCCAGGCCAAGGAACTGCTGGCCGGCGACCGCGCCCCCACCTGGGAGGGCTGGGCCGCCGTCGAGCGGATCAGCGAGGAGTACGGCATCCACGACGTCAACCTGGTCAAGCCCGGCGTCGGCGAGACCACCCGGGTCCTGCTCCGCCGGGTCCCCTGGAAGATCCTGGCCCGCACCGGCGCCGGACCCGACCTGGACCACGTCCGCCTCCTCGCAGAGCAGCGCGGGGTGCCCGTCGAGGAGGTCGACGGGCTGCCGTACACCTGCGTCGGCCTCATCCACCCCGCCTACACCCGCGGCGCGACCGGCGCCGACGGCCGGGCGGTGTCGCTCTGATGCCCGTGCCCGTGCTCGTCGCCAGCGACCTCGACCGCACCCTCATCTACTCCGCCGCCGCCCTCGCCCTGACCATGCCCGACCTGCGCGCCCCCCGGCTGCTGTGCGTCGAGGTCTACGAGGGCAAGCCGCTCTCCTACGTCACCGAGACGGCCGCCGGCCTGCTCACCGACCTCGGCGACGCGGCCCTCTTCGTGCCGACGACGACCCGCACCCGCAAGCAGTACCAGCGGATCAACCTGCCCGGGCCGCCCCCGAAGTACGCGATCTGCGCCAACGGCGGCCACCTCCTCGTGGACGGCGTCTCCGACCCCGACTGGCAGGCCCGGGTGACCGCCCGGCTGGCCGGCGAGTGCGCCCCGCTGGCCGAGGTGCAGGCCCACCTCGCCGCCACCGCCGACCCGCTGTGGCTGCGCAAGCACCGCGTCGCCGAGGACCTGTTCACCTACCTCGTGGTGGAGCGCCCGCTGCTGCCCGAGGAGTGGGTGAAGGAGCTGGCCGCTTGGGCGGAGAACCGCGGCTGGACGGTCTCCCTGCAGGGCCGCAAGATCTACGCCGTCCCCAAGCCGCTCACCAAGAGCGCCGCCCTGCACGAGGTCGCCCGCCGCACCGGCGCCGACCTCACCCTCGCCGCCGGCGACTCCCTCCTCGACGCCGACCTGCTGCTCGCCGCCGACCGGGGCTGGCGCCCGGGCCACGGGGAGCTGGCGGAGGCGGAGTTCTCGGCGCCGTCGGTCACCGCCGTGGCCGAGCGCGGCGTGCTGGCGGGGGAGCGGATCCTGCGGGAGTTCCTGAAGGCGGCGCGGCAGGGTCGCTGACCGGGCCTCTTGGCTTCCGGGTCCTTTTGACGGCGAAGACCAGCAGTGCGGCGGCGGCGAGGCCGAGGACCACCTTGGAGTACGTGGAGACGACGCCGGCGACCGCCGTCCAGTTGTCGCCGAGGAAGTAGCCGGCCAGCACGAAGGCGGTGTTCCACAGGGCGCTGCCCAGCGCGGTCAGACCCAGGAACACCGGCAGCGGCATCCGCTCGACGCCGGCCGGCACGGAGACGAGGCTGCGGAAGACGGGGATCATCCGCCCGAAGAACACCGCCTTCGTGCCGTGCCGCCGGAACCACGCCTCGGTGCGCTCCACGTCGGACGCCTTCACCAGCGGCAGCCGGCCGGCCAGGGCGAGGGCGCGGTCCCGGCCGAGCAGCGCGCCGACGCCGTAGAGCGCGAGGGCGCCGGCCACCGATCCGGCCGTGGTCCACAGCAGTACGGCGGCCAGGTCCATGTCCCCGGCGCCGGCCGCGAAGCCGGCCAGCGGGAGGATCACCTCGCTGGGGATCGGCGGGAACAGGTTCTCCAGCGCGATGGCGAGGCCCGCGCCGGGGGCGCCCAGCGCCTCCATCAGGTCGGTGATCCACTGCGGGGCTGCTGTCATGCGGCCACGGTAGGGAGCCCTTCCTGAAGGGACCCTGAGGTCGGCTGCGTATCCGGGTCAGCCGCAGCAGCCCCCGCCGCAGCAGCCGCCGCCACCGCCGCTCGGCGCCGGGCCCGGGGCGCCGGCCGAGGAGCCGCCCACGGCGACGGTCGACAGCAGCTTCACGGTGTCGTCGTGCCCGGCGGGGCAGGCGGCGGGCGCGGCGGACTCCGCCATCGGACGGCTCAGTTCGAAGGTGTCGCCGCAGCTGCGGCAGCGGTACTCGTAGCGAGGCATGGGCTCAGGGTAGCCGGGGGCCCCGGGTGACCGGGAGGTCAGTGCCCGGCGCCGCGCTCCTCGCGGATGCGGCCGACCACCCCGGCCACCGCCTGCCGCACACCCTCCGTCTCGGTGAGGAAGTGCCAGTAGTCCGGGTGCCGGCCCTCCAGCGTGGTGACCGCCCGGTCCAGACGGGCAACGGCCTCGTCCAGCGGGCCGGCGTGCGCCGGGTCGGGGGTGTTGCGCCCGGCCATGGCGAGGCGCTGGGCGTCGCGGATGGCGAACCGGGTCCGCTCGATCTCCTGCTGCGGATCCTTCTGCACCGCGTTCAGCCGGCGCAGCCGGTCGCCGGCGGCCGAGACCGCCTCGTCCGTGCCGCCCAGCAGCGCCCGCACCGTGGACAGCAGGGAGGTGGCGTCCGGCCAGCGCTGCTCGTCGCGGGCGGTCTGCGCCTCGGTGAGCTTGCGCTGGGCCTGCCGCACGGTCTCGGCGGCCTGCTCGGGCACGTGCTGGAGGTCCTGCCAGCAGGCGGCCGTGAACCGCCGCCGCAGCTCGCTGAGGACCGGCTCGACCTGGGCGGTGCGGGTGGTCAGCGCCTCGGCGCGGGTGCGCAGGGAGACCAGCCGGTGGCCGATCTCGGCGGCGCGCTCGGGCAGCCGCTCCGCCTCCGCGCGGACCGCCCCGGCCTCCCGGGCGACCCGCTCGGCGCGCTCCAGGGTCTCCGGCACGCCGTGCTGCCCGGCGCCCTGGTTGAGGCGGGTCAGCTCCGGGCCGAGGGCGGCGAGGCGGGCGGCGAGGTCGTCGGCCCGCAGCCCGGCGCCGCGCGCGGCGTCGAGGGCCTCGGAGGCGGCGAGGAGGGTCTGCCGGGCGCGTTCGACGGCGGGGGCGAGCCGGGCGAGCTGCGTCTCGGCCTTGCCGAGCAGCGGCCCGAGCCCCTCCCCGAACCGGTCCAGCTCCTCCTTGACCTTCTCCAGCTCCTCCTTGGCGGCGGCCAGTTCGCCCCGGGCCCGGGCGGCGGCCGACGCCTCCAGGTCGTCCCGCTCCAGGTCATGGGCGTCGACGGCGCCGATGTACTGCTGGCTCACCTCGTCGATGCGGCGGCCGAGCGCCGCGAAACCGTCGACCGCGCGGCGGGCGTCGGGGGAGGAGTCGACGGCGGCGATGGTCTCGATGGAGATCCGCAGGTCCCGCTGGGCGGTGTCCAGTTCGTAGAAGGCGGCCGCGGCGGCGTCCTTCGCGGCCTGCGCCTCCGCCCGCTGGCTCTCGGCCCGCCCGCCGAACCAGCGCCGGGTGCCGCCGCCGGCGAACGCGGCGGGCAGCGCGAGGGCGGCGAGCAGCGGCAGGGTGAGGAGGGTGAGTGTGTCCCGGACGCCTCCCGGGGGCCGTCGGCGCCCCGGACGCGGCGCGCGCGGCACCATCGGCGAGTACGGCTGCGATGGTGTCGCCGTCACATCCCTCTCCCGTGTCGTCCGGCCTGCCCGGGTTCATTGTCCCACCCGTACAGGACGAACACACGGGCCCGTCAGTTCGCCGTTCGGACGGTGATTCCGCCGTCCTTCGTCTCCACGTCGACCACATGGGCGCTGGTGTCGTCGCGCGGCACGGACACGTCGACGCCGCCGTCCTCGCTCTTCGTGGACACCTTGTACGTGGCCCGGGGCACCGTGACGGTCACCGAGCCGTCGTCGCTGCCGGCCTCGACCCGGTCGGGCACGGTGCCGAGCCCGAGCCGCACCGAGCCGTCGGCGGTGTGCGCGCTGACCCGCCGGGAGTCGACGTCGGCGTGCACCGAGCCGTCGTCGGAGCGCAGGTCGAGCGGCCCGGAGGAGTCGCTGACGTGGACCGAGCCGTCCTCGGTGCGGATGGACAGCGCGTCGCGGAAGCCGCGCGCGCTCACGCTGCCGTCGTCCTCCCGCACCGTCACGGCGGTGCCGCGCGGCACCTCGATGCGGTGCTTGGCGGAGCAGTCGGCGATGAGGCCGTTGCAGTGCACCCGCAGCTTCAGCCGGTCGCCGTCCATCGTCCAGCTCACCTTCGGGTCCCCGCCGAGGGTGACGCGCCCGTGGAACCACCGGGTGACCTCGATCCGCCCCGGCTTGCCGCCGTCCACGGAGACGATCTCCAGCGCCGAGTCGTCGGAGTCGACGGTGAGGTTCGCGCCGGGCAGGGTGAAGGCCCGGTGGTCGGGTTCCTTGTCGTCCTCGGCGTCGGCACAGGCGCCGAGCGCGGTGACGAGGAGGGCGGTTACGGCGGCGGCGCCGAGGACGCGGGCGGTGCGGGTGCGGGTGCGGGCGGTCATGGCGGTTCTCCCCCTGGGACGGACGGCACCGGGAGGCCGTCGCTACCCCTCGACCGTACGGAGCCGGACCCTCCCGGGGGATCCGGCCGCCTCCCGGATCGGAGGTGGGGTTAACCCCAGGGCGGCATGTAGTCTGTCCACTCGTTCTCGGGTGCGTAGCTCAGGGGTAGAGCGCCTGCCTTACAAGCAGGATGTCGGCGGTTCGAAACCGTCCGCGCCCACCGGAGAGAGCTGTTGGTCAGGGGCCTTCCGCGTGGTGCGGGGGGCCTCTCCGGCGTCTCAGCGGTGCGCGTGCGCGAGGTGGGCGCGCAGGCGTACGTTGCGGCACCCCCAGCTTCGTCCACCCGGACTGTCAGCTCGGGCGGACCAAGGGCTCGGCTACACCAGGCCGATCCGCTCCGCCGGCTGCTCCGCCTGCCGGGCGTGCATCGCCCGAGCCCGCCGGATCACTGTGAGCACCAGCTGCCGTGCGAGCGGAGTCCGGGCCAGATCCTCCGGTGCGATCGTCTCCAGACTGAGGAGGGACAGCAACGTCGCCGCGTCGTCCCGGCGCTGGCTGTGGCAGGACGCCACCTCCAGCCCGAAGGTGAACGCCCGCTCCACCGACGGCAGGGCGCCGGTGTCGATGGCATCCGCGGTGTGCAGCGCCTCGCCGGTCTCACCGGCCTCCATGTCGACGGACACGGCGTGCAGCGCGACGTCGGTCGGGCCGAACACGGTCCACCCGATGTTGCTGCCGTCCGGCACCGCGCGGGCAGCGGGCGCCGCGTGCCGGCGCAGCCGCTCGCGCGCTTCGAACCAGCGGCGGCGGCGGGCGGACGCCATCACGGCGACGAGCTGGAGCGCGCCGCTCATCGCCGCACGTTCGGTCTCCGGAAGTGGGGTCGCGCCGACCTGCTCGGCTGCGAGCAGCGCCGGCTCCTCCGCCTCGGCCGGTTGCCCTGCGGCGAGGAGGACGTGGCCGAGGTTCCACCGTGCGGCCGTGATGCGTAGCGGGTCGTCGGCGTCCTCGGCCGCGCGCATGGCTCGGTCGGCGGTGAGGGTGGCGAGGTCGACGCGGCCGATGCGCCGGAGATAGGAGCGCAGCAGGCAGTACAGGTCGGCAGCCGTGCACAGCACGGCCCGGCGCTCGGCGGGGTCGGTGCCGGTACGGGCTGCGCGCGCGGCATGCTCCATGTCCGCTACCAAGGCGGGCAGGGTCTCGGCGGCCGAGGTGAAGCGGGCCGGATTGGACTGCCAGTCCTGCCATGCGCTCTCGACCCTGCCGCGGAGGACGCCGGCGGGGACCGGCGCGCTGCCGCGGGCCGGACCGTAGCCGAGGAGGGCCCGGCCCACCGCGGTCTCCGGCAGTGCCGCAGCATCCTCATCGGTGGGCGCCCGCTCGGAGAGCAACGCCGCGATCGGCACCCCCAGCTCCTGCGCCAAGGCGTACAGGATCGGTAGCGACGGCACCTTCAGGCCGCGCTCGATCTGCGAGAGGTAGTCCGGGCTGATGCCCACCAGGCCGGCGACGGCGTCCTGCCGACGTCCGCCGCGGTAGTGCCTGATCCGGTCCCCGACGGGGAGGTCCGCTGCCACCATGTGCCCGCTCCTCGCTGTCTGTTCCGAGCGTAGGGTGCCGGATGCGTGGGGACCCTGCGGTTCTGGAGAGAGGAGGCGCCGGTGCTGGAACTGGTGCTCTGGGACATCGACCACACGCTGATGGCCACGGGCGGACTCGGGCGGGAGCTGTGGGGCCAGGCGTTCGAGGAGGTGACCGGGGTGGCGCTGCGGGAGCAGGCGCCGGTCACCGGGTCGACCGAGCGTGTGATCTTGCGGGAGACGGCGCGCCTGCACGATGTGCCCTACGACGACGAGCTGTTCGCGGCCTTCGCTGAGGCGCTGAGCGCGGTGCACGTCCGCCGGGCGGCCGAACTGCGCGAGCGCGGGCACGCTCTCCCGGGTGCGGCCACGCTGCTCGCCGAGCTGGCTGCGCGGGGTGTGCGGCAGTCGGTGGTGACGGGCAACGTGCGCGGCGCGGCGGAGGTGAAGCTCCAGACCTTCGGCCTGGACAGCTGCCTCGAACTCGGCGAGGGCGCCTACGGGGAAGACGGCGAGGACCGGCCGGGCCTGATCCGGACCGCGCTCGCCCGAGCGTTCGTCGCCCCGGGCAGTGCGGTGTTCCTCGGCGACACCCCGGCCGACATGGACGGAGGCCGGCAGGCCGAGGTGCGGGTGGTCGGTGTGGCCACGGGCAGGACGTCGGCCGACGCCCTGCGGGAGGCCGGCGCCGACGAGGTGCTGGAGGACCTCTCGGACACCGACCGGGCTCTCGCCGCCATCGGGGCATGACGAAGCGGCACCTTCCGCGCTCGGGTTCCAGCGAGCCTCGCGCGTGCGGGCGCCGGTGATCTCCCTAGGATGGGCCCGTGACCGCGTCCGAGCAGCAGCGCCCCCGACCGCCCGTGTGGTGGTGGCGGGCCGTGTGTGTGCTCGGGCTGCTGGCGGGGCTGCTCGGCATGCACGGGCTGGCGCCGGGCGGGGGCCTCCCGTCGGCGCACTCGGCGCACTCCGTCACCCGGCACGACACCCACGCGCTCTCCCTCTCCCCGGCCGCCCCGACGCACGCCGGGTGCGAAGGCGGGCACTGCGGGCACCTCGGGCACGCCGACGCCACCTGCGCGTCCGGCGCGGTGGGCGACGGGCCCGCGCTGCCCGCGCCGGTCGCCGACCCGGTGCCGGTGGTGCCGGCGCCGGGCGTCGCGCGGGCGCACCCGGCGGACGCGCCGGACGGGGCGCGAGCGCCGCCCACCCTGGCCGAACTCCAACTCCTGCGGATATAGGCACGCCGTCGCTCAGGCGTGCCCGTATCACCCCCTACCCAGCAGGAGTTCCACAACTATGCAGCACATCCGCACCCTGACCCGCCGTACCGCCCTCGCGGCGGCCACGGCCACCGCCGCCCTCGTCCTCGCCGCCTGCGGAGGCGACGGCGGACACGACGGGGCGCACGGCACCCCGTCCGCCTCGCCCGCGAGCCCCGAGGCCGGCGCCCAGGCGCACAACGCCCAGGACGTCGCCTTCGCGCAGGGCATGGTCCCGCACCACCGCCAGGCGCTGGAGATGGCCGGGATGGCTTCCGGCCGGGCCGCATCGGCGAAGGTGAAGGACCTCGCCGCGCGCATCGAGAAGGCGCAGGACCCGGAGATCACGACCATGACCGGCTGGCTGACGGCCTGGGGGGAGAAGGTGCCGGGGACAGCCCACTCCGAGCACTCCGACGGCATGTCCGGCATGACCGGCATGATGGACGACCAGGACATGACCGACCTGGAGAAGGCGTCCGGCGCCGAGTTCGACCGGATGTTCCTGTCCCTGATGGTCGAACACCACGAGGGCGCCGTCGAGATGGCGACGACGGAGCAGTCCGCCGGCCGCTACGGCCCCGCCAACAAGCTGGCCGGCGAGGTCGTCACCGCCCAGCAGGGCGAGATCGCCGAGATGAAGGCCCTCCTCGGCAAGGGCTGAGGCGCCTGATTCCTAGGCCGCCGGCCCCGACCGCTTGAGCCCCGCGCGGGCGTCCACCCGGTCGGGGCCGGTGACCTCCGCCCAGTACCGGTGCGTGCTGACGAACACCGCCAGTTCGCGCTCCCGCTGCCGCAGCTTCTCCACCTTGGCCTGCTCGTCCGCCGACCAGCCGGGCGACGCGGGCCGCTCGACCTTCCGCCAGCCGCCCTCGTCACTGAACCCGTCCAGCGGTTCCACCGACCACGGCAGCCGCTTGAGCAGGGCCGACAGCTCGGCCCTGACCTGATGCAGCTCCTCCTGACCGGCGAGGAGGTCATCGGGGAAGTCATAGGTCGTAGCCACAGGCTAATAGTACGCCTGTTCGATTTTGAGGCGCACGCTCCACGCGTGACTGATGGGCGCGTCTTCCGTTCGAGCACCGGCAGCGGGAGTGACGCGGTGTGCGATGCCGACCCCCCCCGCGCGGTGAGGAGGGGCGATGCGGTGCAGGTGGGGGGTCGTCGTCGTCCTGATGGCGACCGCGCTGCTGGTGTACCTCGTGATGCCGAACGACGTGGGTGTGCCCACGAAGACTTCTCCCGCTCCCGGGCACAGCTCCGGCCATCGGCGTTCCCTGACGTCCTGATCACCCCACGCGCGAAGGTCGATCATGAAGATCCCGGCCCAGCACACCCATGCCCGAAACGACAGCGCCTGCGTCCGGCCGCGGCCACCGGCCCCCAGGGGGCGCAGTCATGAACCTCGGCATCATCGGCCAGGCGGCAGCCCTGTTCGCCGTCACCAACATCGACGACATCCTCGTCCTGGCGCTCTTCTTCGCCCAGGGCGCCGGCCATCCCGTACCTCGGCCTGCTGCCGCTGGCCCTGGGCGTCAAGGCCGCCGTCCAGGCATGGCGGCACCGTCATGATCCCGAAGAGGAGAAGGAGGCGCCGTGGAGGTCGCCGCGGTCACCTTCGCCAACGGCAGCGACAACATCGGTGTCTACGTGCCCGTCTTCGCCACCGCCGGCATCGGCGGCATGAGCCTGTACGCGGTCGTCTTCCTGGTCCTGCTCGCCCGGTGGGGGCACATCCTGCTGCCGGTCGTCCTGATCGGCATCGGCCTGCTCATCCTCATCGAGGGCGGCGCCTTCGGCCTGTAGCCCGCCTCTTGCCGGGACAGGCGGGCAGGATCGTGCCCGGGTCACATGTCGGAGCCGCCACTCGACCGGCGTCCCCCCGCGCGCGGCCCGTGCCAGTCCAGGCACAGCACCGTGGCGTCGTCCTCGAGATGGCCGCCGCAGGCGTCTCCGACCGCGGCGGTCAGGGCGCGGACGACCTCGCGGGGGTGTTCGGCCGCGGTGTCGCGGACGACGGCCGGCAGGTCGACGGCCGCCGCCTCGCGTTCCTGCATGCCGTCGGTGTAGAGCACGAGGCGGTCGCCGGGGCGCAGGTCGAGGTCCTGGACACGGTACGGGTGGGCGGGGACCCCGAACGGAAGGTCCACCTCCAGCTTGACCTTGCTCACGGCACCGTCGCGCAGCAGCAGCGGCCAGGGGTGGCCGGCGTTCACGAGCTGGGCGCTGCCGCCGTCCAGGGCCAGCCGCAGCAGCTGGCCGGTGGCGAAGGTGCGGCGGCCGTGGTCGAGCATCGCCTGGTGGGTGCGCAGGGCCTGGTCCGCGAGGGACTCCCCGGCGCGGCGGGCCCCGCGTGACGCGTTGACCAGCAGGGTCGCCATCAGGGCGGCGTCGACGTCGTGGCCCATGGCGTCGGTGACCGACACGTGCAGGGTGTCCGGGTCGAGCGCGTAGTCGTAGGTGTCCCCGGCGATGTCGGCCGCGGGCACCAGGGCCGCCGCGAAGGCGAACTCGGCCGCCTCGCAGCTGGGCGCCGAGGGCAGCAGCTGGCGCTGGATCTCGGCCGCCAGGCTCACCGGGGTGGTGCGCTGGCCCCAGTGGTAGAGGTCGGTGAAGCGGCGGTCGGTGACGAGGATGTACGCCAGCGCGTGGGCGGCCTCCTCGACCTGCTCCAGGACGTCGTCGGTGACGTCGGTCAGGAACAGCTCGAGGACGCCGATCGTGTCCCCGCGGTTGGTGACCGGCGCCAGCATCCGATGTCCGATCCCCGCGTCGGCCTCCCGCACCAGCCGCTGACGGCGCAGGACCTTCTCGTAGACGCTGCCGGTCAGCGGCACCCGGTCGTCCTGGCCGCTCTGCTGTGTCTCCTGCTCCTCGGTGACGCGCACCATCTGCCGGCCGACGATGTCGATGAACAGGAACGACACGTACCGCGCCCCGAACCGGTGGCGCAGGTTGTGCGCCACGACGTCGAGCGAGGCCACCGGCGCGGCGTTCTCGGCCGCGGCCAGGACCTCGGCCAGTCCGATCCGGTCTTCCGCCACGTCTGCCTCCTTGCGGTGCGGCACGGTCACCGGTTCCCCTTCCCCCTGCCGCCCCATGCATCACACCCGGCCCGCGGGAGTGCCCGTTGTCAGACCCCCGCCCTACCGTGGGGACATGAGCGACGTGGGCGGTGGGCAGCGGGTGCGGCTGGTGCTCTGGTCGGACGGGGATCTGTGGTTGCTGCGCCGGACCAACAGCCCGGAGATGACAGAGCACCTGGGCGGCCCGGAGACCGAGGAGCAACTGGTCGCCCGCCAGCGCCGCTACGTGGAGCTGGGCCCGGGGCGGATGTACCGGGTGACGCTGGCGGACGGTGGGGAGACCGTCGGATCCGTGGGGTACTGGCCGCGGTCCTGGCAGGACGCGGAGGTGTGGGAGGCCGGCTGGGGTGTCCTGCCGGAGTTCCAGGGCCGGGGGCTGGCCGCGCGGGCCGTCCGCGCGCTGCTGCCCGAGGCCCGCGCCGCCGGGACGCGTCGCTATCTGCACGCCTACCCGAGCGTCGACCACCCGGCCTCCAACGGCGTCTGCCGCAGCGCCGGTTTCACCCTGCGCGGGCAGGCCGACTTCGAGTACCCGAAGGGCCACTGGATCCGGTCGAACGACTGGCGGGTGGATCTGGACCGACTTCCAGGAGGAGACTGAAACCATGTGCCGCAGCATCAAGACGCTCCGCCCGCCGGTACTGCCGGAGGAGGCGACGGAGGACGACATCCGCGCCGCCGCCCTCCAGTACGTCCGCAAGGTCTCCGGCTTCCGCGCCCCGGCCGCCCACAACCGCGAGGTCTTCGACCGCGCCGTGGACACCATCGCCCAGGCCACGGCCGACCTCCTGGACGGCTTGGAGATCAGAGGGGTGCCCGCCCGGCGGGCCGGCTGACCTCGGCGTCCGCGCTCAGGCGGCCCCCGACGCCTCCGCGGGCCGGCGCACCAGGTACGCCGCCCCCGCGCCCGCGCCCAGCAGGGCGAGGAGGGACACGCCCGTCGCCAGCCAGGTCGCGCCGAGCCACTGGGCGCCGAAGTAGCCGAGGGCGACGCTGTAGCCCGCCCAGGAGAGGCCGGCCAGGGCGGACCAGGGGAGGAACTCGCGGACCCGGCGGTGGGCCGCGCCGGCGACGAGGGAGACGACCGAGCGGCCGGCCGGGGCGAACCGGGCGAGGACGACGAGCGCGCCGCCGCCCCGGGCCAGGGCGCCGCCGAGGCGTTCCTGCGCCGCGCTGAGCCGGCGGGAGCGGGCGATCGCCCGGTCCAGGCGCGGCCCGCCCCGCCAGGCCAGGCGGTAGGCGGCCAGGTCGCCGAGGACGGAGGCCGTCGCGGCGCAGAGGAGCAGGAGCAGGATGTCGGGCACGTCGTGCGGGACCGCGTCCGCCGCCGCGCCCGAGCCCGCCGCGGCCGCCGTGGCGGCGGCGATCACCAGCACGCCGCTCGGCAGCACCGGCAGGAACACGTCGAGCAGCACCGACAGTGCGACCAGCGCGTAGATCCACGGGCTGCCGATCAGCGGCCCGACACTTCCCAGACTCTCCACCACCACAGCTCCCCGATGTCCCCCGTAAGCCATACAGCGTACGCCCGGGGTGTGACAGAAGGGGCGACCGGGGTGCGAGGGGAGGCTGTTTCAGGCCGCGACCGGCCTCTGCTCTGCCGCCGGCTCGGCGCCCTCCGCCGTGCGCCGGGTCAGCAGCCGGTCCAGGCCGAACGCGCCGGACCCGGTGAAGACCAGCAGCAGGAAGGCCCAGCAGAACATCGCGGACGCCTCGCCGCCGTTCTCCATCGGCCACAGGGCGCCCGGCTGGTGCACCTTGAAGTACGCGTACGCCATGGAGCCCGAGGCGACGACCGCGGCGACCCGGGTGCCCAGGCCCAGCATCACCAGCACCCCGCCCACCAGTTGGATCACGGCCGCGTACCAGCCGGGCCAGGTCCCCGCGTCCACGGTCCCGCCGTCGGTGCCGACGGCGCCGCCGAGCACGCCGAACAGGGCGGCGGCGCCGTGGCAGGCGAAGAGCAGGCCGACGACTATGCGGAACAGGCCGAGGGCGTAGGGCTGGGCGCTGTCTAGGCGTCCGGACATGGGGGTGCTCCTTCGGTCGGTCGGCCCGGGGGCGGGCCGGTGGGGGGACGGAACCGAGTGGGCAGCCACGTTAGGTGAACCTAACTAATGCTTGCAAGTTCAACATCGGCCACAGTTCCGCCCCACCGCCCCACCGCTGCACCCTCCACCGCCCGACCCCCGCACCGACCGCTACGCCAGCCCCCGCTCCTCGATCACCCGCAGCGCCGACTTCCCCGTGCGCTCCGCCCGCGCCTGCTCCAGCGTCAGCCGCGCGGAGCGCCCCCGCAGGGTCAGCGTCATCAACTGGTTGCCGAACCAGGGCCCCCCGGTGCGCCTCCAGTCCACCGCCGAGGGCGCGCAGCGCCCGTGCCGCGCGATGCGCCGCCCCAGCGCGCGGGCCGAGCCGCTCCAGCCGAACCGGAAGCCCACCCGCATGTACGGCGGCACCGAGTTGTGCACCGGCGAGCAGGTCAGCTGCGTCACCCGGGCCTCCGGGCCGCGCCCCTCGGGCCAGGTCGGCTCGGCGACGTAGGCGTGGTGGACGTCACCGGAGAGGACGTTGACGGTCGCCGGCGCGCCCGCCCCCGTGCCGGCCTCGGCGATCAGGTCGGCGAGGGAGTCGAAGGAGGACGGGAAGGCCGCCCAGTGCTCCAGGTCGGCCGCGCGCCGCAGCTTCTCCCCGAGCCGGGCCCAGCGCGCGCCCCGCTCGCCGCCGCAGATCGACGCGTTCCAGGTCTCCAGGTCGTGCACCAGGTGCGGCATCAGCCAGGGCAGCGAGGTGCCGATGAGGAGGTGGTCATAGGAGCCGTGCCCGTCCATGACCTGCTCGCGCAGCCAGGTGGCCTCGGTCGCGTCGAGCATCGAGCGGTGCTGCTCGTCCAGGACGCGGGCGGCGCGGGAGTCGACCATCAGCACGCGTACGGTGCCGAAGTCGCGCCGGTAGCTCCAGCGCACGGAGGCCGGGTCGGCGTCGGCCCGCTCGGCGAACTCGCGCAGCGCGGCCGTGCCGTCGGGCGCCTCGCGGACGGCCGCCCAGAGGGGGTCGTCGGCCAGTTCGGCGGGGGAGAGGTTGCCGAGGTGCTGGTAGACCCAGTACGACATCAGCCCGCTGAGCAGGCGCTTCTGCCACCAGTCGGTGGTCCGCATCTCGGCGAGCCAGGCGTCGGAGGTGTTCCAGTCGTCGATGACGTCGTGGTCGTCGAAGATCATGCAGCTGGGCACGGTGGACAGCAGCCAGCGCACCTCGGGGTCGCTCCACGACTCGTCGTAGAGATGGGTGTACTCCTCGTAGTCCGAGACCTGGGCGCCCGGCGCGCGGTCCAGGTCGCGGCGTTCGGCCAGCCACTCGCGCGTGGCGTCGGAGACCTCGTCGGCGTAGACCTGGTCGCCGAGGAGCAGCAGGACGTCGGGCCGCTCGCCGTCGGGGTCGGCGGCGACGCGGGTGGAGAGGGTGTCCAGGGCGTCCGGGCCGACCGGGTCCTTGCCGTCGGAGGGGGCGGCCCAGCGGCAGGAGCCGAAGGAGATGCGGGTCGCCGCGTCCTCGGCGGGGGTGGCGATCACGGAGGGCGGGAAGCGGGACTCCGCCTCGGGCCACACCCGTTCGCCGTCCAGGAACACCTCGTACGGCGTCGACGTGCCCCGAGTGAGGCCGGTCACCTCCACCAGCGCGTAGTCGTGCCCGGCGATGTGGAAGGTACGGGCCGAGCCGCCGGCGCCGTCGGCGCACCGCACCTCGGCGGTGCGGGGGCCGGTCGTCTCGACCCAGACGGTGGCCGAGGCGCCGTCGGTGTAGCGCAGCACCGGGCCCAGGCGCAGCGCGGAGGTGTCGGTCGGGCGGGACGGGCCGGACGTGCCGGTGCCGCCGGTCGTGTCGCTCATGCCCAGACCCCTTCCCGTGGAGCCGCCCGGTACGCAGCGGCTCCACGGGCCGCGGCGTCAGCAGCCGGCGAGCTGGCTGGTCAGCGCGGACTTCTCGGCGGAGTCGACGGACAGGCCGTAGTAGTACTTCACCTGCACCCAGGCGCGCACGTAGGTGCAGCGGTAGTCGGTGCGCGAGGGCAGCCAGGTGGCGGGGTCCTGGTCGCCCTTGGCCTGGTTGACGTTGTCGGTGACCGCGAGGAGCTGGGGGCGGGTCAGGTCGTTGGCGAAGGACTGGCGCCGGGCGGTGGTCCAGGAGCCGGCGCCGGAGTCCCACGCCTCGGCGAGCGGGACCAGGTGGTCGATGTCGAGGTCGGAGGCGGCGGTCCAGGTGGCGCCGTCGTAGGGGGAGTACCAGCTGCCCTTGGTGGCGGCGCAGGAGGAGTCGGTGACGACGCCGGAGCCGTCGCGCTTGAGGACGGTCTCGCGGGTGTTGCAGGAGCCGGACTGGGTGATCCAGAGGGGGAAGAGGTCGCGGTCGTAGCCGGTGCGGTTCTCGGTGGCGACGGTCAGCGAGGCGAGGTAGCCGCGGGCGGTGGCGCCGCTGACCGGGGTGGGCAGGGCGGCGGAGGCGGCCGGGCCGTTCAGGAACCCGGCGGAGGCTATGAGGCCGGTGAGCGCCGCGACGAGGCCGAACCGTCGACGCGCGTAGAACTTCGGCATGCGAACTCCCTGGGGCGTGGGGGTGTTGGGGTGCGAGCAGGGGAATGCTCGAACCGCCGTGTGGCGTGCGGATGTGCGGCGGGTAAGAAGCTAGTGACGTGTGCATGGCACGTCTACGTCCGTGACGGACTTCGGGGGGTCGGAGGCGTCGCGTACGATGGACGGCGCAGAAGGGGAGTAGCTCTTCGCCGGACCGTCGACATACTGCTCAGCTCGCCTGAGCCGGCGCCCGGAGGCGGGACCCGTGCGCGGGGCCGCCAGCGAGACCTTCGGCAAGCAGTGCACGCCCGCGCCCGACGGCATGGGCGGACCGTGTGCTGCCGTGCCGAGGTGTCTCGCGTGTCGCGCGCGTCAGGGTCCTTCGGCGGGGCGGCCCCGACCGACAGAGGATCCCTTGATCAGCCTCACCGTGACGGCGCTCGTCTTCGGCGTCGTCTTCCTCGCCGAACTGCCGGACAAGACCGCGCTCGCCGGCCTCGTCCTCGGCACCCGCTACCGCGCCTCCTACGTCTTCGCCGGCGTCGCCGCCGCGTTCCTGCTGCACGTCGTGCTCGCGGTCGCCGCGGGCAGCGTGCTGACGCTGCTGCCGCGGCAGTTGGTGCAGGCGATCACCGGTGTGCTCTTCCTCGGCGGTGCGGCGGTGCTGCTGATGAAGGGGGACGAGGGGGAGGAGGAGGTCCGGGCGCCGGGGGACCAGTCCTTCTGGAAGGTCGCGGGGGCGGGGTTCATGCTCATCCTGGTCGCCGAGTTCGGGGACCTGACGCAGATCATGACCGCGAATCTCGCTGCGCGGTACGACGATCCGATCTCCGTCGGGCTCGGTGCGGTGCTTGCGCTGTGGGCGGTGGCTGGGTTGGGCATCGTCGGTGGGAAGGCGTTGATGAGGCGGGTGCCGTTGGCGTTGATCACCAAGGTGGCGGCGCTGCTGATGATCGGCCTGGGCGTGTGGAGCCTCTGGGAGGCCATCGCCGGTTGACCCTCGCGGGTGCGTCGGCTGCGCCGCTCGCTGCCCCAGCTGCGGGCAGTCGTGCCGCTGGGGCGGCACGGGTGGGCGCAGCGGCACCCCGTCGCGCCGGGCTGCGCCACGCCCCCCCCGAAGTGCCGGGTTGCGCTATGACTCCGGGCGCGGGTGCGTCGTGGCTGGTCGCGCAGTTCCCCGCGCCCCTGGGGGGTTGCTGTCACGTCGGCTGGATGGTTCGAGCCCGCGCCCCTGGGGCGTTGCGGTCGGGGCCGGCTTGGTGGCGCGAAGCGGGGTTGTTTTGTACCGTGGGGGAACAAAGTGGTTCCCGTCCGTTTTCCCTGACCGGCGGGCGGGGCCACCTTGTCCCATCCCGTGCGCCTTGGAGATCCGCCGATGCCGGCCACCGCCACCACCGTTCTCACCGCCCGCGCCCTGCTCCTGGACATGGACGGCACCCTCGTCAACTCCGATGCCGCGGTGGAGCGCGTCTGGCGCCGCTGGGCCGGTCGGCAGGGGCTGGACGGCGACGCGGTGATGAAGGTCGTGCACGGCCGGCAGGGCTACGCCTCGATGGCGCTGCTGCTGCCGGACCGCCCCATGGAGCAGAACCACGCCGACAACGCCCGCATGCTCGCCGAGGAGACCGCCGACACCGAGGGCGTCGTGCCGGTCCCCGGGGCGCCGGAGTTCCTCGCCGCCCTGCGCGGCCTGCCGCACGCCCTGGTGACCTCCGCGGACGTCGCCCTGTCCACGGCCCGGATGGCCGCCGCGGGGCTCGCCCAGCCGGACGTCCGCGTCACCGCCGAGTCGGTCGACGCCAGCAAGCCGCACCCCGAGGGCTTCCTCAAGGGCGCCGCCGAGCTGGGCGTCGCGCCCGCCGACTGCGTGGCCTTCGAGGACTCCGGCGCCGGCATCGCCGCGGCACGCGCCGCCGGGATGCGCGTGGTCGGCGTCGGCCCGCGCGCCGGCGCGCACGGCCCGGACGTGGTCGTGCCGGACCTGACGGCGGTGCGGGTGGAGAGCGGCGCGGACGGGGAGATCCGGCTCGTCATCGGCTGAAAGCTGACGCCCGGACCCTTACGGCTCCCGCGTCTCCGACTCCAGCATCCGCCGCGTCGCCGGCCCGTAGACGCCCAGCTCCTCGGAGCGAAGGCCGCGCGCCCACTGGTAGGTGCGCACCGCGTACTCGACCTGGCGGTTGTACGTGCCGTCCCGGGCGCCGATGTACAGGTACAACTGGCCCAGCCGCTGCTGGAGTTCCAGCACCTCGGGCCCCTGGTCGCCGGGGCCGAGCGAGCCGCCGTCCGCAGGAGCCTCCGGCAGGAGACCCGCCGAGTCACTGGGAGGCGCGTCCGGCGCGGTTGCGGTCGGCGCGGGCGGCCCGGACGGGGTGGACGGCGCGCTCGTCGGAGACGCGGGTCGCGAGGGCGTCGCGCTCGGGCTCGGGCTCTCGGACACCGACGCCGACGCGGAGGGCGAGGCGGACGGGGAGGGTGACGCGGACGCCGTCGCCCGGCCCGGAGCACCGGCGCCCGGGCCGGGGGCGTCCGGGGACGCGGCGGCCGGGTCCGTCGCGGCGTCCGGGACGCCGGCCCGCACCTCGTCGGGCAGGGCGCCGTCGCGCGAGGGCGTCTCGTAGGAGAAGAGCCCGCTGGCGTATCCCGCCGCGCCGATGACGACCGCCAGGGCGCCCGTGGCGGCGAGCAGCGCGTTGCGGCGCCGCCGGCCGCGCGGGGGCCGCCCACTCGGGCCCGTGGCCGCCGTGGCGCCGCCGCCCGCCGACTCGAACAGCCGCAGGTCCCCGGCGCTGGGCACGCCCGGCCCGGCCTCGACCGCGCGCAGCGTCATGGTGGCGTCCGGGTCCGGGGCCGCGGCCTCGCCGCCGTCCCGCAGCTCCACGTACGGCCGGATCCGCAGCGGCTCGAAGTCCTCGGTCGCCGCCGCCTCGGCCGTGCGCGCCTCGCGCAGGGCGTCCGACGTGCGCCGACCGCACCCGCACGCCGGCGTGTTGTCCGCCTCCCGGGCGGCCCCGCACTCCGGGCACGGCTGCCTCTGCTCCTCCATGCGCACGTCCCTCCCCTCGCGTGAGCTACAGAGATTATGCAGACGTTCTCCACACTTCGGTGCCGGAGCCGGTGCCGTCCGCCGGCTCCAGCGGCTTGGTGAACCAGTGCTCGGCGTAAGGGGAGTCGTTGTGCGGGGCGGTCTCCCGGTAGCCGAGCCGCGTGTACAGCGCGCGGGCCTCGACCAGGTCGCTCCGGGTGTCCAGCACCATCCGGGCCGCGCCCAGCGCCCGCGCCGCCTCCTCGGCCGCCCGCACCAGCCGCGCCGCACCGCCCCGGCCGCGCATCCCCTCGTACAGGAACACCCGCTTCAGCTCGGCGGTGCCGGGGTCCAGGAGCCGTACGCCGACGCAGCCGGCCGGCTCACCGCCGCACCGGGCGACCAGCAACCTGCTGTCGGGCGGGGCGAGTTCGGCCCCGGACTCGGCGGCGATCTCCCGTTCCAGCTCCTCGGTGGAGGTCCGCCGGCCCTCGTGGAGCAGGTACCAACGGTCGCTGACCTCGGTGTAGTACGTCCGCCAGAGCGCGGCGGCGAGGGGGGAGTCGTGCGGCTCCGGGGTGATGGTCCAGGTCGTCATGCGGGGCATTGTCCGTACGCCTCCGTCCCCGGGCGAACGTATTTCCGGCCGCGGGCCCGCCCCGGCCCCAACCAGCCGTTTGCGGGCGTGCTTCGGGGCAATCCGATGCGGGAGCCGGTCCGTTCGAGGGGCCGGTGGTTGGGTCCGAACCCGGAAGGCACTCATGTCCACAGGCTTGATCATCGTTTTGATCGTGATCGTGGTGGCCGTGCTCGTCGTCGGGGCCTTCCTGGCCCGGCGGGCACGGGGCTCGCAGCACGGGAACCTGAAGCGCCGCTTCGGGCCCGAGTACGACCGGGCCGTGGCCCGGCACGACGGTGACACGGCGGCCGCCGAGCGCGAGCTGGCCGAGCGCGTGGAGCGGCACGGCTCGCTCCAGCCGAAGGCCCTCGAGCCGGCCGAGCGCGAGCGGTTCGAGGGGCGCTGGGCCGCCGCCCAGGAGCGCTTCGTCGACTCCCCGCGGGAGGCCGTCGCCGAGGCCGACCGGCTGGTCGCCGAGGTCGCGGGCGCGCGGGGCTTCCCCGACGGCGCCCAGTACGAGGAGCAGTTCTCCGCGCTGTCCGTGCACCACGCCCACCACGTCGACGGCTACCGCCGCGTCCACCTCGCCACGCGTGCGGGTGAGGACGGCGGCACCGCGACGGAGGAGATGCGCGAGTCCATGGTCGCCGCCCGCGCGCTCTTCGAGGAACTGGTCGGGGACGGCTCCCGCTCCCGCGTCGCGACGCGCGGCGACCGGCACGAGCCGACCACCGGTTCCTCCCACTCCTGGTCCATGAACAAGCGTCAGCCGAAGGAGAGTTGAGTTTCATGCCCGACGTCACCCGGCAGCCCGGCGGCAGCCCCGCCGAACGCCCGGACAAGCCGCTGGACGCCGACCGCGAGGGTGCCCCCACGGCACCCGACCCGGTCCCGGCCGCCGGCGCCGACCACACGGCCGGCGCACGCCCCGAGACCACCCCCGGCCTGCACACCGAGAACCCCGCCCCGACGGGCGCGGCGCGGACGGCGGCGTCGGAGACGTCGACCGGCAAGGGGACGGGCATAGCCGCCGACCCCCACACGGTGACCGAGCCGCACACGGGTGCCGACCCGCGCACGGGCGCCGACACCGGCCTCGGCGGGACGCACCCGCGCACCGACACCGACACCGGCACCGGCCTCGGCACCCACACCGGAGCCAAGACCCCCGGGGCCGCCGGAACCACCGCAGCGGGCGCAACCGGCGCGGCCTCCACCGCAACCGGCGCGGCCACCTCGGCCTCCCCCACCGCCGCCAAGCCCGACGCCCTCGTCCCCCACGACGAGCTGGACAAGCTCGGCCAGCGCCTCCACCACGCCGTGGCCGGCTTCATCGACACCCCGCGTGAGTCCGTCGAGGAGGCCGACCGCGTCCTGGAGGAGCTGGCGACCCGCGTGACGGACGCCCTCACGCACCGCCGCCGCACCCTGCGCACGTCCTGGCACGAGAAGGGCGAGGACACCGAGCAGCTCCGCCTCGCGCTGAAGGACTACCGCGAACTGGCCGACCGCCTGACGCACCTCTGATCCAGGGCGCTCAGGCGCCTCACGCCCGCTCCGCCCGGCGCTCCCGCCACAGCCGCACGACCTCTTCGACGTCGTAGGGCTTCTTACCCAGCGGGGGGCCGGGCGGCGGCTTGAACATGACGTCCCGGATCTTGACGTTGACGTCCTCGACGATCCGGCGGACGGCCCCCTCGGAGGGCGCGTCCAGGGCCGCGGCCAGCGCGTCCTCGGCCTCCTTGCGCAGGGCGAGGGTCGGGGGCAGCGCGGACAGCCCCTCGCGGGCCATCTTCCGCCGGACCCACCACAGTTCGTCGTACGAGGCTTCCACCTCGCTCGGCAGCGGGCGCCCCGCGCCGGGCAGCCGGTCGAACGCGCCGCAGGCGTCCGCCTCGCGGATCTGGTGGTCGACCCAGGTCTCGAACTCCACGCCGGGTGGCTTCCGCTCGGTCATGGCCCCATTGTCACCCGGCGACCTATCATCGAGCGAGGTCTGCCGAAGGAGCGCACGTGCTCGAACTCACCATGGCCGCCGTCACCGCGGCGGACGCGGGCGCCACCGCCGGCATGCAGATGGCCGACGCGGCGAGCGAGCCGGGCGCGGTGCTGCGGGTGGGCCGCGACAAGTCCCTGTGCCGCCTGGCCACGCCGGACGACTGGCTGTTCGTCTCCCGCGTCCACCTGGAGTTCCGCTGCGGCCCGGACACCACCTGGCACCTCACCTGGCTGCGCGGCTCCCAGCCCACCCCCTCCTCCGAGGTCCGCCTCGGCCCCACCCCGGTCCCCTACGGCGGCTCCGTAGCCCTGCCCCGCGGCGGCAGCGGCGAGATCGTCATCCAGGACCGCTCCGGCCCGCGCAGCGTGAACGTGGGCTTCTACCTCGAAGACCTCCAGGGCTGATCTCCCATGGCCACGGTCGCGAGCCTGCTGTCCTACCCGATCAAGGGCTGCGCGGGCGTGCCCGCGCACACCGCGCTGCTGACCCCCGCCGGCCTCGCTCACGACCGCAGCTTCATGGTCACCAGCGAGGCGGGCGTCTTCCGCACCCAGCGGCGCGACCCCCGCCTGGCCCTGATCCGCCCCGAGATCGACACCGCCGGCGAGGCGCTCACCCTGCACGCCCCGGACTCCGGCCCGGACCCGCTGGTCGTCGAGGTCGACGCCTCGGGACCCCCGCGCCCGGTGGACCTGTTCGGGGCGCCGTACACGGGCATCGACCAGGGCGACGAGGCCGCCGCCTGGCTCTCCGCCGTCCTCGGCGCCCCGAGCCGCCTGGTGCGCGTACCGGCGGACCACCACCGCGTCACCGACGGCCGCACCCCCGGCACCTCCGGCTACGCCGACAGCTGCGCCGTGCACGTCCTCTCCCGGTCCACCCTGGCCCTGCTGCACGAGCGGCTGGGCGAAAAGGGCGCGGAGGGCGCGGAGGGTGCCCGGGCGGTCCCCATGGAGCGGTTCCGCCCCAACATCGTCGTAGACGGCTGGGACACCCCCCACACCGAGGACCGCGCCCACCGGATCACCGTCGGCGACGCGGAACTGGCCTACGCCAAGCTCGCCATCCGCTGCGCCGTCACCATGGTCGACCAGCACACCGGCACCAGGGCGGGCCCCGAGCCCCTGCGCACCCTGGCCCGCTACCGCCGGGCCCCCGAGGGTGGCGTCGCCTTCGGCACGAAGTACGCCGTGCTGCGCCCCGGCAAGCTCTCCGTGGGCGACGAGGTACGCGTCACCGCCTGGGGCGACCCGGAGGTCTGAAGAACCACCCCTGCGAGGTCAGACCGACGGCGCCGACCCCGGCAGCGGCCGGCCCGCCGACTCCTTCATGTACCAGACCGCGACCCCGCCGATCACGGCCGCCGCCATCATGTAGTACGCGGGCATCATCATGTTCCCGGTCGCCCCGATCAGCGCCGTCACCACCAGCGGCGTCGTGCCGCCGAACAGCGACACCGAGACGTTGAAGCCGATGGACAGGGAGCCGTAGCGCACCCGGGTGGGGAAGAGGGCGGGCAGGGCCGCCGGCATCGCGGCCGTGAAGCAGACAAGGAGCAGGCCGAGGGCCGCCATGCCCAGGCCGACCGCGAGCAGGCTGCCCTGGCGGATGAGGAGCAGGGCGGGCACGGACAGGAGCAGGAAGCCCGCACAGCCCGCCGCGATGACCGGGCGACGGCCGACGCGGTCGGTGAGGGCGCCCGCGAAGGGCTGGACGATCATCATCACGGCCATCACCGCGAGGACCACCAGCAGGCCGTGCGTCTCGTCGTACTTCAGCTCGCTCGTCAGGTAGCTCGGCATGTACGACAGCAGCATGTAGTCGGTGACGTTGAAGACCAGGACCAGGCCGACGCAGAGCAGCAGCGCCTTCCACTGCCCGGTGACCATGTCGCGCAGCGGCACGCGGGGCCGCGAGGTCTCCGCCTTGTCCAGCTCGGCCGCGAAGGCCGGGGTCTCCTCAAGGCGCATCCGCAGGTACAGCCCGATGATGCCCATCGGCCCCGCGATCAGGAACGGGATACGCCAGCCCCAGGACGCCATCGAGGCGTCGGAGAGCAGCGCGGTCATCAGCGTGACCAGGCCCGCCCCGCCGATGTAACCCGCCAGCGTGCCGAACTCCAGCCAGCTGCCCAGGAACCCGCGCCGCTTGTCCGGCGCGTACTCGGCGATGAAGGTGGACGCGCCCGCGTACTCACCGCCGGTGGAGAAGCCCTGCACCAGCCGGGCCAGCAGGAGCAGCACCGGAGCGCCGACACCGATCGTCGCGTACGACGGGATCAGGCCGATCGCGAACGTGCCCGCCGCCATCATGATCATCGTGACGGCGAGCACCTTCTGCCGCCCCACCCGGTCGCCCAGCGGCCCGAAGACCATGCCGCCCAGCGGCCGGACCAGGAAGGCCGCCGCGAAGGCGCCGAAGGTGGAGAGCAGCTGGGCCGTCGGGTTGCCCGAGGGGAAGAAGACCTTGCCGAGTGTCACCGCGATGTAGCTGTAGACGCCGAAGTCGAACCACTCCATCGCGTTGCCGAGCGCCGCCGCCTTCACGGCGCGCCGGACAAGGGCGGGATCGGTCGTCGTGGGCGACGCGGGGGGCGGGGGCGCCGTGCGGGAAGGGGTCGTACGGGACGGAGGAGCAGCGGCTATCGGTGCGGCCGACAAGACTTCGCTCGCCACCTTTCGACGGGGACGGGGACCTCGGCCCGCACGGCGGTGTGCTGTTGGCCGGAAATCGACCATAGGTGGCGGCTCGCGCGTCGCGCAGGGTGGCCGCGTCAGCGCCCGGGGTCACGAAACCGCGTGCACGCAGGGACATCACGAGGCCACGCACCGCCGCCCGCCGCACCGATTTGTGATCCTTCTCGCTCCCGGAACGGGACATCGGGCGGAACCGACCGGGATCCGGTCAGGTTAAGAGGGCATAGCCTGCGTCTCCCTCCAGGGACGGTGCACGACCCATAGGGTTCGCAAGGACATCACACGGCGTACACGAACACGTACGCGGTCACAACCGGGGCGGGAGGCCGACGAGGCGTGGCGAACGCGGAGCACGGCGGGCGACCGGCGGAGGCCCTCGCGGCCCCGTCCGTCGAGGCGACCAGGGCGCGGCTGCGCGTCGCGCGGCTCGGACTGTGGCTGATCGCCGCGATCCTCGCCGCGCGCCAGCTCGTCACCGTCCTGGGCACCCCGGAGGGCGAGCGGCTCACCGCCCTGGAGACCTGGGTCGGCGACGAGGGCGTCCTGCATGTGAAGGGCTCCCTCTACGACTCCACGGAGTTCACCGGCACGCCGTTCGTCGGCCTCGTCCTCAAACCGCTCACCCGCGCCGCCGAACAGGCCCTCGGCTGGGGCTGGACCTTCGGCTCGCTGCTGCTCGTCGTCGCCATCGGCCTGATCGTCGCCCGCGCCCTGCCCCAGCCGGCCGGCCGCCGCACCGCCCTGCTGGCCGCCCCGGTCGCCGTCAGCCTGCTGATGGCCTCCCTGCCGGTGCGCAACGCCCTCTGGCTCGGCCAGACCAGCATCCTGCCGGTGCTCCTCGTCCTCCTGGGCTGCTTCGTCGTCCGAGGGGAACGCGCGGGCGGCGTCCTCATCGGCGTCGCCGCCGCCCTCCAGCCCACCATGCTGCTCTTCGCGCCCCTGCTGTGGTTCACCGACCGCCGCCGGGCCGCCGCCTCCACCGCCCTCACCTTCGCGGCCTGCACCGCCGTCGCCTGGGCCGCGATGGCGCACGACTCGTACACCTACTGGGTGCACCACATGGCCGGCGTCGGCCTGGGCGGCGCGGCCGACGACCTCGCCAACCAGTCCCTGCACGGCGCCCTGCTCCGCCTCGGCCTCAACGGCCCCGCGGAGATCGCCCTCTACCTCCTCCTCGGCGCCGCCGTCGCCGCCCTCGCCCTGCGTCGCGCCGTGCGCTACGCCCGCGACGGCCAGCTCCTCCTCGCCGTCGCCGTCACCGGCTGCGCGGCCGTCGCCGTCTCGCCCACCACCTGGCAGCACCAGCTGCTCTGGGTGCTGCCCGCGGTCGTCGGCCGGGTCGGCAGGCGGGCCTCCGACCGGTACATGTGGCCGGTCGCCGTCGTCCTGGTCATGACGCTGCCGCCGAAGATGCTGCTGCCGAACATGGCCGTCCTCGGCACCCTCCGCGACAACGTGGTCCTCCTCGCCGCGCTGGCCGCCGCCGTGGCGGTGCCCTTCCTGCCCCGCACCTCCCCGTACTTCCTGTCCCCGGTCCCCACCGAGCACGCGCCGCCGGTCCCGACCCGCTTCCGCCGCATCCCCCTCCTCCCCTTCCTGCGCCGCGTCCTGACCCGCCCGAACCTCCTTCTGGAGCTGCTGCTCATCCGGGTCACCTACGCCGCCTACTCCAAGGTCCGCCTCGCGGCGACCGGCGGCAGCAACTCGGCGGGCCGGGAGCGGGCCGAGCGGCACGGGCACCAGATCCTCGACATCGAGCGCTTCCTGCACCTCGACATCGAGCACGCGGTCAACCACGCGGTGGTGAAGGTCGGCTGGCTGCGGGACTTCTTCGACTTCTACTACACGTCGTTCCACTTCGTCGTCCCGCTGACCGTCCTCGGCCTGCTCTACTGGCGCCGCCCCGTCGACTACCGCTGGGCCCGCGCCTCCCTCGGCTTCGCCACCCTGCTCGCCCTGCTCGGCTTCTGGCTCTACCCGCTCGCCCCGCCCCGCCTGATGCCGGGCCTCGGCATCATCGACACGGTGCACGGCGTGCAGGACTTCACGCAGCCGGACTACGGCACCCTGACCGCCCTCACCAACCAGTACGCGGCGATGCCCTCGCTGCACTTCGGCTGGTCGCTGTGGTGCGGGCTGGTCATCGCGATCGTGGCGCCGAAGGCGTGGATGAAGGCGCTCGCCCTCCTCCACCCCCTCTTCACCGTCTCGGCCATCGTCGCCACCGGCAACCACTGGATCCTGGACGCGGTGGGCGGCGCGGCCGTGGTCGGCGCGGGCTTCGGCCTGTCCTACGTCTTCCAGGGCCCCCGCGCCCGGACGGTGACGGCCGCCGCCGAGGTCAGCACCGACTCCGAGCGGCCCGCGAAGGACCGTACGCCGAGCTGATCCGGTACTCGCCGGGCGCGGAGACGGTGAGCCGGGTGAACTCGCCGTCCCGGGCCAGGCACCCCCCGTCGGAGCGCAGCCAGGGCGACCAGGCCACCCGCAGGGTCACCGCGCCGGGCCGGTGCACGCGCAGCACCATGTCGACGCCGGACGTGGTCACGACGTCGCCGGGCGCGGACACCAGCGGTACGGCGTCCCGCACCCGGTACACCGACCAGTGCCGGTCCTGCCAGACCGGCTCCAGCCACTTGGGCCGGGCGTCCCGTATCAGCTCGGCCTCCGCCTTGGAGTACCCGTCCGGCCGGGCGCCCTTCGGCAGCACGACCAGGCCGACGCCCCAGCGGTCCAGCCACGCCCGGTAGGTGCCGGGGCCGAAGCTGCCGTCGTAGAACAACCGGGCCCGCTCCATGTCGAGCTGCCGGTTCCAGCCCCGGGCCATGTTGACGTGCGGGGCCAGCCGCACGGCCTCGCGGTGGTTGCGCGCGGGCACCACCTCGACGCGGGTGCGGTCGGCGCCGAGCCCGTCGAGGGCGCGGACCACTCCGCGGGTGTCGGCGGCCCAACCCGGCACCACGGTGGAGACCTTCAGGTCGTCGGCGGTCTTCTTGCCCACCCACCACACGGAGAAGACGAGCACGAGGACGAGCCCGGTACGGGCCGCCCGCCGCCCCCGCTCCACGCTCAGCAGCGCGGCGAGCAGCACGGCCGGGGCGAACAGCTCGGCGAACCGCTCCACGTTCGTGCCGATGGGGGAGGCGATGAGGTACGTCAGCACGACCCCGCCCGCGTACACGGCGCCGCTCCACCGGGCGACGCGCCAACCGGGCGGGGCGAGGGCGGTCACGGCGAGCCCCAGCAATACGGGGGGCCATATCCGGTCGGCGGGCATCAACTGCTCGCCGGTGAACGGGAACAACAACGTCGTCAGTCCGACGACGGCGGCGGGCGGCACGAGGAGCACCAGGGCCCGCCCCCAGTCCCGCACCAGCAGATACCCCGCCCCTACGACGACGAGGAACAACCCGGCGACCGGTGAGCCCATCGTCGCCAGCGCCGCGTAGCAGCCGGCCAGCACCAGCCGCCGCTCGCCGGCCAGCAGCACGCACGCGGCCAGGCCGAAGGCGACGCCCAGCGCGAAGGTCGTCCGCCCGGACGCCACGTCGCACCACAGGGCGAGGGAGGCGAGCAGGGCGGGGCCGAGGGGGTGCCGTACGCCGGTACGCCGGATCAGCACGGCCGCCAGCCAGGTCGAGGCCAGCCCCGCGGCGACAGTGACGGTGCGGACGCCGAGGGCGGCCATCAGGTACGGCGAGATGACGCTGTAGTTGGCGGTGTGCATGCCGCCGTACCAGAACAATCCGTACGCCGAACTCCCGTGCCGCGCCGCGAAGTCCGCCCACGCGATCTGCGCCGCCAGGTCACCGCCGCCGGTCGCCAGCACGGTCCACCACAGCGCGTAGAGCGGGAGGACGGGCAGCGTGGCGAGCAGCGGGACGCGGTGCCGGACGTAAGCGGCGCGGAGCGCTTCGTTCCGGCGCCGGTCCGACCGGGGGCCCGGCCGGGTGAGGGTGAGATCAGCGGGGACCACGGGGGTGAAGACGTGAAACGGGGTGGAAACGTTGGCTTACGCGGAGGCCCAGTTCACGAAGTCGGCGAAAGCGGTGGGGGAGAGGGTGAGGGAGGGGCCGGTGGGGGCGGCCTTGGAGTCACGGACGGCGACGACGCAGGCTGTTTCGGCGACCTCGATGCAGTTGCCGCCCTGGTCGCCGCTGTAGGAGGACTTGCGCCAGGCGAGTTGACCGAGCGGGGCGCACTCGACACAGTTGCCGCCCTGGTCGCTGCTGTAGCTGGACTTACGCCACTGGATGCCCGTCTGCATACCGTTCCTCCATCACGCGCCGGATCAACTCCGCCGAGTCCTTGAGGGACAGCGCGGCGGCCTGCAGGTGATCGTAACGGAGCGAACCGTCTGCGACGCTGTCTGGGTTGGCAGTTGAATGCCCAGTGCCGTAGCCCTCGGTGTAGACGATGGCGGGGTCGCTCGGGAAGCGGTAGAGATCGAACGATCCTTGCAGCCCGGCGTGGACTCCCACCGAGAACGGCAGCACCTGGACATTGATCCGAGGGTCCGCTTCAAAGCTCAATAGGCGGCCGAGTTGGTCGCGCATGATCTCCGGGTTGCCGATCTCTTGGGCCAGTGCCGCCTCGCTGATCACTGCCCAGAAGACGGGCGATTCCTCCTTCTCCAAGATCCCCTGGCGGGCGATCCGGACGGCGGTGCGGTCGTCCAGGTTGCTCTGGTCCATCGCGCCGAGAACGGCCCGGGCGTAGGCCGGAGTCTGGAGGAGACCGTGCACCATGTGCGTGTCGAACGAGTAGATCTCCGTGGCCCGCGCCTGAAGCTCGGCAACCTGCTGGAACCAAGCCGGCAACTGGCTGCGGAGGACCAGCGTGACGAGACGGGACAGTAACCCGCCCGTCCCCAGCGCCGCGTCGACCCGTTCGCTGAACTCCAGCGTCGGCAACTTGCGGGCCGTTTCGATCTGGCCGATGAGGGAGCCGGTGTAGTTGACGATCTCGCCGAGCTGGCGCTGCGTGAGACCGGCGGCCTCCCGGTAGCGGCGTAGCTCGAAGCCGTAGTAGTCGAGCGGCGAGGCGCCCGGGTCGAGGACGTTGATGTGGGTCACACGAAGCCTCCTCCGACACAACCCCGCCCACGCGGGGACGCGTTGTATTGCTTCCGTAGCCCAGGGTAGTCGTGGGCGGTCACGCTCGGAGGGTGAACGAATACATTGCCTCCCGGCACAGGATGTCCTTCACGGTCGGCGCCCACTCGGCCCGGCACGTGCGCCGCATCGCCCGCTCCTTCCTGAGCGAGTGGGAGATGCCCGAGCTGACCGACGCGGTGGAACTGGGCGTGACGGAGCTGCTCGCCAACGTCGTACGCCACGTCCCCGACCGCCGCTGCGCCCTGCTCCTGGAGCGGCGGGCCGACGGCGTCCGGGTCGAGGTCGCCGACGGCTGCCCCGCGCTGCCGGTGCTGGGGGACCCGGGTCCGGACGCGGAGGGCGGCCGGGGCCTGCTCCTGGTCGCGGCGGTGTCGGACAAGTGGGGCGTGGGCCCGCGGATCGAGGGCGGCAAGACGGTGTGGTTCGAGGTGTCGAGTGCTCGATGACGGGGCGCGGGCTACGGGGCGTCGTGGCCGGCGCGCAGCGCGTCGACCATGCTGCGCAGGCTCCGGAACGCGGCCGACTGCTCGGTCTCGGTCATGCCGGCCAGCATCCTGACCTCGACGGACCGGACCGCCGCGGTCGCCTGCTCCAGGCTCCGTCGGCCGCGCGGCGTGAGGCGGGCCGGGAGGGCCTTGCCGACGGGCGCCTCGGCGGGCCGGATCACGTAGCCGTCGCGTTCGAGGTTCTGGAGCAGCACGTTCATCGTCTGCCGGGTCACGAACGCGCCGCGCGCCAGCTCGGAGTTGGACAGGCCCGGCCGCTGGGCCAGCAGCTCCAGGCAGGAGTAGTGGGTGATGCTCATGCCGAGGGGGCGGAGCACCTCCTCCATGGCGGCGCGCAGGGCGCTCGACGCCTCCTTCAGCAGGTAGCCCAGGGACCTGTCCAGGTCGATGCCGTCGTCGCTTTGACTCATGTCAGGATTCTGACATACAGTGGCGTGTGTCAGGAAGCTGACATGCAACTCGTACGGAAGGAGCACCACCATGCCCGCCACCGGCCCCGACTTCATCTCGCTCCAGGCCCGCGACCTCGCCGCTTCGCAGGCGTTCTACGAGCGGTACCTCGGCCTCGTCCGCTCGCCCGCCGGGCCTCCGCACGCCGTCGTCTTCGAGACCAAGCCGATCGCGTTCGCCCTCCGCGACGTCGTGCCCGGCACCGATCTCGCCTCCGCCGACCGGCCCGGCATCGGTGCCGCCATCTGGCTGCACGCCACCGACGTCCAGGCCATCCACGACGCACTGGCCGCCGACGGCCACACCATCGTCGCCGCCCCGATCGACGGCCCCTTCGGTCGGACGTTCACCTTCGCCGACCCGGACGGCTACCACGTCACGCTGCACGACCGCGCCTGACCCCTCAGTCGGACGCCGGACAACCGGACGTCGGACGAAGAGCTGGGTCCGCGGGGAAGAGCAGGTGAAAGGCGGCACCGTGTCCCGGCTCGCTGGTGACTTCCACCGTTCCGCCGTGTGCTTCGACGAGTTTGCGGACGATGGACAGGCCCAGTCCGCTGCCGCCGGTGGAGCGGTTGCGGGACTTCTCCCCGCGCCAGAAGCGGTCGAAGACGTGGGGAAGCTGTTCGGGGGGAATGCCGGTTCCCGTGTCGCGCACCTCGATGGCCACGCGGGCGGCGGTGCGGGTCGCGCGCAGGGTGACCGCTCCGCCGGGGGCGGTGTGCCGCAGCGCGTTGGACAGGAGGTTGCCCAGGACCTGGCGCATGCGCACCGGATCGGCCGTCCATGTTCCGGCCCCTTCCGCGCACACGGAGAGCGTGACTCCCGAGGCGTCCGCCTGTGTCCTGTGCGCGGACGCCGTCTGCTGGAGGAGGGCGTGCAGGTCGAGGGGTTCGCCGTACAGGCGCAGGGTTTCCGCGTCGGCCGCGGCGAGATCCTGAAGGTCGTCGATGAGGTGCTGGAGTTGGAGGGCCTCCTCGTGGAGGGAGGAGATCAGTGCGGCGTCGGTGCCGACGATGCCGTCCTGGGCCGCCTCCAGCCAGCCGCGGATGTTCGACAGGGGTGAGCGCAGTTCGTGGGCGACATCGTTGACCAGGGCGGTGCGCTGTGCTTCGAGGGCGGCGCGGTGCGCGTTCAGCTCCTGGAACGCCCGGGCCAGCCGGCCGATCTCGCCGCCGGTCGCGGCCACGGTGGTGCTCGTGGCGGGTTCGTCGCCCGACTTCATGCGCTGGGCGGACTCTGTCAGGGCCCGCAGGGGGCGCACCAGCCGGGAGGAGGCCAGCACGGTGACCACGACGGTCACCGCGAGGATGCCGGCCGCGGTGGCGGTGAGCTGTCCGAGGTTGTCCGGTGTGAGGCTGAGCCCCGTGCCGTGGATGGTCTCGCCGTCGCCGAGGTAGAGCAGCGCGGCGGATGAGGTCATCGGGGTCAGTTGTTCTCTGCGGCCGGCGGTGACGCAGGCGGTGACGTGGGTGCCGGTGTCCTGGCTGAAGGCGCCTGCGGCGGTGAAGCGCCAGGTGAAGTCGTGGCGAACGGCGACGGGGGGCAGCTGTTGTCGCCGCAGGCAGGGGGTGACCAGCTTCTCCAGTGCCGTCAGGGCGGTGCGCTCGGTGGCGGTGGGCTGGTCGAGTGCGGGGGTGGGGCAGGCGCGGGCCCCCCGGCTGTCCGGGTCGTTGGCGACGCGGATGGTGGGGCGGCCGCTGGGTTCCAGGGTGACGTGGGCGGTGAATGCCCGCGTCAGCAGGCATTGGACGCCTTCGTCGGCATGGGTGCGCAAGGTGGCCCGCTCCGCGGCGGTGAGCCGGTAGGGGCCGATCGCGCGCGGGTCGATGCCGGAGGCGTCGCCGCGTACCACGGAGCGGTCGGCGGCGAGCGGGTCCACCACGCCCGCCGCTCCTCGCGGCAGTGGGCGGCCCGGTGCGGAGTCCGCGAGAACCCGGCCGTCCCGCCGGGTCAGGGCGATCCGCTGCCCTGTGTCCTTGGCCAGTTCGCGCACGGTCCGCCCGGCGCCGTGCCATCCGGGGCCGCGGGCGCCGACGCCCAGCAGGGTGTCGTAGACCCGGGCGTCCTCGTCCAGTTCCTTGCCCTGTTCCTCGCGGATGGCGCCCGAGGTGACCTGGGCGGCCAGCCAGGCGGTGGCGGAGATCGAGCAGATCGCGACCAGCACCGACACGGCCAGCAACCGGGTCAGCAGCCGCTCGCGGAAGGGCAACGGCACGGGCACGGTCCTCGGGTCACGGGCGCGGGGCACCGGCCGGTCCTTCGGTCATGAGTTTGTAGCCGACGCCGTAGACGGTGAGGAGCCGGGCGGGGCGCCGGGCGTCGGTCTCGATCTTCCTGCGGAGATTCATGACGTGCATGTCGACGGTGCGGGCGGTGACGTAGTCCTGGGTGCCGTGGATCGTGTTGAGGAGCTGCTGCCGGGTGAACACGCGCCCCGGCTCTGCGGCCATCGTCGAGAGCACCTGGAACTCGCCGGGGGTGCACTCGACGGGCTGTCCGCGGACGGTCACCTGGTGGCGCGGAAGGTCGACCACCACGTCACCCACACGCAGGACCCCCTGGTCGTGCCGGCGGTGCTGGGAGCGGCGCAGCAGGGCGCGGGTACGGGCCATGAGCTCGCGTGGACTGTAGGGCTTGGTCATGTAGTCGTCGGCGCCCAGGTCCAGGCCCTGGAGAAGGTCCTCCTCCGCGGCGCGAGCGGTGAGCATGAGGATGGGAAGCCCTGCCACGGTGGCGTCGCCGCGCACGATCCGCAGTACGTCCCAGCCACCGGTGTGCGGCATCATCGCGTCCAGGATCAGCAGGTCGGGGACCTGCCGGCGGGCGCTCTCCACGGCTGCCCCGCCGTCGTGCACGACGGCGCAGGTGTGGCCCTCGTTCTCCAGGTAGCGGCGGATCAGTTCGGCCTGCTTCCTGTCGTCCTCCGCGACCAGTACGTATGCGCTCACACCGGGGATGTTACGCAGCGGTACTCCTCAGCCGGGCCCGGGCGCCCTCGGCGGCTTCAGTGGGGCTTTTTGTAGTCGACCTTGGTGACGTCCGGCACGCCCGCCAGCTTCTTGCGGCCCTCCAGGAGCGGGTCCTGCGCGGTGTCCTGAAGCAGGTAGCGGCGGAAGAACGCCGTGGCGTAGCCGGTGGTGATGCGGCGCTGGACGTTCTCGCCGAGCGGGGTCTGGTCCTTGTGCCTGCCGTCCTGCGAGGCGCAGGTGCCGGGCCTGGTGCCGGGGAGGGCGTCGTCGACACCGCCCACCTGTCCGCTGCGGGGCGACCACTGGGTGTTGAAGCTGTTGTGGTTGCCGCCGGTGAGCGTGATGCCGTGCAGGGGAACCTTGTTGCGTCCGCTGTTCCACTTGATGAACTCGCCGGTGTTCACCTGGTCGCACGTCCCCCACAGAACGGCGAGGGGGACCCGGGTGATCGGCTCGTTGTCCCAGGTGGCGGTGGGCGCAAGACCGAGGGCCGCCTTGACCTGAACCCCGGCGGGCCAGTCCTTGTGCCGCTGGTCGGAGACGTGCTGCATGACACCGCCCCCGCCCATGGAGTGCCCGAGGGTGCCCACTCGCTTCAGATCGACCTTTCCGGTGAAGGACACCGTGTTCTGGTGACCGCTGTTCCACACCTTCCCGGCGAGCGGCCCCTGGCCCGTCTCGAGCCGACGCCACAGGTCGAGGTGCCTGTTGATGAGGTCCGCGCGGGCCTGGTACACGGAATCGGCCTGGCCCCCGCTCGTCGCGTTGATGCCGTTGGCCCCCATGGAGACGACCACGAAGCCCTGCCGGGCGAGGTTCTCGGCCAGGTAGTCGTAGCCGGAGCTGCTGGGCAACGCGTCGACTCCCGGCTTGCACGGCCAAGCCCACAGCCGGTCGCTCATCCGGTCGATGATCTTCTGCTGGCGGGCCTCGCCGGCCTTGTCACCCGCTTTCGACGCCTGGTCGAAGGCTTTCCGCGCCCGTTCCAGAGCGCGCTGCGCACTGCGGTCGGCGCAGGTGGCCCACAGGCCGTGCTGCATGACGATCAGCGGATGCCTGCCGCGGGCCACCCCGCCCCGGTCCTTCGGGTAGTGCACCACCGCGGCGATCTCGCTCTTCCCCTGGTACGGCGCCGCGGGAGTGAACGCCTGGTTCCCCAGCTGGTACGTGGCCCTGCCCACCGCCTCGGGCTTCTGCGCCGCTGCCGCGCCGGCCGGACGCTCGGCCGGCGCCGGCCCCGGATGCCCGGTGCCCGCCGCTGCCAGGTTGGGGATCGCCGCCACGGCGCCCAGCACCACCACCGTCCCCACCGCCAGAACCGGCTTGCGGGAGAACCCTCCCAGCAGGGGCCGCGCGTGCTTCTTCACCGACATGTCCGGTACTGCCTCTCGCCGTTTGAGTGGGTCCGCGGTCCGGCAGCTGCTCTGCGACGGGCAGCACACGAGCGGACGCCGGCCCATGGTGGCGACTTCTTGTCAGGAAATTGTCAGAACCGTATGCGGAACCGGTCTTCCCGACATCGATACGGCGATGGCCGGGTGGGACGCCGGGCGCTCATCGGCGAAGTGCGCGACGCTCGAACGCGGGCCGCTACGTTCCAGGTTTCATCCCGAGGCCAGTTGCTCCGTGATCTCCTTGATCCAACCCGCGCTCCCCGCCTTGTCGTTGAGGCTCGCGGCCCATGCCTCCGGCTCCAGCTTGTGGTCGGTGGGGCCGGCCTTCAGGGCGACCAGGAGGGCCCTGGCGGAGGCCCGCAACTCGTCCGTGGTGCCGGCGCTGCCCGGGACGTCGGGGCCCGCGGCCAGGCGGTAGATCTCCCGCGCCATCAGCTGGCGTTCGCCCTTCGACACCTTCTTCCAGAACTTCAGGGCGTGCTCCAGCGACTTCGTGCGGGAGGCGGCGTCCGTCGCGGTCTCGCCCTCCGCCACGAAGCGCTCGGGGTGATGCACCTCGTCGTAGCGCTTCGTGGCGGCGCGGAGCGCCTTGTACAGGGTGACGCCGAGGACGAGTCCGGCCCCGGCGCCGGCGAGGCCCCAGCCGACCGGGTTGCTCGCCAGACCCGTGCCCACCGCGACCGCCGTCACGACGCCGGCCGCGCCCTTGGTGGTCTCGCCAAGGACACCGCCGACCGCCTCTTTGCCGATCTTGGTGGCCTGCTTCTTCTTCGCGTAGTTCTGCGCCGTGCTCAGCGTCTCCACGTCCTTCTCGGCGCGCTGGAGGCTCTCGGCGGCGTCCTGGGCCCCGCTCATCGCCTCCCAGGCGTCGTCGACGGCGTCGCCGAGGGTGTCCAACTGGACCTCGCCGCCCTCCTCCCAGTAGGAGTCAAGGGCGACGTAGGCCCGGGCGGCGGCCCAGTTGGCCTCCACGCGCGCCTCCTCCAGCCGCGCCAGCGACTCCGCGTGGAGGAGCCGGGGGTCGCCCAGGTCCTTGACCTTCTTGTACTTCCGCGCCGCGCCCCCGGCCCGGAACAGCGCCCGGCCGCCCTTCCCGAAGCCGGCGGCGGCGCTGAGGCCGCCGCCCACCTCCGACGCCATCGCCGCCTCCGCCACCTTCTGGACCTTGGTCGCCTCCTTGGCGATGCCGGCGGAGTAGGCGGCCGAGCTGGTGGCGGAGGCGAGCGTGTCGGCACCCTTGGTCTTGGCCTTCCGGGCCGCCGTGTGGTGCTTGGCGCCGGTCTTGTGAGCGCGGGCGTCCTTCGCGTTCTTGTACGCGTCCACGCCGCTGACCACGGTCCCGGGCAGCTCCGTGAGGAGGTTGCCCGACGCGGCGGCGGTCCCCGAGATGGCGGCGGACTCCTTCAGGCCCTCGTTGGCCGAGGCGGTGGCCTGCTGGGTGAAGGCGGCGTTGGTGGGGTTCTGGACGCCCTTGATCCAGGTGTCGATGGGTTCGAGGTTCTTCTTGAACCGGTCGAGGAGCCCGGCGATCCGCTCCCGGAACGGTCCCCTCGTCCCCTTGGCCCGCTGCACGGCTTCGGTCGTGGCACGGTTGCCGGCGCCGGACTGCATCTGGAGGAGGTCCGGCTCCACCGACCTCCCACCCCGCCCCCGCCTGGCCGACTCCGTGGTGTCCACGGGTGGCCGGGTTGAGGAGTGCGGGACCTGGGCTCTCATGGGGGCGAAGCTAGCCAGGCGGGGCGAACGGGAGGGGCGCGGCGGGGAAACACCTCACGGCGAGGGAGCACCGGCGACGGGCGGCAGGGGCCACGCCCCACGGTCCAGCAGGTCGAGGACGAGCCCGGCGATGTTCCACGCGTCGTCCTCCCCCCGGTGGTGGCGGCCTTCCAGGGGCAGACCGGCCAGCCGCAGCGCGCTGTCCATGCCCGGCCGCCGGGTCAGCCCGTACGCCGAGGCGAACACGGCCTTGGCGTTGGTGTGCGTGCGCTCCGGCGGGTGGCCGAAGGGGTAGGCAACGCCGTCAGCCTGGCTCTGGCGCGCGAACTGCCGCCGGTCGTAGTCAGCCCGGTCAGCTAGGTGCAGAAGGCACTGACCGTCGACCGGGCCGGACGGACCAGGATGCCGCCCCGCGACACCCGGCGCCGCGCCCGCACGTCCACCACGGTGACACCGACCTCGATGATCTCGCTGACGGCGCCCGGTGGCGGCTGGCCGTCCCAGCAAGTGGCTTCCACATCAATGACGTTGAGGAGAGCGGACGCGTGCGGCATGCGGTCAGTCTAGGGACGTGGCGTCGCGGTGAGGGGCGGAGATGTGACGCCGAGCCTCGCCCAGAAGCATGACGCCGGCTGCTCCTCGGGGCTGATCGCCGGGTGCGGGTCTCGTTCCAGCGGCTGGCCGGCATCGGACCCGGAGGCCGATGGAACGCGCCGCGAGCTGCTCGATGATGAGCCACATGGACATGGAGCAGGCACCTTCCCCCGCCGTACCCGTCACGGCGGCGCCCCGTTGGGCGGTCCGGGCCGCGCACCTGACCGCACTGGTCGTCCTGCCGAGCGGGTTGTGGCGCGTCGCCCTGGTGCTCGGACACCCCGCCGGCTACACGGAGGCGGGCTTCGTGCCGTTCGAGACGTTCGGTGCCAAGGTCTGGATGCTGGCGCTCAGTGTGCTCTGCGAGCTGGCCGCGCTCCTGACGATCGGCCTGGTTCGTCCGTGGGGCGAGGTCGTACCGCGCTGGATACCGCTGATCGGCGGGCGTGCGGTCCGCCCCATGGCCGCCGTCGTGCCCGCCGCCGTCGGCGCGGTGGCGCTGACGCTGATGTGGGCCAACGTCCCCTGGTGGTGGACGTACCCGCACGAGGACATGACGTCCACCGGCAACCTCGTCGTCGGCGTCCTCTACCAGCCGTTGGTCCTCTGGGGACCGCTGACCGCGGCCGTCACTCTCTCCTACCACCGTCGCCGGCGCGCCGCGCGGGGCCGGGATCAGGTCGGCTGAGTCCGCGGCGGGTCCGGTCGTCGCTGCCCGTCAGCCCGTCGAAGGTCACCGGCGCCTCGAAGGCCGCCCGGCGGGTGGCGCGGCGGAGGGCCTTGAGGATCGGGGGGCCGAGGGTGGCGGTCAGGAGGACCGTGACGACGGCGCGGCCGGTGTCCCAGCCGAGGGACGTGGCGAGGCAGTACGCCGTGAAGCGGGCCAGGTTGGTGGCGAGGCCGGCGTCGGGGGCGGGGCCGAGGTTCGTGGTGGCGGGGTCCAGGAAGGGCCAGCCGGCCATGTTCATGATGGTGCCGTAGGCGAGCGCGGCCAGGGCGCCGTACGCGGCGAGCAGGGCGAGTTCGGCCCGGCCGCGCAGGCGGTCGGGGAAGGGCAGCAGGCCCGCGCCCATCGTGAACCAGCCCATCGAGAGCATCTGGAACGGCATCCAGGGCCCCACCCCGCCGGTCAGCAGCGCCGAGGCGAACATCGTGACCGAGCCGAGCACGAAGCCGAAGCCCGGGCCGAGGACCCGGCCGCTGAGGACCATCAGGAAGAACATCGGCTCCAGGCCCGCCGTCCCGGCGCCCAGCGGACGCAGTGCCGCGCCCGTCGCCGCCAGGACGCCCAGCATGGCCACCGCCTTCGGGCCGAGGCCCGACTCCGAGATGGTCGCCGCGACGACGGCCACCAGGAGGACCAGGACGCCCGCGAAGAGCCACGGCGCGTCCTGCGCATGCGCGTTGACCTGCGCCGACGGCGGCGCCAGGAACGGCCAGCCGAACGCCGCCACGCCCACCGCGCTGACCAGCGCGAGGGCGGCGACGGAGCGCGGGCCCAGGCGTATCGCGCGGGTCATGCCAGGGCCTCGCGGACGTGCGCGACCGTCAGCCAGCGTTGCGGGGCCAGCACCTTCGCCACCTGCGGCGCGAAGGACGGGGAGGCCGTGACGACCTCCGCCGCCGGACCGTCGGCGATGACCTCGCCCTCGGCGAGCAGCACCACACGGTCGGCCAGCTCGGCGGCAAGTTCGACGTCATGGGTGGCCAGCACGATCGCGTGCCCCTCGGCGGCGAGGGTGCGCAGGATGCCGGCCAGGCGGGCCTTGGCCGCGTAGTCCAGGCCCCGGGTCGGCTCGTCGAGGAGGAGCAGCGGCGGGCGGGCGGCGAGGACGACGGCGAGGGCGAGGGTGAGGCGCTGGCCCTCGGAGAGGTCGCGCGGGTGGGTGTCGTCGGCGACGCCGGGCAGCAGGTCGTCCAGGAGGGCGCGGCAGGTGCCGGGCTCGGCGTGCGCGTCCTGGTCGGCGGCCCGGCATTCGCCGGCGACCGTGTCGGCGTAGAGCAGGTCGCGCGGCTCCTGCGGGACCAGGCCGACCCGGCGTACCAGGTCGCGGGGCGCGGTGCGGTGCGGCGCGCGGCCGCCGACGCGGACCGTGCCGGAGGTGGGGGCGAGGAGGCCGACCAGGGCGGAGAGGAGGGTGGACTTCCCGGCGCCGTTGCGGCCCATGAGGGCGACGGTCTCGCCGGGGGAGACGGTGAGGCCGACGGCGCGGAGGGCTTGGACCCGGTCGCGGCGTACGGCGAGGTCGCGGACCTCGGCGACGGGGTCCGCGGGTGGCGGCGCGGGTCGGCGCGGGGCCTCCCGGCCGGCCAGTCGCTCCCGCAGCGGGGCCGCGCGGCGGCGGGCGTCGCGGACGGTGAGCGGCAGGGGCGACCAGCCGGCGAGCCGGCCCAGCTCCACCACCGGCGGGTACACCGGTGAGACGGCCATGACCTCCGCCGGGGTGCCGACGACGGCCGGGGCGCCGGGGGAGGGGAGCAGGACGACCTGGTCGGCGTACTGCACCACCCGCTCCAGGCGGTGCTCGGCCAGCAGGACCGTCGTCCCCAGGTCGTGCACGAGGCGCTGGAGGACCGCGAGGACCTCCTCGGCGGCGGCCGGGTCCAGCGCGGAGGTCGGCTCGTCCAGGACCAGCACGTCCGGGTGCGGGGTGAGGACGGAGCCGATCGCCACGCGCTGGCGCTGGCCGCCGGAGAGCGTGGCGATGGGGCGGGCGCGGAGGTCGGCGAGGCCGAGGAGGTCGAGGGTCTCCTCGACGCGGCGGCGCATCACGGCGGGCGGGACGCCCAACGACTCCATGCCGTACGCGAGTTCGTCCTCGACCGTGTCGGTGACGAAGTGGGCCAGCGGGTCCTGGCCGACCGTGCCGACCACGTCGGCGAGGTCGCGCGGCTTGTGGGTGCGGGTGTCGCGGCCCGCCACCGTGACCCGGCCGCGCAGGGTGCCGCCGGTGAAGTGCGGGACCAGGCCGCCGACCGCGCCCAGCACGGTGGACTTGCCCACGCCCGACGGCCCGGCGAGGAGCACGAGTTCGCCCTCCGGGACCTCGAAGTCGATGCCCTGGACGGCGGGTTCGGCGGCGCCGGTGTAGGTGACGGAGACGTCCTCGAAGCGGATCACGAGGGCTCCTTGCGGGAGGTCGGGGGTGCGGGGGTGACGAAGGCCGGGAGCAGGCCGAGCAGGACCGCCGCGGCCGGCCAGAGGGGGAGCGCGGGGGCGGTCAGCGGGACCACGCCGGGGTGCAGGGCCGCCGGGTCCCGGGCGCCGGCCAGGAACATCAGCGCGGCCACCGCGACGCCGGACCCGGTGACCAGCCAGGCGCGGGCGTCCCAGCGGTCGGGGCGGTACCGCGTACGCAGCGAGCGGCGACCGCCGAGCCAGAGCCCGGCGCAGGCGGCGGCGAGGCCGGCCAGCAGCACGGGGACGCCGTACGTGCCCCCGGCGGCGGTCAGCAGGCCGTACGTGCCCGCGCAGACGCCGAGCAGGCCGGTCAGGGTGAGGCCGGTGGTGAGGCGGCGGACGCGGGCGGGGACCTGGGCGGTACGGCCGTAGCCGCGGGCGTCCATCGCGGCGGCGAGCGCGACGGAGCGCTCCAGGGCGCCCTCCAGGACGGGGAGCCCGACCTGGAGCAGCCCCCGTACGCCCTTGTCCGGGCGGCCCCGCAGGCGGCGGGCGGCGCGGAGGCGGTGGACGTCGGCGATGAGGTTCGGGGCGAAGGTGAGGGCCACGACCACGGCCACGCCGGCCTCGTAGAGGGCGCCGGGGAGGCTCTTGAGGAGGCGGGTGGGGTTGGCCAGGGCGTTCGCGGCGCCCACGCAGAGCAGGAGCGCGGCGAGCTTCATCGCGTCGTAGAGGGCGAAGGCGAGGCCCTCCGCGGTGACGCGGCCACCGAGGCGGATGCCCTGCGCCCAGGCGGGGAGGGGGACTTCGGGGAGGGTGAGGAGGGTGTGGGTGCCGGGGATGGGGGAGCCGAGGAGGGCGGTGAAGGCGAGGCGGACGGCTATGACGGTGAGGGCGAGTTTGGCGAAGGCGGAGTAGGAGCGGGCCCAGGGGGCGGTGGGGCGGCGGGCGATGACGACGTATGTCGATACGGCGGTGAGGAGGGCGAGGAGGAGGGGGTTGGTGGTGCGGGTGGCCGCCGTGCCGAGGGCCAGGGCCCAGAGCCACCAGGCGCCGGGGTGCAGGGGGGTGGGTGCGCGGCCCGGCGCGGACGGGGTGCCTCCCCCAAGCTCTCCGAGCAGGGGGGACCCCCAGCCCACCCGTGCCGCCCCAGCGGCACGACTGCCCGCAGGCTTACGCATGGCGGCGGCGCCTCGCCTGCCAGGCCGCTGCTCCTCCCAGGGCTGCCACCGCGGCGACGCCGGCGATGAGGCCGACGGAGGGACCGCTGTCCCGGCCGTCACCCCCGCTCTCGGACATCTGCTCGCCGCACCCCGTCCTCGGATACCCCGCGATGGCGCAGAGCAGGGCGTTGGAGTCGTAGCGCAGCGGGCGGGCCACGGCGGCGAGGGCGTCGGCGGCCGTCGCGTCGGGGGCGACGCGGGCGCAGGCCGTGCGGGCGGCCGGGGGGCGTTCGCCGGACGGGGCGTCGGCGGCGGTGCCGAAGTCGAGGACGAGGGCGACGCGCTTGCTGCCCTCCTTCACGGGCGTCCGCGCGCAGATCGAGGCGAAGTCGGCCGCGCCGCGCGGCCGGGTCGCGTCGCCGGAGTCCTCGCTGACGGCGAACCGGAAGCCCTGGACGTCCCCGTCGGCGGGGCGGGTGGTGGAGGGGCCCTGGGTGGCGTAGGTCCAGTGGTCGCCGGCGCGGTCCCAGAAGGACCAGTACCGGTACCCGGCGGCCTGCGCCTGGCCCGCGCCGGCGAGGAAGAGCAGCGAGGTCAGGAGCAGGAGGAGGACGCGGCGCGGCGTCACGGCCGCGGGCTCTTCTTGTTGCGGCCGCTGAGCAGGAACCCGATGCCGATGCCGAAGACGAGGCAGACGCCGACGAACCACCAGACGCCGAACCCGGAGCCCTCGTCCTTCTTCTCCTGAGGCTTCTCCTGAGCCTTCTTCTCCTGCGGCGCCGGGCCGGTCGCGTTGAGCTGCGTCACCAGGTCGGCCTCGCCGAAGTGGCGGGGGTCGCTGCCGGTGGCGTGGGCGGCGAGGATGAGCTGGGCGTAGGCGGCGGGGCCGCTCTGCTTCGCCCAGGCGGCGGAGTTCTGCTCCAGCCAGGCCAGCGGCTTCGCCGCCTTGTCCGCGCCGCCCTGTGCCGCGAGGGCGACGACCGCGTCGGCGGTGTTGCCGTAGTCGGGCTGGGGGTCGGCGCCGGCGAGGGCGGAGGTGAGGTGGCCGTCCTTGGCGAGGGCGCGGGTGAGGTAGCCGGCCCCGTGGGCGGCGCCCTGCGCGGGCGTCTTGGCGCCGCAGCCGTCCGCGTTCCCCGTCGCCTTGCCGGCCTCGGCGACCAGCCCCTTGCCCAGCGCGCCCAGGACGGCCGCCGCCGTGGCGTCCGGGTTGGCGACGAGCTTGCCCTTGTCGGGCTGGAAGGCGAAGGCCCCGGCGTCCTTGGCGGCCGTGCCGCAGGGCAGGGCGAAGGTGAGCAGGGCGTCGGTCGGCTTCTTGCCGCCCTTCACCACACTCCCCGGATCCGTCCCGGCCGCCGCGAGCGCGCCGATGACCACGGACGTGGAGTTGGCGTCGCTGGGGCCACCGGCGTTGTACCCCCACCCGCCGTCCTTGTTCTGCACGCCCCGCAGCCAGCCCACCGCACCCTTGACCACGTCGTCGTGCCCGCCCAGCGCGGCCAGCGCCTGCACGGCGGCGGCGGTGCTGTTGGTGTCGGTCACGGTCTTGGCGTCGCACGCCTTGGCCGGGTCGGGCCGGAAGGCCGGGAAGGCGCCGTCGGCACACTGCTGCGAGGTCAGCCACTCCACGGCCTCGGCCGCCGGGGTCACCTTCACCGTGTGCTGCGCGAGCAGCGCGAGGGACTGCCGCCAGACGCCGTCGTACTGCGGATCGCCGCTGCCGTACAGCCCGTCCGGCGTGGACGCGGAGGGCGAGGGACCGGCGGCGACGGCGGGCACCGCCCCGACACCGGCCACGGCTATGGCGGCCAGCACGGCGACGGCACTGCGACGGACGTTCATGATCGGCGGATGCCTTTCGTACGAGGGTTGCCGGCCCCGTACTCAGGGCGGGACTGCGGGCCAGCGCCGGGATCACGCCGGTTCCACCACATACGGGCACGCTGACGACCCGGTCACTTTACCCGGCCGGTCCCGGCACCCAGCGGCCCCGGTTCGCTCAGGTCTCCGCCAGGTCGCCGTCAGGCATCCGTCAGGTCGAGCAACCGGCACGCCGTCTCGATGTCCGCCCGGACCTCGGCGATGGACGACCGGCCCGAGAGCCAGGTGAGCAGGGTCGAGTGCCAGGTGTGTTCGATGACCCGGATCGCGGAGAGCCGGCCGGGGGTCGGCGGGGTCGGGGAGGCGATGGCGTCGAGGATGAGGGCCGTCGTGCGGTGGGAGATCCGGTCGACCTCCGGGGAGACGCTGCGGTCGGCCGAGGTGAGGGCGCGGGTCATGGCCTCGGCGAGGCGGGGCTCGCGTTGCAGGGCGGCGAAGGCGCGCATCAGCGTCTCGGCGACGCGGGCCGAGGGGGTGGGGGCCGTCGGGGGGCTCTTGCGGAGGGTGCGGTGCAGGTGGGCCAGCTGGTCCTGCATCGTGGCGACCAGGAGGTGGACCTTCGAGGGGAAGTAGCGGTAGAGGGTGCCCAGGGCGACCTGGGAGGACTCCGCGACCTCCCTCATCTGCACGGCCTCGTAGCCGCCCCGGGCGGCCAGGCGGGCGGTGGCCCGGAGGATGCGGGCGCGGCGGGCCGCCTGGCGGGCGGTGAGGCGGCGCGCGGGACCCGGGTCCGGCTCGTCCGCGCAGGGCACCTGGGGCATCTGGGGCACCTTCCTCCGCGCCGTGGCGGGAATCACCCGGGCCACCGGCCCGACCGCTCCTACCTGCCGGTAGATTCAGAGGCTCCGAACGATCAGTTCTGAAACTTGTTCTACATTATCGTCCCGGCGTACCCTCGCGGGACGGCGCTGCGAGAAGGGGGCCCAGAGTGACCGCTGAGGCCAGTCGGGACCTTGCGGGAGACCGGGCGCTCCGCATCGCCCTCCTGACGTACAAGGGCAACCCGTTCTGCGGCGGCCAGGGCGTCTACGTCCGGCACCTCTCGCGGGAGCTGGCCCGCCTCGGGCACCGGGTCGAGGTCATCGGGGCGCAGCCGTACCCCGTCCTCGACCCGGGGCTCGACGGGCTGCGGCTCACCGAGCTGCCCAGCCTCGACCTGTACCGCCAGCCCGACCCCTTCCGCACGCCCGGGCCGGGCGAGTACCGCGACTGGGTCGACGCCCTCGAGGTCGCCACCATGTGGACCGGCGGGTTCCCCGAGCCGCTGACCTTCTCCCTGCGCGCCCGCCGCCATCTGCGGGCGAGACGCGGCGACTTCGACGTCGTGCACGACAACCAGACGCTCGGGTACGGGCTGTTGGGCGATCTCGGCGCGCCCCTCGTGACCACCGTCCACCACCCCATCACCGTCGACCGGCAGCTCGAACTCGACGCCGCCGAGGGGTGGAAGCGGAACCTGAGCGTGCGGCGCTGGTACGCCTTCACGCGGATGCAGAAGCGCGTCGCCCGCCGGCTGCCCTCCGTGCTCACCGTCTCCGGGTCGTCCCGGCAGGAGATCGTGGATCACCTCGGGGTGCCGGAGGGCCGCGTCCACGTCGTGCACATCGGCGCCGACACCGGCCTCTTCTCACCCGACCCGTCCGTGCCCAAGGTGCCCGGCCGGATCGTCACCACCTCCAGCGCCGACGTGCCGCTCAAGGGCCTGGTCTTCCTGGTCGAGGCGCTCGCGAAGGTGCGCACCGAGCAGCCCGAGGCCCATCTGGTCGTCGTCGGCAAGCGGCCCACCGAGGGGCCGGTCGCCCAGGCGATGGAGCGCTACGGGCTCGAAGGCGCCGTGCGGTTCGTCAAGGGCATCTCCGACGCCGAGCTGGTCGACCTCGTCCGCTCGGCCGAAGTCGCCTGCGTGCCCTCGCTCTACGAGGGGTTCTCGCTGCCCGCCGCCGAGGCCATGGCCACCGGCACGCCGCTGCTCGCCACCACCGGCGGCGCCATCCCGGAGGTCGCCGGACCCGACGGCGAGACCTGCCTCGCGGTGCCGCCCGGCGACGCCGGCGCGCTGGCCGCCGGGCTGAAGCGGCTGCTCGGCGACGACGACGGCGCGGGCGAGCTTCGCCGGCGCCTCGGCGCGGCCGGCCGCGAGCGCGTGCTGCGCCGCTTCACCTGGGCCCGCGCCGCCGAGGGCACCGTCGCCCGCTACCGCGAGCTGCTCGACGGGCCCGCGACCGGCGTGACGCCCACGCCCACCTCCACCCCCACCGGTGTCCATCCCGAAAGCAGGGCCACGTGCTGACCGTCGACTTCTCCCGGTTCCCGCTCGCCCCGGGGGACCGCGTCCTGGACCTCGGCTGCGGTGCCGGCCGGCACGCGTTCGAGTGCTACCGGCGCGGCGCCCAGGTCGTCGCGCTGGACCAGAACGGCGAGGAGATCCGCGAGGTCGCCAAGTGGTTCGCGGCGATGAAGGAGGCCGGCGAGGCCCCGGCCGGCGCCACCGCCACCGCCATGGAGGGCGACGCGCTCGCGCTGCCCTTCCCGGACGGCTCCTTCGACGTCGTCATCATCTCCGAGGTGATGGAGCACATCCCCGACGACAAGGGCGTCCTCGCCGAGATGGTGCGCGTCCTCAAGCCGGGCGGCCGCATCGCCGTGACCGTGCCGCGCTACGGGCCCGAGAAGGTCTGCTGGGCGCTGTCCGACGCGTACCACGAGGTCGAGGGCGGCCACATCCGCATCTACAAGGCCGACCAGCTGCTCACCCGGATGCGCGAGGCCGGGCTCAAGCCGTACGGCAGCCACCACGCGCACGCGCTGCACTCGCCGTACTGGTGGCTCAAGTGCGCCTTCGGCGTGGACAACGACAAGGCGCTGCCGGTGCGCGCGTACCACAAGCTGCTCGTCTGGGACATCATGAAGAAGCCGCTGGCCACCCGCGTCGCCGAGCAGGCGCTGAACCCGCTGATCGGCAAGAGCTTCGTGGCCTACGCGACCAAGCCGCACCTGCCGCCGGTGGACGTCGCGTGACGGCGTCCCGCACCCCCCGCACCGAACACCTCGTCCTGCCGGGCGTGCTGACCGCCGGCGAGGCCGCCGAGACGGTGCGCGGCATCCTCGGCGTGCAGCGGGCGGACGGGGCGATCCCCTGGTTCCGGGGCCACCACCTCGACCCGTGGGACCACACCGAGGCCGCGATGGCCCTGGACGCGGCCGGCGAGCACGAGGCCGCCGAACGCGCCTACGCCTGGCTGGCCCGGCACCAGAACGCCGACGGCTCCTGGTACGCGGCCTACGCCGACGGCGACTTCGCGGACGTCACCGACCGGGGCCGGGAGACCAACTTCGTCGCCTACGTGGCCGTCGGCGTCTGGCACCACTACCTCACCACCGGCGACGAGGCGTTCCTGGAGCGGCTGTGGCCGGTCGTCGTGCGGGCCGTGGAGTGCGTGCTGCGGCTCCAGCAGCCCGGCGGGCAGATCGGCTGGCGGCGCGAGGACGACGGCACCGCGACCGCCGACGCGCTGCTGACCGGCAGTTCGTCCATCCACCACGCGCTGCGGTGCGCCCTTGCCATCGCCGAGCAGCTCGAAGAGCCTCAGCCGGACTGGGAGTTGGCGGCGGGGGCGCTGCGGCACGCCATCCGGCGGCACCCGGAGCGCTTCCTGGACAAGGGGCGCTACTCGATGGACTGGTACTACCCGGTCCTCGGCGGCGCGCTGACCGGCACCGAGGCCCGCTCGCGCATCGAGGAGAGCTGGGACCGCTTCGTCGTGCCCGGGCTCGGGGTGCGCTGCGTGGTGCCCAACCCCTGGGTGACCGGCGGGGAGTCGGCCGAACTCGCCCTCGCCCTGTGGGCGGTGGGGGAGTCCGACCGGGCCCTCACGATCCTGCAGTCCATCCAGCACCTGCGCGATGCGGACAGCGGCCTGTACTGGACGGGGTACGTCTTCGAGGACGCGGCCATATGGCCGCGCGAGCTGACCACCTGGACGGCGGGCTCGCTGCTGCTCGCGGTCGCCGCGCTCGGCGGCCACGAGCCCACCTGCCAGGTGTTCTCCGGCGAGCACCTGCCGCGCGGCCTCGACCCGGACTGCTGCGTCTGACCTGCGGGCCGGGAGGCCGGGTGGCCTGGGTGGCCCGTCAGCGCAGGCGGCCGGCGATGGCGTGGCCGACGAAGAGGTACACCACGGCGGCCAGGCCGTAGCCGGCGACGACGCGCTCCCACTCCTCGTCGAAGGTGAAGAGGTCACGCGACCAGCCGGCCAGCCAGGCCGCCGCGTCATGGACGAACTTCACCAGGTCGTTGGCCCGGTTGGCGTCCAGCAGGTACATCAGGATCCACAGGCCGATGATGAACGCCAGGATGTCGGCGACGACCGCGACGGCTCTGCCCGCCGAGTTGGAACCACCGTGATATCTAGACATGCCCTCCGTATGGCCCGGGACGGGCCCCGGAAACCTGTGCGAACGGCCCCTGCCCCGGACGTGATCCGGGGCAGGGGCCGTTGCCGGTGACGCGGTCAGCCGCGCTGGATTCCGGAGGTGTCCTGGAGGACGCCGCGGCGGCCGTCCTGCGTCTGGGCGACCAGGTTGGCGCCGCGCTGCTCGACGGCCAGGTACCAGGTGCCCGGCGCCAGTTCGGCGATCGGCGACGGCGAGCCGTCCTCCCCGAACAGCGGACGCGGCACCGGCACGGCGAACCAGAACGGGGAGAAGTCCCCGGCCGGCTGCGCCTGGCCCGGACCCGGCTGGCCGGGCTGCGGCTGACCCGGACCCGGCTGGTTCGGACCGGGCTGGTTCGGCTGCGGCTGGCCCGGCTGCGGCTGACCGCCGCCGAAGGGCTGGCCCTGCTGGCCGTGACCCGGCTGACCCGGTTGACCCGGCTGACCCGGGTGGCCCGGCTGCGGCTGCCCCGGCTGGCCGCCGTACGGCTGCTGCTGCGCGCCCGGGTAGCCGTAACCGCCCTGCGGCTGACCGCCGTAGGGCTGCGGCGCGGCGGGGCGGGAGGCCGGGACCAGGGGGGCCTTCAGGGCGGGGACCAGCGGGGTGGCGATCGCGGCGGCGGCCATGACCAGCGTGGCGATGAGCGCGAGGATCAGGCCGATCCCGGCCGACGGGCCGTCGTTGCCGAAGCCGCCGCCGAGGTTGTCGACCGCCCCGCTCGGGTCGAAGACGTTGCCGAGCGCGGTCCACGCCGCGAACAGGGTGAACGCCGCACCGAACGGCACCAGTTCCAACCCCGCGACCTTCTTCGGCTGCGGCAGCGCGTGGCCCACGACGACGAGCGCGGCGCCGATGATGCCGGCGAGCACGACGCCCATCAGCACCGGACCGCTCCCCCACAGGTTGGGCAGGTCGAAGCCGTCGGGCGTGTTGTCGAACGAGTAGATGTCGAGGAACGACGCGATGAAGAGCAACACCGCTGCTCCGATCACCACGCCGTCGCCTCTAGTGAGGGAGCGGATATTCACTTCAGGTCCTTCGCAGGTCGTCTCGTCGTCGTCGGTACCGGCGTCGCTGACACCGACCGACGACACTATCGTCCGCGCCTTCGAGCTGTCCCTCGGGATCCGCGGGCTGATCGTCAACCGCGCAGGAAACTCACGATTCCCTCGGACATCCCCTGCGCGGCCTTCTGCCGCCACGCCCCGCTGGTCAGCAGCGCCGCGTCCTTGCTATCGCGCATGTTGCCGCACTCGATGAACACCTTGGGAACCGTTGACAGATTGAGACCACCCAGGTCGGTGCGGGTGACCAGGCCGGTGCCGCCGCCGACGTAGTTGGACGGCGCGCTGCCGGTGGCCCGCACGAAGTTGCCCGCGATCCGCTCGCCCAGGTCGGCCGAACGGCCCACGATAGGGCGGGTGTCGGCGGCCCCGCCGTGCACCGATCCGGGCAGGATGACGTGGAAGCCGCGGTTGCCGGCCGCCGAGCCGTCGGCGTGGAGGGAGATCGCCGCGTCGGCGTGCGCCTCGTTGCCGATCCGGGCCCGCTCGTCCACGCAGGGGCCCCAGGGCCGGTCGCCGTCCTGCGTCAGCTTCACCGTGGCACCCTGCGCCCGCAGCAGGTCGCGCAGCCGGTGGGCCACGTCCAGGGTGAACTCCGCCTCCGGCCACCCCGCGTTGGTGGCGGTGCCGGTCGTGTCGCACTCCTTGCTGCTCGGGCCGATCTCGACCTGGCGGTTGATCTCGGCCGGGTGCTTGAAGTTGCCCGGGTTGTGACCCGGGTCGATGACCACGACCTTGCCCGCGAGGGGGCCCGAGGCGGGCGGCTGCGCCGGCTTCGACCCCGGCTTCGATGCCGACGGGGACGTGCCGGTGGGGCGCTTGCCGTCGTCGGTGGCCCCGGGGGAGCGCGAGCCCGGGGAGGAGGCCGGCGGGGTCGACGACGCGACCGCCCCGCCGGTGTCGTCCGTACCGCCCCCGACGGCCGCGTACACCCCCCAGCCGAGCAGCGCGCCCGTGACGAGCGCGGCGAGCGCCACGGTCAGCGGGCGGCGCAGCGGGGAGCGGCGGGCGGGCTGGGGAGGATCGAAGTCCGGGCCTTTGTACGACACGCCAGCCACCCTACGGCCGGTGACGGCCGGAGCGATGAGTTTCCCGGGCCGCGCCGGTCTACCCTGCCACGACCCCATGAGGAGGAGAGCCATGCCCCAACTGCTGCGGGTGCAGAACTTCAACGTCTCGAGCGACGGCTACGGTGCCGGTACCGGGCCGACCCTGGAGCGGCCGTTCGGCCACGCCGACCCGGGGGAGATCTTCTCCTGGGCCGGTGCCACCGCGAGCTGGCCGATGCGCACCGACCCCGGCGGCAGCCGCGGCCTGGACGACTACCTCACCCGCGACTACGCCCGCAACATCGGCGCCGAGATCATGGGCCGGGGCAAGTTCGGCTACCAGACCGGTCCCTGGGAGAACCTTGAGTGGCAGGGCTGGTGGGGCGAGGAGCCGCCCTTCCGTACCCCGGTGTTCGTGCTGACCCACCACACGCGCCCGTCGATCACCCTGGCCGACACCACCTTCCACTTCGTGGACACCGACCCGGCCACGGTCCTCGCGCAGGCCAAGGAGGCAGCCGGCGGCAAGGACGTCCGGCTCGGCGGCGGGGCCACCACGATCCGGGAGTTCCTGGACGCCGGCCTCGTGGACACCTTGCACGTCGCCGTCTCGCCACGGAAGCTCGGCGAGGGCTCGCGGCTGTGGGAGTCGCCGGACGAGCTGCTCGACCGCTACCACTGCGACATCGTCCCGAGCCCCGGCGGGAAGGTCACGCACCATCTCTTCTGGCGCAGGTGACCGTCAGATCCCCGCCCCCGTGCGCCGCAGCACCCGCAGCGAGTCCGTCGCCGACACCTCGGTGAAGGCGCCGGACGCCAGCGCCCGCAGGTAGACGCGGTAGGGCGCCTGGCCGGTGAACTCGTCGGCCGGCTCGGGGAAGACGTCGTGGATGACCAGCAGGCCGCCGTCGGCGACGTGCGGGGCCCAGCCCTCGTAGTCGGCGCCGGCGTGCTCGTCGGTGTGGCCGCCGTCGACGAAGACGAGGGCGAGCGGGGTCTGCCAGACGGCCGCGACCTGCGGGGAGCGGCCGACCAGGGCGACGACGTGCTCCTCCAGACCGGCCCGGTACAGGGTGCGGCGGAAGGCGGGCAGGGTGTCCATCACGCCCAGCTCGGGGTCGACCGTGTCCGGGTCGTGGTAGTCCCAGCCCGGCTGCTGCTCCTCCGAGCCCCGGTGGTGGTCGACCGTGAGGGCGGTCACCCCGGCCGCGCGGGCCGCGTCGGCGAGCAGCAGCGTGGAGCGCCCGCAGTACGTGCCGACCTCCAGGAGCGGCAGCCCGAGCCGGCCGGCCTCCACCGCCGCCGCGTACAGGGCGAGGCCCTCGTGCGCGGGCATGAAGCCCTTCGCCTTCTCGAAGGCGGCGAGGGTCTTGGGGGCGGGGGAGGGGGTGCTGGGCATCGGGTTCCCTTCGGCGCGGCGGTGCGGGGGCTGAGCGGTGGTGCGGGGGCGCCCCATGCTGCCGCACTCCCCGCCGCAGGCTGCGACAGGGGGTGCGTACGAGACCGGCGCGGAGGTCAGGCCGAGACCGTCTCCCCGGGCAGCGACAGGTCCAGGTCCACCGGCCGCTCGGCGCCGTGGTGCACGGCGGAGTGGGCCAGCGGGCCGTGCCCGGCGGCGCGGGCGGCGAGGACGTAGGGGCCCTCGGCCGGGACCGGCAGGGTGTAGCCGCCGTCCCCGTCGGAGAGGGTGGCGCCCGCCTGGCGGCCGTGCCGGTCGATCAGCGTGACCTTGGCGCGGGCCACCGGCGCCCCGTCGGCGGCCAGCACCCGGCCGCGGAAGCCGCGCAGCGCCTCCTCGGCGCGGGCCAGGTTGGCGTCCTCCTCGCTGCTGGCGCGCAGCTGCGGCACCTGGGCCGGGCGGCGGCTGGGCAGGAAGAAGGCGAGGACCAGGCCGACGAAGACCGCGCCGGTGGCGATCAGGAAGGACACCCGGAAGCCGTGCATGGTCGGCAGGGCGACGCCGCCGCCCGCGTCCTGGGCGGTGTTGGCCAGCACCATGCCGATGACGGCGCTCGACACGGACGTACCGATGGACCGCATCAGGGTGTTCAGGCCGTTGGCCGCGCCGGTCTCCGAGGCCGGGACGGCGCCGATGATCAGGGCGGGCAGCGAGGAGTAGGCGAGGCCGATGCCGGCGCCGAGCAGCACCGAGGTGATGACCGTCTGCCAGGCGGCGTCCATCAGGCCGAGCCCGCCGCCGTAGCCGATCGCGATGACCAGCAGGCCGATGATCAGCGTGGTGCGCGGGCCGTAGCGGGCGGACAGGCGGGCGTAGACGGGGGCGGTGAACATCATCGTCAGGCCGAGCGGGGCCACGCACAGACCGGCCACGACCATCGACTGGCCGAGGCCGTAGCCGGTGGCGCTGGGCACCTGGAGGAGCTGCGGCAGGACGAGCGAGACGACGTAGAAGGAGACGCCGACCATGATCGAGGCGAGGTTGGTGAGCAGCACCTCGCGGCGGGCGGTGGTGCGCAGGTCGACCAGCGGGGCGGCCACGCGCAGCTCCATCAGGCCCCACAGGACGAGGACCACGGCGGCGGCGCCGAACAGGCCCAGCGTGGTGCCCGAGGACCAGCCCCAGTCGCTGCCCTTGGTGATCGGCAGCAGGAAGAGGACGAGGCCCGCCGACAGGCCGAGCGCGCCCGGCAGGTCGAAGCTGCCCTTGGCGCGCAGCGGCGACTCGGGCACGACGGCGAGGGTGAGCGCGATGGCGAGCGCGCCGAGGCCGGCGGCGCCGTAGAACAGGGCGTGCCAGTCGGCGTGCTGCGCGACGAGCGCGGCGGCGGGCAGGGCCAGGCCGCCGCCGACGCCGATGGAGGAGCTCATCAGCGCCATCGCCGAGCCGAGCTTCTCGCGGGGCAGCATGTCGCGCATCAGGCCGATGCCGAGGGGTATCGCGCCCATGGCGAAGCCCTGGAGGGTGCGGCCGACGATCATCGGGAGCAGAGCGTCGGTGAGGGCGCTCAGCAGGGCGCCGACGACCATCACGGAGAGGCTGAGGACCAGCATCCGGCGCTTGCCGTACAGGTCACCGAGGCGGCCCATGATCGGGGTGGCCACGGCTCCGGAGAGGAGCGTGGAGGTCAGCACCCAGGTGGCGTTGCTGGGGGTGGTGTCCAGGAGCTGCGGCAGGTCCTTGATCACCGGGACGAGCAGGGTCTGCATCACCGCGACGACGATGCCCGCGAAGGCGAGCACCGGCACCACTGCTCCGCTCGCTCGCCGGGCGGGTTCGTCGGTCGTCGTGTGGCTCATTGAGAGGGGCCTCCAGGCCGGAAGTAGGAGCCAGGTAAGTGGTGGGTGAACCTCGTACGCCGGGGCGACTATTCCGTTGCTTTGAGCCGCTAACGAATTCTTGACCTTCTCTTGGCCCGGGCCGGGTCCTGGGCCGATGGGCCGATGGTCCTGGGCCGATATGCCCATGCAAGGGGCGCTGCGGGCCTGCGACCATGACACGTATGCCCGAAGCAACCAGCACCGCCCGCACCACCCCCGTCCGCGCCGCCGCCACCCCCCGCCGCACCCCGCCCACCTGGCTGGTGGTCGCGCTCGCCTGCGCCGGGCAGTTCCTCGTCGTGCTCGACGTCTCCGTAGTGAATACCGCGCTGCCCTCGATGCGCGCCGGACTCGGCCTCGACGGGCAGGGCCTGCAGTGGGTGGTCAACGCCTACGCCATCGCCTTCGCCGGCTTCATGCTGCTCGGCGGCCGGGCCGGCGACCTCTACGGGCGCAAGCGGATGTTCCTGGTCGGGCTCGGGCTCTTCACGCTGGCCTCGCTGGGCGGCGGCCTCGCCCAGGACGGCTGGCAGCTGCTGCTCGCGCGGGCCGTGCAGGGCCTGGGCGCGGCGGTCCTCGCCCCCTCGACGCTGACACTGCTGACCGCGGCCGTCCCCGAGGGCGCGGCGCGGGCCCGGGCCATCGCGACCTGGACCGCGGTGGGCGCGGGCGGCGGCGCGGCGGGCGGCCTGGTCGGCGGCCTGCTGGTGGACACCCTCTCCTGGCGCTGGGTGCTGCTGATCAACGTGCCGGTCGGCGCCGTGGTGCTGCTCGGCAGCGCCCTGTGGCTCCGGGAGAGCCGGGCCGGCGGGCGCAGCCGCCTCGACCTGTGGGGCGCGCTCCTGGTCACGGCCGGCCTGGCCGTCCTCGCCTACGGCATCACGCACGCGGAGTCCGCCGGCTGGTCGGCGCCCGGCACGCTGGTGCCGCTGGTGGCCGGGCCCGCGCTGCTCGCGCTCTTCCTCGCCGTCGAGGCCCGCACGGCGGCCCCGCTGATGCCGCCGGCGCTGCTGCGGATCAGGTCGGTGGCCTCGGCGAACGTGGCGATGCTGGTCTGCGGCTCGGCGATGTTCTCGATGTGGTTCTTCATGACCCTCTACGCGCAGAACGTGCTGGGCTACTCCCCGCTGAAGGCCGGCCTCGCACTGGTGCCCAGCTCCCTGGCGGTGCTGCTCGGCTCCAAGTCGGCCCCGCGCCTGATGCCCCGGTTCGGCGCGCGCAACGTCGCGGCCGGGGGCACGCTGATCGCCGCGGTGGGCTTCGGCTGGCAGTCCACGATGACGGCGGACGGCGGCTACGTCACCGCGATCATGATCCCGGGCATGCTGATGATGCTGGGCGCGGGCTTCGCGGCGACCCCGCTGGCGTCGCTGGCCACCTCCGGTGCGGCCCCCGGGGACGCCGGGCTGGTCTCCGGGCTCGTCAACACCTCCCGCACGATGGGCGGTTCGCTGGGCCTCGCGGTCATGTCGACCCTCGCGGCGGCCCGCTCCGGCGGCGAGGACGCCGGTCCGGTGGCCCTGACGGAGGGGTACGCGCTGGTGTTCCGCACCGGGGCGGCGGTGCTGGTCGCGGGCGCGGTGCTGATGTGGGCGTGGCTGCCCGCGGCGAAGGCCGCCCCGCTCACGGCGGGCGCCGGGCGGCGCTGACGGGCCGGGCCCCGGGTACGCGGCGGCCCCGCCCACCGGACGCGGTGAGCGGGGCCGTACGTCGCGTGGGTCGGAGAGCGTCAGGCCGCGGCCTCCGCCTCCCCGGTCTCGCCGGCCGGCTTGCGGTGGCGACCGCGCGGGGTCACCGCGCCGTCCCCGCCGCCCACCGGGCCCCGGTGCCTGCCGTGTCCGGCGTCGGACTCCTCGACGGCGGCACCGTCGGCGACGTGGGCACCGTCGGCCTGTCCTGGCTGGGTCGTGCTGGCGTCGTTCATCGGAAGGAACTCACCCCGTCAACATCATCTTCTCAACAGCCGGGCGAGTCTAACCGGCACACCTCGGGTCGAATCCAGGCGGTCACGCCGACCGGCACTACTTCGTCACAAGTCGCCCCAGCGGCGCCTGTTGCAGGGGTACGGGGCGGGGTGCGGCCGGGGGCTCCGCCACGGGGACGTCCGCCGGCCCCGCCGCGGGGACGGTCGCCGGCTCGTCCTCCTCCGGCACCCCCGCCGACCGCGCCAGCCCGCACGGCGTCCGCTCCGTCGCGTACGGCAGCAGCAGCTCGCCCTCCGGCGTCCACAGTCCGGCGCCCGCCAGCCACCCCTCCGGCGCGAGCAGGTGCCGCACCCGGCGTCCGGCCGGGCGCCACACCCCGACCCAGCTGCCGAACGCCCCGTCGAGCCGCAGCGCCACCCCGCACCGCTCCGGCGTCAGCACCTGCCCCGGCTGGATCGCGAACGGCGTCACCGCGCACTCCGGCAGCCGCAGGCACTCCGGGAAGCGCACCGGCAGCGTGCCGCCGAGCACCCCCCAGCCGAGCCGGGGCTCCCCGGGTGAGGGCGCGTCGGAGTGGACCAGGACGAGGCCGCTGTCCGGGTCGGCAAGGAGCACCCGGTCGTCGCTGTCCTCCGCGATCTGGAGCAGCGGGGACACCTCGCCGCCCCGCGCCAGGTCCACCACCACGGCCTTGGTGCGCCCCTCGGCCTCCCGGTCCAGGGCGAGCATCCGCCCCGCCCGGTCCAGCCACGCCCCTCCCGAGCAGCGCCCCGGGACCACCGCGAGGTGCTCGGGCCCGAAGGCGCCGCCCGCCACCAGCCACAGCGCCGACGAACGCGGGCCGACGGCGAGGGCGTACGCCCGCTCACCGCCCGGCACCGGCGGCAGCAGCCGCAGCCGCACGGTCTCGTCCGGGCACTCGACCGAGCCGAGCGGCAGCTCGCCGGTGCCGGGCCCGGTCGGATACAGCAGCGAGAACAGGTGCCGCCCGCCCGCCACCCGGTGCACCAGCACCCGCCCGTCGCCCATCGGCTGCACCTCGGTGCCGGGCTCCTCGGGCTGGCCGCCGGCCAGCGCCACCGCGTACGGCTCGGGGCCGGCCAGGGTCCAGCGCTCCGGGTAGCGGTTCCCGTCACCGTCGCCGGTGAGGCGCGCGGCGTACCCGCCGTCCGCGCCGATGGTGCAGGCCGCCCGCGGGCCCTCCGTGTCCCCGGCGCCCGCCGAGGGCTCGATCGCACACGCCGTCATCGTTCGGTCACCTCCCGCCACGACGGTAGGTATCGCACGCACGGGCGGGTGACGGAGGACCGCGCCCCTCACCCGTACGGGTGGTGCGGGAACGATTCGGCGGGGCGGCCGGGGCGAGGTGTGCTGGGGCCCGCGGGGGCGTGCGCGGGCCGTGCACCGGGCGGTGCGGGGGCGCGGAACGGCCAGGTAGCCTTGCCTCCGTGCCCCGTCTGTCAGAAGTCATCGCCGCGCTGGAGAACCTGTGGCCCGCCGGGCGGGCCGAGTCCTGGGACGCGGTCGGCACCGTCACGGGCGACCCCGACCAGGAGGTCTCCCGGGTCCTGTTCGCCGTGGACCCGGTACGGGAGATCGCCGACGAGGCGGTGAAGCTCGGCGCCGATCTGCTCGTCACCCACCACCCGCTGTACCTGCGCGGCACGACGACGGTCGCCGCGGCCACGCCCAAGGGCCGCGTGGTGCACACCCTGATCAAGCACGACATCGCGCTGCACGTCGCGCACACCAACGCGGACACCGCAGAGCCCGGCGTCTCCGACGCCCTGGCGGGCGCCCTCGGCCTGCGCGTCGTAGGGCCCCTGGTGCCGGACGCGGGCGACCCCGAGGGCCGCCGCGGCCTCGGCCGGATCTGCGCTCTCGACCACCCGCTGACCCTGCGCGAGTTCGCCGCCCGCGCCGCCGAGCGGCTGCCCGCCACCGCGCAGGGCGTCCGGGTCGCCGGCGACCCGGAGGCGGTGCTGCGCACGGTCGCCGTCAGCGGCGGCTCCGGCGACGGCCTCTTCGACCAGGTCCGCGCGGCCGGCGTCGACGCCTTCCTCACCGCGGACCTGCGCCACCACCCGGCGTCCGAGGCCCGCGAGCAGGCGCCCCTGGCGCTGCTCGACGCGGCGCACTGGGCCACCGAGTGGCCCTGGTGCGAGCAGGCCGCGGCCCAGCTCGACGAGATCTCCGACCGCGAGGGATGGGACCTGCGCGTCCACGTCTCCCGGACGGTCACCGACCCCTGGACCGCCCACGCGGCGTCCACCACCCCCGACGACGCGTCCGTGTACGCGTCCGACCCGACAGCAGGAGCCCCCAACTGAACGCCGCGCCCGCCGACCAGATCCGCCTCCTGGACGTCCAGGCCCTCGACCTGCGCCTGACGCAGCTCGCGCACAAGCGCAGGTCCCTGCCCGAGCACGCCGAGATCGAGTCGCTGACCCGGGACCACGCCCAGCTGCGCGACCTGCTCGTCGCCGCGCAGACCGAGGAGAGCGACACCGCGCGCGAGCAGACCAAGGCCGAGCAGGACGTGGACCAGGTGCGCCAGCGCGCCGTCCGCGACCAGACGCGCCTGGACTCCGGTGCCGTCACCTCCCCGAAGGACCTGGAGAACCTCCAGCGCGAGATCGCCTCCCTCGCCAAGCGGCAGGGCGACCTGGAGGACGTCGTCCTGGAGGTCATGGAGCGCCGCGAGTCCGCCCAGGAGCGGGCCGCCGAGCTGACCGAGCGGGTCGGCGCGGTGCAGGGCAAGATCGACGACGCCACCGCGCGCCGCGACGCGGCCGTGGCCGATCTGGACCGCGAGGCGGCCTCGGTCACCAAGGACCGCGAGGTCGTGGCCGGGTCGGTCCCGGCGGACCTGCTCAAGCTGTACGACAAGCTGCGCGAGCAGCAGGGCGGGGTCGGCGCGGCCAAGCTGTACCAGCGCGCCTGCCAGGGCTGCCGCCAGGAGCTGGCGATCACCGAGCTGAGCGAGATCCGCTCGGCGGCGCCGGACACGGTGGTGCGCTGCGAGAACTGCCGCCGCATCCTGGTGCGCACGGCCGACTCCGGGCTGTAGGGCCTTCCGATGGCCTCCGCCGTGCGGGAATTGGTCGTCGAGGCCGACGGCGGCTCGCGGGGCAACCCCGGTCCGGCCGGCTACGGCGCGGTGGTGCGCGACGCGGCCACCGGGCAGACCCTGGCCGAGACCGCCGAGTACCTGGGCGTGGCCACGAACAACGTCGCCGAGTACCGGGGCCTGCTGGCCGGCCTGCGCGCCGCGCGCGAGCTGGACCCCGGGGCGGCGGTGCACGTCCGGATGGACTCCAAGCTCGTGGTCGAGCAGATGTCGGGCCGCTGGAAGATCAAGCACCCCGGCATGAAGCCGCTGGCGGCGGAGGCGGCGGGCGTCTTCCCGCCGGACCGCGTGACGTACGAGTGGATCCCGCGCGCCGAGAACAAGCACGCGGACCGGCTGGCGAACGAGGCGATGGACGCGGGGGCGCGGGGGGAGGCGTGGTCGGCGTCGGGGTCGACGGCGGAGCTGGACGCCGGCGGGGGTTCCCGTACGGGGTCGGCGGACGCGCGGGCCACTGGGGCCCGGTCTGCGGCGGAGCCCCTGCGAGAGGTGTCGGCCGAGGTGGGGGACGACCCTGCCGGCGCCCGCGCGGGGGCGTCTCGTACGGGGGCCGCGGATGCGCGGGCCGCCAAGGCCGTGGCCGCCACGGCGACCGCCCCGGCCTCAGTGGCCGCTCCCGCGTCGGCGACCGCCCCGGCCTCAGTGGCCGCTCCCGCGTCGGCGACCGCCCCGGCCTCAGTGGCCGCTCCCGCCGCACCTGGCTGGGGTCCGCCCGACATGGGCGCCCCCGCCACCTTCGTCCTGCTGCGGCACGGCGAGACCCCGCTGACCCCGCAGAAGCGGTTCTCCGGGAGCGGCGGCAGCGACCCGGCCCTGTCGGCGGTGGGCCGGGAGCAGGCGGCGCGCGTCGCCGAGAGCCTGGCAAGGCGCGGCACGGTGCAGGCGATCGTCTCCTCGCCGCTGGCCCGTACCCGGGAGACCGCCGGCGTCGTCGCGGCCCGCCTCGGTCTTGAGGTGGCCGTCGACGAGGGCCTGCGCGAGACGGACTTCGGCGCCTGGGAGGGGCTGACCTTCGCCGAGGTGCGCGAACGCCACCCCGAGGACCTGGACGCCTGGCTGGCCTCGCCGGACGCCCGACCCACCGGCGGCGGCGAGAGCTTCGCGGCGACCGGCGCCCGGGTCGCCGCCGCGCGGGACCGCCTGGTGGCGGCGTACGCGGGCCGCACCGTACTCCTGGTCTCCCACGTGACGCCGATCAAGACCCTGATCCGCCTCGCCCTCGGCGCCCCGCCCGAGTCGCTGTTCCGCATGGAGCTGTCGGCGGCGTCGCTCTCGGCGGTCGCGCATTACGCGGACGGCGGCGCCAGCCTCCGCCTGTTCAACGACACGTCCCACCTGCGCTGAGCGCCGCCGCCTCGCGGGCCAGCGCCTCGACGCGCGCCCAGTCCCGGTCGGCGATCGCGTCCTTCGGCAGCATCCAACTGCCGCCCACGCAACCGACGTTGGGCAGCGCGAGGTACTCCGGCGCGGAGGCCGGCCCGATGCCGCCGGTCGGGCAGAAACGGGCCTGGGGGAGCGGGGCGGCGAGCGCCTTGAGGTAGGCGGTGCCGCCGGCGGCCTCGGCGGGGAAGAACTTCATCTCCCGCACGCCGCGCTCCAGCAGCGCCACCACCTCCGACGTGGTCGACACCCCCGGCAGGAACGGCACCCCGGACGCCCGCATGGCCTCCAGCAGCGACTCCGTCCACCCGGGGCTGACCAGGAACCGCGCCCCGGCCGCGATCACGTCCCGCACCTGCTCCGGGGTGATGAGCGTCCCCGCGCCGACCACGGCACCCGGCACTTCCCCGGCAATGGCCCGGATGGCGTCCACCGCGACCGGCGTCCGCAGCGTCACCTCGATGGCGGGCAGACCGCCGGCGACGAGGGCGCGGGCGAGCGGTACGGCGTCGGCGAGGTCGTCCACGACGACGACGGGCACGACGGGGGCGATCTCGAGGACGGAGGGGGCCGGGGGCAGCGCGGAGGTCATGGGCACATCGTGCCGGGCGCGAGCATCCTGCGCAAAGCCCGTTGCATCGCGCGCAACGGAGGCCGCCTCAGTGCACGTCCTCCACCAGCACGTCCAGCGCCCACGGCTGCCCACCCCGCCGGGTCGGCGCCGCCGCCTCCACCACGTATCCGAGGTCCCGCAGCGCCTCGACCAGCTCCGCCGGCCCCGCGGGCGCGCTCCCGGAGGTGAGCAGGCTCCGGACGATCCGCCCCTTGGTGGCCTTGTTGAAGTGGCTGACCACCTTCCGCGTCGGCGCGTGCAGCACCCGTACGCTCGCCGTCCGCCCGGCGACCTCCCCCTTGGGCCGCCAGGCGGTCGCGTAGGCCGCCGACCGCAGATCGAGCACCAGCCCGCTCCCGGCCACCTCGGGCAGCACCTCGGCCATCGGCTCCCGCCAGAACGCCCCGAGCGCACCGAGGCCGGGCAGCTTCACACCCATCGAGCACCGGTAGGAGGGAATCCGGTCGGTCACCCGCACCGCCCCCCACAGCCCGGAGAAGACGAGCAGCGACCGGGCGGCCCGCCGCTTGGCCCCCGCGTCCAGCGAGGCCAGCCCCAAGGCGTCGTAGAGCACGCCGGTGTAGACCTCCCCGGCCGGCCGCGCCCCCGCCTCCCGCAGCCCGGCGTTCTTGGCGACCTCCCCGCGCAGCCCCTCGCTCAGCCCGAGCACCTCGCGGGCCTTCTCCTCGTCCCCGGCGCACAGCTCGACCAGCTCCCCGAGCACGGTCTCCCGGGCGGACGCGAGCCCCGGCAGCGACAGGGCCTCCGGCTTCAGCGGGGCACCCCGCCCGGACGACGCCTTACCCTCCGACGGCGGCAGCAGGACCAGCACACGTACTCCTCGTTCTCCGACTCCCGGCTCAGGGTACGGCGTGCCGCGCGGCGGCCCCGACCGCCCGTACCAGCCCGTCGGGGTCGTCGGCGTGGCAGCGCACGACGGTGACGGTGCGAGGCCGTCCGAGCAGGGAGACGTGGGTGACGGGCTCGGCGAGTTCGAGAGTGACGGACGTCTGCGCCCCCACGGCCAGCTCCAGCGCGCCGTCACCGGGCCGCTGTGAGGTGCGCAGCTCCCGCCGTACGGAGGCGATGTGCGCGAGCGGTATCCGTACGTCGGCGTGCACGGCCCGGCGCAGGCGCAGCGTGCCGGCGTCCAGCAGGTGCGGGTGCGTGACGGCCGCGGCGTACATCCCGGCGACGGAGAGGAGGGCGTACAGATCGAGCCCGAGCACGAGGCCGTGCGCGACGGGCCACCGCCGCAGCAGCAGGGCCATCATGACGGTCTCGACCAGGCACACGAACCCGAGCCCGAAGGCCATGGCCCCCTGCCCCCGGGCATACCCGAAGCGGCCGGGCCCGCCCCTCGGCGTCCGCCGCAGCCCCCACGCGGCCACACTCCCCAGCACCCGCGCCTCGTGCCGCAGGAGCCGGCCGAGAACCCTCACGCCCGCGGCCCTCGCGAGACGATGCGCACGGCCTCCCGGACGGCCTCGGCCTGGGCGGGCGCGAAGTCGTCGTAGAAGATCCGCAGGAATCCGTCCTCGGCCCGGTTCGCCGCGTCGTTCCCGGCGTCGTTCCCGGACACGAGCTGAGCGGGCACGCACGCGGCGAGCAACCGGGCGGCCTCGGCGACGCGCGGGTCCGCGGGCGGTGCGTCGACGAGGGCGTCGAGGAGCGCGTAGGCCCGCCGGGCCCGGTCGGCCGCGCCCGGCTCGGCGTAGGCGGCGCGCAGAGCGTCCAGCAGCCGCGCCCGCCCCTCCTCCGATGAGGTGCTCTCCACCAGCGCGAGCAGTTCCCGGTCCCGGGCGGCCATGGGGGAGCCGCCGGCCCCGGGGAGCAACGCGGCCAGCTCGGGCGACACCGGCCCGTCGGCGCTCAGCGCTCCCTCCGCGTCCAACAGCGTCCGCAGCCGCGCCCGCCGCTCCCGTATCGCCGCCTCCTGCCGCGCCAGATCGGCGTCCAGCTCCTCGACGACCTCGACCAGATCCTTCCCGGCGTCGCGACGCAACACGTCCCGCACCTCGGGGAGCCCGAGCCCCAGCTCCGTCAGCCGCCGGATCCGGGCCAGCACGACGACGTGCCGCAGGGTGTACGTCCGGTACCCGTTGGCCAGCCGCCCGGGCTCGGCCAGCAGCCCCTCGTGGTGGTAGTGCCGCACGGCCCGCGTGGTGACGCCGACGGTGGCGGCGAGTTCTCCGATCCGCATGGGGTCAGTGAAGACGTTGACGGTGCGGCAAGGTCAAGGGGGCCGCCTCCTACACGATCGAGCGAACGACCCCCTTCACACCGGCCGGGCGCTCGCCGGTGCCCCACGCTGGCGGAATGACCGCGGACATCCTCCTGGAGGGGTTCCTGGCCCTCGGCACACCGGAGGGCTTCCGAGCCCAGCTGATCGAGGGGGAGATCGTCGTGACGCCGCCGCCGGCGCCTCTACCGGGGCGCGGACATCTGGATGCCCTCCGACGGCGTCTCCCTGGTCCTTCAGGTGACCCCGGCCAGGCCGCAGGTGGACCGCGAGACCGGTCGCCGCCGCTGCTACGCCGGTGCGCAGATCCCCGCCTACCTCCTCGACCCCGTCCCCCTCCCGGAACCCTTCGCCTTCGACCTGGACACCGGCGACTTTCTCTGAGCCCGGGCCGGTACCATGGTCCACACGGCAGACGAGCCGGGCGGACGGTCGCGTGGGGTCCCTTCGGGGGCCTCCCGAGGAACGTCCGGGCTCCACAGGGCAGGGTGATGGCTAACGGCCACCCGGGGTGACCCGCGGGACAGTGCCACAGAAAACAGACCGCCGGGGATCTCGATCCTCGGTAAGGGTGAAACGGTGGTGTAAGAGACCACCAGTGCCCAGGGCGACCTGGGCAGCTAGGTAAACCCCACCCGGAGCAAGGTCAAGAAGGGGACACCCCGGTGTCCCTGCGCGGATGTTCGAGGGCGGCCCGCCCGAGTCCGCGGGTAGACCGCTGGAGGCCGGCGGCAACGCCGGCCCTAGATGGATGACCGTCACCGGAAGGCCCGCGAGGGCCCCCGGGACAGAACCCGGCGTACAGCCCGACTCGTCTGCCGCTCGGCTCTTCGAGCTGACCGTAGCGGGACTCAGCCCCACGTCGCCCTCGGCGCCCTCGGCGCCCTAAATGATGTGCGCCCGTTCCCGGCCCCGGGCTACCGTCGCACCGTTGCCGCAACGGGGGGAGGACCCGATGACCAGGCTCAATCAGATCGTCGCCGTCGAGAAGGGCGTCAAGAGCAAGGCGCTGCAGGATGTGAACCAGGCGCACGCGAAGGTGGGCAAGGGGGCTCTGCTCGCCGGGATCTCGCGGACGTACCAGCCGAAGGACGAGGAGGGCGAGCAGCTGCCGCCCGAGTCCACTCGGGTGCAGGTGCGGGCGGAGGACGTGCTGCGCGAGATGGCCGCCTCGCTGACCCGGCTGTTCGACGTGACCGCCACCAAGGACTGGGCGAACTGCGCGGCCCGCGCGGACGTCGCGGTGGACGGGCGGACCGTCGTCGCCGACGTGCCGGTGAGCTACCTGCTCTTCCTGGAGAAGCAGCTCGGCGAGGTGCACGCCTTCGTGCGCAAGCTGCCCACCCTGGACAGCGCCGAGTCCTGGTCCCCGGACCCGTCCACCGACTGGTGGAAGACCGACCCCGTGCGCACCATCCGGACCAAGAAGGTGCCGCGCAACCACGTCAAGGCCGAGGCCACGGAGAAGCACCCGGCGCAGGTCGAGGTGTACTACGAGGACGTGCCGATCGGGTACTGGACGACCGTCAAGTTCTCCGGCGCGCTTCCGGCGCGACGGGTGAACGAGCTGGTGGAGCGGGTCGAGAAGCTCCAGCAGGCAGTGAAGTTCGCCCGCGAGGAGGCCAACGGCGGCGAGGTCGCCGACCAGCGGGTCGGGGACGCGGTGTTCGGGTACCTGTTCGGCTGACGTCCCCCTCATGAAACGCCCCCGCGTGCGAGCGCGGGGGTGCGCGAAAGGCGCGGGCCGGGATGAGGACCGGTTCGCGCGCGGAGCGCAAGCTGAAACTGAACGTCAGACTGATGGGCTCGCGGGGCGCGAAGACGTCCGCGGCCCGGCAATCTCAGACTCTCGCTCCAGCTTCAGCATCGCCACCGATCGCCGGAGCGACCCGGCCGGACGAGCGCCGTCGGATGCGAGTTCGACTCTCGCCTGCACCTCTCGTGGTGCGGTAGTTCAAAGGCAGAACGCGGCGGCATGACGACTGATCCGGTCTCTCGAAACGCCTCCGGCGTGCGTGTGCGGGTGGCATCCCCAGGGGCCCGGGAGCTGGATACGCCTCCCGGGTCCCGTCACCCACCCGACCCCGACCCCCGGAGCGGCCCCGGCCGGCCGGTCACCCCGGCCGCTCAGTCGAACAGCGACTCCTGCCGCTCCTCCGCCGCCCGCCGCACCCGCCGGTTCCGGCCGCCCACGACCGCCGCCGTGCCCGCCGCCGTCGCCGCCAGGGCCGCCGGGACCATCCAGGCGCGGTTGACCGTGTGGCCGAGGGCGTGGTCCAGAGAGAGGCGGCCCGGGCCCGCGACCGCGAGGGCGGTGGACGTCAGGGCCAGGTAGGCGGCGTACTCGTAGCCGCCGGACTGGGCGAAGAAGCCGTTCGGCGTGTGCACCGCCGCCGCGCCCGCCATCCCGCCGGCCGCCGCCGCGCCCGCGGCCGGGGTGGCCAGGCCCAGGGCGAGCAGCAGCCCGCCGCCGGCCTCCGCGGCGCCCGCCGCGATCGCGCTGGCCCGGCCCGGCGTGTAGCCGATGGACTCCATGAACTGGCCGGTCCCCTCGATGCCGTGGCCGCCGAACCACCCGAGCAGCTTCTGCGCGCCGTGCGCGGCGAGGACACCTCCCGTGCCCAGACGGAGTAGCAGCAGACCGAGATCGCGGCGGTCGAAACAGGACATGTCGGCTCCTTCGGTGGACGGCGGCGGCAGCACCCGACGACGGCGGCACCCGACGGCGACGGCAGCATCCTCCGTCCACCGTCCCACCGCCCGCTGCCCGGCGACATCCCACGGGCGCGCGCCGGACGCCGTTCGGGTGGCGGGCCCCCGCGGCCGGTGTGACGCTGACCCGCATGACGATTCAGCCGACCCGACTCAGCGACCCGGCCGTCCGCGCCTTCGTCGCCGCCGTCAACGCGCACGACCGCGACGCCTTCCTCGCCACCCTCGCCCCGGACGCCACCATGGCCGACGACGGCGACGACCGGGACCTCGCCCAGTGGATCGACCAGGAGATCTTCTCCTCCAACGGCCACCTGGAGGTCGACCGCGAGTCGAACGGCGGGCGCGCCCTCGTCGCCCGCTACCGCAACGACGCCTGGGGCGAGATGCGCACCCGCTGGGACTTCACCGTCGACGAGGACGGCCGCATCGCCCGCTTCGAGACCGGGCAGGCGTAGGCGTAGGCACGGGCGTAGGCGTATGTGTAGGCGGACGGTGGTCAGGGGCGGAAATGTGGCAGCCGTTCCGCCCCGCCGGTGAGTTCCCCCCCCACCCGGCGGAGCCGAACGGCTGCCGTCCCCCCTCGACATGGCTCGGCACGGCCGGGCGCGGCTCGCGAAGAGTCGTCGAAGACCGGTGCTGTACGTGTGAAGCTCCGGTGAAGGAAAGTTGAGCACACCTCACCCGCCAGCCGCAATAGGGCGGATCATCGAATTCCGCTCGTGCGCGTGACCTTTCGGGCTCAGCCGCGCCCCACATACGGCATCGCCGTCGCCAGCACCGTCGCGAACTGCACGTTGGCCTCCAGCGGCAGCTCCGCCATGTGCCGCACGGTGCGCGCGACGTCGGCCACGTCCATGACGGGCTCGGGCGCCACCTCGCCGCCGGCCTGGAGCGCGCCCGCCTCCATCGCCGCGGTCATGTCGGTGGCCGCGTTGCCGATGTCGATCTGGCCGACCGCGATGCGGTACGGACGGCCGTCCAGGGAGAGGGACTTGGTGAGGCCGGTCAGCGCGTGCTTGGTCGCCGTGTAGGCCACCGAGTGCGGGCGGGGGGTGTGCGCGGAGATCGAGCCGTTGTTGATGATCCGGCCGCCTTGCGGGTCCTGCTCCTTCATCTGCCGGTACGCCGCCTGCGCGCACAGGAACGCCCCGTTGAGGTTGGTGTCCACCACGTGCCGCCACGCCGCGTAGTCGAGGTCCTCGACCGGCACGCCGCCCGGGCCGAAGGTGCCGGCGTTGTTGAAGAGCAGGTCCAGGCGGCCGAAGCGGTCCCGTACGGCGGTGAACAGGGCGCGTACGTCGTCCGGTTGTGACACGTCGGCCTGGACGACGAGCGTGTCGCCGTACGGGACCAGGGCGGCCGTCTCCTCCAGGGCCGCCACGCGGCGGCCGGCCAGGGCCAGCGACCAGCCGGCGCCGAGGAGTTCGGCGGCCACCGCCCGGCCGATGCCCGATCCGGCGCCGGTGATCAGCGCCACCGGCCTGCCCTGGTCCCGCGCCTCTTCCGTGCCGCCGGTCGCGTCCGCGGTTGTCTCGGTGTTCATGGGGCCGCAGCGTACGCGTCGCCGATCATGCGGAACTCACCCATCCGACATGCGGTCGCCATGTCCGCGCCAAGCCCGAGTCGTCCCCCGCCGGTCGAATGCTCCGTGCACCCAGCGCGCCGCCCGCCACCGCGGCGCCACCGCAAGGGGAGGACCGGATGACCACCGCTCACGACCGCACCCCGCACGCGACCGAACTCCGCGCCGCCGCCCGGCACCTGGGCCGCAGGCGCTTCCTGACCGTCACCGGCGCCGCCGCCGCGCTCGCCTTCTCCGTCAACCTGCCGGCCGCCGGCACCGCGAGCGCCGCCGAGCTGGACACGGCCCGGCTCGACGCCGACCCCTTCACCCTCGGCGTCGCCTCCGGCGACCCGCTGCCCGACTCGGTCCTGCTCTGGACCCGGCTGGCCCCCGTGCCCTACCAGGCCGACGGCGGGCTGCCCGCCAAACGCGTCGACGTCCGCTGGGAACTCGCCCTGGACGAGCGCTTCCGCCGGATCGTCCGGCGCGGCTGGGACACCGCCCACCCCGAGTTCCAGCACACCGTGCACGTCGAGGTCGGCCACCTCGACCCCGGGCGGGAGTACTACTACCGCTTCCGCGCGGGCAGTTGGGTCAGCCCCGTCGGCCGCACCCGCACCGCGCCCGACCCGTCGAGCCGCACCCGCGAGCTGAGCCTCGCCCTGGTCTCCTGCCAGAAGTACGACGAGGGGTACTACACGGCGTACCGGCACCTGGCGCAGGACGACGTGGACGTCGTCTTCCACCTCGGCGACTACCTCTACGAGTACCCGGTGAACGCCACCGGCGGCTCCCGCGCCTACCCCGGGGGCACCCTGCCCGCCCTGTTCAACCACGAGACGACGACGCTGGAGGACTACCGCCTGCGGTACGCCCTCTACAAGTCCGACCCCGACCTGCGGGCCGCGCACGCCGCGCACCCCTTCGTCGTCACCTGGGACGACCACGAGACCGAGAACAACTACGCCGACGACGTCCCCGAGGACGGGGGCCCCGCCGAGGAGTTCCTGATCCGCCGGGCCGCCGCCTACCGGGCCTACTGGGAGAACATGCCGCTGCGCCGCCCCCAGCTCCCCGACGGCCCCGACCTCAAGCTCTACCGCCGCCTGCACTGGGGCCGGCTGGCCCAGTTCGACGTGCTCGACACCCGCCAGTACCGCTCCGACCAGGCGTACGGCGACGGCTGGCAGTTCCCCGGCCCGGAGTCCGAGGACCCGAGGCGCACGCTCACCGGCGACGCGCAGGAGCGCTGGCTGATCAACGGCTGGCGGCGCTCCGACGCGCTGTGGAACGTGGTGCCGCAGCAGGTGACCTTCGCGCTGCGCAACCAGAACAGCGCCGTGCCCGCCAAGCTCTCCATGGACTCCTGGGACGGCTACCCGGCCTCCCGTGACCGGATCATGGCCGGCGCGCGGGCCGCCGGGGTGGAGAACCTGATGGTCCTCACCGGCGACGTGCACGTGCACTACGGCTTCGACATCAAGCGGGACTTCGCCGACCCCGACTCCCCGACCGTGGGCACCGAGATCGTCACGACCTCCATCGCCACCGGCAAGGACGGCTCGGCCAGGCCGTCCAACTACGACGACCTCACCGCCGCCAACCCGCACCTGAGGTTCTACAACGGGCTGCGCGGCTACGCGACGGTGCGGCTCGGCCGGGACCAGGCGCGCGCCGACTTCAAGACGGTCTCCCGCGTGACCGTGCCGGGCGCGCCGCTCACCGTCTCCGGCTCCTTCGTGACGGAGGTGGGGGAGCCCGGCCTCAAGCCGGCGTGAGGAGGGCGGCCCCCTCACCGGGTCCGTCACCGGGCCCCTCACCGACCCCCTCGCCCGCCCGTCCGTCGCTCTCGCCGGGGTAGCGGACGCCGATCCGGTCCCGTACCGCGTCCAGCGTCCGCATCACGGCGAGCGTGGAGTCCAGCGGGACCAGCGGGGACTCCTTCTCCCCGGCGCGCAGCGCCCGCATCACCTCCCGGGCCTCGTGCCTGAGGCTGGCCCGGGGCCCGTCCGCCGGGTCGGCCGCGAACTCCTCCGGGTCGCGGCCGGCCCGGTGCAGCACGAAGCGCTCCGGGAAGAAGAAGCCGTCCGGCACGTCGATCCGGCCCGCCGAGCCGGTGACCGAGGCGGCGTTCGGGGTGGCGCCGACGATGGAGCAGTGCACCGAGGCGAGAGCGCCGCTCTCGTACGAGAGCACGGCACCGGTCTGGAGATCAACGCCCTCCTCCGAGAGCACCGCTCGCGCCACCACGTCCGCCGGCTCCCCGAGCAGCAGGTGCGCGAAGGACACCGGGTACACCCCCAGGTCGAGCAGCGCCCCGCCGCCCTGCGCCGGATCCCGCAGCCGGTGCGCGGCGGGGAAGGGCCCCGCGAGCCCGAAGTCGGCCTGCACGCTGCGCACCTCGCCGACCGCGCCGTCCGCCACCAGTGCCGCGAGGCGGCGCACCAGCGGATGGCAGTACATCCACATGGCCTCCATCAGGAAGCTCCCGCGCGCGCGGGCCAGCGCGACCAGCTCCTCCGCCTCCCGCACGTTCAGCGTGAACGGCTTCTCGCACAGCACGTTCCGTCCCGCCTCCAGGCAGAGCCCGGCCGCCGCGCGGTGCGCCGCGTGCGGGGTGGCGACGTACACCACGTCGACCTCCTCGTCCGCGGCCAGCGACGCCCAGTCGCCGTAGGCCCGCGCCACCCCGAAGCGGTCGGCGAAGGCCCGCGCCGACGCCTCCGACCGCGAGGCGACCGCCACCACCTCCGCGTCCGGCAGATCGACCAGATCCGCCGCGAACGTCGCCGCCATCCCGCCGGTCGCCAGAATTCCCCAGCGCACCCTCTGCTCGGCCACCGCTGCCCCGCCCTCGCCCTGTTCGGTCGTGTTCGTTTCCGCCCGTACGAGCTGAGAGCATAGGGGCCGGATCCGAACGAGAGGGAGGGGCACATGCCCGAGCGCGGGCCGTCCATGTCGGCCACGGAGACTCACGCGGACGCGTCCGGGGCCGCGGCCGCACACGCCGTGCCGGCCGCCGCCGCCCGGCGCACGGGGCTCCTGGTCACCCTGCTGCTCGGCGGCCTGACCGCCACGCCGCCGCTGGCCATGGACATGTACCTGCCCTCCCTGCCCGAGGTCACCCGGTCCCTGCACGCGCCCGCCGCGACCGTGCAGCTCACGCTCACCGCCTGCCTGGCCGGCATGGCGCTCGGCCAGCTCGTGGTCGGGCCGATGAGCGACAAGTGGGGCCGCCGCCGGCCCCTGCTCAGCGGCCTCGCCGTCTACGTCCTCGCCACCGCCCTGTGCGCCTTCGCGCCCACCGTGGAACTCCTCGTCGCCTTCCGCCTCGCGCAGGGCCTCGCCGGGGCCGCCGGGATCGTCATCGCGCGGGCCGTCGTCCGCGACCTGTACGACGGCATGGCCATGGCCCGCTTCTTCTCCACCCTGATGCTGATCTCCGGTGTCGCCCCGGTCGTCGCGCCGCTGATCGGCGGGCAGATCCTCCGGGTGACGGACTGGCGCGGGGTGTTCGCCGTGCTCACCGTGGTCGGGGTGCTGCTCGGCGCGCTGGTCTGGGCGCGGCTGCCGGAGACACTGGCGCCCGGGCAGCGGCACGCGGGCGGGGCCCGCGAGACCGTGCGGGCGATGCGCGGGCTGCTCGCCGACCGGGCGTTCACCGGGTACATGCTGGCGGGCGGCTTCGCCTTCGCCGCGCTGTTCGCCTACATCTCGGCGTCCCCCTTCGTCGTCCAGGAGATCTACGGCGCCTCCCCGCAGACCTTCAGCCTGCTCTTCGGCCTCAACTCCATCGGCCTGGTCGCGGTCGGGCAGCTCAACGGCAAGGTGCTGGTCGGCCGGGTCCCGCTGGAGCGGGTGCTCGGCGTCGGGCTGCTGATCGTCATCGCCGCCGCGAGCGCGCTGTTGCTGATGGCGCTCGGCGTGTTCGGGGACGTGGGGCTCGCGCCGGTCGCCGCCGCGCTGTTCGTGCTGATGTCCGCGATGGGCATCAGCCTGCCCAACACCCAGGCGCTCGCCCTGATGCGGGTGCGGACCTCGGCGGGTTCGGCGTCCGCGCTGCTCGGCACGTCCTCGTTCCTCATCGGCGCCGTCGCCTCCCCGCTGGTCGGCGTCGCGGGGGAGGACACCGCGCTGCCGATGGCGCTCGTGCAGCTGACGGCGGCGGTGGTGGCGCTGGGCTGCTTCGCGGCGCTGTGCCGCCCGCGGCGGGGCCGCCCCGGGACGGGGACCGGGTCAGGAACGGCCTCGGGCGTCCCGTCCGGCACCACGGCCGACCCTGCGTGCACCCCGTCCGGCACCCCGGCCGGTGCCACGTCCGGCACCCCGGCCGACGCCGCCTCTGGTACCCCGGCCGCCCCCGGCACCCCGGAGGGAGCGGAGCACTGAGCACCCCCAGACTGCGCAACGACACCCCCGAACGGGCCGGCCTCGACCCCGCGCAACTGCGCCGGGTCGTGGAGGACGTGCACGCCCTCACCTCCGGGGCGGACCCCTGGGCGGCCGGCGCGGTGGTGGCCGTCGGGCGCGGGCCCGTGCTGGCGGTGGAGGAGGCCGCGGGCTGGGCGGTGCGCTACGCCTCCTACGACCCGCGCACCGGCCGGGGCGTGGAGCTGCCGGCCGGCTCCCGGGTGCCGATGACCGCCGGCACCCCCTTCGACCTGGCCTCGCTGACCAAGCTGTTCACCGCGGTCGCCGCCGTGCAGCAGATCGAGCGGGGCACGCTGGGCATCGACGCCGCGGTCGGCGCGTACCTGCCGGACTTCCGGGGCGCCGCCGCCCACGGCGTCACCGTGCGCCAACTCCTCACGCACACCTCGGGACTGCGCCCCGAACTCCCGCTCTACGACTACGCCGACGACGCCGCCCGCCTGGCCCGGCTGCGCGCCGAGCAGCCGGTCGGGGTGCCGGGCACGTACTGCTACTCCGACCTGAACATGCTGCTGCTCCAGCACCTCCTGGAACGCCTCACCGGCCGCACCCTCGACGTCCTCGTGCACGAGGGCATCACCCGCCCGCTGGGCATGACGGCCACCCGCTTCGGGCCCTGCCCGGGCGCCGCCGCGACGGAGGACCAGCGCCGGCCGTGGGCCAAGGCCGACCGGGGCATGCTGCGGGGCGTGGTGCACGACGAGAACGCCTGGGCGCTCGGCGGGGTGGCCGGGCACGCCGGGCTCTTCTCCACCGGCCGCGACCTGGCGATCTTCTGCCGGGCGCTGCTCGGCGGCGGCGCGTACGGGCCGGCGCGGATCCTCGGGTCCGACTTCGTCGAGCTGCTCTTCACCGAACCCGGCCTCGGATTCGCCCTGGACCAGCCCTGGTTCATGGGCGAACTGGCCGGCCGGGGCGCAGCGGGGCACACCGGCTTCACCGGCACGATGCTGGTCCTCGACCCCGCGACCGACACCTTCGCCGTCCTCCTGGCCAACACGGTCCACCCCTGCCGCCGCCCCCCGGACAACGGCCCGCGCGCGGCCCTGGGTACGCGGGTGGCCCGGGCGGTGCGGGCCATCTGAACCACCTAGCGGAGCCACCTCGTAGAATCGCCGGGTGAACGCCCCCGCCCCCGCCGCCTCCCCCGACGCCCTGCGCGCCGCCCTCGCCGAGCTGGTCGACGGGCTGCCGGCGCGGGAGGCCGGGCGGGCCGTGGAGCGGCTGATCGCCACCTACCGCGGGGCCACCCCGACCGACGCCCCGATCCTGCGGGACCGCGCCGACGTCGTCGCCTACGCCGCCTACCGCATGCCGGCCACCTTCGCGGCGGTGCGCGCGGCGCTCGGGGCGTTCGCGGACGCGGTGCCCGACTGGGCGCCCGGCAGCCACGTCGACATCGGCGGCGGCACCGGCGCGGCGACCTGGGCGGCCGGCGCCACCTGGGCCGGGGTCCGCCCGGTGACCGTGCTCGACTGGGCCGAGCCCGCGCTCGCCCTCGGCCGGGAGATCGCCGCCGCCGACCAGGCCCTGCGCGAGGTGCGCTGGCGGCGGGCGCGGATCGGCGCGGGCCTCGATGTGCCGGACACCGACCTCGTCACCGTCTCCTACGTCCTGAACGAACTCACCGCCCCCGACCGCGCCGCCCTCGTGGACGCCGCCGCGGGAGCCGCCCGCGCCGTGGTGATCGTCGAGGCCGGCACGCCGGACGGCTACGCCCGGGTGATCGAGGCCCGCGACCGCCTGATCGCGGCCGGCCTCCGCGTCGCCGCGCCCTGCCCGCACAGCGGCGCCTGCCCCATCGCGCCCGGCACGGACTGGTGCCACTTCGCCGCCCGCGTCAGCCGCTCCTCCCTGCACCGGCAGGTCAAGGGCGGGTCGCTGGCGTACGAGGACGAGAAGTTCAGCTACGTCGCCGCCACCCGCCTGCCCGCCGCCCCGGCCCCCTCGCGGGTGGTCCGGCGCCCGCAGATCCGCAAGGGCCAGGTCCTGCTCGACCTCTGCGAGCCCGACGAGCACCTCCGCCGCCGCACGGTCACCAAGCGCCACGGCGACCTGTACAAGGCCGCCCGCGACGCCGACTGGGGCGACCCGTGGCCGACGGCGACGGAGGACGGGGCCTAGGGCGTGTCCGCAAAGTCCCGCCTGCCGTGCGACGCCCGGCACGCACTCTCGCCGCACCGGCCGAACGCCCGCGTACAACCAGTACGCGGGCGTCCGCCCGGCACACCGAGAGCACGCACCGGACGCCGCGCGGCCCGCCCTGCGGGCGGACGACGGGACTTTGCGGACACGCCCTAGTCACGACGCCTCGGCGCCGGTGTTCCCCTTCTTCATCTCCCGTTCTTCCTGGAGCCTGCGCAGCAGCTCCCGCTTCTGGGCCTGCGGGCTCTGCCCGCCGCCGACCCGGCCGTCCGGCCCGCCGCCCCGCAGGGCGCTGCGGCCGAGGTTCCGGCGCGCGCCGCCGACGCCCAGCATGTTTCCCGCTCCACCTCGTGACATGAGGTCACTCCTCTTGATCGGTGCCCTGTATCAATACGAGACGGTTCGTCTCGCCCGCGATGTGACGACTCTCCAGCGAGACGGACCGTCTTGTCAAGGGGTTTCGTGCGGGGCCCGGTCGTCAGGCGAGACGGTACGTCTTGTCAGCCTGGTACATTCACGGCATGGCCTCACAGAAGACCGGCGCCGCCGCCCGGCCGCAGCCCGACGCCGCCCGCCGCAGCCAGCGCTCCCGCCGCGCCATCTACGACGCCGCCCTCGCCCTGGTCGCGGAGGTCGGCTACCCCAGGACCACCGTCGAGGGCATCGCCGCCCGGGCCGGCGTCGGCAAGCAGACCATCTACCGCTGGTGGTCCTCCAAGGCGGACGTGCTCCTGGAGGCGTTCCTCGACCTGTCCGAGCAGGCCGCCCGGGAGGCCGGGGGCGAGCCGTACGAGATCCCCGACACCGGCGACCTCGCCGCCGACCTCAAGAACGTCCTGCGCATGACCGTCGACCAGCTCCAGGACCCGAAGTTCTACGCGCCGTCCCGGGCGCTGGCCGCCGAGGGCATGGTGGACGAGCAGCTCGCCCGCAAGTGCGTGGCCGAGCTCATGGAGCCGCAGTTCCAGCTCTACGTCACCCGGCTGCGCGCCGCCCAGGACGCCGGCGACATGCGCGCCGACCTGGACCCGCGCATCGCCATGGAACTCTTCGTCTCGCCGCTCGCCCAGCGCTGGCTGCAGTTCACCGGGCCCCTCTCCTACGAGTACACCGACACCCTCGTCGACTACGCGCTGCACGGCCTCGCCCCCCGCTGACCGCGAAGCCGGATGGGCCGAAGCGGTCCTGACCAGGCAAATCCGTTCGTTTCCTGACCCCGCGCACGCGCGGCGGGTGCCGTAGGGCATGCTGGTGCGCACGACGGCGAGGCGAGGGGATAGATGAGCGCGGAGTTCGGCGGCGATCCCGGCAAGCAGGGCAAACTCTCCCGATGGCTGCGCGGACGCCGCCCGAAGGAGGCCGCCGGGGACGGCGGCCGGGAGGATCTGCTGCGCGCCGCCGCCGACGCGGGACTGCCGCTGGCACCCGCCGCGCACCCGGCCGGATACCGCTGCTCCTGCGACCGCGTCGGCTGTCCGACCCCCGCCCGGCACCCGGTCTCCTTCGCCTGGCAGACGCAGTCCACCGCCGACCGGGCCCAGATCGAGCGCTGGGCCCGGCACCAGCCGCAGGCCAACTTCATCACCGCCACCGGCATGGTGCACGACGTGCTGGACGTGCCCCTGGAGGTCGGCCGCGAGACGCTGCGCCGGCTGCTCGAGGCCGGGGTCGAGGTCGGCCCGGTCGCCGAGAGCGACGACGGGCGGCTGCTGTTCTTCACCCTCACCCGCGGCACCCCCGAGGACGAGGACGAGTGGTGGCCCTGCGAGCTGGACTGCCACCCCGAGACCATGGACGAGCACCCCGGCCTGCGCTGGCACTGCCGCGGCTCCTACGTCCTCGTCCCGCCGGCCCGGCTGCCCGGCGAGGACCGGGGCGTGCACTGGGTGCGCGGGCCCGAGCATCCGCTGCCCGACCCGCTGACCCTCCTGGAGACCCTCACCGACGCCTGCGCGCGGCACGCGGTCGAGGAGAACGACGGCCACCCCGCGGCGGCCTGGCCCTCGCGCCGCTGACCGGGTCCGCGGCCGGCGACGTGTGGCCCGGCGCTACTCGCCCTTCCCCGACGTCATCCCCTGCACCCGGCCGAGCACCGACACCCGCCCCGCCTCCCCGGCGCCCCGCGCCGGGTCCAGGGCGATCTCGTTGGAGACGAACTCCATCGTCAGGGACTGCTTGATCTCGCCCTCCGTCAGCGCCAGCACGTCGTCGCCCGGCGTCGGCACCGAGGCGCCGCGCGCGGCGGTCTGCTTCTCGTAGTGCCGGCTCGCGAAGAACACCAGCGCCCCGCCGTCCCGGGTGCGCAGTGCCAGGGGGGTCTGGTCGCCGCCGGTCAGCGGCTCGTCGATGTACTGCGAGACCAGGCCGGGCCGGGACGCCCGCCGTTCCCGCGCCTGCCGGAAGGCGCTGGTGTACGCGCCGTCGGCGAAGACCGTGCCGCCGCGCGTCAGACAGTCGGCGTACGCCTTGCTCAGGCCGCCCGGCGCGACCGCGAGGCCGGCCGCGTCCGCCGGGACGGCCTCGGCCCAGCCGTCCGCGTCGGTGCGGAAGTCGGGGACGTCGTCCGGGGCGGCCAGCGTCAGGTAGGCGGCCTGCCAGCGCGCGTCGGGGCCCGACCGGGTGAAGGCCAGCAGCCAGCGCCGGTCGCCGCCCTTGTTGCCCCGGGCGTCGGCGACGAACCAGCGCGGCCAGCCCGGCTTCTTCGGGATGGTGAACTCGGCGTCCGTCAGTGCGAGCGGCGTGTACGCCGGGTTGCCCCGCGGGTGGTTGGCGCGGCCCGCCCGCAGCCGCGCCTCGTCGATGGCGGCGAGGGCGCCGGTGGTGTGCTCGGCGTCGAGGGCGGGGTCGTAGGCCCTGTCGGCCGCGTTGTAGGCGGCGGTGAACTCCGTGAGGGCCCGGGCCGCCTCGGCGCGGGTGGCCGCCGGGATCAACTCCCGCTCGCCGTGCACCACGACGCACCCGCTCGCGGTGACCGACAGGGCGGTCACCGCCGTGGCTATCCGTGCGAGCCTGCGCGCCCTTCGCGGACCCCGGTCCCTGCTCATCGGCCTTCCTCCACCTTGCCCTTCCCGGAGCCGAACCCTATCGGGACGCCCCGGACCCCCGACGCCGGGACGGCCCCGACCGCCACCACACCGTGACCTCGCCGGTGCCGGTGGCGGTGGGCCGAGCGCGTCCCCCGGTGCCGGGCGACAGGTGAACACCCCGCCCGCCCCCGCCCGGACGGGACCCCGCGCCGGTGTCAGGTGTCCCGGCGCGGGGTGACCAGGACCGCCCCGGTGCGGGGGTGCGGGAAGACCTCCACCGGCTGCTCGTAGACCTCGGAGAGCAGGGCGTCGGAGAAGACCTCGGACGGCGGGCCGTCGGCCGTGACGCGGCCCGCGCGCAGCACGGCCACCCGGTGCGCGTACGCCGCAGCGAGGCCCAGGTCGTGCAGGACGACGACCACCGCGTCCCCGGCCCGCGCCCGCTCCCGGCACAGCCGCAGCACCAGCTCCTGGTGACGCAGGTCGAGGGCGGCGGTCGGCTCGTCGAGCAGGAGCAGCGGGGCGCGCTGGGCCAGCACCCGGGCCAGCGCGACCCGGGCCCGCTCGCCGCCGCTCAGCGCGGCGAACGGGCGGCCCGCGAAAGCGGCCACCTCGGTGCGGGCCATCGCGTCGGCCACCGCAGCGTCGTCCTCGTCCTCCCGCTCGGTGCCCGCCCACGGCGCCCGGCCCATCCGCACGACCTCCTCGACGGGGAAGGGGAAGGAGAGGGCGGCCGACTGAGGCAACACCGCTCTGCGCAGGGCCAGTTCGGGGGCGGACCAGTCCGGCGCCGGGCGCCCGTGCAGGCGTACGACGCCCCCGGCGGCCGGGAGGTCGGCGGCCAGGGCGCTCAACAGGGTCGACTTCCCGGCCCCGTTGGGACCGACGAGGGCCAGCACCTCGCCGGCGCGGACCCGGACGCCGACGCCGTCCAGGACGGTCCGCCCGTCCAGGCGGACGCGCAGGCCCTCGGCCTCGGCGAGCACCTCGCCGGGCACCGGCGCCGGGGGCGGCGCGGGGCGGGCCGGCGCCAGCAGTCTGCGCAGGACGCCCGTCATGCCCAACCCCCTTGCCTGCGCCGGGTGCGGCGCAGCAGCCAGAAGAAGAACGGGCTGCCGAGCAGCGCCGTCAGCACCCCGAGCGGCAGCTCGGCCGGCTCCGCGACGGTGCGGGCCGCGAGGTCGGCGGCGAGCAGCACAAGGGCCCCGCCCAGCGCGCTCGCCGGGATCAGGAACCGGTGCCCCGGCCCCGCCGCCATCCGCATCAGATGCGGCACGACCAGGCCGACGAAGCCGATCACGCCCGACACGCTCACCGCGGCGGCCGTCAGCAGCGCCACCAGCAGGATCAGCACCACCCGCAGCCGCTCCACGTCCACGCCCAGGTGCCGGGCCGGCCGGTCGCCGAGCGCGAGCAGGTCCAGGCGGCGGGCGTAGAGCGGGGCGACGACCAGGCCGAGCGCGGCGCACGGCAGTACGGCCAGCACCTTGGGCCAGGTGGCCTGGGCGAGCGAGCCGAGCTGCCAGAAGGTGATCTGGTTGACCGCGGCGGAGTCGGCGAGGAAGACGAACAGGCCGATCAGCGCGCCCGCGAAGGCGTTCACCGCGATGCCCATCAGGATCAGCGTCACCACCTCGGTGCGCCCGCGCGCCCGGGACATCGCGTACACAAGGAGCACGGTGACCAGGCCGGTGACGAAGGCCATCGCGGGCAGCGTCCAGGTGCCGAGGAAGTCCAGGCCGAGCGAGATCGCGGCGACCGCGCCGACCGCCGCCCCCGACGAGACGCCGATGGTGGCCGGCTCGGCCAGCGGGTTGCCGAACACGCCCTGCATCAGCGCGCCCGCACAGCCCAGCGAGGCGCCGATCAGCAGCGCGAGCACGATCCGGGGCAGCCGTACGTTCCACAGCACCGACTCCGCCACCCGGTCGAGGCCCGCCCCGCCGAGCCCTGCCCGGTGCTGAAGGGAGCCGAGCACGTCGCCGACCGGGATCGGGTAGGCGCCGGTGCCGGCCGCGACCGGCACCAGGACCAGCAGGGCGGCGGTCAGCCCGGCGGTGAGCAGCCAGGCGGCGGTGCGTCGCCGGCCGCGCGGGCGCGCCGGTGCTGCCGGGGCCCGGCGGACCGGGTCCTCCACCACCGTCATCGCGCGCCGTCCTTCGCGTAGAGCTGGCCGACGACCGACGTGAGCACCTGGTCGGTGCGCGGGCCGTAGTTGAGCAGCACGCCGTCCTCGACGGAGACGATCCGGCGGTCCATGCCGGCCGGGGTCTGGGCGACGCCGGGGATCTTCACCAGGCCGTCCACGCCGCCGACGGACTCCAGGCCCTTGGTCATCACCAGGATCGCGTCGGGCGCCGCCTTCACCAGGGCCTCGCTGGTGATGGCGGTGAAGTCCTTGCCGAGCCCGGAGGCCGCCCCGGCGTCCACCCCGCCGGCCGCCTCGATCAGCGAACCGGCGCCCGAGTCCCGGCCGCCGATGAGGTAGACGGAGGCCGAGCCGCGCAGGTAGAGGAAGGCGACCCGGGGCCTGGGCCCACCCGTGGGAACGCCCTTGCGCACGGCGGCGATCCGCTGCTCCGAGCGCCGGGTCAGCTCCGCGCCGGCCGCCGGCACGCCCAGCGCGCCGGCCACCGTACGGATGCGCGGGCCCACGTCGGCCAGGCCCTTGGCCGCCTTGACGAACAGCACCGGGACACCGGCGGCGCGGATCTGGTCCACCGCCTCGGCGGGCCCGGTGGTGGTCTCGGCGATGACGAGGTCCGGCCGGAGCGAGAGCACGCTCTCCGCCGAGACGTCGTGGCCCCGGGTGACCACGGGCAGCTTCCCGGCCTGCGCGAAGGTGGCGGTGATGTCCCGGGCCACGACCCGGTCGCCGAGCCCGAGCGTGAACACGATCTCGCTGAGGCTGCCGGAGAGCGGTACCACGCGCCGGGCCTGCCGGACCGTCACCCGCCGGCCGTCGGCGGAGCGGACGGTCACCGGGAGGCGCGGCTCGGGAGCCTTCGCGAGCGGCTCGACCCGGTTCGCGGGCTGTCCCGAAGCCGCCGCGCTCGTCTTCGCGGGGGCCGCCCCGGAGTCGCCTCCGCAGCCGGTCGCGGCCAGGGAGAGGGCGAGCACGGACAGCAGTGCTCCCGCCAGTCGGGTTCGCAAGCGTCGCAAGGTCCGTCCGTTCCTTTCGGTCACCGGTGCCACTGTCGGGCGGGGCCGGTCATACCTTAGGTTAGCCTTACCTTCGCTCGCTACCGGCATCCGAACCGGAGGACCACCCATGCCCGCCCGACTCCGCACCCTGGTCACCGTGTTGTGCGCGGCCGTCCTCGGAGCCCTGCTCCCCGCGGCCACCGCCCACGCCGAGAGCCGGACCGTGCAGGGCGGGCGGCTCGACTGGGGCATCAAGTCCTCCTTCCAGAGCTATGTCACCGGGCCCATCGCCAAGGGGAGTTACTCCCTGACCGGCGGCGCCGCCACCGTCGGCGGCAGCTCCTTCCGGTTCCACTCGGCCACCGGCACCTACGACGGGGCCACCGGCGCCTTCCGGGCCGGCTTCTCCGGCGGCGTGCACTTCCTCGGCCACCGCACCGGCGGCGGCGCCTACCAGCTGGACCTCACCCTCAGCCGTCCCACCGTGCGCCTCGCCGGCTCCACCGGCACGCTCTACGTGGACGTCGTCAGCAAGGCGAAGGGCACCGGGGCGGTCACGACGTCCCGTCAGGTGCCCTTCGCCGCCCTCGCCCTCGGCGGCATCGACATGCGCGGCGGCGGGAACACCGTGGTCCTGAACAACCTGCCCGCCACCCTCACCACCGAGGGCGCCCGCTCCTTCGCCGGCTACTACACCGCCGGCACCGCCCTCGACCCGGTCAGCCTCTCGGCGGACGTCCGCCCGGCCGCCGCCCCGCAGCCGTCGACGGCGCCCACGAAGCCCACGGCGAAGCCGGAGCCGAAGCCGACGTCGAAGTCGAAGTCGCAGTCGAAGCAGACCCCCGGCGGCACCGTCAGGGCCGGCGCCGTCGACTGGGGCGTGCGCCGCACCTTCCGGGAGTACGTCACCGGGGACATCGCCCACGGCGAGTGGACCCTGTCCGCCGGCGCCCAGGACGGCGGCGCCCTCTTCCGCTTCCCCGGCGGCACCGGCACCTACCGCGACGGCGACCTCACCGCGTCCTTCACCGGCGAGGTCCGCTTCACCGGCGCCCACGGCCTCGACCTGAGACTCGCCCGCCCGCGGGCCACCGTCCACGACGGCAAGGGGACGCTGTACGCCGACGTCACCGCCGCCGGCGCCAAGGGCGGCGAGCGGGTGCCGCTGGTCACCTTCACCACCGCGAGGGAACTCAAGGCGGCCGGCGGCCTGGCCGCCGTGCGCGAGGCCCCAGCGAAGCTCACCGCGCGCGGCGCGGCGGCCTTCGGCGGGATGTACCAGCCGGGCACCGAGATGGACCCGCTCTCCCTGGCCGTCGCCCTCACCGACGACGCCCGCCTGCCCGCCCTGCCCGACCTGGGCAGCGAACCGGCGCCGAGCGCGAGCACACCGGAACGGCAGGCGGACGCCACGGACTCGCCCGCGCCGGTGGCGAAGGCGTCCGACGACGGCGGCTTCCCCGCCCTGCCCGTCGGCATCGGGGCCGGCGCCCTGCTCCTGGCCGCCGCGGCCGTCTGGGCCGCCATCGCCCGCCGCCGCCCCCGGCCCGCCGGCACCGAGGACTGAGACCCGAGACCCCGGCCGCCCGGCGGCCCACCACCCGAAGACACCCAGACCGCAAGACCGCATACGAGGAGAACCGAGCCATGCCCGTCAGACGCCGCCGCTCCACCGCACTCGCCGCCGCCGTGGCCACGGCCGCCACCCTCGGCGCCACCGCCCTCGCCGCGGCCGGCGCATCGGCCGCCGAGGTCCCCCTCAAGGGCTACAGCCTGACCTGGGGCATCAAGGAGTCGTACCGCACCTACGTCGTCCGGGGCGCCCAGGGCGCCTTCACCCCGGCCGGCGGGGCCTCGCAGGCCGCCGGCAACGGCGCCTTCACCTTCGTCGACGGCGGCGGCACCTACGACACCGACGGGCACACCGTCGACCTCGCCTTCCAGGGCGCGGTGACGGCCAAGTCCGCGGCGCACGGCTTCGAAGTCACCCTGTCCGACGTGAAGTTCGACAGCAAGGACGCGACGGTCACCGCGGACGTCGTCAAGGTGGAGACCTCGCCGGCGGGCGGCGACCCGAAGACCACCAAGGGCGACGACGTGCCGCTCGCCGAGGTCACCGTCACCCGCGACCTGACGGGCATGGCGACCAAGCTGACCAAGCAGGCCGCCGACTACCTGGGCAGCCCGAGCTACGAGGGCGCGGCCGGCGACCCCCTCACGGTGACGGCCCCGCCGAAGCCGACGCCGACGCCCACTCCCACGCCCACCACGACGACCCCTGAGCCGACCGGGACGTCTTCGCCGACGACGACCCCGGAGCCGACGAAGACCCCCGAGCCGACCAAGACGCCGTCGCCCACCGCCACTTCCACCTCCCCCAGCCCGTCCACCACCGCGACGACGAGCCCGAGCCCGAGCGTGAGTCCGTCCGCCACCGCCACCCCGGCCCCCGCCAAGGGCGCGATCGCCGACGGCGCCCTCGGCTGGGGCGTGAAGGAGACCTTCCGCGAGTACGTCGTGGGCCAGAACGCGCAGGGCAGGATCGCCGTCTCGGGCGGCGCGCGGCAGGCGTCCGGCAACGGCGCCTTCACCTTCCAGGACGCCACCGGCACCTACGACACCGACGCCGACGAGCTCGACGCCTCCTTCAAGGGCGCCGTGAACTTCAAGGGCCACCGGGACGCGAACGGCACCTGGGCCCTCGACCTGACCCTCAGCAACCTCAAGGCCACCCTGGACGGCGGCAGGGGCCGGCTGACCGCCGACGTCACCAGCCTCGGCAAGAAGACGCCGCGCGTGGCCCTGGCCGACCTGAAGGCGGGTTCCGCCGACCTGGCCGCGCAGGGTGACGTGATCACCGTGGACGACATCACCGCCACGCTCACCGCGGCCGGCGCCAAGGCGTTCAGCGGCTACTACCCGGCCGGCGAGGTCCTGGACACGGTGGACCTCTCCGTCGCCCTGACCGACGGGGCGCAGCTGCCCGGCGGCGGCACGGGCGGCAGCGCCGGTACGGGCGGCTCGACGGGTGGCTCCGGCGGCACGTCCGGCGGCACGGGCACGGGCACCGGCACCGGCACCACCACCGGCGGCACCGGCACCACCACCGGCGGCACCGGCACCACCACCGGCGGCACCGGCTCCACCACCGGCGGCACGGGCTACACCACCGGCGGTACCGGCGGCGGCAGCCTCGCCTCCACCGGCGCCGGCCTCCCGGCCCCGGCCCTGGGCGCGGCGGCCGGCCTGGCGGTGGCGGTCGGCGCGGGCGCGGTGATCGTGACCCGCAGGCGGCGCGCGAACGCCCGCTGACCCCCTGACGTGGGCGGGAGCGAACCCTCCACACTGGCCCCCCGTCCGGGACCAGGGAACTCCCGCCCACCCCGTCCCGCGCGCCGCGGTGTTTGAATGACCCGGTGACCGACTACGACGTACTGCGCGTCTTCTGCGCGCCGAACGGCGGATACGGCAACGAACTCGGCGTCGTCCGGGACGGTTCCGTGCTGCCGGACCCCGCCGACCGGCAGGAGTTCGCCGGCAAACTGGGCTTCAGCGAGACCGTGTTCGTGGACGACCCCGAGCGCGGGGCCGTCGACATCTACACGCCCACCCTGCGGCTGCCCTTCGCCGGCCACCCCTGCGTCGGCACGGCCTGGCTGCTCGACGTGCCCGAACTCGTCACCGGCGCCGGGGTGGTGGGCGCGCGGTTGGACGGGGAGTTCAGCTGGATCGAGGCCCGCCCGGAGTGGGCGCCGCCGCGCACCCTGCGCCAGTACGCCTCGGCGGCCGAGGTCGACGCCCTGCCGGTGCCGCCGGCGGGGGAGTGGGTCTACGCCTGGGCGTGGGAGGACGAACCGGCCGGGCGGGTGCGGGCCCGCGGCTTCCCGGGGCGCGGGGACGGAATCGAGGAGGACGAGGCCACCGGGGCCGCCGCGCTGCTGCTCACCGGAGAGCTCGGCCGGGCCCTCAACATCACGCAGGGCGCCGGCTCGCAGATCCTCACGGCACCGCAGCCCGGGGGCTGGGTGGAGATCGGCGGCCGGGTGCTCCTCGAGCACTGACGCCGGGGAGCCGCACCTTCTGCACCTCCGAACGGGTGGAACAGCGTGTGCGCGCGGGCCCGAGCGGGGACTGCTGAGCGTGACCGCACACCGAGTCGGTCACCCCGGAGTCACCGAGAGGACACCCATGCGCATCCGTTCCGCCTTCGCCACCGTCCTGCTGACCGCCGCGCTGGCCGCGGGCGGCGCCGCGACGGCCGCCGCCCACGACGGCCCGATGCACGGTGACGAGGACGCCACGTGCAGCCCGTACTTCGGCAAGATCGACTCGGACACCGGCGACCTGGCCTTCGGCGGCATCAACTGCCGCAGCGACGACTACGACAGCGACGACAACGAGTGATCGTCTGACCTGCCCCGTCGGTCCCCCTCGGCCCATGGCCGCGGGGGACCGCGCTGTCTCAGGCCGTCAGCTCCGGCTCGGGCAGCGGGAACTCCTCGCCCAGCGCGCGGAAGAGCGCCGTGTTGAGCGCGAAGGCCCGCTTGCACTCGGCGACGATCCGCTGCTGCTCCAGCTCGTCGGCGCGGATGCCGTCGAGCAGTTCGCGGTACTCGCGCTTGAAGGCGGCCGGGTTGGCTATCTCCTCGAAGACATAGAAGCGGACGCCGTCGCCCTTCTTGGCGAAGCCCCACGTCCGCTCCGCCCGGTCGCGGATGATCTGGCCGCCGGAGAGGTCGCCCAGATAGCGCGTGTAGTGGTGCGCCACATATCCGCCGGGCCACTGCTCGGCACACTCGCGCACCCGGTCCGCGTACGCCTCCGTCGCGGGCAGCGCGCTCGCCCCCGCCCGCCAGTGCGGGCCCCGCAGATGCGCCAGGTCCCGCTCCAGGGAGGCCAGCCGCATCAGCTCGGGCCGCACGAACGGCCCGGCCACCGGGTCGGCGGCCAGCGCGCCCGCGGCGGACTCCATGGCCTCGTAGACGAACCACAGTTGCTCGGTGTAGCGCGCGTACGCCTCGACGCCGAGGCGACCGCCGAGCAGGTCGCTCATGAACGTCGAGGTCTCCGCTTCCACGTGCTGCTCGTGGGAGGCCGTGCGGATGAGGTGCGAGAAGGACTCCATAGCCCGATTCTCTTTGGTTAGGTTTACCTAAGTCAATCCCTTGCCGACGGTCTGTCGGCAACGCGGCGTCCGGGGTCACGGCAGCGTGAGGATCTCCGCCCCGCTGTCCGTCACCACCAGCGTGTGCTCGAACTGGGCCGTGCGCCGGCGGTCCTTCGTCACGACCGTCCAGCCGTCGTCCCACATGTCGTACTCGTGCGTGCCGAGCGTCAGCATCGGCTCGATGGTGAAGGTCATCCCGGGCCGCAGCACCGTCGTCGCGTGCGGGCTGTCGTAGTGCGGCACGATCAGGCCGGAGTGGAAGGCGGTGCTGATGCCGTGCCCGGTGAAGTCGCGCACCACGCCGTAGCCGAACCGCTTGGCGTAGGACTCGATGACCCGGCCGATGATGTTGATCTGCCGGCCCGGGCGGACCGCCTTGATGGCGCGGTTCAGCGACTCCCGGGTCCGCTCGACCAGCAGCCGGCTCTCCTCGTCCACCTCGCCGACCAGGTAGGTGGCGTTGTTGTCGCCGTGCACCCCGCCGATGTACGCCGTCACGTCCAGGTTGACGATGTCGCCGTCGCGCAGCACCGTCGAGTCCGGGATGCCGTGGCAGATGACCTCGTTCACCGAGGTGCACAGCGACTTCGGGAAGCCGCGGTAGCCGAGGGTGGACGGGTAGGCGCCGTGGTCGCACATGTAGGCGTGCGCGATCCGGTCCAGCTCGTCCGTGGTCACGCCCGGCGCGATGGCCTTCGCCGCCTCCTCCATCGCCCGCGCGGCGATCCGCCCGGCGACCCGCATCGCCTCGACCGTCTCGGGCGTCTGCACCTCCGGGCCGGTGTACGGGCTGGGCGCCGGCTTGCCGACGTACTCGGGCCGCCGGATGTTTCCGGGCACGGAACGGGTGGGAGACAGCTCCCCGGGTTCAAGAAGCGACTGGCCTGACATGTCAAGGAGTCTAACCAGCGGGCATACGAGACGATGTCGTCCCTGGTCACCTCGGTGACCCTGGTGGTCCTGGTGAAAGGAAACCGGTCATGGCCCTGTTCAAGAAGCGCACCGTCGGCAAGCCGGGCGAGTGGTACTACTGCCTGGAGCACAAGAAGGTCGAGGAGGGCCCGGACTGCCCGGCCAAGGACCGCTTCGGGCCCTACGCCTCCCGGCAGGAGGCCCAGCACGCGATGGACACCGCGCGCGAGCGGAACCTGGAGTGGGAGAACGACCCCAAGTGGCACGACGCCCCGGCGGGCGGCCGGGACGACGACGCCTGATCCGGCTCCCGCCGACTCACACCCCGGCCGGGTCCGCCGGTGCGGCGGCGGCGCGCTTGCGCTCGCGCAGCCGCACCGCGTGCTCGTCGGTCCGCACGTCGTACGCCATCAGCCGCGGCAGGCACAGCGCGAGCAGCGCGACCGCGCCCGCGCACAGCAGCCCGCCGGACCACACCGAGGCCCGCACCCCGACCAGCGCCGCCGTGCCGCCCGCCCGGACCTGGCCGACCTGCGGGCCCACCGAGTACGAGAGCAGCTCGATGCCGGCCAGCCGGCCGCGCAGCTCGTCCGGGATGGTCTGGTTCCACATCGCGCTGCGGAAGACGCCGCTGACCATGTCGCAGGCGCCGCCCAGGACCAGACAGGCGAGGACCAGCCACACGTTCCCGGCGACCCCGGCCGCGGCCACCGCCAGGCCCCAGCCGGCCGCCGCGAGGACCACCATCCGCCCGTGCCGGTGCACCCGCGAGGTCCAGCCGCTGCTCACCCCGACCAGCAGCGAGCCGGCCGGGATGGCCGCGTACATCAGGCCCAGCGCCCACTCCGCGTCCAGCTCGTCGGCGAGGAAGGGCAGCACGGCCAGCGGCATCGCCAGGAACATGGCGGCCAGGTCGACGGCGTAGGTGCCGAGCAGCTCCTTGCGGCTCCACGCGTACCGCGCGCCCTCGGCGATGGCCCGCAGGGACGGCCGCACCGCCTCGTGCGCGGCCGGCGCGGCGGCCAGGCCGAGCCCGAGGACGACGGAGACCGCGAAGGTGGCCAGGTCCACGCCGTACGCCCAGCCGGGCCCCGCGTAGGCCACCACCACGCCGGCCAGCGCCGGGGCCGCGATGCCGCCGACCTGCCAGCGCAGCGCGTTCAGCGAGGCGGCGGCCGGCAGGTGCTCGTGGGCCACGATCCGCGGGACCAGCGCGTCCAGGGCGGGCCGCTGCACGGCCCCCAGCGCCGAGGTGCAGGCCGCGACCGCGTACAGCGGCCACAGCGCCGGCTCCGGCAGCAGCGCGTCGACCAGCAGCACCGCGCAGAGCAGGCCCTGGCCGGCCTCCGTCCAGACGATCAGCTTCCGCTTGTCCCAGGCGTCGGCGAGCGCGCCGCCGTACAGCCCGAACACCACCAGCGGCACCAGCTCCACCGCGCCGATCGCGCCCACCGCCGCCGCGGAGCCGGTCAGGTCCTTGATCTGCACCGGCAGCGCGACGAGGGTCAGGAAGCTGCCGAAGTTGGTGATCAGGCCCGCCACCCACAGCCGGCGGAAGTCCGCCGAGGCCCGCCAGGGCGCGAGGTCGGGGAGCAGGGCGCGCAGGCCGGTGGGCCTCTCGGAAGGGGCGGGGGAGTCGTCGGTCACGAGGGGCCATGCTGAGCGGCGGGGGAGTGCCGGGCAACCGGTTTTCCGGCGGGTCGGACCTCACCACCGCGACGGCGGCGGCGCCGTCAGCTGGTCGGCCAGGCGGGCGAGGCGGTCGCGGAAGCGGCGCCGGCCCCGCTGCGCGGGCAGCGCGTTCTCCCCGGCCGCCGCGCTGACCAGGTGCTGCACCGTGTCCAGGTCCAGCTCGGCGCCGTCCGGCACGGTCAGCGTCTCGTGCGCCATCGCCGCCAGCTCCCGCTCGCCCGGATCGCGCCCGGCGCCAAGGGCCAGCACCGTCGCCCCCGCCCGCCGCGCGTCGTGCACGCCCTCCAGGAGCGCGTCCCCCGGCCCGTCGGACGTCACCACCAGCAGCGTCTCCCCGCGCCGGGCCGCCGCGAGCCGGCCGAGCCCCACCGCGAGGTGCGCCGGGTCGGTGGTCCTGGCGGCGTGCCGGACCAGGGTGGGGGCCAGCTCCGGCGTGCCCGACCACGCGGCCTCGTCCACCAGGTGCGCCGCCAGGTGCCAGGGCTCGTGCGCGGCGGTGCCGGCCAGCAGCAGCCCGCCCCCGTGCGACACGACCGAGCCGCGCAGCGCCCCCGCGAAGTGCCGGGTGGCGCCCAGCCACTCGGTCCCGGCGAGCACCTCTCGCAGCAGCGCGACCCGTACGGCGTCCATGCGCCCGCATCCTGCCGCAACCCGGCGCGCGCGGCGCCGGTTTCGCCGTGGCTTCGCCCGAACCGGGGACGGTCCGGCGACGGTCCGGGGCGGGACGTAAGGTCGGCGCATGACCTCTTCCGACAGTGCTGCACAGAAGGCCCCCGCCAAGGACCCCTGGGACCTGCCCGACGTATCCGGGCTGGTCGTCGGCGTGCTCGGCGGCACCGGCCCGCAGGGCAAGGGCCTCGCCCTGCGGCTCGCCCGGGCCGGCCAGAAGGTGATCGTCGGCTCCCGGGCCGCGGAGCGCGCCGAGGCAGCGGCCGCCGAGCTGGGGCACGGCGTCGAGGGCGCCGACAACGCCGAGACCGCGCGGCGCAGCGACCTCGTCATCGTCGCGGTGCCCTGGGAGGGGCACGGCAAGACCCTGGAGTCGCTGCGCGCGGAGCTGGCCGGCAAGCTCGTCGTGGACTGCGTCAACCCGCTGGGCTTCGACAAGAAGGGCGCCTACGCGCTCAAGCCCGAGGAGGGCAGCGCCGCCGAGCAGGCCGCCGCGCTGCTGCCGGACTCCCGGGTCGCCGCCGCCTTCCACCACCTCTCCGCGGTGCTGCTCCTCGACCCGGAGATCGAGCGGATCGACACCGATGTGATGGTGCTCGGCGAGGAGCGCGCCGACGTGGAGACCGTGCAGGCGCTCGCCGGGCGCATCCCCGGCATGCGGGGCGTCTTCGCCGGGCGGCTGCGCAACGCCCACCAGGTGGAGTCGCTGGTCGCGAACCTGATCTCCGTCAACCGCCGGTACAAGGCGCACGCCGGGCTCCGCGTGACGGACGTATGAGGCGATGGGGGACACTGGGGGCACCGGCGCGTGCCCGCACGTGTCCCCCCTTTTTCTCCGCTACGTGTTTTCTTCGCTACGTGCTTTGTGAGGAGCCCGCCCATGCCCCGCCTCGCCCGCTACGCCCTCGTCGTCTGCGTGCTCGCCGTCGCCGCGGCCGTCGTCTCCTTCGTCCGGGGCGCCGCGCTGATCGGCGTCGTGTGGGTGCTGATGGCGGGGCTGTCGTCCAACATGTGCTGGTTCTACGTCAAGCAGGCGCGGGACGCCCGGCGGGCCGGGTCCGTCACGGGGTGACGGTGCAGATGTCGTTCGTCTGCCAGAAGCGGAACAGCTCGTAGCCGCAGTACGAGTCGAAGTCGCTGATGCCGAGGCCGCGCAGGATGGCGTCGATCGCGTCGAAGAACACCTCGTTCACCGACGGCACCCACAGCAGCGCGAACACGAAGAGCAGGCCGAAGGGGGCGAACGGCTCCACCTGGCGGCGCACCTGGTACGACAGCCAGGGCTCGATCACGCCGTAGCCGTCCAGGCCCGGGACCGGCAGGAAGTTCAGGATCGCCGCCGTGACCTGGAGCAGGGCGAGGAAGGCGAGGGCCAGGCGGAAGTCGCGCGGTACGCCGTCCAGCGCGCCGAGCCAGAAGGGGGCCGTGCACACGGCCGCGAACAGCACGTTCGTCAGCGGGCCCGCCGCCGAGATGAGGCTGTGCCGCCAGCGGCCCTTGATCCTTCCCCGGTCGATGAAGACGGCGCCGCCGGGGAGGCCGATGCCGCCCATGATCACGAAGACCACCGGCAGGATGACGCTCAGCAGGGCGTGCGTGTACTTCGCCGGGTTCAGCGTCAGGTAGCCCTTCTCGCCGACCGAGAGGTCGCCGCTGTGCAGGGCGGTGCGGGCGTGGGCGTACTCGTGCAGGCAGAGGGAGACGACCCAGGCGGCGGTCACGAACAGGAACACGGCGAGCCCCGGCTGCTCGGCGAACCCGGTCCAGGTGGCCCACCCGGTGACCGCGGTGACGGCGACGATCCCGAGGAAGACGGGGCTGACCCGTCGGTCGCTGGGGCGGGTGGTGGCGGTGGTCATGGGGCAGGGCTCCTGGCTCTCGGACCCGACGGGCATCGGGCGAGTGTACGGGGGGAACGTGCCGGGTGCGGTGTCCGGTTCCCGGGGGCGGGGGTTGCGTGACGACGCCGGGTGCGGGCGCGTCGTGGCTGATCGCGCAGTTCCCCGCGCCCCTGGGGCGTTGCAGCACCGCTCGCTGCGTCGCGCCCCCTCCGCCGTAGTGCCGCGCCGCCCACCCTCCGCGCCGCTGCGAGCAGTCGCGCCGCACCCCCCGGCCCGCCCGCGCCGCTGCGGGCAGTCGTGCCGCACCCGCCCGCCCCTCCCGCCCCAGCTGCGGGCAGTCGTGCCGCTGGGGCGGCACGGGTGGGCGCAGCGGCACCCCGCAGCGCCGGGCTGCGCCACGCCCCCCGTAGTGCCGGGTTGCGCAATGACTCCGGGTGCGGATGCGTCGTGGCTGGTCGCGCAGTTCCCCGCGCCCCTGGGGGGTTGCGGTCACGTCGGCTGGATGGTCGCCCGCACTCCCGGGGGGATTGCTGTCACGTCGGCCCCACAGGCACCGACCAGGCATCGGCGCGCCCGGGTCGGGAAACCCTGTGAAGCCTGTTGGCGGTAGCAGGGACAATGGGGCCGTGCGCTACCGCATCCTCGGCACCACCCAGGCCCTCCGCCCCGACGGCACGACCGTCCCGCTCGGCGGGGCGCGGCTGCGTGCCCTGCTCACCGTGCTCGCGCTGCGCGCCGACCGCGCCGTGCCCGCCGGGCTGCTCGTCGACGAGGTGTGGGGCGAGGACCCGCCCGCCGACGCCCCGGGCGCGCTGCAGGCGCTCGTGGGGCGGCTGCGCCGGGCGCTCGGGCCGGAGGCCGTCGCCTCGGCGGACGGCGGCTACCGGCTCGCCGCCACCAGAGACGACATCGACCTGCACCGCTTCGAGCGCCGAGTCGCCGAAGGCACCCGCGCGCTGGCCGACGGCGACGCCGTCAAGGCGGCCGGCGTCCTCGACGACGCCCTCGCCCTGTGGCAGGGCCCCGCCCTCGCCGACCTGCCCGACCGCACCGCCGAGGCGGCCCGCTGGGAGACCCGGCGCCAGGACGCGCTGCGCGCCCGGCACGCCGCCGCCCTGGAGCTGGGGCAGGCCGAGCAGGCGCTGCCCGAGCTGACCGCCCTGTGCGACGCCAACCCGCTGGACGAGCCCCTCCAGGCCCTGCGCCTGCGCGCCCTGCGCGACACCGGCCGCACCGCCGAGGCGCTGGCCGCCTACGACGCCGTACGCCGCCTGCTCGCCGACCGCCTCGGCACCGACCCGGGACCGGAACTGCGCTCCCTGCACGCCGGGTTGCTCACGGCCGAGCCGCCCGAGCCGCAGGCACCCCGCCCCCGCGGCAACCTCCGCGCCCGGCTCACCTCCTTCGTCGGCCGGGACAACGACCTCGCCGCGCTCCGCGCCGACCTGGCCGCCACCCGCCTGGTCACCCTGCTCGGACCCGGCGGCGCGGGCAAGACCCGGCTGTCGCAGGAGGCCGCCGAGAGCGCCGGCGACGCCACCGCCCGCGACGGGGTGTGGCTGGCCGAACTCGCCCCGGTGGACGACCCCGAGGCCGTCCCCGAGGCCGTCCTGACCGCCGTCGGCGCCCGCGAGACCGTGCTCTACGGCGCCGGCGCCGAGGAGCTGCGCGCCGCCGGCGAGCGGCACGACGATCCCGTCGAGCGGCTGGTCGAGCACCTGGGCCGGCGCCGCATACTGATCGTCCTCGACAACTGCGAGCACGTGGTCGAGGCCGCCGCCCGCCTCACCGAGGAGCTGCTCGCCCGCTGCCCGGGGCTGACCGTGCTCGCCACCAGCCGCGAACCCCTCGGCGTCCCCGGCGAGTCGCTGCGCCCGGTCGAGCCGCTGCCCGACCCGGCCGCGCTGCGGCTGCTCGCCGACCGCGGCGCCGCCGCCCGCCCGGGCTTCCGCCCGGACGCCGACGCGGAGACCGCCGCCGCCTGCGCCGAGATCTGCCGCCGCCTGGACGGCCTGCCGCTCGCCATCGAACTGGCCGCCGCCCGCCTGCGCGTCCTCACCCCGCGCCAGATCGCCGACCGCCTGGACGACCGCTTCCGCCTCCTCACCTCCGGCGCCCGCACCGTGCTGCCCCGCCAGCAGACCCTGCGCGCGGTCGTCGACTGGTCCTGGGAGCTGCTCGACGCCGGGGAACGCGACGTGCTGAGCCGGCTCTCCGTCTTCGCCGGCGGCTGCGACCTCGCCGCCGCCGAGGCCGTGTGCGGCCCCGCCGCGCTGGACGCGGTCGGCTCCCTGGTCGACAAGTCCCTGGTCGTGGCCGCCCCCGCGGACGACGGCGAGATGCGCTACCGGCTCCTGGAGACCGTCGCCGAGTACGCCGGCGAACGCCTGGACGACGCCGGCGCCCGCGCCGCCGCGCAACGCGCCCACCTGACGTACTACCGCGAACTGGCCCGCACCACCGACCCGTTGCTGCGCGGCTCGGGCCAGCTCGTCGCCATCGCCCGCTTCGAGCGGGAGTACGAGAACCTGCGCACCGCCCTGCGGCACGCCGTCGCCGAGCGCGACCAGCAGGAGGCGCTGTGCCTGCTGCTCTCCCTCGTCGTGTACTGGCAGATGCGCGACCTGCGCCTGGAGGCCCGCAACTGGTGCGCCGACGTGGTGGCCCTCGGCCCCGACCCGTTCGCCGCGTCGGCGCCCCCGCCCGCCCCCGTGTGGGAGCGCTGCACCGACGCGCCGCCCCCGATGACCGGCGAACTGCTCGCCGAGGCATGGCGCGGCGTGCACCTGGCCCAGCTCGCCACCATGGACACCGAGCTGGACGCCTGGCAGACACCGGCCGCCCAGCGCAAGCTGGAGGCCGTCGCCCGCGCCTACGAGCCCGGCATGCCCCAGGTCTGCCGCAGCCCCGGCATGCTGTGGTTCTTCGCGGTGATACTCACCGACGCCGAGCGCATGCCCGAGGTCATGGAGGCCGCCGTCCGCACCTGCCGCGAGACACCCGGCATGGAGTGGGAGCTGGCCGGCCAGCTCCAGATGCGGGCCAACATGCGCGCCAACCGCGCCGACCAGGCCGCCGAGGCCGCCCGGGACGCCGACGAGGCGCTGGGCATCTACCGGCGCCTCGGCGACAACTGGGGCGTCGCCGAGGCCCTGTCCGCCCGTGCCGAGTCCTGGGAGCGCACCGGCGCCTGGGACCGCGCCGCCGCCGACTACCGCGCCTCCGCCGAGTACGCCGGACGCGTCGGCGCCCGCGGCCACCTCAGCATCCTCCAGGCCCGCCTCGGCAACGTCCTCATCGAGGCCGGCGAGACCGAGCAGGGCGAGCGCATCCTGAACGAGGTGATCGCGGAGACGGACGGCGCGAGCATGGACGGGGCCCGCCCCGCCGCCCGCCTCGCCCTCGCCGCGCGGCTCGCCCTGACCGGCCGGCTCGCCGGGGCCCGCGAGCACCTGGAGCGGCTGCGCGAGGAGTTCTCCATCGCGGCGTTCATCTTCTTCGACTCCGTCATCCTCGGCGCGGAGAGCTGGCTGGACACGCTGGAGGGCCGGCACGAGGAGTCCCTGGCGAAGATCCGCGAGGCCCTGGCGAAGGCCGACGACCCGCTGGCCACCGCCATCGCCCCGCACGCGGGCATGTCCTACCTGGCCGTCGCCGCCATGGCGCTGGCCCGGGTGGACGGCGGACGCCGGGCCCAGGACGCCGCCCGCTGCCTGGGCGCCGCCGACGCCCTGCTGCCGGCCGACCACTTCGCCACCGGTCAGGAGCGCGCCGTGCGCGAGGCCGCCGAGGAGCGCGTCCGCGAGGTCCTCGGCGCCGGGGCCTACGCGGCCGCGTACGCCGAGGGCGGCGGCCTCTCCCTGAAGGAGGCCGCCGCCCTGATGTGACCGAGCACGGAGCGCTCAGGCCTTCGTGCGGAACTTGTACACCGCGACCGGCGCCATCACCGCGGTCAGCCCCGCCGACCAGGCGAGCGTCACCCACAGGCCGTGCGCGACCGGGCCGCCCACCATCAGCCCGCGCGCGGCGTCCGCGAGCGAGGAGAGCGGGTTGTAGTCGGTGAAGTTCTGCAGCCAGCCCGGCATCGACTGGGTCGGCGCGAAGATCGACGAGCCGAACTGGAGCGGCATCAGCACCAGGAAGCCCATCGCCTGCACGGACTGCGCGCTCTTCATGACGACGCCCAGGGTGAGGAACACCCACATCAGCGCCGAGCCGAACACGGCGGACAGACCCACCGAGGCCAGCAGCCCCGGCCAGTGCTCGATGTCGAAGCCCACCAGGACGCCGACGATCATGAGGACGAAGGTGGCGGCCAGCATCCGCATCAGCTCCACCGCGATCTTGGCGAACAGCACGGAGCCGCGCCCGATCGGAAGGGACCGGAAGCGGTCCATCACACCGGAGTTGAAGTCGGTGTTGAAGCCGGTGCCGACCCCCTGGGCCATGTTCATGCCCATCATGGCCATCAGGCCGGGGACGACGTACTGCACGTACGCCTGCTGACCGCCGCCCATCGACTGCCCGATGGAGCCGCCGAAGACGTACACGAACAGCAGCGTGAAGATGACCGGGAACAGGACCGCGTCGAACATCGACTCCGGGTCCTGCCGGATCCACAGCAGGTTGCGCCGGACCAGGGCGCCGGTGTGCCGCAGGTGCGCGCGGAACGGGATCCGCGGATCGCTCAGATCGGCGGAGGCGGCGGGAGCGGGAACGGGGGTGACGGTGGCGGCGCTCATACGGCGACCTCCTCGCGGGTCTCGGTGGGCACGGCGTCCTGCGGGGCACTGGCGCGATGGCCGGTGAGCGAGAGGAACACCTCGTCCAGGCTGGGCAGTTCGGTGACGATGGAGCCGATGGTGATGCCGTGCGCGGTGACCGCGCCGACCACGGCGGTCAGCTGCTCGTCGCTGAGGATCGGCACCAGCACCGCCCCGCGCTCGGCGTCCACCGTGGAGGAGGCCAGGCCGGTGATGCCGAGGCCGTCCAGGAAGGCGGCCAGCGGGCGCACCGCCAGCGGGTCGGCCGGGCGGACCCGCAGCGTACGGCCGCCGACCCGGGCCTTCAGCTCCTCGATCCCGCCATTGGCGATGACCTTGCCCCGGTCCACCACGGTCAGCTCGGAGGCCAGCTGCTCGGCCTCCTCCATGTACTGCGTGGTCAGCAGCACGGTGACGCCCTCGCCGACCATCTGCTTGACCTCGGCCCACACCTCGTTGCGGGTGCGCGGGTCCAGACCGGTGGTCGGCTCGTCCAGGTAGAGCACCTTGGGGCGGCCGATCATCGAGGCGGCCAGGTCCAGGCGGCGCCGCATGCCCCCTGAGTAGGTGGCGGCGGGGCGCCGGGCGGCCTCGGTCAGCGAGAACCGCTCGAGCAGCTCGTCGGCGCGGGTCCTGGCCTCCTTGCGCGGCAGGTCGAGCAGGCGGCCGATCAGGTAGAGGTTCTCCCAGCCCGGCAGCTTCTCGTCCACGGACGCGTACTGGCCGGTGAGCCCTATGGTCCGCCGCAGCTGGCGCGGCTGGCGCAGCACGTCGTAGCCGGCGACGTACGCCTGCCCGGCGTCCGGGGTGATGAGGGTGGACAGGATCCGTACGAGGGTGGTCTTGCCGGCGCCGTTCGGCCCGAGCACACCCATCACGGTGCCCTCGCGCACGTCCAGGTCGACGCCGTCCAGCGCCTTGGTCTCGCCGTAGTGCTTGACCAGCCCCCGCACGGTGACCGCGCTGCCCGCGGCCCGAGGGGTGTCGTCGATTCGCTTCATGCCGATGACTCTGTCAGGACCCACCGACAAAGCACCGACAGCCGGCCGACAGCGCCCGGGCGCCACCGACATCGCACCGACAGGGCCGGCCCGGGCGCCCCCGGGAACGGGACCGGCCCCGCCGACGGGGGAAGTTCGGCGGGGCCGGTGTGGTGCCGCAGTGGCTCCTGGGGGCGTCCTGGCGTCCTAGTGGACGGCGTGCTCCTCCGCCGGGAACGTGCCGCCGACGACGTCGTCCGCGAAGGCGCGCGCCGCGTCGCCCATGACCTGGCGCAGGTCGGCGTACTGCTTGACGAACTTCGGCACCCGGCCGCCGGTCAGCCCGAGCATGTCGGTCCAGACCAGCACCTGCGCGTCGGTCTCCGCGCCCGCGCCGATGCCGACGGTCGGGATGTGCAGGCTGCGGGTGACCTCGGCGGCCAGCTCGGCCGGCACCAGCTCCAGGACGACCGCGAAGGCGCCGGCGTCCTGCACGGCCTTGGCGTCGCGCAGGAGCTGCGCCGCCGCCTCCTCGCCGCGGCCCTGCACCCGGTAGCCCATGGTGTTGACGGACTGCGGGGTGAGGCCGATGTGCGCCATCACCGGGATGCCGGACTCCACGAGCAGCTCGATCTGCCGGTGCGAACGCTCGCCGCCCTCCAGCTTGACCGCCCCGACGCCGGCCTCCTTCACCAGCCGGGTCGCCGAGCGGAGCGCCTGCGTCGGGCCCTCCTGGTAGGAGCCGAAGGGCAGGTCGCCGACGATCAGGGCGCGGCTGGTGCCCCGCACGACGGCGCCGGCCAGCATGCACATCTGGTCGAGGGTGACCGGCACGGTGGTCTCGTAGCCGAGGTGGCAGTTGCCGGCGGAGTCGCCGACCAGCATGACCGGGATGCCGGCCTCGTCGAAGACGGAGGCGGTCATCGCGTCGTAGGCGGTGAGCATCGGCCACTTCTCGCCCCGCTCCTTGGCGGTGACGATGTCCCGGACGGTGATGCGGCGGGTGCCCTTGCCGCCGTAGAGGGCGGGGCCGCGCTGCGGCGCCTGGGCAGCGGGAAGCTGCGTCATGGAACGGCTCCTTCAAGTCATCTCGAGGCGCCCTCACGGCGTCCCCGGACCACCACCCATGGTGGCACCACGTGGCGGGTGGCGGCTAGGGGAGGGCCGGGGGAGGGCTGGGGGGCCCGTCCCGGCTGCTCAGCGGTGCCCTTCCGCGGCGGTCTTCAGCTCGCGCAGCCAGGTCTCCAGGCCCTCGCGCAGGATCCGGGTCGCGGCCGGTACATCCGCCTCGACCTGCGCGCCGGTGTGGGTCTCCTCGGTGCTCACCAGGACGCCGCCGCGCACCGGGGTGAAGCGCCACACGTGCACCCCGTCGATGCGCAGCCCGTCGGCGACCGCCGGTCCGGTCCAGCGCAGGCAGGAGCCCGTCCGCAGCTGCCGGACGGTGGACGTGATGTCCAGGTCGAGGGCGGGGGTCGTGCCGGTGGCCGGCACCGGGATGGTCCAGCGGAACGCGGAGCCGGCGCGCAGCGGCCCGTGGTCGAGGCGCTCGGCGGAGGCGACCGGGGTCTGCCAGGCAGGCCAGCGGGCCACGTCGGTCTGGAGCCGCCAGATCGTGGCGAGCGGCGCGTGGACGACGGTCTCTGTGCGGTACCGGACCGCGGCACCGGGGTCGACGCCGGCGCCGCGGCAGGTGAGGGGGCGATCGGTGGGGGAGGCGTGGGCAGGGGTGGCGAGGGCGGTGGCGGCGAGGGCGGCGAGCAGGGCGAGGCGCAGGGCGGGCATGGGATTCCCCTTCGGCGAGTGAGAGCATGTCGGCTTCGTGAGAAGGTATAACGCCTCACCGATCCGAAGGTCAATAGCGTTCGTGATAGCTTCTAACGGAAGCAACGCGCGACGCGAAGGGCAACAGGCTGATGACTGCGAGCACGGACCCGCAACGCGGCACCCCCCGGGAGCGCTACCGCGACCAGGTCCGCGCCGAGATCAAGACGCACGCCTGGGAGCAGATCGCCACCGCCGGTGCCTCCGCCCTCTCCCTCAACGCCATCGCGAAGCGCATGGGCATGAGCGGCCCCGCCCTCTACCGCTACTTCGCCGGCCGCGACGAGCTGATCACCGCCCTGGTCCGGGACGCCTACCGCGGCCTCGCCGACACCCTCGGCGAGGCCCGGACCGCAGGCGCGGGCCTCGCCGCCCTCGCGTACGCCCTGCGGGACTGGGCCCTGGCGGACCCGCAGCGCTACCTCCTGATCTGGGGCACCCCGGTCCCCGGCTACCACGCCCCCGAGGACGTCACCGGCATCGCGGACGAGATCATGACCCTGCTCCTGGACGCCGCCGCGGAGCTGCCTGACCCCGGCCCGCCGCCGACCCCCTTCGCCGCCCACCTGGCCACCGAGGGCGACTTCGCGGCGGCCCACCCCGCCCCGCCCGAGGCCCGCCGCCTGGCCCTGGCCTTCTGGACGCGGCTGCACGGCGTGCTCTCCCTGGAGCTGGCCGGCCACTTCGGCGGGATGGGCTTCGATCCCGCCCAGTACTTCGCGGCCGAACTGGACGACCTGCTGGCGGGTCGGGTGTGACGCCCGCGATCAGAAACGCGCACGTCGAATGTGCACGTTCTGTCACAGAGGCCCCCGTACACCCCGCGAAGCGGAACTCCCCGCACCGGCCCGTACGTCCTGCTGCCCGTACGGCCGTCACGGGACGGCGGAAGGGAACCGATCATCCCCTAGGGTGCTGACCCAGGGGGCGACGGTGAGCACGGCAGGCAGTGAGGCGGCGGTATGGCGCAGCAGGCGTATGCGACGGAGACGGACAACGGCGGCTCGGGTCCCGAGCGCCCGGGAGCCCGGCTCCGGAGCCTGCTGAAGCGGTGGGCGGCGGGCTGGCGGGACCGGCGGATCTGGCGCCGCGGGCTGATCACGGCCGCCGTCGCCCTCATCCTGGCCGTCGTGCTGGCCGGGCACGCCCGCATCCCGAACCGCATCGGCAACCTGGGCAGCCTCACCGAGACCTTCCTGCCCTGGTTCGGCCTGCTGCTCCCGGTGCTGCTGGTGATCGCCCTGGTCCGCCGCTCAGCGACGGCGCTGATCGCGCTGGTCGTCCCGGTGTGCGTGTGGCTCAACCTCTTCGGCGGCCTGCTCTTCGACAAGAACGGCACGGCCGGCGACCTGATGGTCGCCACGCACAACGTCAACGCCGAGAACGCCGACCCGGCCGGCACCGCCCGCGCGGTCGCCGCGTCCGGCGCGGACGTGCTCGCCCTCGAGGAGTTGAAGGCGTCGGCGGTGCCGACCTACGAGAAGGCGCTGTCCTCGACGTACGGGCACCACGCGGTGGTCGGCACGGTCGGGCTGTGGAGCAAGTACCCGATGAGCGACGTGCGGGCCGTCGACATCCGGCTCGGCTGGCAGCGCGCGATGCGCGCCACGGTCGCGACGCCGTCCGGGCCGGTCGCGGTCTACGTCGCCCACCTGCCCTCGGTCCGGGTCAAGCTGGAGGCCGGCTTCACCGCCCGGCAGCGGGACACCAGCGCGGACGCCCTCGGCGAGGCCATCGCCGACGAGAAGCTGCCCGCGAAGATCCTGCTCGGCGACCTCAACGGCACGATGAACGACCGCGCGCTGCGGGCCGTCACCTCCCAGCTGCGCTCCCCGCAGGGCGCGGTCGGCGACGGCTTCGGCTTCAGCTGGCCGGCGTCCTTCCCGATGGCCCGCATCGACCAGATCCTGGTCACCGGCGTGGAACCGCAGAGCAGCTGGACCCTCCCGGAGACGGGCAGCGACCACCTCCCCATCGCCGCGCGTGTGAAGGTCGACACACCGGGCTCCTGAGATTGTCCTTCGGAATACCCGCCCTGAGAGCCTTTGTTCCGTACGGGAACATTAGCTGGCTTCTGAAAGGCGAGTCTTCTTCATGCCCCTGGCCCTGCTTGCCCTGGCCGTAGGCGCTTTCGGCATCGGTACCACCGAGTTCGTGATGATGGGCCTGCTGCCCGACGTCGCGGACGACCTGCACATCTCGATCCCCACCGCAGGCCACCTGGTCTCGGCGTACGCGCTCGGCGTCGTGATCGGCGCCCCGCTGCTCGCGGCGGCGACGGCGCGGATGTCCCGGCGCACGGTCCTGATCGCCCTGATGGGCCTGTTCGTCGCGGGCAACGCGCTCTCGGCCGTGGCCCCGGGGGAGTACTCCCTGCTGGCCGCCCGCTTCGTCAGCGGCCTGCCGCACGGGGCCTTCTTCGGCGTCGGCGCGGTGGTCGCCACCGGCATGGTCGCCCCGGAACGCCGGGCCCGCTCGGTGTCGCTGATGTTCCTGGGCCTGACCGTCGCCAACATCGTCGGCGTCCCGGCGGCCACGGCGATGGGCCAGCAACTCGGCTGGCGGGCCACCTTCCTGGGCGTCAGCGCGATCGGCGTGGCCGCCATCGCGTCCCTGGTCGCCCTGATCCCCCGCGACCACGCCCCGGCCCCCGCCACGGGCCTGCGCGGCGAACTGGCCGCCCTGCGCTCCGTCCCCGTCTGGCTGGCCCTCGGTACGACGGTCGCGGGCTTCGGCGCGCTCTTCGCGGCGTACAGCTACGTGACGCCGATGCTGACGGACGTCGCCGGGTACGCGGAGTCGAGCGTGACGCTGCTGCTCGCCCTGTTCGGCGTCGGCGCGACGGCGGGCAACCTGCTGGGCGGGCGCCTGGCGGACCACTCCCTGCGGGGCACGCTGTTCGGCGGGTTGGTGTCGCTGGCCGTGGTGTTGGGGCTGTTCCCGCTGCTGATGCACACGCACGCGGGCGCGGCCCTGGGGGTCGCCCTGCTGGGCATGGCGGCGTTCATCACCGGCTCCCCGCTCCAACTGATGGTGATGGAGAAGGCGTCGGCGGCCCCGTCCCTCGCCTCCTCCGCCAACCAGGCCGCCTTCAACCTCGCCAACGCCGGCGGCGCCTGGATCGGCGGCCTCACCCTCGCGACGGGCCTCGGCGCCACGTCCCCGGCGACGGCGGGCGCGGCCCTGGCGGTCCTGGGCCTCGGGGTGGCGGCCACGGCGTGGGCGGTGGACCGGCGGCGGGCCTTCGCGGTGCCCGCCGGGCGGGTCGTCGCCGGGCACGTCACCCGTGAGGGGTCGGGTTCGGTCAACTCCCCGCGTCCTTCTGCCTCTGCGCCTACGGTGAGTGGGCAAAAGGGCGGAGGGTGCGGATGTCGGACGACAGTGACGAGCCCGGCTGGGAGGTCGACCCCGACGACGAGTGGGGCATGGCCGTCACCGCCACGGTCGGGAGGCAACTGAAGCTGCGGCGTGAGGCAGCGGGCATGCGGGTCACGGAGTTCGCGGCGGCGATCGGCTACGGCGAGGATCTGATCCGCAAGATCGAGAACGGGAGCCGGATTCCGCGCCCCGAGTTCCTGGTGAAGGCGGACAAGGTCCTCAACGCGGGCGGGCTCGTCACGGCGATGGCCGAGGACGTGGTCAAGGTCCGGTATCCGAAACGGGTACGGGAGTTGACGAAGCTTGAGGCCAAGGCGGTGGAGATGGGGCTGTACAGCACCAACAACATCCACGGCCTGCTCCAGACCGAGGAGCACATGCGGGCCCTCTTCGACGTCTGGCTGCCCGCCTACTCGGAAGAGGAGACCGAGCGCATGGTGGCCGCCCGGCTGGACCGTCGAGCGGTGTTCGACAGGAAGCCGGCGCCGATGCTCAGCTTCGTGCTGGAGGAGGTGACGCTCCGCCGTCCCGTCGGGGGCAGGGAGGTACGCCGTCGGCAGCTGGAGCATCTGCTGGAGCTGGGCCGGTCGCGGCAGGTGTCCCTCCAGATCGTGCCGATGGACACAGTGGACCACTTCGGGACGGGCGGGATGATCGAGGTGCTCAAGTTCCCGGACGGAACCGGCGTGGGACGCTCGGACGGGGCGTTCGGCGCCCGGCCGGTGACCGAGCCGAGGCAACTGCGCATCCTGGAGCTGCGCTATGGCATGATCCGGGCGCACGCGCTCACGCCCCGAGAGACGCGGGCCGTCATCGAGCAGATGCTTGGAGAGACATGATTCCCGTACCCGAAGACGCCTCCGCGCCGGCATGGTTCAAGAGCAGCTACAGCAGCAGCGGCGACGGCAACGACTGCGTCGAGATAGCGGCGGCCCCCGCCACCATCCTCATCCGCGACTCCAAGCGCCCCCACGGCCCCCGCCTCTCCGTCACGCCGGAGGCGTGGGCCCGGTTCGTGGACGGGAGCTGACCCGTGCCCCCCGTGATCGTCGTCGCGCAGACAACCGTGGACGACGAGGACAAGGCGACCGCGTTGGCGCGCGGCGCCGTGGAGGCCCGCCTCGCGGCCTGCGCGCACATCGACGCACCGCTGACGGCCGTCTACCGCTGGCAGGGCGCCGTGGAGACGGCCCGCGAATGGCGCGTCTCATACAAGACGACGGCGGCCCGCCTCCCCGACCTCGCCGCCTGGGTCGACCGCGAGCACCCCTACGACGTCCCGGAATGGATCACCCTCTCGGTGACGGGCGGCTCGGAGGCGTACCTGACCTGGGTCGCGGAGGAGACGAAGCCCGCCGATCCTTGATGGCGTCACGGAGGGAGTTGATCCGCATGGCGAGAACCGTCATCGATCTCGACGAGGACATGGTTGCCGCAGCCATGCGCATCTTCGGTACCAAGACGAAGGCCAAGGCCGTACGCCTCGCGATGGAGGATGCCGTGAAGCGTCACCTCCGGCAAGAGTTCTTCGACGCCATGGACGCCGGTGGCCTCGACTTCAACGAGATCGTCGAGGCCACCGGCCCCCGCAACGCCGACGGCTCACTCAAGCGCGGCACATGGCACGACGGGGGTCCCGCAACTTGATGCAGGACCGCTACCTGATCGAGCCGCTCCACGAGCGCTACCCGCTCGCCGTGTGCCATCCCACCGAGTACGAGATGGTCCACTCGGCGCGGGACAGCGCGGAGGGGCTGCGCATCAGCACGTGGCTCCACGCCTTCGACTACCTGCCGACGGGCGACGACACCTTCACCCGCGCCCTGGAAGTCCAGCGCCACGCGCTCAACGCCGGCTTCCACCGCGCACTCTCCCTGCCGGATCTGCTCATCGCCGCCACGGCAGAACTGAACCGGCGGACGATCCTCCACTACGACGGCGACTTCGACATGATCGCCTCCCTCACCGGCCAGCCCGCCGAGTGGGTCGTCCCGCCCGGCACCGCCGACTGAGGTATCCGCTCAGCCCTTCTTCAGCTCCTGGGCGAGCATCACGAGGATGCCGCTGGGCCCGCGCACGTACGTGAGCTTGTAGATGTCCTCGTACGTCGCCACCCCCCGCAGCGGACGGCAGCCGTGCTTCGCGGCCGTCTCCAGGGCCTCGTCGATGTCGTCGACGGAGAAGGCGACGCGGTGCATGCCGATCTCGTGGGGGAGCGTGGGCTCCGTCTCGATCGCCTCGGGGTGGATGTACTCGAAGAGCTCCAGGCGCCCCTGTCCGTCCGGCGTCTGGAGCATCGCGATCTTGGCGTGGTTGCCGTCGAGGCCGACGGCGGTGTCGGTCCACTCGCCACTGACCGTGTCCCGGCCGATGACCGTGAGGCCGAGGTCGGTGAAGAAGGAGATCGCGGCTTCGAGATCCCGGACGGCGATGGCGACGTTCTCGAGTTTGATGGCCATGCGCCGCATGCTAGCTGTCTCGCGGGGGTCAATCTCCCTGGGACCAAGCGGCGGTCGGCAGCGACAGGTAGACGCCGAAGTCGGTGATCCCGGTGGCGGCACCGATGTCCGCGTGGAGCGCGTCCACGCGCTCCTGGCGATCGGCCTCCCTGCTGGCGGACCACTTCGACCTGACCTCGATCACCACTGTCAGGCCGCTGCGGTCCAGCGGACCCAGCGGCCGGAAGCGAATCTCGACATCCCCGGGTTGCAGATCGCCGTCGTACGGTTCCTCGGGGCACTCCACGGCCAGGGACACCAGGTGCGGCAGCACCGAGCCGAGTTCGCGCAGCTGAGGCTCGGGCACCGTGGGCGCGTAGGTCACTTCGACGAGCGGCATACGCGAAATCCTAGACGGAGACCGGACAGGAGCGTCCGCCTTGATCTCGACCTACGGCTACAGCACCGGCAACGACTTCCGCAGCTCGAAGGCCGTCACCTGGGAGCGGTACTCCTCCCACTCCTGGCGCTTGTTCCGGAGGAAGAAGTCGAAGACGTGTTCGCCGAGGGTCTCCGCGACGAGGTCGCTGCGCTCCATGAGGCCCAGGGCCTCGCCGAGGTTCTGGGGGAGGGGCTCGATGCCCAGCGCGCGGCGTTCCGCGTCGGAGAGGGCCCAGACGTCGTCCTCGGCGCCCGGCGGGAGCTCGTAGCCCTCCTCGATGCCCTTCAGGCCGGCCGCGAGCAGGACCGCGTAGGTGAGGTACGGGTTGGCGCCGGAGTCGATGGAGCGGACCTCGATGCGGGCCGAGCCGGTCTTGCCGGGCTTGTACATCGGGACGCGGACCAGCGCCGAGCGGTTGTTGTGGCCCCAGCAGATGTAGGACGGGGCCTCGCCGCCCGCGCCAGCGGTGCGCTCCGAGCCGCCCCAGATGCGCTTGTAGGAGTTGACCCACTGGTTGGTGACCGCCGAGATCTCCGCCGCGTGCCGCAGCAGGCCCGCGATGAAGGAGCGGCCCACCTTGGAGAGCTGGTACTCCGCGCCGGACTCGTAGAAGGCGTTGCGGTCGCCCTCGAAGAGGGAGAGGTGGGAGTGCATGCCCGAGCCGGGGTACTCCGAGAACGGCTTCGGCATGAAGGTGGCCTGGAGGCCCTGCTCGAGGGCGACCTGCTTCATCACCAGGCGGAAGGTCATGATGTTGTCCGCGGTGGACAGCGCGTCCGCGTAGCGCAGGTCGATCTCCTGCTGGCCGGGAGCGCCCTCGTGGTGGGAGAACTCCACCGAGATGCCCATCGACTCCAGCATCGTGATCGCCTGGCGGCGGAAGTCCATGCCGATGTTCTGCGGGGTGTGGTCGAAGTAGCCCGAGCTGTCGGCCGGGGTGGGGACCCTGCCGTCCACCGGCTTGTCCTTCAGCAGGAAGAACTCGATCTCCGGGTGGGTGTAGAAGGTGAAGCCCAGGTCGGAGGTGCGGGCCAGCGCGCGCTTGAGGACGTAGCGCGGGTCGGCGAAGGACGGGGAGCCGTCGGGCATCAGGATGTCGCAGAACATCCGGGCCGTGCCGGGGGCCTCCGCGCGCCAGGGCAGCACCTGGAAGGTGGACGGGTCCGGCTTGGCGATCATGTCGGACTCGTAGACCCGGGCGAAGCCCTCGATGGCGGAGCCGTCGAAGCCGATGCCCTCGTCGAAGGCCTGCTCCAGTTCGGCGGGGGCCACGGCCACCGACTTGAGGAAGCCGAGCACGTCCGTGAACCACAGGCGCACGAACCGGATGTCGCGCTCCTCCAGCGTCCGGATCACGAACTCCTGCTGCTTGTCCATCTTCCGCTTCCCCATCCTCGCTGGTCAGGCCGCCCGTATCCGTCGGGAGTGGAGGCGGTCGGGCACCTGAGCATCACACCACAACGCCATTACGTCCGCGTTGCGGCCCGCACGGCCCGGCCTGCCCCGGCCGCACCGCTCTCCCCGCAGCGTAGAGGCCACCTGTTCGATCAGGCCATTCCGGGCGGCCACCCTCCAGGATTACGATCAGCCCACTCACCCCCCTTTCCGGAAGGGCACACCCCATGGGTTCCGCCAAGAAGACCAGCAACACGGCGCGGCAGGCGCGCATAGCCGAGATGCGGCGCGCCGAAGAGGCCCGCGAGCGCCGGAACCGGGTCCTCACGATCGCCGTGAGCGCCCTGGTCGTCGCCGGTCTCGTCGTCGGCGGGGTCGTCCTCGTCCGCTCGCAGTCCGGCGGCGACGACGCGGACACCGCGTCCGACGCCAAGAGCAGCGGCAAGTTCGTCACCGGCGCCGACGGCGTGCGGACCTGGAAGGGCACCCTGGCCCGCAACCACGTCGCCAAGAAGGTGACGTACCCGATGGAGCCCCCGGTCGGCGGCGACCACAACCAGGTGTGGATGAACTGCAACGGCGACGTCTACACCAAGCCCCTCCAGAACGAGAACGCCGTGCACTCCCTGGAGCACGGCGCGGTCTGGGTGACCTACACCGACAAGGCGCCCAAGGCCGACGTCGAGGCGCTCGCGGCGAAGGTGAAGAAGACGCCGTACTCGCTGATGAGCCCGGACGACAAGCAGGCCGACCCGATCATGCTGAGCGCCTGGGGCCACCAGCGCACGGTGACCGGCGCGAGCGACCCGAACGTGGACAAGTTCTTCGCGCAGTTCGTGCAGGGCGAGCAGACGCCCGAGCCCGGTGCGGCCTGCACCCAGGGGCTCTCCCAGTGAGTCCCGCCAAACGCGAGCGCGCCGGCTGGATCGCGGGGGCCGCCGCCGCGGCGCTCGTGGCGGCCGGCGCGATCACCTACGCCGTCGCCGGCGACGACGGCGCCGCCCGCACCCCGGCGGCCGACTCGGCGGACGCCGGGTTCGCCCGGGACATGTCGGTGCACCATCAGCAGGCCGTGGAGATGTCGTACATCGTGCGGGACCGGACCAAGGACGAGGAGGTACGGCGGCTCGCCTACGACATCGCGCAGACCCAGGCCAACCAGCGCGGCATGCTGATCGGCTGGCTCGACCTGTGGGGGCTGCCGAAGGTGTCCGCCGACCCGCCGATGACGTGGATGGGCATGGGCGACGCGCCGAGCGCCGGGGCCGGCTCCCTGATGCCGGGGATGGCCACCGACGCCGAGATGGCGAAGCTCGGCAAGCTGGACGGCCGGGCCGCCGAGGTGCTCTACCTCAAGCTCATGACCGCCCACCACCAGGGCGGCGTGCACATGGCCAAGGGGTGCGAGCAGAAGTGCACGGTGGGGGTGGAGAAGCGGCTGGCGCAGGGGATGGTCGCGTCCCAGGAGTCGGAGATCCGGCTGATGGCGGACCTGCTGCGCGAACGGGGAGCGGCGCCCTGACCGGTTCGCCGCCCCCCCCGACCGTCTGCTCGGCCTACTCGGGGATCACGATCTGCCGCGTGCTGGTGGTGTCGTAGTCGACGCCGTACTTGGTCGCGTGGTGGGTGCAGCTCACCGTGATGGTGCGGTAGGTGGGGCCGACGCCGTAGACCCAGTTCGACGGGAAGTGGACGTCGACGAGGGCGCCGCCGTTCTCCGAGTCGTAGTCGGTCGTGTAGCCGTTGAAGTCGTACGCGTTGCAGCGGACGTTGATGTAGTCCGCGTCGACCCGGTCGTTGCTCGCGTTGGCGAGCCGGGAGTAGCCGCGGATCTCCACGCGGCGACCGGGCTGCCCGTTGGGGGCGTTCGTGTACCCCTCGACCTGGATGACGCCCTGCAGGACATAGGACGGCGCGCCGCCGCCCCCGCCACCGCCGCCACCGTCGCCGCCCCCACCGCAGCCGTCCCCGATCTCGATGGGGCACTCGACGTCCACGGCGGCGGCCGGCGGGCCCATCGTCGCCGTACCCGCCAGGGCGGCGGTCAGGGCTGTGGCCGCGAGTAACGCGCGTCTGAGCATGGGTGCTCCTTCTCCAGGGGGCCGCATATGGCCATGTGCACGACATGTGCGGACCTCAGAGTACTGATCGCGCGGTGCCCGCACAGGCGTTTCCCGACAGAGCCGTCGGCGACGCCAACCCGCCCTATCGCGTCGATCTGACGAATACCGGTGCCTACACTGGCCCCGTGCCTCAACTTCGACTCGCTCTGAACCAGATCGACGCGCACGTGGGCGACCTCGCCCGCAACGCCGACTCGGTCGTCCGCTGGACCCGGCACTGCGCCGAGCAGGGCGCGCACCTCGCGGCGTTCCCCGAGATGGTGCTGACCGGGTATCCCGTCGAGGACCTCGCCCTCAGGTCGTCCTTCGTCGAGGCCAGCCGCGCCGCCCTGCGCGCACTCGCCGCCCGGCTGGCCGAGGAGGGCCTCGGCGAGCTGCCCGTGGTCGTCGGCTACCTCGACCGCTGCCCCACCGACCGGCCGAGGTACGGCCAGCCGGCCGGCGCCCCGCAGAACGCGGCGGCCGTGCTGCACCGGGGCCGGATCGTGCTCAACCTCGCCAAGCACCACCTGCCGAACTACGGCGTCTTCGACGAGTTCCGCTACTTCGTGCCCGGCGACACCCTCCCCGTGCTCCGGCTGCACGGCGTCGACATCGCCCTCGCCATCTGCGAGGACCTCTGGCAGGACGGCGGCCGGGTGCCCGCCGCGCGCTCCGCCAAGGCCGGGCTGCTGCTCTCCGTCAACGCCTCGCCGTACGAGCGCGACAAGGACGACACCCGCCTTGAGCTGGTCCGCAAGCGAGCCCAGGAGGCCGGCTGCACCACCGCCTACCTCGCCATGACCGGCGGCCAGGACGAGCTGGTCTTCGACGGCGACTCCATCGTGGTCGACCGGCACGGCGAGGTCGTCGCCCGGGCCCCGCAGTTCGCCGAGGGCTGCGTCGTCCTCGACCTCGACCTGCCGCCCGCCGCGCCCGACGCCCCGGACGGCGTGGTGGACGACGGGCTGCGCGTCGACCGGGTCGTGCTGTCCGAGGAGCCGCTGCCGGCGTACGAGCCCGAGCTGTCGGGCGGCGTGGCCGAGCGGCTGGCCGACGAGGAGGAGGTCTACTCCGCGCTGGTCGTCGGGTTGCGGGCGTACGTGACGAAGAACGGCTTCCGCTCGGTGCTGCTCGGTCTGTCCGGCGGCATCGACTCGGCCCTGGTCGCCGCGATCGCCTGCGACGCGCTGGGCGCGGAGAACGTGCACGCGGTGTCGATGCCGTCGAAGTACTCCTCGCAGCACTCCCGGGACGACGCCGCCGACCTCGCCCGGCGCACCGGGCTGCACTTCAGGACCGTCCCCATCGCCCCCATGTTCGACGCGTACATGGACTCCCTCGGGCTGACCGGCCTGGCCGAGGAGAACCTCCAGGCCCGGCTGCGCGGCACCCTGCTGATGGCCCTGTCCAACCAGGAGGGCCACCTGGTCCTCGCGCCGGGCAACAAGTCGGAGCTGGCGGTCGGGTACTCCACGCTGTACGGCGACGCGGTGGGCGCGTACGGGCCGATCAAGGACGTCTACAAGTCCTGGGTCTTCCGGCTCGCCGAGTGGCGCAACCGGGCCGCCGAGGAGCGCGGCCAGACCCCGCCCATCCCGGCCAACTCGATCACCAAGCCGCCCAGCGCCGAGCTGCGCCCCGGCCAGGTCGACACCGACTCGCTGCCGGACTATCCCGTCCTGGACGCCGTCCTCGGCCTCTACGTCGACCACGACCGCGGCGCCGACGAGATCGTGGCCGCCGGGTACGCCCGGGACCTGGTCACCAAGACGCTGCGCATGGTCGACACGGCCGAGTACAAGCGGCGCCAGTACCCGCCGGGCACGAAGATCTCGCCGAAGGGCTTCGGCAAGGACCGCCGGCTGCCGATCACCAACGGCTGGCGGGAGACGGGGCTGACACCGCCGCCCGCCTGACCGGGGGCGGGGGCTACGCCTGCCGCTTCAGCTCCGCCAGCGCCTGGTGCAGCGGCTCCGTCGCCCGGCGCCGGTACTCCTGGACCGACCAGGCGTTGCCGTCCGGGTCGGTGAAGTACATGAAGGTGGCGCCGTCGTCGGGCGCGTACTGCACCGGCTCGGAGACCTCCAGGCCCCGGCCCACCAGCTCGGCGTGGGCCGCCTTGATGTCCGCGACGCAGAGCTGGAGGGCCTGGTACGAGCCGGGGGCGGGGCGCGAGCCCGGGCCCATGTCCCAGATGGCGTCGCCGAGCGCGACGGAGCAGCCGGAACCGGGCGGCGTGAGCTGGACGATGCGCATGCCCGGCATGACCTCCTGGTCGATGTCGACGTGGAAGCCGACCTTGTCCCGGTAGAAGTCCCGGGCCCGGTCGATGTCGCTCACGGGCAGCGGGATCACTTCGAGGGTGAAGTCCATGGTCGGCTCCTTCGCGAGGCTGGCGTGCCGTCTCTCACCGAAGCCGAAACCGGCCCGCCCCGCCACCGAAAGGGCCGAAGTCCCCCGGCGCCGGTCGCCGCCCCGCCGGTTACGCTCAAGGCCAGACCTTGATCCGACGGTCGGACAAGCAGACAGGGCGACGAAAGGCAGGAGGCCGGGATGACGGCGCCGGGGCGCAGGAGCAGTACCTTCACGCGACTGCTGCGGCACGGCTTCACCGACCCCTCCGCCGCCGAGCGGCTCCTGGACAGCCAGGAGCTGTCGGCCGTCCGCGACGACCCGGTCCTCCTGGAGGCCCTCGGCGCCACCGCCGACCCCGACCTCGCCCTGCACGGCCTGGTGCGCCTCCTGGAGGCCCAGCCCGACCCCACCGCCCGCCGCGAGCTGCTCGACACCCTCATCGCGTCCAAGCCCCTGCGCGACCGCCTCCTCGGCGTCCTCGGCGCCTCCGAGGCGCTCGCCGACCACCTGGCCCGGCACGCCGGGGACTGGCTCACCCTGGCCACCTACGAGCCCCGCGACCTGCACCGCGGCCTGCCCGAGTTCGAGCAGGGCCTCGCCGAGGCCACCGACCCCGTCTCGCTGCGCGTCGCCTACCGGCGCTGCCTGCTGTCCATCGCCGCCCGGGACGTGTGCGGCACGATCGACCTCGCCGAGACCGCCGCCGAGCTGGCCGACCTCGCCACCGCCACGCTGCGCGCCGCCCTCGCCATAGCCGTCGCCGCCGCGCCCGAGGACGCCGCGCGGTGCCGGCTCGCGGTGATCGCCATGGGCAAGTGCGGCGGCCACGAGCTGAACTACGTCTCCGACGTGGACGTCATCTTCGTGGCGGAGCCGGCCGAGGACACCGACGGCGCCGACGAGGCCAAGGCCATGCGCGCCGCCACCGCCCTCGCCTCCCACCTGATGCGGATCTGCTCCGAGACCACGATCGAGGGCTCCATCTGGCCCGTCGACGCCAACCTGCGCCCCGAGGGCCGCAACGGCCCCCTCGTGCGCACCCTCAGCAGCCACCTCGCCTACTACCAGCGCTGGGCCAAGACCTGGGAGTTCCAGGCGCTGCTCAAGGCCCGCCCGGTGGCCGGCGACCCAGCGCTCGGCGCCGAGTACGTCGCCGCGCTCCAGCCGCTGGTGTGGCAGGCCGCCGACCGGGAGAACTTCGTCCCCGACGTGCAGAAGATGCGCCGCCGGGTGGTGGAGAACATCCCCGCCGCCGAGGTCGACCGGCAGCTCAAGCTGGGGCCCGGTGGCCTCAGGGACGTCGAGTTCGCGGTGCAGCTGCTCCAGCTGGTGCACGGCCGCGCCGACACCTCCCTGCACAGCGGCACCACCCTGGACGCCCTGGAGGCGCTCGCCGCCGGCGGCTACGTCGGCCGCACCGACGCCGCCCAGCTCGACCAGGCGTACCGCTTCCTGCGCTCCATGGAGCACCGCATCCAGCTCTACCGGCTGCGCCGCACCCACCTGGTCCCCGAGGACGAGGCCGACCTGCGCCGCCTGGGCCGCTCGCTGGGCCTGCGCACCGATCCGGTCGCCACGCTGCTGCGCGAATGGCGCCGGCACGCGGCGGTGGTGCGGCGGCTGCACGAGAAGCTGTTCTACCGCCCGCTGCTCGACGCCGTCGCCCAGCTCGGCCCGGGCGAGGCCCGGCTCAGCCCCGAGGCGGCCCGCGAACGCCTGGTCGCCCTCGGCTACGCCGACCCGGCCGCCGCCCTGCGGCACCTGGAGGCCCTCGCCTCCGGCGTCACCCGCAAGGCCGCCATCCAGCGCACCCTGCTGCCGGTGCTGCTCGGCTGGTTCGCGGACTCCGCCGACCCGGACGCCGGGCTGCTCAACTTCCGCAAGGTCTCCGACGCGCTCGGCCGCACGCCCTGGTACCTGCGGCTGCTGCGCGACGAGGGCGCCGCCGCCGAGAACCTGGCCCGGGTGCTCTCCGCCGGGCGGCTCGCGCCCGACCTGCTGCTGCGCGCCCCCGAGGCGGTCGCGCTGCTCGGGGACGGCGACGCGGGCGGGCTCGCGCCGCGCGGGCGGGCCCAGCTGGAGCAGGAGATACTCGCCGCGGTCCGGCGGGCCGACGACGCGGTCGGGGCGGTCACCTCGGCGCGCGGGGTGCGGCGCCGGGAGCTGTTCCGCACCGCCGCCGGGGACATCGTCGGCTCCTACGGCACCGACGCGCACCCCGTCGAGGCCGACCAGGGCGCCCTGGTGGACCGGGTCGGGCAGGCGGTGACCGACCTGACGGCGGCGACGCTGGCGGGCACGCTGCGGGCGGTGGTCCGCGAGGGGTGGGGCGACACCCTGCCGACCCGCTTCGCGATCATCGGCATGGGCCGCTTCGGCGGGGGCGAGCTGGGCTACGGCTCCGACGCGGACGTCCTCTTCGTGCACGAGCCGCGCGACGGGGTGGACGAGCGGGAGGCCGGGGAGGCCGCCAACAAGGTCGTCTCAGAACTGCGCCGGCTGCTCCAGGTGCCCAGTGCCGACCCGCCGCTCATCGTCGACGCCGACCTGCGCCCGGAGGGCCGCTCGGGCCCGCTGGTGCGGTCGCTGAAGTCGTACGAGGCGTACTACCGCCGGTGGTCGCTGGGCTGGGAGTCGCACGCGCTGCTGCGGGCCGCGTTCGTGGCGGGGGACGCCGAGCTGGGGGAGCGGTTCACCGAGCTGGTCGATCCGCTGCGCTACCCGTCCGAGGGGCTCGACGAGGACGCCGTACGGGAGATCCGGCGGCTGAAGGCCCGCATGGAGGCCGAGCGGCTGCCGCGCGGGGCCGACCCCAAGCTGCACGCCAAGCTGGGGCCCGGCGGTCTCTCCGACGTGGAGTGGACCGTGCAGCTGCTCCAGCTGCGGCACGGTTGTGACGAGCCGTCTCTGCGGACCACCCGTACGCGTGAGGCCCTCGCGGCGGCGGCCGGGGCGGGGCTGGTCTCCGCCGAGGACGCGGCGACGCTGGACGAGGCGTGGGTGCTGGCGACCCGGGTGCGCAACGCGGTGATGCTGGTCCGCGGGCGGGCCGGCGACACCTTCCCCACCGACCCGCGCGAACTGGCCGCCGTCGGCCGCTACCTCGGTCACGGGCCTGGCCACGCGGGTGCCATGCTGGAGGACTACCGCCGCACGGCCCGCCGGGCGCGGGGGGTCGTGGAGCGGCTGTTTTACGAGGGATGACCGGGCTGAGCACCGCCCTTGGCTGCGGGCGCGCCGTGGCTGGTCGCGCAGTTCCCCGCGCCCCTAGGGCGTTGCAGCCACGTCGGCTGCGCCGCTCGCCGCCGTAGCTGCGGGCAGTCGTGCCGCACCCCCGCCCCCTCCCACGTAGCTGCGGGCAGTCGTGCCGCTGGGGCGGCACGGGTGGGCGCAGCGGCACCCCGCAGCGCCGGGCTGCGCCACGCCCCCCCGTAGTGCCGGGTTGCGCCACGATGCCGGGTGCGGGCGCGTCGTGGCTGGTCGCGCAGTTCCCCGCGCCCCTAGGGCGTTGCAGTCACGTCGCTACGCCTTCGTCGGCAGCCATTCCCTCCGCCGGCCCGGTGCCGGGCGTGGGAGGGCGTAGGGGAGGGTGCCGTACCACAGGGACGTCACCGTGTAGCCGAAGGCGAGGCAGAGGAGGCCGCCGACCGCGTCGAGCCAGAAGTGGTTGGCGGTGGCCACGATGACCACCAGCGTGGCCACCGGGTAGAGCAGGCCGAGAACCCGCACCCACGGCACAGAGGCCAGCGCGAAGATCGTCAGCCCGCACCACACCGACCACCCGATGTGCATCGACGGCATCGCGGCGTACTGGTTGGACATCGACTTCAGATCGCCGGACGCCATCGAGCCCCAGGTCCGGTGGACCAGCACCGTGTCGACGAAGCCCCCGCCCCGCATCAGCCGAGGCGGCGCGAGCGGATACAGGTAGTAGCCGAGCAAGGCCACCGCGGTGGTCGCGAACAGCACCAGGCGGGTCGCCGCGTACCGCCCGGGATGGCTGCGGAACAGCCAGACGAGGACGCCCAGGGTGACCACGAAGTGCAGGGTCGCGTAGTAGTAGTTCATGCCGACGACCAGCCAAGTCACCGAGTTCACCGCGTGGTTGACGGTGTCCTCGACGTCGAGGCCGAACAGGTGCTCCACCCGCCAGATCCAGTCGGCGTTGCGCAGCGCCGCCGCGCGCTGCTCCGGCACGGCGTTGCGCACCTGCGAGTAGGTCCAGTAACTCACCGCCACCAGCAGGACTTCGAACCACAGCCGGGGCCGGTGCGGGGTGCGCAGCCGACGCAGCAGGCCCCGCCGCCGCGTCCCGTCACCGACGGGGCGTGGAACGTCCTCCTCCGGACGTTCCGGCGGACGTTCCGAGGTCCTGACCGTCGCGTCACCCATGGGCATCAAGTCTGCCAGAAAACACCAACGCCACCCATGATCCCCCGTATCGGGACGGGTCGCACCCGCGGCGAAACGTCGGGTTCCAGCCCGCTTCTAGCCCCGTACGCCCGGCGCGGACGCCGTCGAGCCCCGTACCACCAGCTCCGGCATGAACACGAACTCGCTGTGCGGGGCCGGCGTGCCCCCGACCTCCTCCAGGAGGGTGCGCACCGCGGCCTGGCCCATCGCCGGGACCGGCTTGCGGATGGTGGTCAGCGGCGGGTCGGTGAAGGCGATCAGCGGGGAGTCGTCGAAGCCGACCACCGAGATGTCCCGCGGCACCTCCAGGCCCTGCTGCCGCGCCGCCCGTATCGCGCCGAGCGCCATCATGTCGCTGGCGCACACCACCGCCGTGCACTCCCGCTCGACCAGCGCGGTGGCCGCCGCCTGCCCGCCTTCCAGGGTGTAGAGGGAGTGCTGGACGAACTCCTTCTCCACCACCGCCGCGTCCAGGCCGAGTTGCTCCTGCATCGCCCGCACGAAGCCCTCGATCTTGCGCTGCACCGGGACGAACCGTTTCGGCCCGAGCGCGAGCCCGATCCGGGTGTGCCCGAGCGAGGCGAGGTGGGTGACCGCGAGGCGCATCGCGGCCCGGTCGTCGGGGGAGATGAAGGGCGCCTGCACCTTCGCCGAGAAGCCGTCCACCAGCACGAACGGCACGCCCTGCGCGCGCAGCCGGTCGTAGCGCTGGGTGTCGGCGGTGGTGTCGGCGTGCAGCCCGGAGACGTAGATGATGCCGGCCACCCCGCGGTCGACCAGCATCTCGGTCAGCTCGTCCTCGGTGGAGCCGCCCGGCGTCTGGGTGGCCAGCACCGGGGTGTACCCCTGCCGGGTCAGCGCCTGCCCGATGACCTGCGCCAACGCGGGGAATATCGGGTTCTCCAGCTCCGGGGTGATCAGCCCGACCAGGCCCTCGCTGCGCTGCCGCAGCCGCACCGGGCGCTCGTACCCGAGCACGTCGAGCGCGGCGAGCACGGACTGGCGGGTGGTGGCGGCGACGCCCGGCTTGCCGTTGAGGACGCGGCTGACGGTCGCCTCGCTCACGCCCGCCTGGACGGCGATGTCGGCAAGCCGTGTGGTCACAGGGGTGGACTGTACCTGTCGGGCCGACACTTGCCCACCGGCCGGCCGCCGGGTGCGGGCGGTGGAGCGCCCCGCCGCGGGCTGCTGCGTCATCGCGATCCCCTATGCCGTGTCGACCGTGCCGACCCCTCGGCGGCAAGTACTTGCAGAGTCTTGCACAGGTGTGCGGGCCGGTGCCGACCACGCAGACGTGGTCTCGGAGCGGTCAGTGCGGGGTCACGACGGCATAACTCTCGACGCTTCTTGCACTTCTTTGCTGCAAGACCTTTCGCGCCGGTTGCATCCCTGTTACGTTCACGTCGCCCGACGGCGGCAACGGCGCCACACGGGCTTTCACTCTCAAGGAGAACTCATGCGGCGTGGCATAGCGGCCACCGCGCTGGTGGCGTCCCTCGCCCTCGCGGCGACGGCGTGCGGCGGGGACGGCGACAGCGACAGCGAGTCCGGCGGTCCGGTCACCATCACCTGGTGGGACACCTCCAACGCGACCAACGAGGCGCCGACCTACCAGGCCCTGGTCAAGGAGTTCGAGGCCGCCAACAAGGGGATCAAGGTCAAGTACGTCAACGTCCCCTTCGACCAGGCGCAGAACAAGTTCGACACCGCCGCGGGCGCCAAGGGCGCCCCGGACGTGCTGCGCTCCGAGGTCGGCTGGACCCCCGCCTTCGCCAAGAAGGGCTTCTTCCTGCCGCTCGACGGCACCGAGGCCCTCGCCGACCAGGCCAAGTTCCAGCCGAGCCTGATCGAGCAGGCGAAGTACGACGGCAAGGTCTACGGCGTCCCGCTGGTCACCGACACCCTCGCCCTGGTCTACAACAAGCAGCTCTTCCAGAAGGCCGGCGTGCAGCCGCCGAAGACCTGGGACGAGCTGAAGAAGGCCGCCGCCACCATCAAGGACAAGACCGGCGCCGACGGCTACTGGGGCTCCACGGCCGGCTACTACGCCCAGCCCTTCCTCTACGGCGAGGGCACCGACACGGTCGACGCCGACGGCAAGAAGATCACCGTCAAGTCGCCGCAGGCCGTCAAGGGCTACGGCACCTGGCTGAGCCTGTTCGACGGCAAGGGCCTGCACAAGGCGGACACCACCGCGGACGCCTACGCCCACATCCAGGACGCCTTCGTCAACGGCAAGGTCGCCGCGATCCTGCAGGGCCCCTGGGAGATCACCAACTTCTACAAGGGCTCGGCCTTCGCGGACAAGAAGAACCTCGGCATCGCCACCGTCCCGGCCGGCTCCGCCGGCAAGGCGGGCGCCCCGACCGGCGGCCACAACCTGTCGGTGTACGCCGGGTCCGACAAGGCCCACCAGGACGCGTCGCTGAAGTTCGTCGAGTTCCTCACCTCGGCGAAGTCCCAGGAGACCATCGCCCTGAAGAACTCCACGCTGCCCACCCGCGAGGACGCCTACACCGCCCAGGTCAAGGCCGACCCCGGGATCGCCGGCTACCAGGCCGTGCTGCCCGCCGCCCAGCCGCGCCCGGCGCTGCCGGAGTACAGCTCCCTGTGGGTCCCGCTGGACAAGGAGCTGCCGCAGATCGCCGGCGGCAAGAAGTCCCTGGACAAGGGCCTCGGCGACGTCGAGACGGCGGTCGCCGAGCTGGTGCCGGACTTCAGCAAGTGAGCCCGCGCGGCTGCCGGGCCCGCCCCGCACGGGGGCCCGGCAGCCGCACCCGACCGTCCCTGACGCTCCAGAAGGTGTCGCACCATGACCGTCGCCATCGACCGCGCGACCGGCAAGCGCCGCGGTGACCGGACCCCGCGGCCCGGCCTCGGCCGCCGCCTGACCGAGGGCTACCGCAAGCACTGGTACGCCTACGCCATGATCGCGCCGGTGGTCGTCGTGCTCGGCGTCCTCGTGCTCTACCCCCTGGCCTACGGCCTCTACCTCACCCTCACCGACGCCAACAGCCTCAACACCGCCCGCACCATCGGCGTCAACCACATCGACGCCACGTACCAGTTCATCGGCCTGGACAACTACGCCGACATCCTGTGGGGCCCGACGGCGTACGACCGCTTCTGGTCGCACTTCATCTGGACCATCGTGTGGACCGCGCTGTGCGTCGCCCTGCACTACGCGATCGGCCTCGGCCTCGCCCTGCTGCTCAACCAGAAGCTGCGCGGACGCACCCTGTACCGGCTGATCCTGGTGCTGCCCTGGGCGGTGCCGACCTTCGTCACGGTCTTCGGCTGGCGCTTCATGCTCGCCGCCTCGGGCGTCGTCAACTCCCTGCTGGGATCGCTGCACCTGCCGGAGCCGCAGTGGCTGGAGGACACCTTCTGGCAGCGGTTCGCCGCCATCATGGTCAACACCTGGTGCGGGGTGCCGTTCATGATGGTCTCGCTCCTCGGCGGCCTGCAGTCCATCGACGCCAGCCTCTACGAGGCCGCGGAGATGGACGGCGCGAGCGCCTGGCAGCGCTTCCGTTACGTCACCCTGCCCGGACTCAGGTCGGTCAGCTCCACGGTCGTCCTGCTCGGCATCATCTGGACGTTCAACCAGTTCGCCGTCATCTTCCTGCTGTTCGGCAACACCGCCCCGGACGCGCAGATCCTGGTCACCTGGGCCTACCAGCTCGGCTTCGGACAGCAGCCGCGCGACTTCGCGCAGTCCGCGGCGTACGGCATCCTGCTGCTGGCCGTCCTGATCGTCTTCACGTCCTTCTACCGCCGCTGGCTGGCCCGCGGCGAGCAGCAGCCCGCGATCTGAGGCAGGAGTCCCCATGAGTGCACCGACCGCGCCGACGACCGCTCCCGCGGGCCCCGTTGCCACGCCCCCCGCCGGGCCGGAGCGCCGGCCGCGCCGCCGGGGCGAGGCGAGCCGCGCCGGCTCCCTCACCTCGCACGGCCTGCTGCTCCTCGCCAGCCTGATCGCCCTGTTCCCGGTCCTGTGGCTGGTCTTCCTCTCCCTCGGCCCGGACAAGGACGACTACCTCCACCCCGGGCGCATCTGGTCCAAGATGACGCTGGACAACTACACCTTCGTCCTCCAGCACACCAACTTCTCCGACTGGCTGCAGAGTTCGCTCCTCGTCTCCCTCGGCACCACCCTGATCGGCGTCCTCTTCGCGGCCACCACCGGCTACGCGGTCTCCCGCATGCGCTTCCCCGGCTACCGCAAGCTGATGTGGGTGCTGCTGCTCACCCAGATGTTCCCCATCGCGGTGCTCATCGTGCCGATGTACCAGCTCCTGTCCGACCTCCAGCTCATCGACAGCTACCTCGGGCTGATCCTGGTGTACTGCTCCACCGCGGTCCCGTACTGCGCCTGGCTGCTCAAGGGCTACTTCGACACGATCCCGTTCGAGATCGACGAGGCGGGCCGGGTGGACGGCCTCTCGCCCTTCGGCACCTTCTTCCGGCTGATCCTGCCGCTGGCCAAGCCCGGCCTCGCGGTGGCCGGCTTCTACAGCTTCATCACGGCCTTCAGCGAGGTCGCCTTCGCCTCGACCTTCATGCTGAGCGACACGAAGTACACCTTCGCGGTCGGCCTGCAGAGCTTCGTCAGCGAGCACGACGCGCAGCGCAACCTGATGGCGGCCACCGCCGTGCTGATCGCGATACCCGTCGCCGCGTTCTTCTACCTCGTGCAGAAGAACCTGGTGACCGGCCTGACGGCGGGCGGCACGAAGGGCTGACGCGCCGCCCCTTCCGCACGCTGCCTCACCGACTTCGCGCTGTCTCACCGACTTCGCACTGACCTACCGACCAGAACTCCGTTGCACTCCAAGGACGACATGAGCCAGCAGCACTCCGCCGCCCCAGCTTCCGACACCGTCGCCGTTCGCGGGGACTGGTGGCGGGACGCGGTGATCTACCAGGTGTACCCGCGCAGCTTCGCCGACGGCGACGGCGACGGCATGGGCGACCTGGAGGGCGTGCGCACCCGCCTGCCGTACCTGCGCGACCTGGGCGTCGACGCGGTGTGGCTCAGCCCGTTCTACGCTTCCCCGCAGGCCGACGCCGGCTACGACGTGGCCGACTACCGCGCCGTGGACCCGATGTTCGGCACGCTCCTGGACGCCGACGCCCTGATCCGCGACGCCCACGCCCTCGGCCTGCGCGTCATCGTGGACCTGGTCCCGAACCACTCCTCCGACCAGCACGAGTGGTTCAAACGCTCCCTCGCCGAGGGCCCCGGCTCACCCTCCCGCGACCGCTACCACTTCCGCCCCGGCAAGGGCGCGGCCGGCGAACTCCCGCCCAATGACTGGGAGTCCATCTTCGGCGGCCCCGCCTGGACCCGGGTCACCGAGCCGGACGGCACCCCGGGCGACTGGTACCTGCACCTCTTCGCCCCCGAGCAGCCCGACTTCAACTGGGAGCACCCGGCGGTCGGCGACGAGTTCCGCTCCATCCTGCGCTTCTGGCTGGACATGGGCGTGGACGGCTTCCGCATCGACGTGGCGCACGGCATGGTGAAGGCGGCCGGCCTCCCCGACCTGGGCTCCCACGACCACCTCACCCTGCTGGCCAACGACGTCACCCCGTTCTTCGACCAGGACGGCGTGCACGAGATCTACCGCCAGTGGCGCCGGATCCTGGACGAGTATCCGGGCGAGCGCATCTTCGTCGCGGAGGCGTGGACCCCGACGGTCGAACGCACGGCGAACTACGTCCGCCCGGACGAACTCCACCAGGCCTTCAACTTCCAGTACCTGGCGACGGCATGGGACGCGGCGTCGCTCCGGGAGGTCATCGACCGCACCCTGGACGCGATGCGCCCCGTCGGCGCCCCGGCCACCTGGGTCCTCTCCAACCACGACGTCACGCGCCACGCCACCCGCTTCGCCAACGAGCCCGGCCTCGGCACCCAGATCCGCCTGGCCGGCGACCGCGAACTCGGCCTGCGCCGAGCCCGAGCGGCGACTCTCCTCATGCTGGCCCTCCCCGGCTCGGCGTACGTCTACCAGGGCGAGGAACTGGGCCTGCCCGACGTGGTCGACCTCCCCGACGAGGTCCGCCAGGACCCGGCCTACTTCCGCGGCGCGGGCCAGGACGGCTTCCGCGACGGCTGCCGCGTCCCGATCCCGTGGACCCGCATGGGCCCGTCGTACGGCTTCGGCCCCGCCGGCAGCTGGCTCCCGCAGCCGCCCACCTGGGCCGACCTGAGCGTGGAGTCCCAAGCCGGCGTCCCCGACTCGACCCTGGAGCTGTACCGCACGGCGCTCGCGGTGCGCCGCTCCGAGCCCGACCTGGGCGCGGGCGACGCGGTCGAATGGCTCCCGGCCCCCGAGGGCGTCCTGGCCTTCCGCCGCGGCGACTTCATCTGCGCCGCCAACACGGGCGACACCCCGGTGACCGTCCCGTCCTACGGCCGCCTGCTCCTCTCCAGCGCGGAGCCCCCCTCGACACCCGCCGCCGAGACAACCCTGCCGCCGAACACGACGACGTGGTGGACGACGGCCTGAGGCCCGCCCGCCTAAGGGACCCAACGCAGCGTCATGTCAGGCAACTTCTCCATGTTCCGCTCCCCGTCATTCGTGTCGACAACGACGAACCCATGACGCTCGTAGAACGCCCGGGCGCCGGTGTTCTGCTGGAACACATGCAGCGACACCCCGCCCGGGCTGCCCCGCCTGACCTCATCGAGCAGCAAGGTACCGACACCCTGCCTGCGCACGTCCGGCCGCAGGTAGAGGTGGTCGAGCACGTCCCCGTCGAGGGCGGCGTACCCGACGACCTCCGCACCCCGCACCGCGACCCACACCCGGCACTCCCTGAGCACGACCTCCCGCACCCACCGTGCCACCTCTACATGCCCACGCCTCTGCGGCGGCAGATAGGGCATGGCCGCCGCCCGTGAGTCCATGTGAACCCGCGCGATCGCGGAGGCGTCTGCCTCCACCGCGTCGCGGATCTGGAGCGTGCCGTCGTCAGTCACGCCGCGAAGGTACAAGAGGGGCTGAGGCTCCCTCCAGCGCTTAACCGTCCAGGTCCCCGAACGTACGGCTGACGGCTCCGGCTGCCATGCTGATCGCATGGCTGAACTCAACGGTCGTCCCGTCACGCTGGACGAGCTCCAGACGCTGGCCCTGACCAACTACGGCTCCTTCACGAGCCTGCGGGTGGACGACGGCCGTGTACGGGGGCTGGCCATGCATCTGGAACGGCTCGTCCGTGACTGCCGGGTTCTCTTCGGCGTCGACCTGGACGCCGAGCGCGTAAGGCAACTGATCCGGCGAGTGGCGCCGGTCGACGGGTCGAGCACCATCCGGGTCACCCTCTTCGACCCGGCCATCGACCTCGGGCACCCAGCCCGCGCGACCGAACCCAAGATCCTCGTCACGCAGCGCTCGGCCGGCGCCCTGCCGTTGCCGCCGCTGGCCGTCCAGTCGACCGTCTACGAGCGCGACGTACCCGAGGTCAAGAGCGTCGGCCTCTTCGGCTCGCTCCACCATCGGCGGGCCGCGCAGCTCAACGGATACGACGATGCCCTCTTCACCGACTCCGAGGGCGTCATCAGCGAGGGCGGCACCTGGAACGTCGGGTTCTTCGACGGCGACCATGTGATCTGGCCGGACGCGCAAGTGCTGCCGGGCGTCACCATGCTGCTTCTCCAGAGCGTCCACGAGCACCGCACAGCCAGGATCACCCTTGCCGACCTCGGCAAGGCGCAGGCCGCCTTTGCCACCAACGCGGCCATCGGAATCCGGGCCATCTCCCGCATTGACGACGTGCAACTCCCGGCCAACCACACCGTCCACGACGTTCTGCGCAAGAAGTACGCGGACGTACCCGCTGAACCGATCTGAAAGCACAGTTCCCAGCTTTGTCCGGCGCTGCCCCGCAGATGGGGTCGGATCGAGCGGAACAGCAGCACCACGGACAGCCCGACCACGATGAGCCCGAGGATGCCCCACGGCTTCAGAACTGAATCCTCGCTCGCTTCGCCAACTTGGTCAGCCGCGGGTTGCTCCGCTTGTGCAGCGAAGTGAGAACACGGAGCAGCTCTTGCGCCGTGGGATGGACCTTGGCCATCTGAGGAGCCAGGGACCAGGCGTGCTCCAGCTCCTCCAATGCCCCGTCCCGGTCACCGAGGGCGAGTCTCGACCGGGCGACATTCATGTGCAGGGGACTGGTGCGAGTCCGGGGCAAGGTCAGCTTCCCGGACTGGTCCAGTTTCGTGAGGTCGTCCATCGTGTCAATGGCGTCCTCGTGGCGACTGAGGTCCGCCGATGTCGCGACCACATGAACGGCCGTGTCCTGCGCGCCGAAGTGGATGCCGAGACGGCTCACGTTCCGGTTCAGTTCCTCGGCGAGAGCCCACGCCCTGGCGATGTGCTGGTCAGCTGTCCTCCGGTCCCGCAGCCTTCCCGCGAGGGTGAGCCCGCGCAAGTGCAGGATACCGAGGGCGTAGAGGCGGTCGGGGCCGGTCGGGGCGTCCTGCTCGACGCGCACGAGACCGCCGTCGACCACCGCCAGGCCGTCTTCGAAGTCGCCGTGGTTCAGGTACAGGCCCGCTTCGTCGCGTGCCGCGATGGCCGCTGAGACAGGGTCCGCCTGTTCTGCGGCCATCTTCTGCTTCGTCGTCGCCAGATCGGCCAGGGTCATCCAACGGTGCCGGGCCGCCAGCCAGTACACCGTCGAGTAGGCCTCGGTGACGCGGGCCCAGGCGCTCGGTGTGCCCACCGCATGGGCGTGATTGCTGGTTTCCGAGACCAGGCGCGGCAGCTCCGCCAGGACACCCCGCAGGTCTGCCCTCTCCCGCAGAGCGACCATCTCGCTCAAGGCCGTGCTCAGCCGGGCCTCGGTCATCTCGGGTTCGCGAGGGAGGCCGAAGCGGCGGATCTCTCTGGTAAGCGCCCGAAGCTGGACTTCTGCGCCCTCGTGCAAGGGAGCCTTGCCCAGAAGCTGATCGAGCGTGATACCGAGCGCCTGAGCGACAGATGCGCCGACTCCCTGCGTCATGGGCCGTTCGCCCCGCTCGATCTTCCCGAGCAGACTGGTCGAGATCCCGGCCTCGGAGGCCAGACGCGCCTGGCCCCAGCCACGTTCTTTCCGCAGGACGGCGACGTTGGCGCCCGGACCGGGTACTTCGATGATCGCGCTCATGCCGACGCTTCCCGATGCTCGACGCTTCGTTGGGCCCATGGTCTCAGGCCCCTAGTGCCCGTCGCGGGCGCTTGTGCACATCTTGTGCGCTTTCGGGATCGTCACGGCTTGTTCACTGGCTGCTACAGCAAGTGGATGAGGGAGGGCGACGTGGGAGGCAGGTCCGAGGAGAGGAGCAAGCCATACACGGGGCCTCTGGCGATCGAGGTACCGATCGAGCAGTGGGGCAGCTTCAGCCAACATGCCCCTGGCTGGTGGCCGAGTAGCAAGGACTTCTCAACGCCCGACGCGGCCGTGCTGCGCCGAGTGCGTGTCGCGCTCATGAGGAAGCTCGTCGCTGCTTCGGACGAGGAATGAGGAATGCAGTCCTACATTGGCCCGCATTCGCCCGCTCGTGCGAGACGACAACCGTCGGATCGCCCAGTACGGCCCTATTGGGCAGTGGCGGTGACCGCCACCGGGAGTTCGACCGTGAACCGTTTATACCGGCTGCTGCGCAAGCATGCGTGGTTCAGCTGCGCCATCACCGTCTGGGCCTTGTGCGTCTGGACGATCATCTCTGTCGTCCTGGGAGCCGCACCATGACCTATCGGTGCCGGGCCGAGATCGACCCGGAACGGGTGGCCGTGCTCGCGCTGGCTGACCAGTTGTTCCGGTGCTCTTCCTGAACACCCCCCTCACGGTGTCCGCAATGAGCAGCCAGGAAAGGTAGGCGAATGAGTATCACCGGAGAGAGGCCCGTCATCGAGGTGGGCGGCACGACCGGATTCGTGTGGCTCGACCTCACCCGGAAGTGCCAGCTGGCCTGCGGGCACTGCCACAACGGATCCGGCACCGACGGAACGCACGGCTCTATGGCCGCCGCCGACTGGGCGCGTGTGCTGAACGAAGCCGCTGCGGCCGGCATCCGCCGCGTGCAGTTCACCGGGGGTGAGGTGACGCTGCACCCGGACGCCCCGAGCCTGATCGAGCTGGCGCTGAGTCTGGGACTGCGCGTCGAGGTCTACAGCAACTTGGTCCACGTGACCGACGACTGGTGGAGGCTGCTGCGGCGGGAGGGCGTCAGCCTGGCCACGTCGTACTACGGCCCGGAGAGCACTCACAACTCCTTCACCCGGCGGAACAGCCACGCCCGCACCCAGGCGAACATCGCTGCGGCCGTTCAGGCGCAGGTCCCTCTCCGCGTATCGGTGATCGTGTCCGACCCCTCCGACACCGGCGACGAGGCTCGGCGAGAGTTGGCGGCCCTGGGAGTGGAGTCGGTCCGTGTCGACCGGGTTCGGCCCTTCGGGCGCGCGGCAACCGGGCAACCGCCATGCACGGACGGGCTCTGCGGCCGGTGTGGAGACGGGCGCGCGTCCATTGGCCCGAACGGGTCGGTGTCTCCATGCGTGTTCTCCACCTGGATGGGCGTGGGTAACGTCCAGGACGCCTCGCTCGGCGCTATCCTCGGCGGTCCTGAGATGGCGCGCGCCAACGCGGCCGTCCGAGCGGGACGGAACTTCGGCGGCGGTGAGTCATGCAGCCCCGACACGGATGACGAATGCTCGCCGGGGACCCCCGGAAGTGAGTGCACTCCGAGGAACTGATGGGCTGATGGATACCGACCTCTCCGCGTCCGCGATTCTCCCGCTCATCCAGGAGCGCACGGGCCGGGCGGTCGGTATCCAGCGGACCGCACGCGGGTTCAGCTCTGATCTGACGGCAATCGTCGAGTGCGAGAAGGGCCCCTTCTTCGTCAAAGCCGTCCGCAACCGGCCCGGTGGGCGACGTGATTCCCTCATCAGGGAACGGGAGATCAACGCCCACCTCACAGGCATCGCGCCTTCGCTGCTCTGGGATGTCGTGGACGACTGCTGGCTCGTCCTCGGCTTCGAGGCGGTGGAGGGGCGCTCATCAGACTTCGCCCCCGGCTCTCCCGACCTGGCCGAGGTGGCCGATCTGGTGGGCCGCATCGGTGAGACGCCCCTCCCTGCTGTCGCCCGGGGCTGGGCGGAGACACGTTGGGATCGTTTTGCCGGGGACTCCGCCGAGGCGCTGGCCTTTCGTGGAGACTCCTTGCTCCACACGGACATCAATCCGAGCAACGTCCTCGTCGGGGAACGCACCTGGGCCGTCGACTGGGCCTGGCCCACTCGCGGGGCCGGCTTCATCGACCCGGCGCTTCTGGTCATCCAGCTGATCGCGGCCGGACATGATCCCGCTTGGGCGGAGCAGTGGGCGTCCCGGTGCCCGGCGTGGCAGCGGGCCGACACCGGGGCGGTCGATGCCTTCGCCGCTGCCAACCTGCGCATGTACCGGGCCCGAGCGGCACGCAAGCCGGAGGCGCCCTGGCTGACGGCGATGGTCGAGGCATGCCTCGCCTGGAGCGATCACCGGGGCGTTGCCACATTCCCCCGTTGAATCTCGTACCGCCCCCTGCCCTTCCGGGCGACGGGCCCTTACGATCTGCGGCACCGCAAGTTGCCGGAATGTTTCAGCAAGAGCCTGCAACGGCACCGGCACCCGTCCCCCTTCAACGACGAAGGACCCCCCATGCCCCGCAGATCCCTCACCGCGGCCGTCGCCCTCGTGGCCGCTGCCCTCGTCATGACCCCGACCCCGCAGGCGCAGGCCGCCCCGCCCGGCGGCAAGGACGTCACCGCCGTCCTCTTCGAGTGGGACTTCGCCTCCGTCGCCCGCGAGTGCACCGGCACCCTCGGCCCCGCCGGGTACGGCTACGTGCAGGTCTCGCCGCCCGCCGAGCACATACAGGGCGCGCAGTGGTGGACCTCGTACCAGCCCGTCAGCTACAAGATCGCCGGTCGGCTCGGGGACCGGACCGCCTTCCGGAACATGGTGAACGCCTGCCACGCCGCCGGCGTGAAGGTCGTCGCCGACTCCGTCGTCAACCACATGTCGGCGGGGAGTGGGACGGGCACCGGCGGGTCCGCGTACACCAAGTACGACTACCCGGGGCTCTACTCCTCCTACGACTTCGACGACTGCACCGGCCAGATCACCAACTACCAGGACCGCTGGAACGTCCAGCACTGCGAACTGGTCGGCCTCGCCGACCTCGACACCGGCGAGGAGTACGTCCGCAAGACCATCGCCGGGTACCTCAACGACCTGCTCTCCCTCGGCGTCGACGGCTTCCGGATCGACGCCGCCAAGCACATCCCCGCCGCCGACCTCGCGAACATCAAGTCCCGGCTGAGCAATCCGTCCGCGTACTGGAAGCAAGAGGTCATCTACGGCGCCGGCGAGGCCGTCCAGCCGGGGGAGTACAGCGGCACCGGGGACGTGCAGGAGTTCCGGTACGCCTACGACCTCAAGCGGGTGTTCCAGAGCGAGAAGCTGGCTTATCTGAAGAACTACGGGGAGGGGTGGGGGTACCTCCCCGGCGGCGGGGCCGGCGTCTTCGTCGACAACCACGACACCGAGCGCAACGGCAGCACCCTCAACTACAAGAACGGCGCCGACTACACCCTGGCCAACGTCTTCATGCTCGCCTGGCCCTACGGCGCCCCCGACATCAACTCCGGCTACGAGTGGTCGAACGCCGATGCCGGCCCGCCCAACGGGGGCCGTGTCACCGCCTGCTGGCAGGACGGCTGGAAGTGCCAGCACGCCTGGCCGGAGATCCGCTCCATGGTCGCCTTCCGCAACGCCACCCGGGGGCAAGCCGTCACCGACTGGTGGGACGACGGCGACGACGCCATCGCCTTCGGGCGGGGAGCCAAGGGGTACGTCGTCGTCAACCACGAGGCCGGCAACCTGAGTCGGAGCTTCCAGACCTCCCTCCCCGCCGGGACCTACTGCGACGTACAGCGCAACGCGACGGTCCAGGTGGACTCCGCCGGCCGCTTCACCGCCACCCTCGGCGCCAACACCGGCCTCGCCCTGTACGCCGGCCGCTCCGCCTGCTGAACCCCCGTCCCACGCAAGGGTCGTGAAATCTCTTGCCGCTGCTTTCACGACCCTTGCTGCAACCCTTGCACGGGCGCTACCGTCACGCCGGGGTCGGACCCAGATGAGCCGCGAACACGAGGAGTTCACACCCGTGATACCGAGATGGCCGGCGCCCCGCGCGCGCCGCCGCACCACCACCTCCGCCGCCCCGAGGGTCGCGACCGTCGCCGTCGCCGCCCTCACCGCGGCCCTCCTGCCACCCCTCGCCGCCCGGGCCGACGCCCCGCCCGCGCCCCCGTCCGACGCCAAGCTGGCGAAGACCGCCGCCCGGCACGACGCCACCCGCGAGCAGTTCTACTTCGTCCTCCCCGACCGCTTCGCCAACGGCGACCCCCGCAACGACCAGGGCGGCCTCACCGGCTCCCGCCTCGCCACCGGCTACGACCCCACCGACAAGGGCTTCTACCAGGGCGGCGACCTCAAGGGCCTCACCAACAAGCTCGACTACATCAAGGGGCTCGGCACCACCGCCATCTGGATGGCGCCCATCTTCAAGAACCAGCCCGTGCAGGGGACGGGGGCGAACGCCTCCGCCGGCTACCACGGCTACTGGATCACCGACTTCACCCAGGTCGACCCCCACTTCGGCACCAACGCCGACCTGAAGAAGCTCATCTCCACGGCGCACGCCAAGGGCATGAAGGTCTTCTTCGACGTCATCACCAACCACACCGCCGACGTCATCGACTACGAGCCCAAGTCCTACGACTACCTCTCCAAGGGCGCCTTCCCCTACCTCACGGCGAAGGACGGCGAGCCCTTCGACGACGCCGACCACGCGGACGGGCGGCACGGCGGCTTCCCGTCCGTCGACACCGGCTCCTTCCCCCGCACCCCCGTCGTCCCCGCCGGCAAGCGGCACGCCAAGGTGCCGGACTGGCTCAACGACCCGACCATGTACCACAACCGCGGTGACTCCACCTACGCCGGCGAGTCGGCCACGTACGGCGACTTCTCCGGTCTGGACGACCTGTGGACCGAGCGCCCCGAGGTGGTGCGCGGCATGGAGCGGATCTACCAGCGCTGGGTGAAGGACTTCGCCGTCGACGGCTTCCGCATCGACACCGTCAAGCACGTGAACATGGAGTTCTGGACCCAGTGGGCGACGGCGCTCGACGCCTACGCCGCCGACCACGGCCGCGACGACTTCTTCATGTTCGGCGAGGTCTACTCCGCCGACCCCGCCGTCACCTCCCCGTACGTCACCCGGGGCCGCCTGGACGCCACCCTCGACTTCCCCTTCCAGGACGCCGCCCGCTCCTACGCCTCCCAGGGCGGCAGCGCCCAGAAGCTGGCCCAGGTGTACGGCGACGACTACCGCTACACCACCGACAAGGCCAACGCCTACGAGCAGGTCACCTTCCTCGGCAACCACGACATGGGCCGCATCGGCACCTTCCTCAAGCAGGACAACCCCGCCGCCGGCGACGCCGAGCTGCTGAAGAAGGACCGGCTCGCCAACGAGCTGATGTTCCTCGGCCGCGGCAACCCCGTCGTCTACTACGGCGACGAGCAGGGCTTCACCGGCGCCGGCGGCGACAAGGACGCCCGCCAGCCGATGTTCGCCTCCCGCACCGCCGACTACCTGGACGACGACCAGCTCGGCACCGACCGCACCCACGCCGAGCCCGCCTACGACACCGCCGCCCCGCTCTACCGGCAGATCAGCGCACTCAGCAGGCTCCGCAAGGCCCATCCCGCCCTCGCCGACGGCGTCCAGCAGGAGCGCTACGCCGCCGACGGACCCGGCGTCTACGCCGTCACCCGCACCGACACCCGGACGCGCACCGAGTACGTCGTCGCCTTCAACAACGCCACCGAGCCCCGCACCGCCGCCTTCGCCACCGACACCCCCGGCGCCGCCTTCCGCGGGATCTACGGCACCGACGCCACCGCCCGCACGGACGGCGACGGCCGGACCTCCCTCACCGTGCCCGCCGGTTCCGCCGTCGTCCTCAAGGCCGACCGCCCCGTCCCCGCCCCGGCCACCGCGCCCGCCCTCACCCTGCGCGCCCCGGCCCCCGGCGCCACCGGCACGGTCGAGCTGAGCGCCGGCGTCACCGGCGGCCGCCTCAACCGCGTCGTCTTCGCCGCCCAGACCGGCGACGGCAGGTGGCGCACCCTCGGCTCCGCCGACCACGCCCCCTACAAGGTCACCGACACCATCGGCGAGGACGTCCCCGCCGGCACCGCCCTGCGCTACAAGGCCGTCGTGGTCGACTCCGCCGGCCGCACCGCGAGCGCCCTCGCCGCGAGCACCACCGGCACCCCGCCCGTCGAGCAGCCGCCCACCGCCACCTCCCGGGACTACGCGGTCGTGCACTACAAGCGGCCCGCCGGGGACTACGCCGACTGGGGCCTCTACGCCTGGGGCGACCTGGCAGAGGGCGAGGCGACCACCTGGCCGGCCAGCCACCCCTTCACCGGCCGCGACGCCTACGGCGCCTTCGCCTACGTCAAGCTCGAGCCCGGCGCGACCAACGTCGGCTTCCTCGTCGTCGACAAGGACGGGAACAAGGACGTCGCCGCCGACCGCGCCGTCGACGTCACGAAGACGGGTGAGGTCTGGATCGAGCAGGGGAAGGACGAGGTCCGCACCGAGCGGCCCGCGTACCCCGCGCCGGACACCGGCAAGGCCGTCCTCCACTACCACCGCGCCGACGGGGACTACGACGGCTGGGGCCTGCACGTCTGGACCGGCGCCGCGAACCCCACCGACTGGGCGAAGCCCCTCCCGCCGACCCGCACCGACTCCTACGGCGCGGTCTACGAGGTCCCGCTCACCGCGGGCGCGACCAGCCTCGGCTACATCCTCCACAAGGGCGACGAGAAGGACCTGCCCACCGACCAGTCCCTCGACCTCACGACCCACGCCGGGCACGAGGTCTGGCTGCTCGGCGGCCAGGACAAGCCCCTGCTCCCGCAGCCGGCGGGCGGCTCGGCCGCCCTCGACCTGAAGACGTCCAAGGCGATCTGGATCGACCGGGACACCGTGGCCTGGAACGGCACCGAAGGGGCCGCCTCCACCCAGCTGCTCTACTCCCGCGACGGCTCGATCAGGACCGAGAACGCCACCCTGACCGGCGACGACACCCGCTACCTCCGGCTGACCCGGACCACCCTCACCGACGCCCAGAAGGCCAAGTACCCGCACCTCGACGCGTATACCGCCTGGTCCGTCGACCCGCGCGACCGCGACCGGGTCCGCCAGGCCCTGCGCGGGCAGCTCGTGGCGGCGCAGCACGCCGCGAACGGCGCCGTCCTCGCCGCCACCGGCGTGCAGACCGCCGGGGCGCTTGACGCCCTCTACCCGGGCGCCCGGAAGGCCGCCCTCGGCCCCGTGTTCCGGCACGGGAAGCCGACCCTGTCCGTCTGGGCGCCCACCGCGCAGCAGGTGTCCCTGGAGATCGGCGGCGACACCGTCCGCATGCGCCGCGACGACGCCACCGGCGTCTGGTCGGCCACCGGCCCGGCGTCCTGGAAGGGCAGGACCTACCGGTACGCCGTGACCGTGTGGGCGCCCAGCGCCGGCAAGGTCGTCACCGACCGGGTCACCGACCCGTACTCCCTCGCGCTCACCACCGACTCCGAGCGCAGCCTCGTCGTGGACCTGGCCGACAAGTCCCTGGCCCCCAAGGGCTGGACGGGCCTCGCCAAGCCGGCCGCCGTGCCGCTGCGGGACGCCCAGATCCAGGAGCTGCACATCCGCGACTTCTCCGCCGCCGACGACACCGTCCCGGCCGCCGACCGGGGCACCTACCGCGCCTTCACCGACAAGGACACCGACGGCTCCAGGCACCTGCGTGAACTGGCGCAGGCCGGTACGTCCTACGTGCACCTGCTGCCCGCCTTCGACCTGGCCACCGTCCCGGAGAAGAAGGCCGACCAGGCCGTCCCCGACTGCGACCTGGCCGCCTACCCGGCCGACTCCGACCGGCAGCAGGCGTGCGTGGCGAAGAGCGCCGCGAAGGACGCCTACAACTGGGGCTACGACCCGTACCACTACACGGTCCCCGAGGGCTCCTACGCCACCGACCCGGAGGGCACCGCCCGCACCGTGCAGTTCCGCGAGATGGTCAAGTCCCTGAACGAGGACGGCCTGCGGGTCGTCATGGACGTCGTCTACAACCACACCGCCGCGAGCGGGCGGGAGCGGGGCAGCGTCCTGGACCGGATCGTGCCCGGCTACTACCAGCGGCTCCTGGCCGACGGGTCGGTGGCGAACAGCACGTGTTGCGCGGGCACCGCCACCGAGAACGCCATGATGGGCAAGCTGGTGGTCGACTCGATCGTCACCTGGGCCAAGGAGTACAAGGTCGACGGCTTCCGCTTCGACCTCATGGGCCACCACCCCAAGGCCAACATCCTCGCCGTCCGCAAGGCGCTGGACGCGCTGACCGTCGCCAGGGACGGGGTCGACGGCAAGAAGATCATCCTCTACGGCGAGGGCTGGAACTTCGGCGAGGTCGCCGACGACGCCCGCTTCGTGCAGGCCACCCAGCAGAACATGGCCGGCACCGGCATCGCCACCTTCTCCGACCGGGCCCGCGACGCGGTGCGCGGCGGCGGCCCCTTCGACGAGGACCCCGGCGTCCAGGGCTTCGCCTCCGGCCTCTACACCGACCCCAACTCCTCCACAGCCAACGGCACCCCGGCCGAGCAGAAGGCCCGTCTGCTGCACTACCAGGACCTCATCAAGGTCGGGCTCTCCGGGAACCTGGCCGGCTACACCTTCACCGACACCGCCGGCAAGGAGGTCAAGGGCAGCGAGGTCGACTACAACGGCGCCCCCGCCGGCTACGCCGCCGCCCCGGGCGACGCCCTCGCCTACGCCGACGCGCACGACAACGAGTCCCTGTACGACGCGCTGACCTACAAGCTGCCGGCCGGGACCGGCGCCGCCGACCGGGCCCGTATGCAGGTCCTCGCGCTCGCGACCGCCGCGCTCTCGCAGGGCCCGGCGCTCTCCCAGGCAGGCACCGACCTGCTGCGCTCCAAGTCCCTGGACCGCAACTCCTTCGACAGCGGCGACTGGTTCAACGCGATCCACTGGGACTGCGCCGACGGCAACGGCTTCGCCCGCGGGCTGCCGCCGGCCGCGGACAACGCCGCGAAGTGGCCATACGCGAAGCCTCTGTTGAGCCAGGTGCCGGTCCCGGGGTGCGCCCAGATCGAGGGCGTCTCGGCGGCCTACCGCGACCTGCTGAAGATCCGTACGACCGACAAGGCGGACTTCTCCCTCGCCACCGCCGGCCAGGTCCAGTCGCGGCTCTCCTTCCCGCTCTCCGGGACGGACGAGACACCCGGCGTGATCACCATGCGCCTCGGCGGCCTGGTCGTCGTCTTCAACGCCACGCCCGACGAGCAGCGCCAGCGCGTCACGGCGGCGGCCGGCGCTCGCTACCGGCTGCACCCGGTCCAGGCGGCCGGCGCGGACCCGGTGGTGAAGCGGTCGGCGTACGCGGCGGACACCGGCACGTTCACCGTCCCGGCCCGCACGGTGGCCGTCTTCACCCAGGCCCGCTGACGGCCTGACCAGGCGGTTAGGGTGGGCCCTGCTGTTCACGCACGGCTGTGCACGCAACGGGAGGGCCCATGCCGCAGATCACCGTCGACTACTCCGCCGAACTGGCGGACGGCTTCGACCGCCCCGCGTTCGCGGGCGCCCTGCACACGGCCGTGGTCGAGATCGCCGCCGCCCGGCCCGCGGCCTGCAAGACGCAGTTCCGCCGGGCCGAGGACACGGTCGTCGGCCCCGACGCCGAGGGCCACGCCGTCGTCCACGTCACCCTTGGCCTGCTGGCCGGCCGCACGGAGGAGACGCGGAACCGGCTCGCCGAGACCACCCTGGAGCTGCTGCGCCGGTACGCCGTCCCGGCCGCGGGCACCACCCTGCACGTCTCCGCCGAGGTCCGGGACCTCGACCCGTCGTACCGGAGCGCGTGACCGCGCTGGATCGCCGCGACCCGCGCCCGCGTCAGCCCCGCGGCTCCGCCAGCGTGACCAGCCGGCCGACCAGGTCCCCGAACGGGCCGTCGGCCGGCTCGTCGGCGATGAGGCGGCGGACCAGGGACGCCATCTCCGCGTCGTAGGCGGCGCTGACCGCCGTCAGGGCCGCGAAGTCGTGCACGAGCTGGGCCTCCAGCTCGGCGCGCGGGATGCGGCGGCCGTCCAGCCAGATCAGGGCGGTCGACTCGGCCAGCGAGATCCAGGAGCGGACCACCAGCTCCAGGCGGGCCGGCGGGTCGGTGACGCCCAGGTGGGACAGGATCTGCACGTAGGCGGCCTGCCGGACCGAGTCGACCAGCGCGTTGGTGGTCGATGAGCCCACCGCCGGGCCGCCGCGCATCAGGGCGGCGAAGCCGGGGCCGTGCTCGTCCACGAAGTCGAAGTACCGGGCCATCACGCGCAGCAGCCGCGTCCCGAGCGGCCCCTCGGCGGGCTCCACGAACCGGGCCGCCAGGTCATCCGAGGCGCGCTGCAACGCGGCCTCGTACAGGCTGAGTTTGCCGGGGAAGTAGTGGTAGACCAGCGGGCGCGAGATGCCCGCCGCCGAGGCTATCTCGTCGATGGAGACCTCGTCCGGCGAGCGGCGGCTGAACAGGTCGAGCGCGACGCCGATCAACTGCTGCCGCCGCTCCTCGACGCCCATGCGCCGGCGTACCCCGGTAGTCATACGAACACCTTACCGAGCGGCTCTCGCCCCGCCGGTTCACATGTCCAGCACCAGCCGCCCGCCGCGCGCCCGCGAGACGCAGATCAGCATCGAGTCGGCCCGCTCGGCGTCCGTCAGCAGCTCGTCCCGGTGATCGATCTCGCCCTCCACCACCCGCTGTTGGCACGTCCCGCACCAGCCCTGCTCGCAGGAGTACGGCGTGCCCGGCAGCGCGGCGCGCACCGCGGCGAGGACCGAGCCGTCGGGCGGCACGGTGAGCGTGCGCCCGCTGCGCCGCAGCTCGACCTCGAACTCCACCTCGCCGTCCGCCGAGACGCGCGGCGCGAACCGCTCCAGGTGCAGCGGCGTGTCCTCGGGCAGCCGCGCCTCGACGGCGTCCATCAGGCCCTGGGGGCCACAGCAGTACACGGCGGTACCTGCCGGGAGTCCGGTCCCGGTCCCGGTTCCGGCTCCGGTGAGGAAGGCGTCCAGGTCGGGCAGCCCGGCCTCGTCCTCGGCGACGACCGTGACCCGCTCCCGCTCCGGGTCCAGCTTCGCCAGCTCCTCCAGGAACGGCATCGAGGCGCGGGATCGGCCCCCGTACAGCAGTCGCCACTCGGTGCCGCGCGGCAGGGCGCGCAGCATCGGCAGGACCGGGGTGATGCCGATGCCGCCGGCCACGAAGAGGTAGCCGGGGGCGTCGACGAGGGGGAAGCGGTTGCGCGGGCCGCGGACCTCCAGCTCCATGCCCTCCCGCACCTGCTCGTGCACCTCGCGCGAGCCGCCCCGCCCGGCCGCGGCCAGCCGGGTCGCCACCGTGTAGGAGGAGGTGTCCTCCGGGTCGCCGCACAGGGAGTACTGGCGCACCAGGCCCGAGGGGAGGACCAGGTCCAGGTGCGCCCCCGGCTCCCAGCGCGGCAGGTCGTGGCCCTCCAGGCGGAGCCGCACCACGCCGTCGGCGACCTCCTCGCGCGCGGTCACCAGCAGGCGCAGGGCGCGCGAGCGGGGTCGCCCGGAGACCGGCGGGTCGAGGGCGGGCAGCGGCCACAGGGGCGACGCCTGGATCCGGCGCCGCAGCGCCCGCCGGACGACGAGGGCGGCACCGGCGCCGGCCACGGCGGCCACCGTCCGCCCGCGCGGCATCACGCCCGCTCCTCGGCGGCCTCGGCCGCGCGGGCGGCGGGAGAGGCCGCCAGGTAGGCGACGGCCTGCTCGGTGGAACCCTCCTGGGAGGGGTGGTAGGCACGGTTCAGATAGCGCGGGATCGAGCGGGCCACCGCACCCGTCGAGGGCAGCAGGCCGCTGCGGCCACGCCGGTGGAAGTCCCGGAAGGAGGCCCGGCCGTCGGTGAGCGTCGGGTCGTTGGCCATGAAGAAGCGGGACCCGCGCTGCCACAGGAACACCAGCGCCGCGAACGCCGTCGCCCAGGTCCGCGCCCGCCGCGCGTATCCGCCGTCCACGTGCTGGAACAGCTCGAAGGCGACCGAGCGGTGCTCGACCTCCTCCGCGCCGTGCCAGCGCAGCAGGTCCAGCATGGTCGGGTCGGCGCCCCGCCGGTCGAGCGCCTCGGCGTTGAGCACCCAGTCGCCGAGGAACGCCGTGTAGTGCTCGATGGCCGCGATCAGCGCCACCCGCTCCATCAGCCACCAGTGGCGCGCCCTGCCCGGCGGCAGGGTGCGGTCGCCCAGCAGCTTCTCGAACAGCCAGTCCACCTGCGCGGTGTACGGCGTCGGGTCGAGGCCCTGCTCGCGCAGGTGCGGCAGCACCTCGTCGTGGGCCTGGGAGTGCATCGCCTCCTGGCCGATGAAGCCGACCACGTCCTCGCGCAGCCGCTCGTCCCGGATGAGCGGCAGCACCTGCTTGTACACGTGCACGAACCAGCGCTCGCCGGCCGGCAGCAGCAGGTGCAGCACGTTGATGGTGTGCGTGGTGAACGGGTCCCCCGGCACCCAGTGCAGCGGGGTGTCCTCCCAGGCGAAGGACACCTTCCGCGCCTTGAGCGGTATCCGCTCGGACTCCACCGGCCGGGGCTGCCGGGCCTGCGTATTAGACATGGCGTCAATGTACTGACGGGTACGGCTCCGGGGAACCCCTCGGATCCGGGGAACCCGCGCGTCACCGCAGGCCGCTGATCGTCTTCCCGTCCGCCAGCCGCCCCGTCAGCTCCGCCCGCGCGCCCTGCTCGGCCTTCGCGGTCAGCAGCCGCCCCTCGCCGGAGGCGTTCACCCCGCCCGAGGCCTTCAACGACTCCGTGCCCCGGCCCGCGGCGGCGAGCAGGTACCAGTGGCCGCCCTGCGACTTCCACAGCACCCCGGCGAGCACCTGCGGATCGCGCGGCCCGCAGGCCGGCCCGTCCTGCGCCCGCGCCGCCACCGCGCCGTACCGCCCGCCGGGCGTCTGGAACTGCGCCTGCACCACCGGTCCGTCGCCGCGCCAGGTCTCCGCCCGCGTGCACACCCAGGACGCCGTCCCGCTCGCGTCGGGCAGCGGCTGCTCGGCGAACTGCCAGGCGTTCACGCTCCGTACGCCCTGCCCGCGCACGCTCCCCAGCGAGCAGGCGTACGGCGCCCAGGTGCGCAGCGCCGCCGCGCCGGAGACGTCCTTCGCCGAGCCGGGACGCCCGGCGGTCAGGCGGGCCGGCACCAGCTCGCCGAGGTCGGTCATCAGCCGGGTGCGCGAACCGTCGGTCAGCTCGAGGACGTTCCACGAGGCGCACGCGCCCGGCTGCTCCCGCACCGGGCCGGCCAGCGGCGCGGTGACGCCGTCGGTGAGGTCCAGGTCCATGGCGCCGGCACCCGGCTTCGCCAGGTCGCGCTCGGCGGCCTTCGTCACCCAAGGGGCGGTCAGATAGCGCACGTTGCCGTCGGCGCGGCCTAGGACCAGCGCGCCCGCCTCGGCCCGCCCCGCCCCGTCGGCCCGCGCGAAGTCCAGGGCCGCGCCCGCCGTGCCGTCCTTCGGCTCGGCGTAGCGGGCGATGCGCAGGCCGTCGGTGAGGATCACCACCCGCGCGCTGTCCACCTCCCCGGCGAAGAGGAGCTGCGGCGGTCCGGCCGGGCCGCCGGTCTGGGTGCCGGGCGTCGCGGACAGCCGTACGGTCTCGCCGGGGCGGGCCCACACCGCGAGGGCCCGGCGCAGCAACTCGTCGTCGCCGGTGAGGCCGCCGCGGGCCGGCCACACGGAGAAGTCGGTGCGCGCGGAGGTCTTCCACGCGCCGGGCGCGGCCTCGACCAGCCGGCCCGGGTCGAGGGCGGCCTCGGCGGCGGCGTTCTCCGCGTACGGCGGGGCCGCCGCGCCGTCCGGACCCCAGCCGTCCCCGCCGGGCAGCCCGAGCAGCGCCCCGCACACCACCAGGGCGGCCCCCGCCACCAGGGCGGCCCTGGTGTGCTGGCGGCGCCGCATCAGGTCGGTCGGCCTGGCCTGCAGCGCGCAGGGGTCGAACTCCGGCGAGGCGAGCAGCGCGTGCGCCTCGGGCACCTCGTCGGCCTCGGCGAGGGCCGCGCCCGGGTCGGCGGCGCCGGCGGCCGAGAGCACCTGCCGGACCTCCTCGTCGGGCAGCCGCTCCAGGCCGCGCAGCACGTACGCCGCCCGGCCGGGCCCGGACAGGGCCGACAGGTGCTGGTCGAGGGCGAGTTCCTCGGCGCCGCCGCTGCGCGGGAAGAGCTTCAGGCCCCACACCCGGGGCAGCGCAGGCGGCAACTGGGAGCGCCGCGGCAGCCCCCGGCGGCGCAGCGGCCGGCCCGCCTCCAGGGCGGTGCGCACCACCCGCAGGCGGATCAGCGCGTACCCGGGGTCGCCCTCCCGGCCGCCGCCCTGGGCGGGGATCACGGGGGTGGTCGTGCGGTTCCTCGGCAGCGCGCGCTGGGTGAGGGCGTGGGCGGTCAGGACGCGGCGGCTGCGGCCGAGGTCCGACGGCAACACCAGGTAGGCGAGCCGCACCAGGCGCGGATAGTGCTCGACGAGCGCGGCCTCGGCCTGCTCGACGTCGACGACCGGATCGGCGCCGGGGGTGAAACCGGTACCGGTGGCGGGGCTTGAGGCGGGGCGCGGGGCGACATCCTGTGGCTGCACGTCCAGCGCAACGAGCGAACCCGCCTCAGGTCACCGCCGCCCGGCTCACTCCGCCGGCTCGACCAGCGCCCGGGCGTAGTTGGCCATCGAGCGCTGGTAGCGCGGGAGATGGGGCGCCAGCGCGCCGAGCACCAGGGACAGGCCCTCCCGGTCCCGGCCGAGGCCGGACAGGCACAGGGCGAGACAGGCCCGTACGGCGTCGTCCAACTCGTCCGACGGAGCGACCAGTTCCGGCGACAGCAGGGCCACGCCCTCCTCCGGATGCCCGGTGTTGCGCAGCGAGCTGGACAGCTGGATCTTGGCCCGGCGGCCCTTGTAGCCGCTGGCCTCGCTCAGACCGGCCGCCAGCGCCGCCCGGTACAGCGGCACCGCCTTGTCCGAGTGCCCGGTGGAGTCCCACGCGCAGGCCCGCTCGAAGGCGCCGAGCGGGCTGTCCGGGGGCAGCTCGCCGGCCAGCGCGTCGATGACGGCGCGGAACTGCCCGGCGTCCTCCTCGGCGTAGTCGTCGAAGGTCGCCCAGGCGGCGTTCACACGGTCTTCCCAGTCCTGATCCACGGCGCCACTCTCACACGGAGAGCGCACCGAGGTCATCCCCTTTCCCGCGACCGCGCCTGAGCGCTGCGCCGCCCGTGCCCGTATCGAGTACGGGAGCCCCGCCCCGGGGTTCGGACGGACCGGAGGAACACATGAGGCTGACCCGACCGACCCTGGCGCTGGCGGCACTGGTCCTCACCGGTTGCGGGGCCGGGTCGCACGGCGACGGGCACGCGGCCATGCCGGCCACGGCGACCGGCAGCCTGGAGCACCTGGCCGCGCGGGCGCGCTGCGAGCCGGACATGCAGACGGACGCCGACACCATCCGGCAGGCACTCTGCCGGCGGGGCGCCGAGACGTACGTGCTGGCCACCTTCGCCACCGACCGCGGACAGCGCGACTGGATCGACACGGCCGAGGACTACGGCGGTTACTACCTGGTCGGCCCCAAGTGGGTCGCCGTCGGCCACCAGGACGTCGTGGCCGGGCTGCGCGGGCGGCTCGGCGGCACGCTCGAGCGGGGCGCCGACCACGGGGGTCATCACGGGGGCTGAGCGGCGGCACGGCGAGGGGCCGGCGGCGTGACATCCCGCCGCCGGCCCCTCGCCGTGTGCCGGTCTAGCGGCAGTCCTTGCCGCTGTTCACGCACTCCACGACCCGGTTCATCAGGTCCTCGTCCATCACGTTGATGAAGTCGTTGTGGTCGGTGACCGGCTTGTGCAGCTGCTCCGGGAAGCCGTCCACGGCGTACGGGGCGCGCACCCGGCCGCCCGCGACCTTCGGCGCCGGCACGGCGTACACCAGGCGGATCTGGAGCTGCGGGATTGCCTGGAAGCCGTTCGGGCAGCTGCCGTCCGGCTGCACGAAGGCCACGTGGTCGCGGTGGTTGGCGCTGTCGATGTTGCGGCCGTCCCAGCAGCTCTGGAAGTTGGCCGTGCGCACCACCTTGCTGCCCCGGGGGCACAGCACGTACTTGTCGGTCACCTGCCGGTCCTCGAAGCCGGTGCAGCTGAAGGAGCTGTTGGCGTTCGCGACGCCGTTGGTGAATGCCTTGGCGTCGCCGGTGATGACGCGCAGGAACCTGGGCATCGCCACCACGTCGCCGCGCTTGTTCCCGACGAACCTGATCTGCGCCTGGCTCGCCCTGAGGATCCGGCCGACGTTGCCCTCGGCGCCGCCGCCCAGGTCGCCGGCGTCGAACTCCTTGGTGCCGTCCTGGAGGCGCAGCACCGGCCAGTAGTAGGTGGAGCGGTCGGCCCGGTTCCGGCACGTGGTGTCCGCGTTCGCCAGGTCCTGGTCGCTGGAGAAGGCGTCGTTGTCCTGGTTGCCGACGTAGTCGTGGGTGTGGTGGGCGCCGTTGTCGACGCCGGGGGCGACGATGATGTTGTCGCTGTTGTGGAGCTTGTTGCCGTTCACGCCGCAGGCCGTGGTGAAGGAGCCCGTCGAGCCGGTGTCGCCGTTCGCGGCCAGGCCGTTGGCGGCGCCGCGGGAGTTCGGCGGGACCTTCTTGATGTCGACGAAGTCGGCGGCGACCGGCCCGGCGGCACCGGCACCGCTTCCGGCTCCACCTCCGGTACCGGCGCCGCCGCCGCTGTCCGGACGTCCCGCCGGCATCCCCTTGCATCCGGCGAGCCGGCCCAGCCAGCCCGGCGTGCTGCCGCCCACACGGCGGAAGTTGACGCCGATCCGGTCCAGGGACGCGGTCCGCCGGGACTTCAGCGGCCCGAGAATCGCGTTCTGGACGTACGCCGCGTCACCCGCCTGCGCGCCGCGGGTCGCCGCGAGCCGGGCGTACGCCTCGGTGATCTGCCGGTCCAGGACGGCCAGTTCCCTGTCCACGCCGGCCCGCGCCCCGCGCGGCACGTTCCGCAGCCATTGGCCCACGTCCGGGCACTTGATGGTGGCGACCGGTGTGCCGGCCGCCGCCGTGGTGCGGCCGTGGGCCCCGCCGCCCGGCTCGTGCGCCGAGGCGTGGAAGTCGGCCCACAGCAGCCCGCCCCCGCCGACGGCCAGGGCCGCCGCCCCGGCGATCATCCTGGTCGCCAGCGGCGCACGGCGCCGTCTCGTGTTGCGTCTCGTGTCGCGTCCCATGGGAGTCCATACGCGGGCGCCCCCACGGGTGTTCAACGCGCGCCGTGATTCAGGGGGCCGGCGGGACGGCCGGGGCTCAGCGACCGCGGTCCAGGTAGGCGAGGACCGCCAGCACCCGCCGGTTGTCGTCGTCCGAGACCTCCAGGCTCAGCTTGGCGAAGATGTTCGCGGTGTGCTTGGCCACCGCCCGCTCGGTGACGACCAGCTTCCCGGCGATAGCCGCGTTGGTCCGCCCCTGCGCCATCAGCTCCAGGACTTCCAGCTCCCGGGGTGTCAGCCGCTCAAGGGGCTGGTCCGCCGCCGCCCGCCGGGACAGCAGCTGCTGGATGACCTGCGGGTCCATCGCCGTGCCGCCCGCCGCCACCCGCCGTACGGCGTCCACGAACTGCTCCGCGTCGAACACCCGGTCCTTCAGCAGGTACCCCACCCCGCCGCTGCCGTCGGCCAGCAACTCCCGCGCGTAGAGCTGCTCCACGTGCTGGGAGAGCACCAGGACCGGCAGTCCGGGGCGGCGCCGGCGGGCCTCCAGGGCGCACTGGAGGCCCTCGTCGGTGTGCGTGGGCGGCAGCCGTACGTCCACCACGGCGACGTCCGGCGCCAGTTCGGCCAGCGCCCGGGACAGCTCGGGGCCGCTCTCCACGGCCGCGGCGATCTCGAAGTCGTGGGCCTCCAGGAGCCGGACCAGACCGTCGCGCAGCAGGAAGAGGTCTTCGGCTAGGACAACGCGCAAGGGATCTCCACGGTGACCAGGGTGGGGCCGCCCGCGGGCGAACTGACGGCCAGGACGCCGTCGAATGTACCCAGTCGCCGCTCCACGCCGGTCAGCCCCGAGCCCGCCCCGAGCACCGCCCCGCCCCCGCCGTTGTCGGTCACCGTGACCCGCAGCCGCCCGCCGCCCGCCGGCTCGTGGTGCACGTCGACCCAGATCCGGTCGGCCCCCGAGTGCTTCACCGCGTTGGTGAGGACCTCGCTGACCGCGAAGTACGCCGCCGACTCGACCGGCGCCTCCGGCCGCCCCGGCAGGTCCACGGCCACGTCGACCGGCACCGGCAGCCGCAGCGCGAGGGCTCGAACGGCGTCGCCGAGGCCGCGCTCGGCGAGCACGGGCGGGTGGATGCCGCGCACCAGGTCGCGCAGCTCGGCCAGGGCGTCGGCGGAGGACCGCCGGGCCTGCGCGAGCAGCTCCCGGGCCTTGGCCGGGTCCTTCTCGATCAGGGCCTCGATCGTCCCGAGGTCCATGCCCATGGCCACCAGGCGGGCCTGCGCCCCGTCGTGCAGGTCCCGTTCGATGCGGCGCAGTTCGGCGGCGGAGGTGTCCACCGCGTCCCGCCGGGTCTCGGTCAGCACCCGTACCCGCTCGGCCAGTTCACCGGCGTTCGGCCCGAGGGCGGCGGCGGTCAGCCGGAAGTGGGCCCGCAGCAGCAGCGGGGTCAGCCACTGGGCGGCGACCAGCAGCGCGGCCCCCAGGGCGGCGGCGCCGAGCGCGGACGCCTGCCCGGTCACGTGCACGAAGCCGTACCAGTAGCCGTCGGGCAGCACCCGCCACAGCGCGACGGCGATGGCGAACCCCTCCAGTGGGTAGAGCGCCAGGGCCCAGGTCAGCACGGCGGTCACGAATCCCGCCGTCATGTCGGCGAGCAGCCACCGCAGGTCCCGCCAGGTCGCCGGGTCGCGGAGCATGCCGAAGGTGCGGGCCCACGGGTTGGCGTCGGCCGGCAGCGGCCGGTAGGCCGGGGGGATCCGCACCCCGCCCCAGCGGGCCGCGAGCAGCCGCCGCCGGTTGGCGAAGGCGCGCACCCGGTCCAGGACGAGCGGGGTGGTGACGATGCCGACGCCGATCGGGACGAGGGCGATGGACACCACGGACAGGCAGAAGCACACCACCGACACCGGCAGGCCGACCAGCGTCAGCACGAAGGCCCGGCCGGCCGCCGTCGCCGTGGCCCGCAGCCGGGCCCGCACCGTCCCGCCGTCCGGGTCCCGCCGCTTCGCCGCCAGGTCCGTACCGTCTCTGAGATCCATGCCGACAGTCTCGGGCAGGCGCCCGGCCGGGTCACTGGCCCGACCCCCCGGTCAGGGGGTGGTGCCAGGTACACCCCCGCCGGCCGCAAGGATCTTCGCCTCGGTCTCCGGGTCGACGCCCTTGAGGGTCCGGTCGGGGCGCTGCGGCGCCACTCCGCCGATCTCCGTCAGCCACCGCCAGGTGTCGGCCACCGTCTCGGCGGCCGGCCGGCACACCAGGCCCGTCGCCAGCGCCCGCGAGACGTCCGCGCGGTGCACGGCGTCGTACATCTCGCCGCCCGGCGGCACCCACACCGGCAGCTCGGTCCACGGCTCGACCCCGGCGTCCAGGATCGGCTGCGGGTCGGTCCAGCGCAGGTCCGCGTCGGCGCCGGTGGCGGCCACGCACGTGTCGAGCAGCTCGCCCATGGTGGCGTGGCCGGCCGGGCTGACCAGGTTGTACGGCCCGCTCAGTTTCTGCTCCAGCGCGCCGAGCAGCCAGTCGGCGAGGTCGCGTACGTCGATGTACTGGATCGGCAGGTCGCGCGGGCCCGGGGCCAGGACCGGGCCGCCGCGGGCGATGCGGGTCAGCCACCAGGGCAGCCGGCCGACGTTCTCGTACGGGCCGAGGATCAGGCCCGCCCGTACCAGCAGGGAGCCCGCCGCGCCGAAGGCGCCGACGGCGGCCAGCTCGCCGCCGCGCTTGTCCTTCGCGTACTCCGTCGCCTCGGCGTCGGCCGCCGCGCCCTCGACCAGCGGGGTGTCCTCGCCGGCGCCGGCCGGCCAGGGCCAGCGGTACACCGACCGGCTGGAGACGTAGGCGTACCGCCCGGCCCGGCCGCGCAGCAGGCGGGCCGTCGCGTCCACGGCCCGGGGCGCCGCCGACCAGGTGTCCACGACCGCGTCCCAGGTGCCCTCGGCCAGCGCGGCGAGGCCGTCGCCGGCGGTGCGGTCGCCGTGCAGCGACCGCGCGCCCGGCGGCGGGGCGTGCCGGCCGCGGTGGAAGACGGTCACCTCCCAGCCGCGCCCGAGCGCCGCCTCCACCACGGCCCGCCCCACGAACTCCGTACCGCCCAGCACCAGTAGCCTCATGCCGGCCACTGTGCCGGACGCGGGGCCGCCGGGGGGAGCGGATCTGCCGAGGGCAGAGGCGTCAGTCCGCGCGCGGGGGCGTGTACTTGTAGCCGACCCGCCGCACGGTGGTGATCGCCCCCCGGTGGGCGGCGCCCAGCTTGCGCCGCAGCCGGGCCACGTGCACGTCGACGGTGCGGCCGTCGCCCACATGGCCGTAGCCCCACACCGTGGTGACCAGCTGGTCGCGGGTGTGCACCCGGTGCGGGTGCGCGACGAGGTGGGCGAGCAGTTCGAACTCCAGGTACGTGAGGTCGAGTTCGCGCCCGTCGACGGAGGCGGTGCGCCGGGCGGCGTCGATGCGCACGAGGGCGTCGCCGTCGGTGGCGGCCGGCTCCTCGGGCTCCGCCGGCTCGGGGACCGCCGTCACCGGGGCGAACGGCTGCTGCTGGTCGGCGGGGACGAGCAGCAGGTAGCCGACCATCGGCGGGCGGCCGGGCAGCGCCGGGAGGGCGTGCGCGGGCGCGGGCAGCCAGGTCGCGCCCGGCGGCAGCAGGCCCGCCACGTCCGGGTGCGCGACCTCGTCCTGGTCGACGGCGCGCAGGCGCTGCCGGGGCGGCACGGGGGAGGGAGGGACGGGGGAGAGGGATCGGGTGGTCGCCATGAGACGTCAGCTCTTTCGCGCGAGAGGTTCGCCGGGAGGGGCGACGGCCGCGGGAAGAGAGGATCGGCGGCGCGTCGCGGGGACGTACGTCGTGCGCGCCGTGGGGCGAAGGGCCGGGTGGGTACGGCTGCCTAGCGGGCCGGCGCGATCAGCGCGCGGCAACACACCCGGTCGAAGTCGTGGTGCTGACGGGACGGCCAGAAGGGCTCCAGGTCAAGGCGACCCGTCGCTGCGGACTTCCGGAAGCTGGCCATGGGGCCATTGAAGCAGACGCCGGCCCCGCACAGCAGACCGCTCTCACTGCGTGGACGCCGCCGTGGCCGGAAACCGACCTCCGGGGCAGCGCGAAGGGCGCCCACCGCGAGGGTGGACGCCCTTCGAAAGCCCGGGGACGTGGCTCAGACCTGGCCGGCCTTCTCCAGCGCCGCGCAGCAGGTCTCCACCAGCAGGCGGGTCACCACGTACGGGTCGACGTTGGCGTTGGGCCGGCGGTCCTCGATGTAGCCCTTGCCGTCCTTCTCCACCTGCCACGGGATGCGCACCGAGGCACCGCGGTTGGAGACGCCGTACGAGTACTCGTTCCACGGCGCGGTCTCGTGCAGGCCGGTGAGGCGGTCGTCGATGCCGGCGCCGTAGTTCTTGACGTGGTCCAGCGGCTTGGAGCCCTCGCCGAGGGACTCGGCGGCGGTGATGATCGCCTCGTAGCCCTCGCGCATCGCCTTGGTGGAGAAGTTGGTGTGCGCGCCCGCGCCGTTCCAGTCGCCCTTGACCGGCTTGGGGTCCAGGGTGGCGGAGACGCCGAAGTCCTCGGCGGTGCGGTAGAGCAGCCAACGCGCCACCCACAGCTGGTCGGAGACCTCCAGCGGGGCCAGCGGGCCGACCTGGAACTCCCACTGCCCGGGCATGACCTCGGCGTTGATGCCGGAGATGCCGAGGCCCGCCTTCAGGCAGTTCTCCAGGTGGGCCTCGACCACGTCGCGGCCGAAGATCTCGTCCGAGCCGACGCCGCAGTAGTAGCCGCCCTGCGCGGCCGGGAAGCCGCCCTCGGGGAAGCCGAGCGGGCGGGAGCCCTTGAAGAAGGTGTACTCCTGCTCGATGCCGAAGATCGGCTCCTGCGCGGCGAACCGGCCCGCCACCTCGGCCAGCGCGGCGCGGGTGTTGCTGGGATGCGGGGTGAAGTCGGTGTCGAGCACCTCGCACATCACCAGGACGTCCTCGCCGCCGCGGATCGGGTCCGGGCAGGAGAAGACCGGCTTCAGCACGCAGTCCGAGGAACTGCCCTCGGCCTGGTTGGTGGAGGAGCCGTCGAAGCCCCAGATCGGCAGCGCGTCGAGTCCGGCCGGGGCGTCCGTGATGATCTTCGTCTTGGAGCGGAGCTTCGCCGTCGGCTCGGTGCCGTCGATCCAGATGTACTCAGCCTTGAAGGCCACGGGGCCACATCCTTCGGGTGTCTCTCGGCGCACTTGCGGGTGCCAGATGCTGTGCTGGTTGCTGTGCCGCAGTGTGTCAACGGGCGATTTCCCGACCGTTGCTCTCATGTGAATCCCGTGTTACCCCGCGCCGCGCTCACAGGAGCGTCCGCGAGCCCCATCCGTACCACCCCCAAAGCCCCTGTGACCAGGGGAGATTGTCAGTGGGCCGGGGTAGAATAGAAGCAGTGTTCGAGGGTGTCGCCGGGGAGTCCGGTCGGCGCCCTGACCGCGACAGGAGGATGCCCGTGCCCGCTGCCGCACTGAAGCCGAAGCCGCTGCCCACCCAGTCCACCGCCAGGCGGCCCGTCCTGCTCGACCTGCCCTACGAGCCCGTGGAGAAGCGCCCGCTGCCGCCCGGCCGCCCCCGCGAGTGGTACGTCACGCACAACCGCCGACTCAAGGCGATGCGCCTGGCCATCGCCCTGCTCGACTCCGGCGTCTACCTGCCCGGCCAGGCGCGCAACGAGACGATCCGCGGCACCGCCCTGACCATCGGCGTCCACCCGCCGTCCGACACGACGTGCCACATGGTGCGCGCCCTGATGCGCTACTCGCGCTGACCGGAGCGCCCCGACGGTGCCGGCGATCGCCCAGCGCCGGTCTCCGGCACCGCCCGCCTCTCAGCGCAGCACCGCCGCCAGCAGGTCGCCCCCCAGCGCCGTCAGCTCCGCCAGATTGACGGTGTGGCCGTCGAGTGTGCCGACCGCCGACTGATCGCGGCCTCCGTCCGGCGGCCGACGGGCAGCGAACGGGACCGAGCCGCGTGCGGCCCGTGCCGGTGAGCGGGTTCTCGGCCGTGTGTCCGCTGCCCCCGGGCGAGACCCAGCCGCCCGCCCCTACGCCGACAGCTCCCGTTCCAGCGGCGTCCGGAAGCGGGGTGTCACCCGGGTCGTCCCCAGCACGGCCGCCAGGCGTGCCGCCTGTGCGGTGATCGCGGCCTCCGCCTCGCGTCCGACGCCCTCGGTGTCCAGCAGGCGCCAGACGATCCGGCCGTCCGGGGCCTGGGCCCAGCCGCCGATCACCCGGCCGCCCCACCACACCGTCGGCCCCACGTTGCCGCTGCGGTCGAACAGCGCCGGCCGCAGTCCAGGGGACAGGTACCAGTCCCGGTGCCGCCAGCCCATCGCCGTCGGGTCGAGGGCGGGCAGCAGCGCCGCCCACGGCTCGTCCGGCGCGGCGGCCGGCCCGGCGTCACCGGCGACGACCCACCCCGCGCCCTCGTCCAGCGCGACGGCCTCCGCGCCGGTGGCGGCCAGCGCCCGGCGCACCTCGGTCACCCGCCACCCCGTCCACCACTTGAGGTCGTCCTCGGTGGCGGGCCCGCACGCCGCGAGCCACCGGCCGAGCAGCCCGGCCTGCGCCTCGGCGGGGTCCAGCTCGGGGTGCGGGGGCGCGGCGGCCCAGCGGAACTGGCTGGACGTCCAGGAGCCGAGCGGCCGGCCCCGTACGACCTTGCCCTCCACGCCCAGCACCCTCAGCAGCCGGGACGAGACGGTGTGCACGCCCTCGTAGCTCTTGCCGGCCGCGTACGCGAACTGCTCCTTCAGGCGCGGCTCGTCCCTGGCCAGCTCGGCCGCCGTCGCCTGCCCGCGCCGGGCCAGCGCGGCGAGCACCGACGCCTCCACCTCCGCCAGCCACCGCGCGTCCGGGGCCCCGGCGGCCGCCATGTCCTTCACCAGCTTGGCCCGCTCCTTCGCGGCCACGGTCAGGCCGGTGGAGGCGTGCACGACGGCGGTCAGCGCGGTCGGGAAGACGAACACGGTGTGCCGCATGCCGTGCATCCGCACCAGGGTGCCGTCCTCGTACAGCGCCCGCTCGGTCGCCGCCACCGCCCCGGCCGGGTCCGCGAGCCGGGCCGCGACGGCCAGGTGCACCGCGGCCGGATCCGTCCCGTGCAGCGCCACCAGCGCCTCGGCGGCCTCCTCCGGACTCCCCGCCCGGGCCGCGCCCGCCAGCCGGTGCCGCACGGCTAGCCGCCCCCGCCGCTCCTCCGCCCCGATGTGCCTCAGCGCGTCACCCATCGCCTAGTACGGCGCCCGGAAGTCGATGTACCCGAGCAGCACGATCAGCGCCGCCACCGAGCCGAGCACCACGGCGGTGGACACCCAGGACGACCGTCTTCCCGACGCCCTCCCGTACTCCGGTTCGGCCCGGAAGGGCACCGGCCCGGGAGGGTTCTCCTTCCACCGCGCGGCGAGCATCCGTGCCCGCGCCGAGGGCTCCTTGTGCTCGGCGCCCTCGGCCCACCTCAGGTCGAACTCACGCTGACCGTCGCCCTGTTCGGGCATGCCCGTACCCATTTCCCCGCCCCCTGGACCTCGTCTCGGAACAACGGACGCACACTACACAGGCCCTCTGACACCCTCACCCGGGACCTTGGCCTTTTGCCGCATTACCCATCAAATCGTACGCTGAAAGCGCGACAGGACATCACAGCCCCCTGGCTGCGGATCCCGCCGTGAGCCCCGCAGTGCCACCCGGGAACCGATCCCATCGCATCCCGAGAGGTGAACTCATGTCGGATGTGGAGCGCAACAAGCAGGTCGTCGTCGACTACTACCGGACCGCCTTCGGCGGCGACCCGGAGAAGGCGGTCAAGGACCACTTCGGCGACCGCTACGTCCAGCACAACCCCGACGCCCAGGACGGCCCCGAGGCATTCATCGGCTTCGTGCGCTGGCTGCGCGGCGACTACCCGGACCTGAGGCTGGACATCAAGCGCGTCATCGCCGAGGGCGACATGGTCGTCACCCACTCCCACCTGGACCTGGAGCCGGGCAACCCGGACAACCCGGGCCGCGCCCTGGCGGACTACTTCCGCCTGGCGGACGGCAAGGTCGTCGAGCACTGGGACGTCATCCAGGACGTCCCGAAGCAGGCCGCCAACGACAACGGCATGTTCTGACGCCGCACACGGCAAGGGCCGCCGCCTCCGGAGGTACCGGAGGCGGCGGCCCTTGGCGTCGGCCGGGTCGGCTCACACGTCGAAGTACAGCTCGAACTCGTGCGGGTGCGGGCGGAGCTGGAGCGGGGCGATCTCGTTGCCGCGCTTGTAGTCGATCCACGTCTCGATCAGGTCCGGGGTGAAGACGTCGCCCTGGAGGAGGAACTCGTGGTCGGACTCCAGGCGGTCCAGGACCGCGCCGAGGGAGGTCGGGACCTGGGCCACGTTCGCGTGCTCCTCGGGAGCCAGCTCGTAGAGGTCCTTGTCGATCGGCTCGGCCGGCTCGATCTTGTTCCGGATGCCGTCCAGGCCGGCCATGAGCAGCGCCGAGAAGGCCAGGTACGGGTTGCCGGAGGAGTCGGGCGCGCGGAACTCGACGCGCTTGGCCTTCGGGTTCGAGCCGGTGATCGGGATGCGCATCGCGGCGGAGCGGTTGCGCTGCGAGTAGACCAGGTTGATCGGCGCCTCGAAGCCGGGGACCAGGCGGTGGTAGGAGTTCACCGTCGGGTTGGTGAAGGCCAGCAGCGACGGGGCGTGGCGCAGGATGCCGCCGATGTAGTAGCGGGCGGTGTCGGACAGGCCGGCGTAGCCCTGCTCGTCGTAGAAGAGCGGGTCGCCGCCCGACCACAGCGACTGGTGGACGTGCATGCCCGAGCCGTTGTCGCCGAAGATCGGCTTCGGCATGAAGGTCGCCGTCTTGCCGTTCTTCCACGCCACGTTCTTCACGATGTACTTGAAGAGCTGGAGGTCGTCCGCGGCGGCGAGCAGCGTGTTGAACTTGTAGTTGATCTCGGCCTGGCCGGCGGTGCCCACCTCGTGGTGCTGGCGCTCGACCTTGAGGCCGGAGCGCTCCAGCTCCAGGGAGATCTCGGCGCGCAGGTCGGCGAAGTGGTCGACCGGCGGGACGGGGAAGTAGCCGCCCTTGTAGCGCACCTTGTAGCCGCGGTTGTTCTCCTCCTTGCCGGTGTTCCAGGCGCCGGCCTCGGAGTCGATGTGGTAGAAGCTCTCGTTCGCGCCGGTGGCGAAGCGCACGCTGTCGAAGACGTAGAACTCGGCCTCGGGGCCGAAGTACGCGGTGTCGGCGATGCCGGTGGAGGCGAGGTACGCCTCGGCCTTCTTCGCCACGTTCCGCGGGTCACGGGAGTACTGCTCGCCGGTGATCGGGTCGTGGATGAAGAAGTTGATGTTCAGCGTCTTGTCCCGGCGGAACGGGTCGATCCGCGCGGTGGACAGGTCCGGGCGCAGGGCCATGTCGGACTCGTGGATGGCCTGGAAGCCGCGGATGGAGGAGCCGTCGAAGGCCTGCTCGTCGTCCGGGTCGAACGCCTCGGCGGGCAGCGTGAAGTGCTGCATCACGCCCGGCAGGTCGCAGAAGCGGACGTCGACGAACTTGACCTCCTCGTCCGCGATGTACTTCTTGGCGTCGTCGGCGTTCTGGAACATCCAGCTCCTCCTACTCCCGACCGTCCCGCCGGGGTGGTAGATCGTCCGTGCGGCCAGTGCGGGTGGCACACGCTGCCCCCGACCCTAGGGACGGGTGATTTCTCGGGCGTGACCCGTTTGTTTCGCAGAAGTTAACCGGCCGCCCCTCCACCGTAGCCCCGACCCACCCTGGCCGCGGCGCGGGGCGCCGGGCGCAGTACCGTGGTCGGGTGGACAACAGGCAGGCACTCGGATCGTGGCTCTCCGGACCCCGCGCGGCCATGGAGGGCGACGGCGCCGACTTCGGCTACCGCGGCAAACAGCTCGGCCTCCCCGAGGACGGACCGGGCTCCGTCGCCCGCCCGGGGCGGCGCATCGGCGCGCTGGCCGTCGACTGGGGCCTGTGCTTCCTGATCGCATACGGTCTGGTCACCCGCGGCTACGACCCCGGCGCGACCGGCAACTGGACCCTGCTGATCTTCTTCGTGCTGAGCGTGCTCACCCTAGGCACGGTCGGCTTCACCCCCGGCAAGCGCCTGCTGCGCCTGCGCGTGGTGGAGCTGGGCACCGGCCGGGTCAGCCCGCTGCGCGCCCTGCTCCGCTCGGTGCTGCTGTGCCTCGCGATCCCCGCGCTGATCTGGGACCGCGACGGCCGCGGCCTGCACGACCGACTGGCGCGCACGGTGGAGGTGCGGATCTAGTACGTGCCGACGTCGTATGCCGCATACGGCGAGGGGCGCCCGGAATCACTCCGGGCGCCCCTCGCCGTATGAGCCGAAGGCGTCAGCGCTGGCGCGGGTTGCCGCCGCGGGGCATCCGCATGCCCTTGGGCATCGGGCCCTTCGGCAGCGGCATGTTGCTCATCAGGTCGCCCAGGGCGCGCAGCCGGTCGTTGGTGACCGTCACCTGCGGTCCGGACAGCACGCGGGGCAGCTTCAGCATGGTGGTGCGCAGCTTCTTCAGCTCCACCTGGCCCTCGCCGGTGCCCACGATCAGGTCGTGCACCGGGACGTCGGCCACGATGCGGTTCATCTTCCGCTTCTCGGCCGCGAGCAGGGACTTCACCCGGTTCGGGTTGCCCTCGGCGACCAGCACGATGCCGGCCTTGCCGACCGCGCGGTGCACCACGTCCTGGTTGCGGTTCATCGCCACCGCGGGCGTCGTCGTCCAGCCCCGGCCGACGTTGTCGAGCACGGCCGCCGCCGCGCCCGGCTGTCCCTCCATCTGCCCGAAGGCCGCCCGCTCGGCCCGGCGCCCGAAGACGATCGCCATCGCGAGGAAGGCGAGCAGCAGGCCCAGGATGCCGAGATAGATGGGGTGACCGATCAAGAAGCCGATCGCGAGGAAGACACCGAGGACGACGATGCCGACAGCCGCGAGCACAAGACCGATCTTCTTGTCGGCCTTGCGGGTCATCTTGTAGGTCAGAGCGATCTGCTTCAGTCGCCCGGGGTTCGCGGCGTCCGCCGCGGGTTCCTTCCTCGCCATGCCGTGAAGTCTACGTGCCCCCGGAGGCGCTCACGACGGCGGTGGTCAGGGGCGGCCGGCGACCGCCGCCTGGCCGAGCACGCGCTCGCTCTCGACGCGGTCCTTGGCGCGCCGGCGGTCCTCCAGGACGGAGTTCCAGGCGTTGCGCCGAGCGGTGCGCTGGCCGCTGCTCAGCAGCAGCGACTCGACGGCCCGCAGGGCGTCGGTGAACGACGGGATGGCGGTGGCGCGTACGGGCGCGACGGGCGCGGCCTGCTGCATGGCGGAGGTCCCCCCTCGGTGCGGGTGCACGTGGCGTGAGTCCAGGGTCACTGACTGGTGTTACCAGCGCGTGACCCGCGGGTCAAACGGACATGAAGCCGCGATGCGGGCGCCCCCGCACGCGGCCGCGGCCCCGGTCGCGCCCCCAACTGCGGGGACGGGCCGGGGCCGCGGACCCGCGGCCGCTACCGCCCGGTAGGGCCTTGTGCGTGAATTCACACGGCGGCGGGCGCCACCGCCGGGGCGGACGCCTGCGTGCGCTGCTCCATCGCCATCCCGTACAGCCGCCCGGCGCGGTACGAGGAGCGCACCAGCGGTCCGGACATGACGCCGGAGAAGCCGATCTCCTCGGCCTCCTCCTTCAGTTCCACGAACTCGGCCGGCTTCACCCAGCGCTCCACGGGGTGGTGGCGCACCGAGGGCCGCAGGTACTGCGTGATGGTGATCAGCTCGCAGCCGGCCTCGTGCAGCTGGGTCAGCGCCTCGCTGATCTCCTCGCGGGTCTCGCCCATGCCGAGGATCAGGTTGGACTTGGTCACCAGGCCGTAGTCGCGGGCCGCGGTGATCACCTGCAGGGAGCGGTCGTAGCGGAAGCCGGGACGGATGCGCTTGAAGATCCGCGGGACGGTCTCGACGTTGTGCGCGAAGACCTCCGGGCGGGAGGCGAAGACCTCGGCGAGCAGCTCGGGGACCGCGTTGAAGTCGGGGGCGAGCAGCTCGACCTTGGTGCGGCCGGCCTCGCGGTCCGCGGTCTGCTGGTGGATCTGGCGCACGGTCTCCGCGTACAGCCAGGCGCCGCCGTCGGGGAGGTCGTCGCGGGCGACGCCGGTGATGGTGGCGTAGTTCAGGTCCATGGTGACCACGGACTCGCCCACCCGGCGCGGCTCGTCGCGGTCGAGCGCCTCGGGCTTGCCGGTGTCGATCTGGCAGAAGTCGCAGCGCCGGGTGCACTGGTCGCCGCCGATGAGGAAGGTCGCCTCGCGGTCCTCCCAGCACTCGTAGATGTTGGGGCAGCCGGCTTCCTGGCAGACCGTGTGCAGGCCCTCGCCCTTCACCAGGTTCTGCATCTTGGTGTACTCGGGGCCCATTTTCGCCCGGGTCTTGATCCACTCGGGCTTGCGCTCGATGGGGGTCTGGCTGTTGCGGACCTCCAGGCGCAGCATCTTGCGTCCGTCGGGTGCGACTGCGGACACGACCGGCTCCCTAGCGATTGATTCTTCGGCGTTCTTCAGGGTACGCCCGTTGATTTGTCGGCCGGCGGGCGCGCGGGCCCTGCCGTCCCGTCAACGCCGCACGCGCGTGGTTTATGCCACCGGCGTTTTCTCGATCACCCGCGGCTGCGGCTCCGCGCCCTCCAGGACGTCCCGCAGACGGCGTTCCACCACCGGCAGCACCTCCTCGATCGTCACGTTGCGGCCCAGTTCGTTCGCGAGCGAGGTCACGCCCGCGTCGCGGATGCCGCAGGGGATGATCCGGTCGAACCAGACGTTGTCCGGGTTCACGTTGAGCGCGAAGCCGTGCATGGTCACGCCCTTGGCCACCCGGATGCCGATCGCCGCGATCTTGCGGTCCTCGCGGCGCTGGCCCGCGTTGGACGGGGCGTACTCGGGCCCGTTCAGCCGGGCGTCGAACTCCTCGTCGGCCAGGCGCGGGTCGAAGTCCAGGGAGAGGCCGCCGAGCGCCGGCCGGCTCGCCACCGGGTCGCCGAGCACCCACACCCCGCTGCGGCCCTCCACGCGGGTGGTCGCGAGGCCGAACTCCGCGCAGGTGCGGATCAGCGCCTCCTCCAGGCGCCGCACGTGCGCCACGACGTCCACCGGGCGCGGCAGCTTCTGGATGGGATAGCCCACCAGCTGGCCCGGGCCGTGCCAGGTGATCTTGCCGCCGCGGTCCACGTCGATCACCGGGGTGCCGTCCAGCGGGCGCTCGCTCTCGGCGGTGCGGCGCCCCGCGGTGTAGACCGGCGGGTGCTCCAGGAGCAGCACGGTGTCCGGGACCTCGTCGGCGAACCGCGCGGCGTGCACGCGGCGCTGCTCGTCCCACGCCTCCTGGTACTCGACGCGCTCGGCGCCGAACCCCATCCGGACGAACCGCAGCTCACTCACGACACGTGCCTCCCTGGAAGGTCGTCAGGCACGAACGGTGCCCATGCCACTGTACGACCGCCCGCGCGTCGTCAGCCGGGCGGGCGATGCTCATCCGATCGGATGGATCCCGGGCGAAAGGTGAGATGAGGTGCTTACTCCCCGCTACATTCGCGCCGTCCGCGCGCCCGAAGAGCCCGAGCAGCACCGGAGAGCAGGAGACCGCACCGCACCATGACGGATCGACCCGCGCAGCGCAGCACCCGCACCCCCAACAGCCGGCTCGCCGCCCTCATCGCCGAGGCGGGCTTCTCCCACGCGGGTCTCGCCCGTCGCGTCGACCAGCTCGGGCTGGAACACGGCCTGGACCTGAGATACGACAAGACCTCCGTCACCCGCTGGCTGCGCGGGCAGCAGCCGCGCGGCACCGCGCCGGCCCTGATCGCCGAGGCGTTCACCCGGCGCCTGGGCCGTCGGCTGACCCCCGAGGACCTCGGCATGGCGGCCTGCGCCCCCGTCTACGCGGGGCTGGAGTTCGCCGCCGGCCCGGAGGAGGCCGTCGACATCGTCGGCGCGCTGTGGCGCAAGGACTCCGGCAGCCACGCCGAGCTGCGCCGCATCGCCTTCAGCCCGGCCGGCCTCGTCGTGCCCAGCCGGGACTGGCTGATCGGCCGGGCCGACGACAAGGTGGCCCGCGCCGCGCCCCCCGAGCCGCCCGTCCGCGTCCCCGCGCAGGGCCGTGGCCGCCGGGGCGGCGCGCTGGTCCCCGCCCCGTACGACCCCGCCCGCCGGCCGGGCCCGGGCGAGCGCGGCCCCGGGCAGAAGGTCACCGGCGGCGACCTCGCCGCGCTCCGCTCGGTCGCCGAGCTGTTCCGCGGCCTGGACGACCGCTACGGCGGCGGCCACGCCCGCCAGGCCCTGGTCCGCTACCTGGAGCACGAGCTGGAGCCCATGCTGCGCGGCAGCTACGGCGAGCAGACCGGCCGGCGCCTGTTCGCCGCCGCCGCCGACCTGACCCGGCTGGCCGGCTGGACCTCGTACGACATCGGGGCGCACGGCCTCGCCCAGCGCTACTTCGTGCAGGCGCTGCGCCTCGCGCAGGCCGCGGGCGACCGGGCCCTCGGCTCGTACGTGCTGGTCACCATGAGCCGGCAGGCCGTCTACCTCGGGCACGGGCGCGAGGCCGTGCAGCTGGCCCGGGTCGCCCAGCAGGGCATGGCCACCGCCGCGCCGCCGGTGGCGCAGGCCCTGCTGCACGCCGCCGAGGCACGGGCGCACGGGGTGCTCGGCGAGGTGCGGGCCTGCACCTCGGCGCTGGTGCGGGCCGAGCGCGCGCTGGGCGCCGCCCGGCCGGGCGACGAGGTCCCGCACTGGGCGCGCTTCTTCGACGAGGCGCAGCTCGCCGACGAGTTCGGCCACTGCCACCGCGACCTCCAGCAGTTCCGCGCCGCCGCCCAGCACGCCGAGCGTTCGCTGCGGCTGCGCGCGCCCGGCTACGCCCGCAGCCGCCTGTTCTGCCAGGTCGTCCTCGCCACCGCCCGGCTGGGCCTCGGCGAACTCGACCAGGCGTGCCTGCTCGGCGCCGACGCGGCCGGGCAGGCGGCCGAGATGCGCTCGGCCAGGGCGACGGAGTACGTCCGCGACTTCGAGCGCCGCCTCGAGCCGTACCGGGACGCGGCGCCGGTGCGCGGCTACCGGGAGAAGGTCGCCGCGCTGCCGTAGACGTCCCTAAGCGGCCGTCGGCAGCGGGTCCGCCGTGTGCATCGGACGGTCCGCGCCCAGGTCGGCCAGGATCGCCGCCGAGGCCCGCCGCCCCGAGCGCAGGGCGCCCTGGACGGTGCTGGTGTCGCGGTGGTCGCCGCAGACGTACAGGCCGGCGAGGAGACGCACCGGCCGCCGGGGGTCGTGCGGGGGACGCATGACCGGCACCGCCTCGGCGGTGTGGTGCACGGCGAGGGTCTCCCAGCGGGCGGTCGGGGTGCCGTAGAGGCGGGCCAGGTGGCCGCGCACGGCGGTGTCCACGTCGGCCGGCGGCGGGCCGAGGACGGTGGAGGAGACCAGGGCCCGGCCGGCCGGCGCGCGGGACGGGTCGACCTCGCTGACCACCGCCGTGTGCGCGACCGGGCCGCCGCGGTCGGCGTCGAGCAGCAGCCAGGCGCCGGTGGCGGGCGGCTCGTCGGTGGTGTGGTGCACCACTGTCACCGGGTGGAAGTCCGGCACCCGCAGCCCGGGCAGCAGCTCGGCGGCGGCCCCGGCGTCGGTCGCCACCAGCACCGCCCGGCACCGCACGACCCCGTGCTCGGCCGTGGTCACGGCGTTGGTCGCCACCGACACGGCCCGCACGCCGGTGCGCACGGTGCCCGGCGGCAGGGTGCGCGCCAGCAGCTGGGGCAGCGCCTCGGCGCCCCCGGCGGACAGCCCGAGCCGCCCGCTCGCGAAGGCGCGCAGTGCGAGGTCGGCGCACCGGCTGGAGGTGGTGAGGTCCGGGTCGCACAGCAGGGCGGCGAGCAGCGGGCGCAGGAAGCCGTCGACGGTGCGGGCGGGCAGCCCGCGCGCCGCCAGCGCCCGCGCGGCGGGCAGTTCGGGGCGGGCGAGCAGCCGCTCCACCGGCGTGTGCGCGAGCCGGGCCAGGGCGGCGCCGAGCCGTGCCTGGTCGACGGCGGTGCCGAGCGGGGCGGCGGCCCGGGCGCGGGGCACGGACGCGAGGCCGACGGTTCCCCGCCCGGAGGTCCGGCCAGGTGCCCATGCGGGGGTCCTGCCGGGTTCCCCCGCAGGGGTCCTGCCGGGTTCCCCCACCGGGGTTCCGCCGGATCCGCCTACCGGGGTTCCGCCCGATCCCCCCACGGGCGTGCCGCCGGATCCCCCCGTCGGGGCCCGGCCCGGTGCCCACCCCGGCGTCCGGCCCGGGACCCGGGCCGGGGCCCGTCCCGGGATGCGGCCCGGGGCCCAGCCCAGGACCCGGCCCGGTGTCCACCCCGGCCCGGGGAGCACCGGGGCCGGGTGCCGCGCGGCCGGGAGCGCTCCCGCGGGACCCGGCCGGGGCGCGCCCGCCAGGGCCCGCACGGCGTGCAGCGCCCCTCGTGCGCCCCGTGCGCCCCCCGTGCCCGCGGGGGCGCCCACGCGGTGGTGGCGGCCCTCGCCGTGCAGCAGGACGCCGGGCGCGAAGGGCAGCACCGCCAGGCCGTCCAGGGCGGGGACGCGGTGCAGTTCGGGGTGGGCCGTGGACAGCAGGTGGCCGATCCGGTCGAGCCGGAAGCCGTCGACCTTCTCGGTGGTCATCCGGCCGCCCACCCCGTGGGCGGCCTCCAGGACCACGGTCCGCACTCCTGCGCTGGTCAGCCGATGCGCCGCGGCGAGTCCGGCGATCCCGGCCCCCACGACGACGACGTCCGCCTGGTGCTCGTGCACGTGCCCCTCCTAGGGGTTGCGCGGTCGCTGGGGACGTCATGCCCCCGACCGGCTTGAGGGATACCCGAGTTCGGCACGAGGTTAGGGCGGTGACCGGTCTTCGTCAGTCGCGCGGGAGCAGAGCACGGTCGCACAGCGGTCGCATGCGGACGCGAAACGGTCGCCCCCGATCGCGCGGATCGCCCCGGCGCGTCACAGCGCCGCGCGGATCGCCCCGTCGATCTCCGGGAACGCGAACCGGAACCCCGACTCCTCCAGCCGGGCCGGCACCACCCGCTGGCTGCCCAGCACGTCGCCCGCCATCTCCCCGAGCGCGGCCCGCAGCACCGGGGCGGGCACCGGGAACGGCGTCGGCCGGTGCAGCACCCGCCCCATGGCCGCGGTCACCTCACGGTTCGTCACCGGGTGCGGGGCCGTCAGGTTGAAGGGCCCGGACAGGTCGGCGCGCTCGAGGAGGTGCCGCAGCGCCGCCACCTCGTCGTGCAGCGCCACGAACGACCAGTACTGCGAGCCGTCCCCGAGCCGGCCGCCCAATCCCGCCCGGAACAGCGGCATCAGCCGCCCCCAGGCGCCGCCCTTGGACGAGACGACCAGCCCGGTGCGGGCGAACACCGTGCGCACCCCCGCCTCCCGGGCCGGCGCCGCCGCGGCCTCCCACTCCACGCACACCGACGGCAGGAAGCCCTCGCCCGCCGGGGCGCCCTCGTCCACCTGCCGGTCGCCGGTGTCGCCGTAGTAGCCGATGGCGCTGCCGTTGAGGAGCACCCGTGGCCGCAGGTCCGGCTCGATGGCGGCCAGCGCCTCCGCGAGCGCCGTCGTGCCGTGCACCCGGCTGGCCCGGATCCGTGTCTTGTACGCCTCCGACCAGCGGCGGTCCCCGATGCCCGCCCCGGCCAGGTTGACCACCGCCGTGCAGCCGGCCAGGCCCGCCGCGTCCACCCGCCCCGCCTCGGGGTCCCAGCGGACCTCGGAGGCCCCCTGGGGCGGCCGTCGGACCAGCCGCACCACGTCGTGTCCGTCGGTCTCCAGGGACCGCACCAGGGCGCTGCCGATGACGCCGGACGCGCCGGCCACCGCGATTCGTTCCATGGACTCATCCTGCCCGGCACCGCCGCGAAATCCCGTGACCCGGCGCCCGGACCGCGTCGTACAGTGACCGCCATGTCCGCAGCACACATACGTCCCGGCCGGTACGACGACGACGGGCCGCTGCGCCGGCTCGACGCGGAGACCTGGTCCCCCCTGCACGCCGTCTCGCCCCGGCCGGAGCCCGACGAGCCCTTCTTCCGCGAGCACGCGAGCCCCGCGGACCACCTGGTCGCGGAGGTCGACGGCACACCCGTCGGCTACGTCCGCCTCGGCTTCCCCACCCCCCTGGCCTCCAACACCCACGTCCGCCAGATCCGCGGCCTCGCCGTCTCCGACACCGCCCGCGGCAGGGGCGTCGGCCGCGCCCTGGTCCGCGCCGCCGTCGCCGAGGCCCGCCGGCTGGGCGCCCGCCGCATCACGCTGCGCGTACTGGGCCACAACACGGCGGCCCGCAAGCTCTACGAGTCGGAGGGCTTCGTCGTCGAGGGCGTCCAGCCGGAGGAGTTCCACCTCGCCGGGGAGTACGTGGACGACGTCCTGATGGGGCAGCGGCTGCACCCCTGAGCGGGCCCCCGGTTCCACCGGGTGGCACAGCACGCGTCGCGCACCGGGCGCGGGCGGCGGACAGTGGGGACATGTCGGTCTCGGGAGGACGGGGAACGCGGGGGCGCGGCGCCGCCCGCGCCCGGGGGGCCGCCCTCGTGCTGCTCGCCTGCCTGCCGGGGCTCGCCGCCGTCGCCGCGCTCGGGCTGTGCGCCGCCGGGGTGGAACACGCGGTGGACCGCACCCGCACCACCGCCGCCGCACGGCCCGCCGCCGGCCACCGCGCGCCCCGCCCGCCCGTCGTGCCCCGCTCGGCCTGGCTGGGCGACGCCGCCCGCAAGCAGCCCCCGCCGCGCTACGACGACTCCGTGCACGCCGTCTTCGTGCACCACACCGACACCCCCAACGACTACGACTGCGCCGACACGCCCGCCGTCCTGCGCGGTGTCTACCAGGGCCAGACCGGCGCCCGGGACTGGGACGACATCGGGTACAACTTCGTCGTCGACCGCTGCGGCACGATCTACGAGGGCCGGGCCGGCGGCATCGACCGGGCCGTCACCGGCGCCCACACCCAGGGGTTCAACCACCGCACCGCCGGCATCGCGGCCCTGGGCACCTTCACCGCCGGGGTGCCGGTGCCGAAGGCGCTGACCGACGCCATCGCCGCGGTGGCCGCCTGGAAGCTCGGCACCACCGACACCGACCCCCGCGGGCGGGTGCGCCTGGTCTCCAGCAACGGCCTGAGCCGGTTCGCGGCCGGCGCCACCGCCACGCTGCCCGCCCTCGCGGGCCACGGCGACGGCTACCAGACCGACTGCCCGGGCGCGGCCCTCAGCGCCCGCCTCCCGCACATCAGAGAGGTCGCCGCGCGCCTCCAGGGCCGCCCCTGAGCGCCGTCAGCCGTCCCCGAACCGCTCCCACAGCCGGGGCAGCCGCGCCGCCAGGGCGCTGTCGTCCTCCAGGTCGACCGGGGCGCCCAGCGGCTCGGCCGGGGCGGGGGAGATGCCCAGTTCGGGCGTGACGGTGCCGGTGAGCTGCTCGTACGCCTCGTCGGCCGCGTAGCCGATCTCCTCGCCGTCGCCGTCCAGCTCCTCGTCGAAGTCGTCGAGCAGCTCGGCGAGCGCGTCGGGCTCGTGCACGGCGCCCTCGTAGACCTCGCGGCCCTGGCCGATCAGCCAGCAGCGGAAGGCGTCGAAGGCGTCGTCGCTCGCCCCGCCGAGCAGGATCCAGGCGGCGGCCCACAGGTCCCAGGTGCAGGCCCGGTTGTAGCGGGCCTCGAAGTGGCGGGCGAAGTCCAGGACCATGTCCGGGTCCAGGTCGAGCAGCCGCTCGGTGAGCAGGTCGGCCTGGTCCTCGGGGTCGCCGTCGGCGGCCCGGCGGGCGGTGTCGATCAGCTCCCAGAACTCCGTCTCGTCCATCACGGGTCCAGCATCGGGCCTCGGCGGGCCGTACGCACGCGGAGTGGGGCGGATCGTTATGGAGGCAGACGGGGGAGCGGGCCCGGGTACTCAGATCAACCTGAGTACCCGGGCCCTGGCCGGGGCCCGGGGGCCCGGCGACCCTGGAGTCATGCGCCGAGAGCAATGGACGAAACCCGCCCTGCACCTGCTGTCGATCCCCGCCCTGGCCGTCGTGTCGGCGGCCCTGTGGGCGGCCTGGCTGGGCTGGGACCAGCACCGCGACACCCACCCCGACGGCAGCGAGACCGGCCCGTACGCCGGCTGGCAGGTGGCCGGCCTGGTGCTGACCCTGCTGGCGGCGGTGGCCTGGACCGCCTACCGGCACCACTTCGTGGCCGCCGTGCTCGGCACCTCGGCCGGCCTGACCGCCGCCGCCTTCGCCGACTGGTCGGACGACTCCAGCGGCCTCTTCGCCATCGGCGTCGGCCTGGTCGCGCTGGGCAGTCTCGCCGGGACGATGGTGGTCACCGCGGTGATCGACACGGCCACACGTCAGTCGTGACGGCCACACGTCAGCCGTAGCGGGCCCTCCGGGGCCGGGCTCAGACCCCGTACATGCCCCCGAGCCGCCGCGCCGCCGACGCCATGCGGGCGCGCAGCGCCTCGGGGGCCAGCACCTCCACCTCCGCGCCCAGGGCGGTCAGGTGGGAGTGCGCGACCTCCTCGGACTCCACCGGCAGGGTGACCGTGAGCCAGCCGTCCGGGCCGGGGTCCGGCGCCGCGGCGAGGGACTCCTCGGCCGGGACCGCGCCCACCACGTGCGGCAGGACGCGGGCGCCCTCGGGGGAGAGGCGGACCGTCACCTCGGCCCGCAGGATGGAGCGGGCGAACTGCTCGGCGCGCTCGGCCCAGAAGGCGGGCAGGTCGAAGTCCTCGACCCGGGTGAAGCGCTCCTCGCCGGGGTCGACCGAGGTGAAGCGGTCGATGCGGTAGACCCGGAAGGAGCCGGCGTCCGCCGCGCGGGCGCACAGGTACCAGACACCCGCCTTCAGGACGAGCCCGTACGGCTCCAGCTCCCGCACGACCTCCTCCCCGCCCCGCAGATAGCGGGCGGCGACCCGGCGGTCGTCCCACACCGCGTCGGCGACCGCCGGCAGCAGCGCGGGCGTCTCCGGCTCGCGGAACCAGTTCGGGGCGTCCAGGTGGAAGCGCTGGGCCGCCGTGCGGGAGGCGTCCCGCAGCGAGGGCAGCAGCGCGGCGGAGACCTTCAGGCGGGCCGCCGAGGCCGCGTCCTCCAGGCCCATCTCGCGCAGCGCCCCCGGCACCCCGGACAGGAACAGCGCCTCCGCCTCGCCGCGGGCCAGGCCGGTCAGCCGGGTGCGGTAGCCGCCGACCAGCCGGTACCCGCCGGCCCGGCCGCGCTCCGCGTACACCGGCACGCCCGCCTCGGACAGCGCCTGCGCGTCCCGGGTCACGGTGCGCTCCGAGACCTCCAGCTCCCGGGCCAGCTCGGCGGCGGTCATCGACGGCCGGGACTGGAGCAGCAGCACCATCTTGATCAACCGGGCAGCGCGCATGGTCCACATCATGCAGGAGGCCCCCCGCCACCGGCGGGGGGCCTCCTGCACAGGTCTCAGAGACCGTAGCGCTCGCGCGCCTCCTTCACGGACGCCGCCTGCACCTCGCCGCGCTTGGCGAGCTGGGCGAGGGCCGCGACCACGATGGACTCCGCGTCGACGCCGAAGTGGCGGCGGGCGGCCTCCCGGGTGTCCGACAGGCCGAAGCCGTCGGCGCCCAGCGAGGACCAGTCCTGCTCGACCCACTGCGCGATCTGGTCGGGGACCTGGCGCATGTAGTCGGAGACCGCGAGGACCGGGCCCTCGGCGCCCTGGAGCGCCTGGCGGACGAACGGCACCCGCTCCTCGCCGCGCAGCAGGGCCGCGTCGGCGTCCAGCGCGTCGCGCCGCAGCTCCGTCCAGGACGTCGCGGACCACACGTCGGCGGCCACGCCCCACTCCTCGGCGAGCAGCTTCTGCGCCTTCAGCGCCCAGTGGATCGCCGTGCCCGAGCCGAGCAGCTGGAGACGCGGGGCGTTCGCCGCCGGGGTCAGGCCCGCCGACTCCGCGGTGTTGAAGCGGTACAGGCCCTTGACGATGCCCTGGTCGACGCCGGGCGCGGACGGCTTGGCCGGCTGCGGCATCGGCTCGTTGTAGACGGTGAGGTAGTAGAAGACGTCCTGGTCCTCGCCGGGCGCCGCCTCGCCGTACATCCGGCGCAGACCCTCCTTGACGATCGCCGCGACCTCGTAGGCGAAGGCCGGGTCGTACGTCAGCGCCGCCGGGTTGGTCGCCGCGATGGCCGGGGAGTGGCCGTCCGCGTGCTGGAGGCCCTCGCCGGTCAGCGTGGTGCGGCCGGCCGTGGCGCCGACCAGGAAGCCACGGCCGAGCTGGTCGCCGAGCTGCCACATCTGGTCGGCGGTGCGCTGCCAGCCGAACATCGAGTAGAAGATGTAGAACGGGATCATCGCCTCGCCGTGCGTCGCGTACGACGACGCGGCGGCGATGAAGTCGGCCATCGAACCGGCCTCGGTGATCCCCTCGTTGAGGATCTGGCCGTTCTTGGCCTCCTTGTAGTACATCAGCTGGTCGCGGTCGACCGGCTCGTACGTCTGGCCCTTGGGGGAGTAGATCCCGAGCGACGGGAAGAGCGACTCCATGCCGAAGGTGCGCGCCTCGTCGGGGACGATCGGCACCCAGCGCTTGCCGGTCTCCTTGTCGCGGACCAGGTCCTTGACCAGGCGGACGAAGGCCATGGTGGTCGCCACGCTCTGCGAGCCCGAGCCCTTGTCGAAGGCGGCGAACGCCTTGTCCGCCGGGGCGGGCAGCGGGCCGACCGGGTGCAGGCGGCGGGCCGGGGCCGGGCCGCCGAGCGCCGCGCGGCGCTCCTGGAGGTAGCGGACCTCGGGGGAGTCGGCGCCGGGGTGGCCGTAGGGGACCACGCCGTCGACGAAGTCGCTGTCCTTGATCGGCAGGCCGAGCAGGTCGCGCATGCCCTTGAACTCGTCCACCGTCAGCTTCTTCATCTGGTGGTTGGCGTTCTTGGACGCGAAGCCCTCGCCGAGGGTGTGGCCCTTGACCGTCTGGGCCAGGATCACGGTCGGCGCGCCCTTGTGGGCCAGCGCCGCCTTGTACGCGGCGTAGACCTTGCGGGCCTCGTGGCCGCCGCGCGAGAAGTGGAAGCACTCGAGGATCTTGTCGTCGGACAGCAGCTTCGCCATCTCGGCGAGCGCCGGGTCCTTGCCGAAGAAGTCCTCGCGGATGTAGGCCGCGTCGCGCGTCTGGTACGTCTGCACCTGCGCGTCCGGTACCTCGCGCAGCCGGCGTACCAGGGCGCCGGTGGTGTCGAGCTGGAACAGCTCGTCCCAGGCGGTGCCCCACAGCGTCTTGACGACGTTCCAGCCGGCGCCGCGGAACTGGGCCTCCAGCTCCTGCACGATCTTGAAGTTGGCGCGGACCGGGCCGTCGAGGCGCTGCAGGTTGCAGTTGATGACGAAGGTCAGGTTGTCCAGGCCCTCGCGGGAGGCGAGCGTGAGCGCGGTGGTCGACTCCGGCTCGTCCATCTCGCCGTCGCCGAGGAACGCCCAGACGTGCGACTCGGAGACGTCCTTGATGCCGCGGCTGGTCAGGTAGCGGTTGAACCGCGCCTGGTAGATCGCGGAGATCGGGCCGAGGCCCATGGACACCGTCGGGAACTCCCACAGCCAGGGCAGCCGGCGCGGGTGCGGGTAGGACGGCAGTCCGTTGCCGCCGGCCTCGCGGCGGAAGTTGTCCAGGTGGGACTCGTCCAGCCGGCCGTCCAGGAAGGCGCGGGCGTAGATGCCGGGGGAGGCGTGGCCCTGGACGTAGAGCTGGTCGCCCGAGCCGTCGCCCTCCTTGCCGCGGAAGAAGTGGTTGAAGCCGGTCTCGTAGAGCCAGGCCGCGGAGGCGAAGGTGGCGATGTGGCCGCCGACGCCGTGCTTGCTGCCGCGGGTCACCATCGCCGCGGCGTTCCAGCGGTTCCAGGCGGTGATCCGCTGCTCGAGCTCCTCGTCACCGTCCACGGCCGGCTCGGCGCCGGTCGGGATGGTGTTGACGTAGTCCGTCTCCAGGAGCTTCGGCAGCGCCACGCCGGCGCCCTCGGCGCGCTCCAGCGTGCGGCGCATCAGGTACGCGGCACGGTGCGGCCCGGCCGCCTTCGTGACGGCGTCCAGGGAGGCCCGCCATTCGGCGGTCTCCTCCGGATCGCGGTCCGGGAGCTGGTCGAGCTCGCTCGGCTGGATGGCCTTGGGGTCGGTCATGTCGCCGCCTTCCTCAGTCGAAGGGGTTGCCCTAAGTCTTTGGCAGGACAGGGCAGACTCGGGCTCCTGTGGAAGCCCGTCGGTGACTGTAACTCCCTGATCGATGATCGATCAAAGGTTGGGGGGCCTAAAGCTTTCGAATCGGCAAAAGTCGGCACGGCGTGCCTTCGGTGATGGCACGGGGTGACGGTCAAATCGGGCGTTCGCGCAGGTGCCCAGGGGCGCGGGGAACTGCGCGAACGGGGGTTCGGGGGCGGAGCCCCCGGGGACGGGACGGGTAGGGGCGGCGGGGGCGAAAGAAGCCCTACGGACGCGGGGCGCAGCCCAGGACGTGGGACTTGACCAGGTCGGCGATCAACGGGTCGCGGCGCCGGAACGCGGCGACCAGGTCCTCGTGCTCCTCCGCGTACGACTGCTGCACCGTCCCCAGCCACCGTATCGACAGCGCCGTGAACACCTCGATCCCCAGCCCCTCCCACGTGTGCAGCAGCACCGAGTTCCCGGCCGCCCGCACCAGCTCCCGGTGGAACCCCACCGTGTGCCGCACCTGGGCCGTTCCGTCCGCGTCCCGGTCCGCCTCGTACAACGCGGCGACATGCGGCTCCAGGGCCGAGCAGTCCACCGCCAGCCGCTCCGCCGCCAGCTCCGCCGCGATGGCCTCGAGACCGGCCCGCACCGGGTAGCTCTCCTCCAGGTCCGCCGAGGTCAGGTTCCGCACCCGCACGCCCTTGTTCGGCGCCGACTCGATCAGCCGCAGCGACTCCAGCTCGCGCAGCGCCTCCCGCACCGGCGTCTGGCTGACCTCCAGCTCGGTGGCGATCCGGCGCTCCACGATCCGCTCGCCCGGCTGCCAGCGTCCGCTGATGATCCCTTCCAGGATGTGCTCGCGGATCTGCTCGCGCAGCGAGTGGACGACGGGCGCGGTCATGAGGGCTCCTTCGAATGGGGCTCTGACGGCCCCCGGGGGCGTTGACGTAAAGACAATACGGCGGCCACGCCGGACCGGAAGGGCGCACGGGGGCGCTTTCACGCAGGTGAGACGAGACTTACACGGCGTCACGGCCCCGTCATGCGGAAGCCCCCGCCCGGAGCAACTCCGGACGGGGGCACCCGCTGGACCCCGAGGCCAGGGGTCAGAGACCCAGCTCGACCTCGAACTCGCCGGCCTCCAGGATCGCCTTGACCGCGTTCAGGTAGCGCGCGGCGTCGGCACCGTCCACCAGGCGGTGGTCGTAGGACAGCGTCAGGTACGTCATGTCCCGGACGCCGATGACCGTGCCCTCCTCGGTCTCGATGACCGCCGGCCGCTTGACCGTGGCCCCGAGCCCGAGGATCGCGACCTGGCCCGGCGGCACGATGATCGTGTCGAACAGCGCGCCGCGCGAACCGGTGTTGGAGATGGTGAAGGTCGCGCCGGACAGCTCGTCCGGGGTGATCTTGTTGCCGCGGACCTTGCCCGCCAGCTCCGCCGTGGCCTTGGCGATGCCGGCCAGGTTGAGGTCGCCGGCGCGCTTGATGACCGGGGTCATCAGGCCCTTCTCGGAGTCCACCGCGATACCGATGTTCTCGGTGTCGAAGTAGGTGATCGTGCCCTCGGACTCGTTGATCTTGGCATTGACGGCCGGGTGGGCCTTCAGCGCCTGGGCCGCCGCCTTGACGAAGAACGGCATCGGGGAGAGCTTGACGCCCTCGCGCGCGGCGAAGGAGTCCTTGGCCCGCCCGCGCAGCTTCATCAGCCGCGTGACGTCGACCTCGACGACCGTCGACAGCTGCGCCTGCTCGCGCAGCGCCTTGACCATGTTGTCGCCGATGACCTTGCGGATCCGCGGCATCTTCACGGTCTGGCCGCGCAGCGGGGACGCCTCCAGCTTGGGGGCCTTCTTCGCGGCGGGCGCGGCGGCGGCCGGGGCGGCCGGAGCCGCGGCGGCGGCCTTCGCGGCCTCGGCGGCGGCGATGACGTCCTGCTTGCGGATGCGGCCACCGACGCCGGTGCCCTTCACCGAGGACAGGTCGACGCCGTTCTCCGAGGCGAGCTTGCGCACCAGCGGGGTGACGTAGGCGCCGTCGTCGCCCGCGCCGCCGGCCGGGGCCGGGGCCTGGGCGGGGGCCGGCGCGGGCGCCGGGGCGGACGGCACCGGGTCGGGCGCCGGGGTGGTCTGCTGCTGCGGGGCCGGCGTCGTCGGGGCCTGCGGGGCGGGCGCCTCCTTGGCCGGAGCCTCCTGGGCGGGGGCGGGCTGCGCGGGCGCGGGGGCCTGCTTGGCCGGCTCCTCCTTGGCGGGCTCGGGCTCGGCCGGGGCCGGCTGCTCGGCCTTGGCCGGGGCCGCGCCCTTCTCGCCGATGACGGCCAGCTTGGCGCCGACCTCGGCGGTCTCGTCCTCGCCGACCACGATCTCCAGCAGGGTGCCGGAGGCCGGCGCCGGGATCTCGGTGTCGACCTTGTCGGTGGAGACCTCGAGCAGCGGCTCGTCGGCCTCCACGTCGTCGCCGACCGACTTCAGCCAGCGGGTGACGGTGCCCTCGGTGACGGACTCGCCGAGCGCGGGCAGGACCACGTCGGTGCCCTGCGCGGAGCCGCCGCCGGACGCGGAGTCGGCCGACGGCGCGGGCGCCTCGGCGGACTGCTCGGTGGACGGGGCGGCGGAGGCGGGCTGCTCGGCCGGCTGCTCCGGCTCGGCCGGGGCCTGCTCCTGCTCCTCCTGCGCCGGGGCCTGCTGCTCGGCCGGGGCGCCGGAACCGTCGTCGATCAGCGCCAGCTCGGCGCCGACCTCGACGGTCTCGTCCTCGGCGACCTTGATCGAGGACAGCACGCCGGAGGCGGGCGCCGGGATCTCGGTGTCGACCTTGTCCGTCGAGACCTCGAGCAGCGGCTCGTCGGCCTCGACGCGCTCACCCTCGGCCTTCAGCCAGCGGGTGACGGTGCCCTCGGTGACGCTCTCACCGAGCGCCGGAAGGGTTACGGAAACCGCCATGGTTTCGGTTGCTCCTTACGAAAGTGCGGAAGTCTGTGTCGTCGCGCCCGAATGACCGAAGGCGTCAGTCGTGCATGTGCAGCGGCTTGCCGGCCAGCGCCAGGTGGGCCTCGCCGAGCGCCTCGTTCTGCGTCGGGTGGGCGTGGATGAGCTGGGCCACCTCGGCGGGCAGCGCCTCCCAGTTGTAGATCAGCTGCGCCTCGCCGACCTGCTCACCCATGCGGTCGCCCACCATGTGCACGCCGACCACGGCGCCGTCCTTGACCTGGACGAGCTTGATCTCGCCCGCGGTCTTCAGGATCCGGCTCTTGCCGTTGCCGCCCAGCGGGAACTTGATGGTGACGACCTTGTCCGCGCCGTAGACCTCCTTGGCCTTCGCCTCGGTGACACCGACGGAGGCGACCTCCGGGTGGCAGTACGTCACCCGCGGCACGCCGTCGTAGTCGACGGGAACGACCTTGAGGCCGGCCAGCCGCTCCGCCACCAGGATGCCCTCGGCGAAGCCGACGTGCGCGAGCTGGAGGGTGGGGACCAGGTCGCCGACGGCGGAGATCGTCTCCACGTTGGTGCGCATGTACTCGTCGACCAGGACGAAGCCGCGGTCGGTCGCGACGCCGGCCTCCTCGTAGCCCAGGCCCTGCGAGACCGGGCCGCGGCCGATGGCGACGAGCAGGATCTCCGCCTCGAAGGTCTTGCCGTCGGCGAGGGTGACCCGGACGCCGTCCTGGGTGTACTCGGCCTTCTCGAAGAAGGTGCCCAGGTTGAACTTGATGCCGCGCTTGCGGAAGGCGCGCTCCAGGAGCTTGGAGCTGTTCTCGTCCTCGACCGGGACGAGGTGCTTGAGGCCCTCGATGACCGTGACGTCGGTGCCGAAGGACTTCCACACCGAGGCGAACTCGACACCGATCACGCCGCCGCCCAGCACGATCGCGGACTTCGGCACGCGGTCCAGCTTCAGGGCGTGGTCGGAGGAGAGGATCCGGTCGCCGTCGATCTCCAGACCCGGCAGCGACTTCGGCACGGAGCCGGTCGCCAGCAGGACGTGGCGGCCCTCGACCCGCTGCCCGTTCACGTCGACCGAGGTCGGCGAGGACAGCCGGCCCTCGCCCTCGATGTACGTGATCTTGCGGGAGGCGACCAGGCCCTGCAGACCCTTGTAGAGGCCCGAGATCACCTCGTCCTTGTACTTGTGCACGGCCGGCACGTCGATGCTCTCGAACGTGGCCTTGACACCGAACTGCTCGCTCTCGCGGGCCTGGTCGGCAATCTCACCGGCGTGCAGCAGGGCCTTGGTGGGGATGCACCCCTTGTGCAGGCAGGTACCGCCGACCTTGTCCTTCTCGATCAGGGCGACGTCCAGGCCCAGCTGCGCCCCGCGCAGCGCCGCGGCGTAACCACCGCTGCCACCGCCGAGGATCACTAGGTCGAAAACGGTGCTGGCGTCGTTCGCCACGTCACGTCCTCCATGCATGTGCGCCACGCCGGTCTCCAGTGACCGGTCGGCGGCTGGTGTCCGGCCGCTCTTGATCTCGGCCCTTAGGTGGGGGCCCTGTCCTGCCAGGCCCCATCTTCGCACTTACACCAGCAGAACGAGACGCCGGGCTGGAGTGTGAGACACCCCACGTTCGCTTGCAAGGGGACGGCGCGGACAACGCCCTGAGGGGCGCGGGGAACTGCGCGACGAGCCACGACGCACTCGCAGCCGCACAATCACCCGCACCCCCGGGCTGGTAGGCGAACCTCAGCCAAGATCCCCGGCGGCCGTCAGCTCGGCCAGCCGCACCAGCGTCCGCACCGCGGTCCCCGTCCCGCCCTTGGGCGTGTACCCGAACGGCCCGCCCTCGTTGAACGCGGGCCCGGCGATGTCGAGGTGCGCCCAGGTGATCCCCTCACCGATGAACTCGCGCAGGAAGAGCCCGGCGACGAGCCCCCCACCCATCCGCTCACCCATGTTCGCGATGTCCGCGGTGGGGGAGTCCATCCCCTTGCGCAGGTGCTCCGGCAGCGGCATCGGCCACGCCGGCTCGCCGACCTCCTCCGCAGCCTCGTGCACCGCGGAGCGGAACGCGTCGTCGTTCGCCATGATCCCGTACGTCCGGCTGCCCAGCGCCAGCACCATCGCCCCGGTCAGCGTCGCCACGTCCACGATCGCGTCCGGCTTCTCCGCCGAGGCCGCCCACAGGGCGTCGGCGAGGACCAGCCGGCCCTCCGCGTCGGTGTTGAGCACCTCGACGGTCTTGCCGCTGTACATGCGCAGCACGTCACCCGGGCGGGTGGCGGAACCGGACGGCATGTTCTCGGCCAGCGCCAGCCAGCCGGTCACGTTGACCTCGAGGCCGAGCCGGGCGGCGGCCACCACCGCGGCGAACACGGCGGCGGCGCCGCTCATGTCGCACTTCATCGTCTCGTTGTGCCCGGCCGGCTTCAGCGAGATGCCGCCCGAGTCGTAGGTGATGCCCTTGCCGACGAAGGCCAGCGACTTCTTCGCCTTGGACGAGGTGTACGACAGCTTCACCAGCCGCGGCCCGGCCGCCGAGCCGGCGCCGACGCCGAGGATGCCGCCGTAGCCGCCCTTGGTCAGCGCCTTCTCGTCGAGCACCTGGACCTTCAGGCCGTGCTCCTTGGCGGCGGTCACGGCGAGCGCGGCGAACGCCTCGGGGTCGAGGTCGTTCGGCGGGGTGTTGATCAGGTCGCGGGCGCGGTTCAGCTCCTCGGAGACGGCCGCGGCGCGCTCGATGACGGCCTTGTACGCCTTGTCGCGCGGCTTGCCGCCGAGCAGCACGGCCTCGGCCAGCGGCGCCTTGCCGCCCTTGGCATCCTTGCCGTGCTCCTTGTACGCGTCGAAGGAGTACGCGCCGAGCAGCACGCCCTCGCCCACGGCGCCGGCGTCGGCGGCCTCGGTGAGCGGCAGCGCGAAGCCGGCCTTCTTCGCGCCGGTCAGGGCGCGGGCGGCGACACCGGCGGCCCGGCGCAGCGTCTCCGCGTCGAAGCCGGCGCCCTTCTCGGGCTCGGCGCCCAGGCCCACCGCGAGGACGACGGGCGCCTTGGAGCCGGACGGCGCGGGCAGCTTGGTCACCTCGCCCTCGGCACCGGCGGCGCCGAGGGTCTCCAGGACGGCGGCCAGCTTGCCGTCGTACGCCTTGTCCACGGCCTCGGCGCCCGGCGCCAGGACCGGGCCGCGGGCGCCCTTGGCGACACCGATCACGATCGCGTCGGCCCGCAGGCCGGGCGCCGCGGCGGTGGAGAGAGTCAGAACAGTCACGGTGGTGAGTTCTCGCTTCCGTACGAAGTCTGGTGTGGCCGAGTGCGGGTGGGTCGACCGGGCCCGACATCCGACCCTAGATCCCTCCTGCGGACGGTCCGCGCCCGGGCGGGCGCGAACCCGACCCGAGCCTACGCTCGCCGACGCGTCCGGCGGTCAGCGGCCGAGCGCCAGGACCACCAGCGCGGCCGTCGCCGCCGTCTCGGCGACCGCGCCGAACACGTCGCCGGTGACGCCGCCGAAGCGCCGTACGCAGCGGCGCAGGAGCAGTTCGGCGGCGGACAGGGCGAGTACGACGGCGGCGGCGGCCCGGACGGCCTCGGCCGGGCCGAGCGCCGCGCCCGCCGCGGCGCCGGCCAGCGCGACGGCCGCGGCGGCGGCCAGGGCGCCGCCCCGCGGGACCACGCCGGCCACCGCGGCGCCCAGCCCCTCCGGGCGGGCCGCCGGCACCCCGGCGCGGGCCGCGAGGGTCAGCGCCGCCCGGGCGGCGGTCGCCGCGAGGGCTGCGGCGAGCGAACCGGACGCCCAGGAGGCGTCGTACGCCCGGGCGAGGGCGGCGGCCTGGGCGAGCAGCACGAGGACCAGGGTGAGCACGCCGAACGGTCCGATGTCCGACTGCTTCATGATCCGCAGCGCGTCCTCGGCGGGCTTGCCGCTGCCGAGCCCGTCGGCGGTGTCGGCGAGGCCGTCCAGGTGCAGGCCCCGGGTGAGCAGGGCCGGGACGGCGGTGGCGGCGATCCCGGCGAGGAGGGGACCGGCGCCCAGGAGGAGCAGCAGGACCCCGGCGGCGGCCGATGCGGTGCCGACGACCAGACCCACCAGCGGCGCGCACAGCATGCCGGCGCGCGCCGCCGGGCGGTCCCAGCGGGTGACCCGGACCGGGAGCACGGTGAGGGTTCCGAAGGCGAAGCGGAGGCCGTCGGCGGAGGGGGTCTCGGACATCGGCGCAGACTACCCGGCGGTCGGAAGGGCAGCCGCGACGGGCGGGGCGGCCGGGACTAAAGTGCACATATGGGAGATTGGTGGCAGCGCAACATCCTGGAACCGGGCAAGCTGCCGCTGCTCCTCGCGCTGACGGCCTTCGTGCTGACCTTCGTGATCACCCGGATCGTCACCCGGGCCATCCGGGCGGGCAAGGGGCCCTTCGGCAACGTCGAGGCGGGCGGGGTGCACATTCACCACGTGGTGCCCGGGATCGTCCTCACCCTCGTCGGCGGCTTCGCGGCGGTCGCCGGGGGGCGGCACGGGTGGGGCTCCGCGCTGGCGGCGGTGGTCTTCGGCGTGGGGGCGGGCCTCGTGCTGGACGAGTTCGCGCTGATCCTGCACCTGGACGACGTGTACTGGACGGAGGCGGGGCGCAAGAGCGTGGAGGTCGTGGTGGTCACGGCCGCCCTGGTCGGCCTGGTGCTGGTCGGCTTCACGCCGTTCGGCGTGGACGAAGTCTCGCAGGGGGAGTTGCAGGACCGGGCGGGCGTGGTCAGCACGGTGGCGGTGAACTTCCTCTTCTCGCTCCTCGCGCTGAGCAAGGGCAAGGCGCGGTTGGCGATCTTCGGGGTGATCGTGCCGCTGGTCGCCCTCGTGGGTGCGGTGCGCCTGGCCCGGCCGGGCTCGCCGTGGGCCCGGCGTTTCTACGGCCGCCGCCCGCGGGCTCGCGCCCGGTCCCGGCTCCGTGCCTACCACCACGACCGCCGCTGGGCCGGCCCCCTCCGCACCGCCCAGGACTGGATCGGCGGCCGCCCGGACCCGGTCCCGCAGGTGGAGCGCCGGTGATCTGCCGACTGCGGGCACGTCGCGGCCGGTCGCGCAGTTCCCCGCGCCCCTGGGTCCGCTGAGCTGCGGGCAGTCGTGACGCGCCCGCCCACCCTCCCGCATAGCTGCGGGCAGTCGTGCCGCTGGGGCGGCACGGGTGGGCGCAGCGGCACCCCGCTACGCCGGGCTGCGCCACGCCCCGCCGGTCAGACCGACTCCGGTGCCCGTTCCGGAAGCTCCGCCGACAACGCCGCCGCTGCCTGGACCAGGGGCAGTGCCAGCAAGCCCCCCGCACCCTCCCCCACCGTCACGCCCTGCGCGAGCAGCGGCTCCAACGCCATCCGGTCCAGCGCCTTCGCCTGCCCCGGCTCCCCGCTGTCATGGGCCGCCAGCCACCAGTCCGGCGCCCGGAAGGCCACCCGCTGCCCCACCAGCGCACACGCGGCGGCCACGACACCGTCCAGAATCACCGGCACCTTCCGCACGGCACTCTGCAACAGGAACCCCGTCATCGCTGTAAGGTCAGCGCCCCCCACCGTCGCGAGCAGCTGCAGCTGATCCCCCAGCACCGGCCGCGCCCGCCGCAGCGCGTCCCGGATCGCCGCACACTTCCGCATCCAGGCCAGATCGTCGATCGCGACCCCACCCCGCCCGGTCACCACCGACGCGTCCGTCCCGCACAGCGCGGCGACCAGCGTGCCCGCCGCCGTCGTGCCGCCCACGCTCACATCACCCAGCACCACCAGGTCCGTCCCCGCGTCGGCCTCCTCGTCGGCCACCGCCATGCCGGCCCGGAAGGCGGCCTCCGCCTCCTCGGGCGTCAGCGCGTCCTCGACGTCGATCCGCCCGCCCCCGCGCCGCACCCGGTGCCCGGCCACCCCGGCCGGCAGCGTCTCCGGGTCGCAGTCGAGGGCCATGTCGACCACCCGCACCGGCACCCCGAGGCGCCGCGCCAGCACCGACACCGGACGCCCGCCGGCCAGCACCTCGCGCACCAGCTCCGCCGCCGTACCGGCCGCCCGCGCCGACACACCCAGCTCGGCGACCTTGTGGTCTCCGGCGAACAGCAGCACCCGGGGCCGCTCCACGGGCCGCACCGGCACCACGCCCTGCGCCGCCGCGAGCCACTCGCCCAGCTCGTCCAGGCGGCCCAGCGACCCGGGCGGCACGACCTGCCGCTCCCGGCGGTCCTCGGCGTCGCGGCGCACCCCGCCGTCGGGGCGCTCGATCAGGTCGGAGAAGTCGTCGAGATTCAGCGAGCTCATTCGCCGAACAGTACCGGCCGTGGTCGAACACGCGGCGGGGCCGGTCCGCACCGCGCCGGGGCGGCGTCGTTACACCGCCGAGCGGCATCCCGTACGTAACGTTTCGCGAGGATTGTCGTCCGCCCCGCACTCTCCCAGGGGAGCCGCCCATGCCCGCACCGTCCGCCATGCCGGCGCCCCCCGAGCCCCCCGAGCCCCCCGAGCCCCCGCGGCCCTCCTACCCGCCGACGGTCGCGCTGCCGGCCGCCCCGCCCCCGCCCCGGCACGGGCCGCGCCGCGCGGACTGCCCCTGGTGCGGCTCCCGTTCGCTGCGCGGCGGGCGGGCCGGGGCGCAGCGCGCCGTGCTGGAGAGGTGCCGGGAGTGCCGGCACGCGTTCCGCAACCCCCCGCTGCCGCCCCGCCCCGGCCACCCGGCCGTCCGCGCCGCCGTCCGCCTGCGGTACGCCGCCGCCGCCCGCGCCGTGCTGCGGCTCCGCCCGGAGCCCGAGAGCTGGCTCGACGCCGGCACCGGCGACGCCGACTTCCCGGCCACCGCCCGCGCGTACTTCCCGTACACCGCCTTCGACGGCCTGGACGCCACCCACCGCGTGCTGCGCGCCCGCGCCGCCGACCGCCTGGAGGAGGCCCACGTCGGGCGGCTGACGGATCCGCACCTCACGGCCCGGCTGCGCGCCCGTTACGACGTCGTCAGCCTCTTCCAGCACCTGGAGCGCGCCGCCGACCCCCGCGCCGAACTGCGCGCCGCGCTGCACGCGCTGCGCCCCGGCGGCCTGCTCCTGCTCGACGTCGCCGACCCGCACCGGCTGCTCGCCCCGCCCGCCGCGACCCGCCCGGCCGGCCTCCGCGCCGAACTGGCCGAACTGGGCTGCACCCTGCTCACCGGCCCCCGCGCCCACCGCGTCCTCGCCCGCAAGGAGGGATGAACGGGGTCAGCCGTCGGGGCCCCGGCCGGGATCGAGCAGGTAGCCGAAGCCCCGGCGCGTGTGCAGGACGGGGTCGCCGGTCGCGTTCAGCTTCTGCCGCAGCCTGCGGACGAAGGTCTCCAGCGTCTCCTGGCCCGCGTGTGCCGTGCCCCAGACCGCCTCCAGGAGCTGGCGTTTGCTCAGTACCTGCCCCGGATGGCGCATGAAGTGCTCGAGCAGCGCGTACTCCGTCGGCGTCAGGCGCAGCGCGGTGCCCGCGCGGGAGATGGTCCGGGTCGCCTCGTCCAGGGTGAGGTCACCCACCGTGGTCCCCTGGGCCCCTGCCGTCGGGGCGTCGTCCCCTCCGCCCCGGCGTGCCCGGCGCTCCCAGGAGGAGCGGCGCAGCAGCGCGCGCACCCGGAGCTGGAGGAGCGTGGCGTCGCCCGGCCAGGTGACGTAGTCGTCCGCTCCCGCCATGAAGCCGCGGACGACGTCCGCGGTCTCCCGGCGGCGCGACACGATGAGCACCGGCACGTGATCGCCCTCGTCGCGCAGCGCGCGGACCACCCGGGGCCCGTCCTCGCCGGGCAGGTCCGCGACGGTGATGATCAGATCCGGTGCGCCGGACCGTGCCAGGGCGAGCAGCTCGGGCCCGCTGACCGCCGTGACCGGGTCGCAGCCGAGGAACTCGCGGCACAGGGCGCGGGCGCGCTCCGGCGGTACGGCGTCTCCGCAGCCGATCAGGATGCGCGCACCCGTCCCCCCGCTCCGGGATGCGGACGAGTGGGGCAGATCGGCGTCGTGCATACCCGCACTCTAGGAGCCCCGGGGCCGGTGCGGGACCTTCGGCCTTTCGACGGGATCGTGCCCCGATACCGCCGGCGGGGGTTCCCGGGTTCTCCGGCGGCGCCGTCTTCCCTGGAAGGAGATCACCGCGCTCACCGCAGGAGGACATCGTGTACGTGCACCGCACCTCGGCCCGTCCGGTCGTGCTGCTCGGCTGGGAGCCTTCGCTGCCCGCCCCGACGGGGCCGGCCCGGGCCCGCCTGCGCGGGGCGTTGGCGCGGGCCGGGGCGGACCGGCCGGCCGTCGACGCCGCGGTGCTGGTCTGCAGCGAGCTGGTCGCCAACGCGCACGAGCACGGGCACGGGCCCTGCGAGCTCCGGCTGACCCTCGGAGCCCGCGTGTGCGTCGAAGTCCTGGAGCGGGGTCCCGGCCCGTCGGCAGGGGTGTGCCGGGAGGCCCGCCGGGCCGACCTGGGCGGCGGTCGGGAGCGCGGGCGGGGGCTGGCCCTGGTGGACCGGCTCACCGCCGGATCCTGGGGAGTCCGCGCCGTGCCCGGTGGGGGAGCGTGCGTGTGGGCCCGCCCTCTCCCAGACTGACCGCCCGGCTCCTCGCGCCCCCGGACCACCGCCCCGGCGGCGCCACCCGCCACCCCGACCCACCACGCTCGAAGGAGCCCCCCGTGCCCCACCCGCCGCACCCGCACCCCGATCGATCCGCCACGGCGTCGCGGGTGTACCACGGCCTGTTGGCCCTGCTGATCGTGGCGGCCCTCGCCACGCAGATCACCCTGCTCCTCACGGGCGGCGCCGACGCCAACTCCGGCCGCGTCGACCCCGGCACCGATGCGGGGACGCGGCTGGTGCGGGTCTTCTCCTACTTCACGGTCGACTCGAACGTGCTCGTCGCCGCGGCCTGCGCCGGGCTGGTGCTCGACCCGCACCGCGACGGCCGGTGGTGGCGCGTGCTGCGGATGACGTCGCTGCTCGGCATCATCGTCACGGGCCTGGTCTTCGTCACCGTGCTGGCCCCGAAGGTCCACCTGTCGGGTCCTGCCCTGCTGTGCACGATCGCGTTCCACTACGTGGCCCCGCCGGCGACGCTCCTCGGCTGGCTCGTCCTCGGGCCCCGCGGGCGCGCCGACCGCGCCACGCTCCGCTGGTCGTTCGCCTGGCCGGTGGCCTGGATCGCCTACACCCTGCTGCACGGCGCCGCGACGGGCTGGTACCCGTACCCGTTCCTGGACGTGACGGCGCTCGGCTACCCGAGGGCGCTGCGCAATGTGGCGGCGGTCCTGCTGCTCGGCGCGGCGCTGGCGCTGGCCCTGGGACGGACCGACCGCGCCCTCGCCCGGCGGCGCTGAACCCTGCCCGGATCCGCGGCACCGCGCCTCGCGTCCCGGCGCGGCCTCCACCACACGCTCCCGACGCCCGGCGGCGTCTACCCCCGCAGCACCACCGCCTGACCCGCCACCACCAGCACCACCTGCTCGCACTCGTCCGCGAACGCCGCGTTCAGCCGCCCCAGTTCGTCACGGTAGCGGCGGCCGGACGCGGTGGCCGGCACGATGCCCGAGCCGACCTCGTTCGACACGGCGACGACCGTGCGCCGGGTCGCCCGCACCGCGTCGGTCAGCTCCCGCACCCGCTCCCGCAGCGCCCGCTCCCCGCCGTCCGCCCACTGGGCGTCGTCCCACGCCCCGACCGCGTCCATCGCGTCCGTCAGCCACAGCGACAGGCAGTCCACCAGCAGCGGCGGCCCGGCGTCCGCCAGCAGCGGCACCAGGTCGCAGGTCTCCGCCGTACGCCACGACCCCGGCCGGCGCTCCCGGTGCGCGCCCACCCGCGCCGCCCACTCGGCGTCCCCGCCGCGGGTGCCGCCGGTCGCCACGTACAGCACGCCGGGGAACGCCGCGAGCCGCCGCTCCGCCTCCACCGACTTGCCCGACCGGGCGCCGCCGAGGACCAGCGTGCGGCGCGGCACGTCCGGGACGTCCTCGTACGCGCCGACCACCAGCGTCGTCCCGTCCGGCACCGCCCGCGCGCCGGCCGCCGCCAGGCGCCGCGCCAGCTCGCGGCCGGGCGGCACCTCGTGGCCGAGGTGCACGGCGACGACGTCCGTCGTCGGGCCCACCGCGCCGGCCGCCCGCAGCCGGGCCAGCGCGTCCGGGCGGCCCACCACGTCCGCCAGGACCAGGTCGTACGCCTCGGCGGGCCCCTCCAGACCGGCCGGCGCCCCGCCCGGCGGCAGGTACAGCAGCCGCTGGCCGTCCGGACCCGTCACCGCGTAGCCCGTGCCCGGCGCGTCCAGCGCCAGCGCCCGCACCCGGTGCCCGGTCAGCAGCGCCAGCTCCCGCCCGTCGGGCACGCGCCCCGGCTGGGGCAGCCCGGCCGGGACCTCCACGGCGGGGCCGTCGTGCGGGTGGGAGAGCAGGACCTGCCGCACGCCGCCCAGGGAGCGCCCGGCCCGCGCGGCGGCGAAGGCGGCGCCCGGCGTCAGGTCGAGGAGCAGCGCCCCGTCGACGAGCAGCGCGGTGGCCGCCCGCGCGTCCGCGCCGTGCGCCGCGGCGCAGGCCGCGCACGGGCAGTCGGGGCGGGGGAGTCCCGCGGGGGCACCGGTTCCGAGCAGCGTCACGTCCACGCCCCGATTCTCACCGGTCACCCGTCGGCGTGCGCGCCCGCGTAGGCTGCGACCGGGGACCGGACCAAGATCCCGGGGACGATCCGGGGTACCGGTTCCCGCAGTACCCGCGCTCACATCTTGGAGGCGTACATGGCGGCATGGACGTGGCGGTTCGAGACGACCGGCGGCACGGAGGTCCAGCCGGCCGTGCAGCCCGAGGAGTTCACCACGCAGGGCGACGCCGAGTCCTGGATCGGCGAGAACTGGAAGGACCTCCAGGAGGGCGGCACCGACCAGGTGCGGCTCTTCGAGGACGCGACGGAGATCTACGGCCCGATGAGCCTGCACGCCGAAGAGGCCTGACGGCGGACGGCGGCCCCGGCATCCTGGGGCCGCCCTGGCTCACTGCTCGCCCAGCGTCACGTCCGCAGTCCGCTCGTCGCCGTCGCGCGTGTACGTGACCTTCGTCCGGTCGCCCGGCGCCAGGGGGGCCAGCGCCTCGGCGAGCGACGTGATCGTGGAGACGTCCGTCCTGCCCACCCGGGTGATGACGTCCCCGGCGCGCAGCCCCGCCTTGCCGGCGGCCCCGCCCTCGCTCACCTCGACCACGGCCACCCCGGCCGGCCGGTAGCCGTCGCCGACGACCGTGCGGGCGGTGATGCCGAGCGCCACCCGGCCGGAGTCGGTGACCTTGCCGTCCTTCACGATCTGGTCGGCCACCGTCTTCACCATCGACGCCGGGATCGCGAAGCCGATGCCGGGCGCCGCGCTGTCACCGAGCCCGGGGTCGGTGGCGGCGAGGGTCGGGATGCCGACGACCTGCCCGTCCAGGTTCACCAGGGCGCCGCCGCTGTTGCCCGGGTTGATGGCGGCGGAGGTCTGCACCATGTTGGCGATGGTCGCGCCGGTGCCGCCGCCGCTGCGGCCCTCGGTGACGGTTCGCCCGGTCGCCGAGACGATGCCCTGCGTCACGCTGGAGGACAGCCCCAGCGGCGAGCCCATGGCCAGCACGATCTGCCCGACCTCGACCCGCTCGGTGTCCCCGAACCGGGCCGACTTCGTCCCCTCGGGCACCTTGTCCAGCTTGATGACGGCGAGATCCTGCTCGGGGTAGGCGGAGACCAGCTTCGCGGTGAGCGGCTCCTCGCTCCGCGCGGTCGTCACCTTGAAGGTCTTGCGGTCCCCGACCACGTGCGCGTTGGTGACGACGTGCCCCTTGTCGTCGTAGACGACGCCCGAGCCGAGGTCGTCCCCGGCCTGGATCTGCACGACGGACGGCAGCACGTCCCGGATCACCCGCACGTAGTCGTCCTGCAGACCCTTCGCGGCGGTCGGCGCGGCGGCGGCCCCCGTCGGCGCCGCCCGCTCACCCCCGGCACCCGGGCTCGCGGCGACGGAGCAGCCGGCGACGAGCGGGGCGACCACCAGCAGGGCGACGGCGACCCGGGGGATCCGGCGAGGAGCGTGAACATCCATGCCCCGAGTCTCACCGCGCCCCCGGCACGCGGCCCGTGGAGCACACCCGAACGTGCTCCGGCCGGGGCTCTAGGTGTATTGACCCGCAGCGTTGTTCACACGGCTGATCGGTGGCTTGCCTCCGAGTGCGGTGTGGCCGCGGTGGTGGTTGTAGGTGTGCAGGAAGTGTGTCAGGGCGTCCGTGCGTTCGGTGTTGCTGGTGTAGGGCCGCAGGTAGGCCCATTCATCGAGCAAGGTGCGGTTGAAGCGTTCGACCTTGCCGTTGGTCTGCGGCCGGTAGGCGCGGGTGAGCTTGCCGGTCGCGCCGAGGTCGTCCAGCGTCTGCCGCCAGGCGAAGCTCTTGCGGTAGGGCCACGCGTTGTCGGTCAGGACGCGTGCGATGCGGGTGATGCCGTGCTCGGCGAAGAAGAGCGCGGCCCGCTGCAGGAAGCCGGCGCAGGTGACGGCCTTCTCGTCCGGGTGGACCTCGCTGTAGGCCAGGCGGGAGTGGTCGTCGACGGCGGAGTGGATGTAGTCGAATCCCATGCTGCTGCG